>JBDTUQ010000001.1:0-124984 GCA_040007615.1 Novosphingobium sp.
TCGCTGCAGGACATCATCGCCATTCTCGGCATGGACGAACTGTCGGAAGAAGACAAACTGACCGTCATGCGCGCGCGCAAGATCCAGAAGTTCCTCAGCCAGCCGTTCCACGTGGCCGAAGTGTTCACCGGCATCTCGGGCAAGTTTGTGCAGGTTGAAGACACCGTTGCCTCGTTCAAGGCCGTGGTTGACGGCGAATACGATCACCTTCCCGAAAACGCCTTCTACATGGTCGGCGGCATCGACGAAGCCATCGCCAAGGGCAAGAAGCTGGCTGAAGACGCTTGATAAAACTCCCCTCCCGCTTGCGGGAGGGGCTGGGGGTGGGTCTGCAAATCCACGCGCCGCGCCCAGAATAGACGCCCCACCCCCGACCCCTCCCGCAAGCGGGAGGGGGGAGAAGCAAAATGCTGCACTTCGAACTCGTCACCCCCGCAAAGCTCGTCCGTTCTGACGATGTCTACATGGTCGTGGTCCCCGGAACCGAGGGCGAATTCGGCGTGCTGGAAGGCCACGCGCCGTTCATGTCGACCATGCGCGACGGACCGCTGCGTATCTACAAGACCGAAGGCGCCGCGCCTGAGGAAATTCAGGTCCAGGGCGGCTTTGCCGAAGTCGGCGACAAAGGCCTGACCGTTCTGGCCGAGCACGTCGCAGGCTGAGAATTAGCTTTCAAGAATCCAGCGCCTGAAAAGCGCGACCTCATATTCACGTCATCCCGGCGCAGGCCGGGATCCAGTTCCCAACAAATAATGTCGCATAGCGGCGTTACTTTTACGGTCTGGGTCCCGGCCTGCCCGGGATGACGTGACATTTTGATAGCGAAAAACTTTAACAAACGGGGCGGGAAACTGCCCCGTTTTGCTTTTTGTTAAGGTTAATGCGGTCTAACCGCCGCCTATGGAACTCGCCACCTCTCCGCTCCCGGCCGGGCGCATGTCGCTGTTTGCCGCCGATCCGGCGGTGGCGCTATCCCGCCTGTTTGCCACCCGCACCGCTCAAGCCTGCTGGTTCGTGCTGTTCGCGCTGCTGACCCGTGCATCGGTGCTGGGCGACCTCAGCTATTTCAACGATGAGCTGATCTATTTCCTCGCCGGACAACGGATGCACGATGGGCAGCTGCTCTATGTCGATGTATGGGACCGCAAGGGGCCGGGCCTGTTCCTGACCTATTACCTGATCGCGGGAATATCACGCAACGTCGTGGCCTATCAGGTTGCTGCCCTGCTGAGCGCCGCTGCGACCGCGCAGATCGCCGCGATGATTGCCGAGCGGTTCGCCGGGCGTCTGGGCGCGATCATGGCGGGCACACTATACCTTGCTACTCTGCCTATGTTCGGCGGCGCTGGCGGACAGAGTCCTGTGTTCTACAACCTCTGGATGGCGCTGGCGGTCCTGCTCGTGGTCCGTGCCCTGCCCACGTTGCGAACTGGCACACTGACCCGCCCGGTCCTAGCCGCGATGCTGGCTGCGGGATTTGCGCTGACTTTTAAGCAGACGGCAGTGTGCGAGGCCGCGTTTCTGGGTGGCTATGTCCTGTGGCAGTTGCACAAGGGCGGCGCATCACTCGCCCGGTTGGCCACCGCCACCCTGCAAATGGCGCTGGCAGGCGCATTGCCTTTCGTGCTGTTCGGCGCTGCCTTTGCGCTGGTTGGCCACTTTGCCGAGTTCTGGCACGCAATGGTCACGGCCAACTTGCGCAAGACCTATGATCCGGCGGGCGATCACTGGGAACGGATTGGCGCCCTGTCGACACTGGCCGCGCCAGCATTGCTGGTTTCCTCGATTGGTCTGGCCCTGCCGAACCGCGACGCCGCGCCGCGCGCATTTCTGGTCGGCTGGGTGCTGGCCGCGCTGGTCGGCGTGGCCATCGTGCCCAATTTCTACGAGCACTACATGCTGCCGCTGATGCTGCCGCTCAGCGTCGTCAGCGCCCGCCTGTTTGATCGCAAGCCTGCCGGACTGATGCTGGGCTATGCGGCAATCCTGTTTTTTGTGCTGGCCAGCCCGGCGCTGAACTTTGCCAAGCGCGCCGAGGCCCGCAGCGCGATGACCGGCCTTGCCCGCGACATCGCCGCGCGCGATCCCCATCCGCGCCTGCTGATCTATGAAGGGCCGCTCTGGCTTTACAAGCTGCTCGATTCCTATCCGCCGACCCCGCTGCTGGACTCGTTCCACCTTTATTTCCCGCCAGAGGATAACGTCAGCCACCTAGACACCGCAGCCGAAATGCAGCGCATTCTGGCGTGGCAGCCGACGGTGGTGGTGACGTATCACGACTGGCCGGTGTGGGAGGAAAACCAGCGCACCGCGCGGCAGGTCCATGCCTATACCCGTAACTGCCGCTTGTGGTTCACGCGCACTTACTTCGAGATTTTCCACAGTCAGGCCATCGACGTTTACGGCGATTGCAAGGCGCCAGCCTCCGCCCGGCCATCTTCCGGACCCGTCGCTACCGGACGATAGTTGAAGCGCACCGCGTCGCTGCCGTCCATCCGCGAAATCTCGGCCATCAATAGCTGCCCCTCTCGCCAATAGCGGATGCGCTGCGGAAAATCATGTGCGGCATTGGCGAACTCAATTGCCGAATCGCTCGCCACTGCCATCGGAAACTCCACTACCGCGCCGCCCTTGGGCTGGGCATAATAGCTGAGCGAACCGTCAGGCTTGCGCTGGATGCGGACCGATTCCCAGCTTTTCACGTCCGGGCCAAACCCTTCGCGCCCCAGCCCCAACATCATGCCGCCGCGCGGCGCGGTCCACACTTCCTCGGCCCAGGCAGAGCCATGCTCCATTGCCCATGTACCGCGCAGCCATTCGGGCAGCGGGCGGTCCTCAGCGTATACAGGCGCGCTTGCCAAGGCGGCGGCGAGGCCGAGTGCAAATAGGAAATTGTGCTTTTTCATTGGCTTTCCTGCGTCCTCTGCCGGTCTGATCCGTCTTACTGCGCCCTGAGTCAATTGACCGAAACGCCCTGCTCAGCATTTCACTGAAATTAAAACATGGTTTCCGGAATTTCCGCCACGTTAGGAAGTTTTCAAAGTTTCAACCATATATCGAAAGCTCGTGATGCGCCTGACGAGTCCGGAACCGGCAGGCAACAGGGATTGTTCGCATATGAGTGCATTTGGCCGAAAGAGCGGAGTGGGCAGCATGGCCCCCGGTTCGCGCCCGCAATTTGGCGTCGCTCGCCCGATGAAGAACGGCGTCGGCGGTGATCCTGCGGCCAAGGCCAATGCGGCACCCCTGCCTTTTGGCGGCGAACAGTTCCCGCCTCTGCCATCCGAAGATCCGATGGCCCGCAACGTCGATTCGGCGACGCTGAAGGCCGATGCGATGACCCGCCTGTCTGACCGCGCCAACTCGGTCAACGAAGGCAATTTTCAGGCCGAGGGCTTTGAAGCCTCGGTCCA
Organism: Novosphingobium sp.; assembly: GCA_040007615.1. Classification (GTDB taxonomy): domain Bacteria; phylum Pseudomonadota; class Alphaproteobacteria; order Sphingomonadales; family Sphingomonadaceae; genus Novosphingobium. Next base: position 3,414 of record JBDTUQ010000001.1, read on the forward strand.
CAAGATCAAGGAACAGGTTCTCCCGCGCCTGCTGGAGCGCGTCGATCCGGAAGCCGCCGCTACGCTGACCAAAGACGAATTGTCGGAAGAATTCCGTCCGATCATTCTTGAAGTCCTTGCCGAACTGAAGATCACACTGAACCGCCGCGAGCAATTCGCGCTGGAAAAGGTGCTGATCGACGAATTGCTGGGCTTCGGGCCGCTGGAAGAGCTGCTCAACGATCCTGATATTTCTGACATTATGGTCAATGGGCCTGACCAGACCTACATCGAAAAGAAGGGCAAGCTGATGCTCGCCCCGATCCGTTTTCGCGATGAACAGCATCTGTTCCAGATCGCCCAGCGCATCGTCAACCAGGTCGGCCGCCGGGTCGACCAGACCACGCCGCTGGCCGACGCCCGCCTGAAGGACGGCAGCCGCGTCAACGTGATCGTGCCGCCGCTGTCCTTGCGCGGAACCGCGATCTCGATTCGTAAATTCTCCGAAAAGCCGATCACCATCGACATGTTGCGTGATTTCGGCTCGATGTCGGACAAGATGGCCACCGCGTTGAAAATCGCTGGGGCCTGCCGCATGAATGTGGTCATCTCGGGCGGTACGGGTTCGGGCAAAACGACCATGCTCAACGCTCTGTCGAAGATGATCGATCCGGGCGAGCGCGTGCTGACCATCGAAGACGCCGCCGAACTTCGCCTTCAGCAGCCGCATTGGCTGCCGCTCGAAACCCGCCCGCCCAACCTTGAAGGTCAGGGCGCGATCACCATCGGTGACCTCGTCAAGAACGCCCTGCGTATGCGTCCTGACCGCATCATCCTGGGCGAAATTCGCGGTGCGGAGGCATTCGATCTGCTCGCCGCGATGAACACCGGCCACGATGGTTCGATGTGCACGCTTCACGCCAACAGCCCGCGCGAATGCCTAGGCCGTATGGAAAACATGATCTTGATGGGCGACATCAAGATCCCGAAAGAAGCCATCAGCCGCCAGATCGCCGAATCGGTTGACCTGATCGTGCAGGTCAAGCGCCTGCGCGACGGCTCGCGCCGCACCACCAACATCACAGAAGTGATCGGCATGGAAGGCGAAGTGATCATCACCCAGGAACTGTTCAAGTTCGAATATCTGGACGAAAGCGATGACGGCAAGATCATCGGCGAATTCCGCGCATCAGGCCTGCGCCCCTATACGCTGGAAAAGGCACGGCAATTCGGATTCGATCAGGCCTATCTTGAGGCTTGCCTCTAGATCATGATGGCGTTTAGTCGAATCGTCATCATGATCTAGTTGTTTGTTGTCGCGTGATTTTTTGACAAAAACCGGTTCCCGCTTTTTGTCTTCACGCTCTAATCATTTGCACACTTGCTCAAGCAGGAGTGATGCTTAAAGCGATGCCGTGCACCCCCGGCAACGCCCCCTTCTCGCGCTAGGCTTGAGGCTGATCGCCGCGCTACTGATCGCGACGATGTTCATGGTCGGCAAAGTCGCCAATGCAGCGGGCGTTAGCCTGCCTGAAATGATGTTCTGGCGACAAGCCGTCGCCCTTCCGATGCTGCTGGGATACCTTGCTGCCATCGGCGGGCTTTCACGGCTCAGGACCAAACGCATTGGCAGCCATGCCGCGCGTGCGGGCGTGGGCATGACCGGGATGTTCAGCAATTTTGCCGCCGCGATCCTGCTGCCACTGGCAGAAGCGACGACGCTGAACTTTGCCGCGCCGCTGTTTGCCGTGATTATCGCCGCGCTGGTCCTACGCGACAGGGTCGGCCCTTGGCGCTGGATGTCCGTGGCTCTCGGTTTTGGCGGCATTCTCGTCATCACGCAGCCGGGCCACGCCCATATTCCCGCTTTGGGTGCCGCCGCCGGCCTTGTTTCGGCATTTCTCAATGCCACCATCAGCTTCCAAATTCGTGACCTCAGCCGCACCGAGGAACCGGTGAGCGTGGTGTTCTATTTTGCCCTGTTCGGGACCATTTTGATGAGCGTTTTCATGCCATTCTACATGGTTTCTCATGACAGATGGCAACTGTTCCTGCTGGTTATGGTGGGCGTCACCGGGACACTGGGCCAACTGTTCATGACAGCGTCCTTGCGTCTGGGGCAAGTGACCAGCGTAATCATCATGGATTACAGCCAGATCATCTGGGCAACCCTGTTCGGCTGGCTGATCTGGAACACGCTGCCCGCCAGCAGCACCTGGATCGGGATGCCGCTGGTGGTTGCCGCCGGGCTGGTCATTGCATGGCGCGAACATAAACTTGCGCGCAATTATTCTGTCACCCCGGCGGAGAATGAATAGGCGCTAGAGCGGGCTGCGTTTAATCTGACGCAGTCACCCGCTCTAACTATTTGTTGCCGCATCGTGAAAAGCTGAAAACCGGTTCCCACTTTTCAGCACGATGCTCTAGCCGGTAGCCGCGTCTCCCTGCCAGGTCAGCACCGGCTTGCGAGCGGCCAGCGTTTCATCCAACCGGCGGCGCGGCGCGAGGTGCGGAGCGCTTTTTAGACTGGGGTCCGATGCAGCGGCCCGCCCTGCCAGTCTGCGCATGGAACCGATAAACCTGTCCAACCCGGCCTTCGATTCCGTCTCCGTCGGCTCAATCAGCATGGCCCCGTGGACCACCAGCGGGAAATAGACGGTCATCGGATGAAAGCCCTCGTCGATCAGGCCCTTGGCGATGTCGAGCGTGGAGAAGCCTTCCGGCAGCCCGTCATCGCTAAACAGAGCCTCGTGCATGCAGGGGCCAGAGGCGGCGAACGGCGCGTCCAGCACGTCTTCCAGACTGCGCAGCACATAGTTCGCGTTCAGCACCGCATCGTCAGCCACCTGCCGCAACCCATCCGCGCCGTGGCTCAGGATATAGGTCAACGCGCGGGTGAACATACCCATCTGGCCGTGAAACGCGGCCATGCGGCCAAATGACTGCGCATGGCCCATCGCCAGCGCGTCTTCCTCTTCCACCAGATGCACCGATCCGTCGGCACTCCGCTGGGCAAACGGAAGCGGCGCAAAGGGTGACAAAGCCTCGGACAGCACCACCGGCCCGGACCCCGGACCGCCGCCGCCGTGCGGGGTGGAAAACGTCTTGTGCAAATTGATGTGCATGGCATCGACGCCCAAGTCACCGGGGCGCACCCGGCCGACGATGGCGTTGAAGTTCGCCCCGTCGCAATAGACGAAGGCCCCGGCGGCGTGGACCGCATCGCCGATCTTCTTCATGTCACGCTCAAACAGCCCGCAGGTGTTGGGGTTGGTGATCATCACGGCGGCAACGTCCGGTCCCAACCGCTGCTTCAGCGCCGCCAGATCTACCCGGCCCTCCGCCGTCGCCGGGATATTTTCCACCCGGTATCCGGCAAAAGCCGCTGTCGCCGGATTGGTGCCATGCGCGGATTCGGGCACCAGCACGACCGAGCGGGCATCACCGCGAGCCTCAAGCGCGGCGCGGATGCACAATAGGCCGCACAGCTCGCCATGCGCGCCAGCCTTGGGAGTCATCGCCACGCTGTGCATTCCGGTGAGGGTGACCAGCCACTCCGCCAGTTCACTGATAACCTTCAGCGCGCCCTGCACCGTCTGTTGCGGCTGGAGCGGGTGGATATCAGCAAAACCGGGCAGCCGGGCCATCTTCTCGTTCAGCCGGGGATTGTGTTTCATCGTGCAGGAACCGAGCGGAAACGGCCCCAGATCAATGGCATAGTTCTGGCGGCTGAGCCGGGTGTAATGGCGCACGGTTTCCGGTTCGGAAAGGCCGGGCAGTGCCGCCGCTTGGCTGCGAACGAACCGCGCCAGGCCGGGCAGCACTTCGCCCTCACCGCTGGCCATATCGACTCCGCAAGTGCCGGGGCGGCCCAGTTCAAAGATCAGCGCCTCTTCCAGCGCCAATCCGCGATCGCCGCTGGCGGTGACCAGCGCGCTGTCAGGGGCATCCACCGGGCCTATCGCTGGCTTCCAGCCGGACGGGTTGGGCGCGTTCATGCCGGTACTCCTTCAAGCACTTGCGCCAGAACATCGGCAAGGGCGGCTGTCAGTGCGGCGATGTCTTCATCGGTGGTGGTTTCGGTCGTCGCGATCAGCAGAGCGTGGTCAAGCTCGCTCGCCCCTGGATAGAGACGCCCCAGCGAGACGCCGCTCAGCACGCCCCGGTCGGCCAGTTCGCGCACCACAGTCCGGGCGTCGCGCGGCAGGATGACCGTGAACTCGTTGACGAAGGCGTCATTCAACACGCGCACGCCCGGAATGGCAGCCAGGGCATCGGCGGTGCGCCGGGCGGCCTGATGGTTCACCCGCGCCAGTTGCTCAAGTCCCGCCCCGCCCAGCAAGGTCATGTGAATTGAGAAGGCCAGAGCGCAAAGCCCTGAATTGGTGCAGATATTGCTAGTCGCCTTCTCGCGCCGTATATGCTGCTCGCGGGTGGACAGCGTGAGCACGAAGCCGCGTTTGCCTTCCGCGTCTACCGTCTGGCCGCAGAGCCGCCCCGGCATCTGTCGCAGGAACTTCTCGCGGCAGCCAAACAGCCCCAGATAAGGCCCGCCGAACTGCAAGCCGACGCCAATCGATTGCCCCTCACCCACGACAATGTCCGCGCCCAGATGCCCCGGAGCCTCGATCAGGCCGAGCGCCACCGGCTCAGTCACGACCACCACCAGCAACGCGCCCTGTGCGTGGGCGGCATCGGCTATCGCCGCCAGATCGGGAATGCGGCCCAGAATGTCGGGATACTGCACCACAACGCAGCCCGTCTCACCGGTGATCGCAGCGATCACTTCAACGTCGTCAGGCGCGGCGGAAAGCTGCGGCAGGCGCACGTCCAGCACGTCACCGGTAAACTTCGCCATAGTCTGCGCGGTAGCCAGATAGTGCGGATGCAGCCCGCCAGAGATCACCGCCCGGCTGCGCTTGGTCACCCGCCCGGCCATCGCAATCGCCTCCCAGCAGGCGGTCGAGCCATCGTACATCGATGCATTGGCGACATCGGTGCCCAGCAGCCGCGCAACCTGGGTCTGGAACTCGAACAGCACCTGCAACGTGCCTTGCGCGATTTCCGGCTGGTAGGGAGTATAGGCGGTCAGGAACTCGCCGCGCTGGATCAGGTGATCGACGCTGGCGGGGATGTGGTGGCGATAGGCCCCTGCCCCGATGAAGAACGGCGCGCTTCCCGCTGACAGGTTCTGTCCCGCCAATGCAGCCATGTGCCGTTCAACGGCCATTTCGCTGGCGTGGTTCGGCAGTCCGGCGATCGGCCCGCTGAGCCGCGCTTCGGCTGGCACATCGGCAAACAGCGCGTCGACATCGGCTGCACCGATAACACCCAGCATTTCGGCGCGTTCGGCCGGTGTCAGGGGAAGGTAACGCATGGATTACAGGCCTTTGATGAATGCGTCGTAAGCCGCCCGGTCCATCAGGCCAGCCAGTTCGCCAGCATCTGACAGCGTCACGCGGAACAGCCAGCCGCCGGTTTCCGCGTCGGTGTTGACTAGTTCCGGGGCATCGGCCAACGCCTCGTTACCCCCGGTTACGGTGCCACTTACGGGCGAATAGACGTCCGACGCGGCCTTGACCGAATCGACCACGCAAGGCGCATCGCCCTTCTTCACTGTCGCCCCTGCTTCTGGCAGATCGACATAGGTGATGTCGCCAAGCTGGCCCTGCGCATAATCGGTGATGCCGACGGTTCCGGTGTCACCCTCGACTTCGATCCATTCGTGATCCTGCGTGAAATAGCGGCTCATGTGACTGCTCCTGAACGGTAATAACGGTGCGGGACGAAAGGCATGGGGGTGACGGTGGCGGGCAGCCGCTTGCCGCGCATGTCGATTTCCAGCGCAGTGCCGGGCGCGGCATGGGCGGCGGCGACATAGGCCATTGCGATGGGGTGGTTCAGACTGGGCGAAAATCCGCCCGAGCAGACCCGGCCTACCTCAACATCGCCCGCATAGACCAGCGCCCCTTCGCGCGCAGCCTGCCTGCCTTCCAGCGTCAGGCCAACGCGCATCGTCGGCGTGCCTGCTGACAAGCCCTGCTGGATGTGCGCCGCGCCGGGAAAGCCGCCCTCGCTGCGGCGGCGCTTGTTGATGCCGAATGCCAATCCGGCGCTGATCGGGTCGTTTTCCGGGGTGAGGTCATGGCCATAAAGCGGCAGGCCTGCCTCCAGCCGCAGAGAATCGCGCGCGCCAAGGCCGATTGGCCTTACTTGCGGCGCGGCTGCGATGGCCTCTGCCACTTGCTCTGCCGCATCGGCGGGCACCGAAATCTCAAAACCATCCTCGCCGGTATAGCCTGACCGGCTGATCCACGCCTCCGCTCCCGCAAGCGTAACCCACGCCCCACGCATAAAGCTGAGCGCCGACAGCGCCTGTTCGCCCGAAACCAGCGGCGCAAGCACGGCGAACGCTTCCGGCCCCTGCAAGGCCAGCAAGGCGCGGTCATCAAGGTGATTGAGCGTGATCTCGTCCGGCAGACCCATGCGCAGATGGGCGATGTCGTCCCACTTGGTCGCACCGTTGACGACAAGGTAAAACCCGTCCGCCCAGCGCGACACCATCAGATCGTCCAGAATGCCGCCGTCATCGTCCAGCAACAGCGAATAGCGCACCGCACCGGGTTTCAGCGTGGCCAGATCAATCGGCAGCACCGCTTCCAGCGCGGCTTCAACGCCTTCGCCCGAAACGAAAAGCTGGCCCATGTGCGAAACGTCGAACAGCCCGGCGTTCTGCCGCGTCCACAGGTGCTCGGCGATGATCCCTTCATACTGCACGGGCATCCAGTACCCGGCAAATTCGACCATCCGCCCACCGCGCGCGCGATGCCAGGCGTCCAGCGGCAAGGTCATCACCTCTACCGGCTGCTCTTCATCGAAATTTTCTTCAGGTTCACTCAAGACACAGCTCCGCAACGCATGGCACACCATTCAGGTGCCCCCTCTGTCACGGAAACCTGAGAGCTTTCCCCCAAGGACAATGTCACACGACAAAAGTCCAGGGTTACCCCTTCGGCGGCTCCGCCCCATCGGGGTCGGAACACTTTCCAGAGCGTCGCTATCGACCCACGCGGTCCGTTGGCCTGAGAGATTCCGGGGCGGTTGCTCCTTCGGCGCCCGATAAAACGTGTCTGGCACGAATCACCGGGACTCTCCCGCGCAGTCAGCGACTGCGGCGATTTGGGCTGAGCGGGGGATTGAGTCAACCGGAAGGGCTGAACTGTTCACAATTGGTGGGCTGAGCAACTAATCCTCCCCCGCTGGGGGAGGTGCCGGAACGTAGTGGAGGCGGAGGGGGATCTTGAGAACCAGAGCGCCCCCACCGTCAGCCCTACGGGCTGCCACCTCCCCCAAAAGGGGAGGATTTGGCGGTTACGACCCCTGATGAACCGCCCGGCGCACCCCGGCTTCCAGTTCCTGTCGCCGGATCGCGCGCAACAGGCCGTCATGCTCATGAATAAAGCGGCCTTGCGCCTTCTGCTTTGCCAGCGCCAGGATCGCCTGCGCCAAGACATCGGCGTGGATCGAGCGATAATTACTGTATTGGCCCTGCATGATCAGGTCTATCAGCGGGCTGAGCAATTGGGCCAGACGCTCAAGCGGACGGCTTTCCTGCCGATGGCCCAGCAGCAGGCCGGGGCGCAGGATGTCGAGCCGGGTAAAGCCCTGCTTTTCCAGCGCCGCCTCGGTTTCCGCCTTGACCCGCAGGTACAGCGATTTGCTGTTGCGCTCTGCCCCCACGGAGGAAATCGCGATCATCCGCCGCGCGCCTGCTTCCCTTGCTGCCTTGGCGCAGGCGAGCACCAGATCATGATCGACTGCGCGGAATGCCGCCTCGTCCTTGCCCGCCTTGCGCCAGGTGGTGCCCAGCGCCGACACCAGCACGTCTGGCCCGGCGGCGGCAATGGCGTCGGCCCAGCCAGAGGTTTCCGCCAGAAGCACCTCCATCCGCGCGCCCTTGGGCAGCACCGCCTCGCGCCGGGTCACCGCCGTCAGCTTGACATCACGTCGCCCGACACAGGCCGCGATCAGCGCCGTTCCGACCAGCCCGGTCGCCCCGACAAGGCAAATGCGCAGCGGCTTAGACATTGCTCAAACCCTCGGGCGTCGATCCAAAAATGCGCGCATAGGCGGAAATTGCGAAACGGTCGGTCATCCCGGCGATATAGTCTGCGATATGGCGGGCGCGGTCTGGCTCCTGCGCGGGCAGACGCTCGGCCCAGCCCTCACCCATCAGCGTCGGGTCGGCGGCGAAGGCGGCGAACAGCCCGACGGTCACTTCGCGGGCGCGTTCGGCGGTCGCCTTCTGCTCGGCGTGGTAATAAAGATTGTCGTACATGAACTGCTTGAGCCGCCGCTCGGCCCCAGCAAGACCCGCCGAAAACGCCGCCAGAGGGCGCTTTGCCGCGCGGACTTCGGCAATGCTGGTCACGCCCTGCGTCCGCCCGCGCGTCTCGGCGATCAAGTCGTTGACCATCCAGCCGATCTGTCCGCGCACCAGTTCGCGCAATTGCCGGTCGCGCGCGCCACGGGGAAAGCGGCGCCGCACTTCGGTCCAGTGATCGGCGACGAAATCGAGTTCGAGCAGCTGATCGAGATCGAGGAACCCCGCGCGCAGGCCATCGTCGATGTCGTGATTGTCATAGGCGATGTCGTCCGCCAGTGCGGCGACTTGCGCCTCAAGCGAAGGATAGCTTGTCAGTTCGAGCGGAAAGGCTGCGTCCAGTTCTGCGAGCGCCCAGTTAGGATCGGCGACCGGGCCGTTGTGCTTGGCCAGCCCTTCCAGCAGTTCCCACGTCAGGTTCAGGCCATCAAATTCGCAATAGGGGCTTTCCAGCCGCATGAGCGTGCGCAGGCAGTGGGCGTTGTGGTCAAAGCCGCCGTGCGGGGCCAGCGCCTCGTTCAGTGCATCTTCCCCGGCGTGGCCGAACGGCGGGTGGCCGATGTCATGCGCCAGACACAACGCCTCGGTCAGATCTTCATCAAGCCCCAGCGCGCGGGCGATCACGCGGCCAATCTGCGCCACTTCCAGGCTGTGCGTCAGGCGGACACGGTAGTGATCGCCATCGGGTGCAATGAACACCTGTGTCTTGTGGCGCAGGCGGCGAAAGGCAATAGAATGGATGATCCGGTCGCGGTCGCGCTGATAGGGGCCGCGCGGCCCGCGCATGACGCCATCGTCAGCCGCGAACTCGCGCCCCCGGCTGAGCGCCGGGTCACAGGCAAAGGGTGCGCGTAGCACGGTGGTCAACGTCCTATCCGGCTAGTATCCATGCCGCTGCCGCCTCGGCATGGATGCGGGTGCAATCGTATATCGGCAGGACGTTGGCATCGACGTCGACGATCATTTCCAGTTCCGTACAGCCCAGCACGACGGCCTCTGCCCCGTCCCGTTCGAAATTGGTGATGATCGATTTCAGTTCCCGCTCCGACTGGCGGCTGGCCTTGCCCAGCAGCAGTTCGTCGTAAATGATGCTGTCGAGCCGGTCGACGATGCCCATCTGCGGGGGCAGCAATTCGATATCGCGGGAAATCAGCTTCTGGCGGTAGAACGTCTCGACCATGACATTGCGCGTGCCGATCAGCGCGACTTTGCGGCGGCCATCGCGGGCAATGCGCTCACCCACGCAATCGGCGATGTGGATGATCGGCACGGATACCGACGCGGCGACCTTGTCGTAAACCTTGTGCATCGAATTGGCACCGATGATCAGCGCCCCCGCCCCGGCGGCCTCCAGACGGCGAGCGGAATCGATCAGGATCTGGGCGGCGTGGTCCCACTCCTCGTCACTTGACAGGCGTTGCAGATCGGAAAAATCAAGGCTCTCGATCAGCAGCGGCGCAGAGGCGCGCTGGCCGACGCGGGCCTGGACCAGACGGTTCAGGTGTTCATAATAGGTGCGGGTCGACAGCCAGCTCATGCCGCCGATCAGGCCAAGTTTGCGCAAAATTCGTACTCCCCGCGATCACAGCCGCCAGCTGCTGCGGTGCGGCATTACGCAAGGCAGGGCGGCGCGTCCAGCCACTGCGGGACTCGGCCCATCGGGGTAACAAAACGTTACGCCGACAGGTGCTCAGCGAATGAACCCGGTCTTGCACAGTGCGGCGGAGCTGAGCGTCACTTCCACCGCATCGGCATCGCCATTGCGGCGGAGCGCAGTGACGAATTCACCGATGGAATGGCGCGGCGCATTGCTCAGCCGTTGCAGGCCGCGCAACTGCTTGATCGTCAGCTTTTGCGCCATGCGGTGCGCCATGCAGCCCGCCAGTTCATCTGATAGCCCGCCATCGACCAGTGCGCTGTGCACGCGGTTTTCCTTGATGTCCTGCACGCAGCCGGACAGGCTAAGAAGGGCTGCGAGTAACACTGTGCGTCGCATTTTTACGGAACCTCATTTAAAAAAATCCCGACTACCCTGAGCCTGTCGAAAGGCTGCATTTCCCTTTGTTGTGGAAGCGAAGGCCAAAAGAAAAAACAGTCCTTCGACAAGCTCAGGATGCGCGGATGATTTTTTAATTACCCGATTTAGTGCTGGATCGCCTTGACGATTTCCTCAACCATCTTCTTGGCATCGGCCAGCAGCATCATGGTCTGGTCCATATAGAACACGTCGTTGTCCACACCGGCATAGCCGACCCCGCCCATCGATCGCTTGATGAACATGATGGTCTTGGCCTTGTCGACATCGAACACCGGCATCCCGTAGATCGGGCTGGTCTTGTCAGTCTTCGCCGCCGGATTGACCACGTCGTTCGCGCCGATGATGAAGGCGACGTCGCACTGGCCGAATTCCGAGTTGATGTCTTCCAGCTCGAACACCTCGTCATAAGGCACGTTGGCTTCGGCGAGCAGCACGTTCATGTGGCCGGGCATGCGCCCTGCGACAGGGTGGATGGCGTATTTGACGTTGACGCCTGCCTTCTTGAGCTGATCGCCCATTTCGCGCAGTGCGTGCTGCGCCTGAGCTACGGCCATGCCGTAACCCGGGATGATGATGACGCTTTCCGCTTCCTTGAGCAGGAACGCCGCGTCTTCCGCCGAACCGCGCTTCCACGGGCGTTGTTCCCGCGCTTCGCCGCCGCCAGCCTCTGGCGCAGCGCCAAAGCCGCCCGCGATCACTGACAGGAAGCTGCGGTTCATCGCCTTGCACATGATGTACGACAGGATCGCGCCCGAAGAGCCGACCAGCGCGCCGGTGATGATCATCGCCGTGTTGTGCAGCGTAAAGCCCATCGCCGCAGCCGCCCAGCCCGAGTACGAATTGAGCATCGAGACGACCACCGGCATGTCTGCGCCGCCGATCGGGATGATCAGCAGGAAGCCGATGATGAAGCTGAGCGCCGTGACGGCGGCGATCACCCACAGGCCCTGATCCTGCGTAAAGTACGCCGTCAGGCCAAGGATCGCGACGATCGTGCCCAGGTTCAGCACATGGCGGCCCGGCAGCATGATCGGCGCGCCGCTCATCTTGCCCGCGAGCTTGAGGAAGGCGATGACCGAGCCTGAGAAGGTGATGGCACCGATGGCGATGCCAAGGCCCATCTCGACCCGGCTCTGCGCCTCGATCACGCCGTCAGCCCCGGCGATGCCGAATGCCTGCGGGTTAAGGTAGGCAGACCAGCCGACCAGCACGGCGGCAAGGCCGACAAGGCTGTGGAACGCCGCAACCAGCTGCGGCATGTCCGTCATCGCAATCTTGCGCGCCGTCACCCAGCCGATGGCCCCGCCGATGGCGATAGCGCCAAGGATTTCCGGCAGGCTGGCGATCTGGTGCGTAACCAGCGTCGTGCCCACAGCGATAGCCATGCCGACCATGCCGAACCGGTTGCCAGTGCGGCTGGTGGCGGGAGAGGAAAGCCCGCGCAGAGCGAGAATGAACAGCACGCCCGAAGCGAGATACGCCAGCGAAGCCCACGAAGGAGTAGCGACGTGTTCCATCACTTCTTCTCCTTCTTCTTGTACATTGCGAGCATTCTCGCCGTTACGGCAAAGCCGCCAAAGATATTGACGCTCGCCAACACCACCGCCAGCAGCCCGAGCCACTTCGAGGTTGATGCTCCCTGAGCGCTACCCGCCGCCGCCGCCGCAATCAGCGCGCCGACGATGATCACTGAGGAGATCGCATTGGTCACCGCCATCAAGGGCGTGTGTAACGCGGGCGTAACCGACCAGACGACGTAATAGCCCACGAAGCAGGCCATCACGAAGATGGATAGAATTGAGATGAAATCCATTTAATCCTCCCCGGCACGGGGAGGGGGACCGTCCGCAGGACGGTGGAGGGGGTTTGCCGCAGACGCAGCAATGGCGGCAGCGGTCGTGACCGCATCTTCCATCACTCGCTTTGCAGAAACCCTCAACACCCGATACCCCTTTTCCCGAATGAAACTATCACGGCGCGCATCCATTTTCGGACGGTCGCCCATGTCGTGTACAATGCCGTCAACCTCGATTGCGAGGCGCGCCGACAAACAGCAGAAATCAACCACATACGCGCCAATGGGATGCTGGCGCCGAAACTTGAGTCCCATCGGCCGCAGCCTCAACTGTTGCCACAGCATCGCTTCTGGCAAGCTCATCTCCGTGCGCAACTTTCGCGCGCGGTAAACGACCGGCCTTTGCAATGGAGAGCCCCCTCCACCACGCTTCGCGTGGTCCCCCTCCCCGTTCCGGGGAGGATGAGCGAAGGCATCACTCAACCCAGCAGCCTCTCATGCACAACCTTGCCATCCCGGGTCAGCCGAACAGCATCGCCGATTTCCTCGTCGAGAACCGGCTTGCCCTGCTCCTTGTCCCAGAAAGCGGAGAGGAAGTTGTACAGGTTGCGCGAATAGAGCGCCGAACTATCGGCCGGCAGCTTGGCTGGAGTGTTGGCATAGCCGAGGATCTTGACCCCGTGCCGCTCAACCACCTGATCCGGCACCGATCCTTCGACATTGCCGCCCTGCGCCACCGCGAGATCAAAGATCACGCTGCCGGGTTTCATGGTGGCGATCTGCGCGTCGCTGATCAGGCGCGGCGCAGCGCGGCCGGGGATCAGCGCGGTGGTGATGACGATATCCTGCTTGGCAATGTGCGAAGATACCAGTTCGGCCTGCGCTTTCTGGTATTCCTCTGACATTTCAGTAGCATACCCGCCAGCGCCTTCACCCTCGATACCGGCGACATTCTCCACAAAGATCGGCTTGGCACCGAGCGACTGGATCTGTTCCTTGGTTGCCGAACGCACGTCAGTGGCTGAGACTTGCGCGCCCAGACGCCTTGCCGTGGCGATGGCCTGAAGCCCGGCCACGCCGACGCCCATGACAAAGGCCTTGGCCGCGCTCACCGTGCCAGCCGCAGTCATCATCATCGGAAAGGCGCGGCCATAAAGGTTCGCCGCCTCTATCACCGCCTTGTAGCCGGAAAGGTTCGACTGGCTGGAGAGGATGTCCATCGACTGCGCGCGGGTGATGCGCGGCATGAATTCCATCGCCAGCGCCTCAAACCCGTGCTCGGCATAGGCATCAATCCGTGCCCGCTGACCGAACGGGTCAAGCCCGGCAACGATCCATGCGCCCTGATGCGCGCCAGACAGGTTCGCCAGTTCCGGCCCCTGCACGCCAAGCACGATGTCTGCGCCGGTCACGGCTCCTGCGCTCACTTCTGCACCGGCAGCCGCGTAGTCCTGGTCCGCAATCGACGCGCTCAGCCCCGCGCCCGGTTCCACAGCGACGCTGGCACCCAGCGCGATAAATTTTTTGACTGTTTCCGGCGTAGCGGAGACACGGGTTTCACCGCTCGCCCGCTCTTTCAGAACGGCGATGCGCAGCATGCTTGCCATGTCGCGCTCAGGCGATCAGCTTGATGACGATAGCCGCGATAATGGCGATGGCCGGGATCGAGTATTTGATCAGCGATACAAACCCGCCGTAAGTGGCCTCGGCAGCTTTCATGTCGTTTCCAGATGCCATCTCAGAAAGTCCCCATTGCTCGCCCGGTGTCCGGGCTGGTGTGCGTTACGCTGGCTCTAGCGTCACCTGCCTGCGTTCTCAAGCCCCGCAAGCAACGCATGTGTGCTACTTTCTGCCGCGTTGGTGCCTGAGCAAGCAACAGGCTTAATCGCCCGTTTACTCCTCTGCGCTATGCACGGTTCCTTAGCCAGCCGGCTTTTTAGGGGCAAATTTCCAGATGGCCGATTGCGAACCGCGTCTGCTGATGCTGATTGATGATGAACCGGCGCAATGCCGGTTGATCTCGGCATTGGCCGCGCGTGAGGGCTGGCGGACGATCGTGGTGCAGGATTCAGAGACTGCTATCGCCACCCTAGGCACCCGGCAGGGGATGCAGCTTGGCGCAATCATCCTTGACCAGTGGGTGCCGGGGGATGAGGCCTGCACGCTGATTGCAGAGCTGAAAGCCCGCCGCCCTGCGCTGCCGATCCTGATGCTGACGACCAGTTCCTCGCCCCTGCTGGCGGTAGAGGCGATGCGTGCCGGGGCGACCGATTACCTGATCAAGCCAGTAGCCCCTGACCGGCTGATGCTTGCTCTGCGCACCGCGACCACGCGCGAGGCCGCGCGCGACGAACTGGCCCCGCTGACCGAAAAAATGCCCGCCAGCCTCGATTTCGATTCGATGATCGGCGCGACGCCATCGTTCCGCACCGCTCTGGCCGTTGCCGCCAAGGCCGCGCGCGGGCACGGCCTGGTGCTGATCGAGGGGGAAAGCGGCACCGGCAAGGAAATGCTGGTTCGCGCGATGCACGCCGCCAGCCCGCGATCACGGATGCCCTACCGGGTGATCAACGCCGGGGGCATTCCCGGCAATTCGATTGAATCGATCCTGTTCGGCCACGAAAAAGGCGCGTTTCCCGGCGCTTTTGACCGTCAGATCGGCGCATTGCAGCATAACGACGGCGGCACGCTGGTAATCGACGAGATCGACAGTCTGCCCGAAGCGGTGCAGCTTCGTCTGGTGGAATCGCTCACCCGCAGCGACGTTCGGCCCATCGGCGCGCGGCACAGTTTCAAGGTCGATGTCCGCCTGATCGCAGCGAGCAATGCGCCGCTGCGTGATCTGGTCGAGACAGGACTTTTTTCCGCAGAACTCTTTGAATTATTATCAGCCACCACGGTGATCCTGCCGCCCCTGCGTGAGCGCACGGAAGACATTTCCGCTCTCGCCCGCCACTTCCTCGCGCGGATTGCCGAGCAACCGGGGCTGCGCGCGCTGGGGATCACCGACAGCGCCCTGTCCCTGCTGGCCGCCTATGACTGGCCGGGCAACGTCCGCCAGTTGCAGGCCGTGCTGTTCCGCGCGGCGGTGTTCTGTGATGGTGATGCGCTGACTTCCGAAGACTTTCCGCAGCTTTCCCATATGCTGGGCAATGATCAGTCGCCTGCGAACGCCTTTCAGGACAGCGTCGGCGTCGTCCTCTATACCCGCGACGGCAACTTGCGCCCGCTGGAAGACATCGAGGCCGATGTTATCCGGCTGGCAATCGGCCATTACCGGGGACGCATGACGGAAGTCGCGCGGCGGTTGGGGATCGGGCGGTCGACCCTGTACCGCAAGCTGTCAGACCTGGGGATCGACAGTGCGGCCTGAGCGGAAAAATTACGCGGAAACCGGGCAATTTGCCGTTTATGCGTTCGACAAAACCTCAATAATTTCGTACAATTACGTGATATGCTGCATTCCATTTCTGCGCGCCTGATCGCCGCCTTTATCGCCTTGCAATGCTGGCTGGCTATCGGCTGGACCATTTATGATTACGGCACTTCGCACGGGTTCATGACCGGGATCGTCCTGGTCTTCAAACTTTATACCCATATCGCCACCATGCTGATGGCAGTGACCTTTACCGCCATCGCCGTACAATTCAGGGCTGTTGGACGACCGGCGGTCCTTGCCAAGATGGTAGTGGTCGCGGCCATCCTGCTTGGCATATTCTGGACATTCAAGGGCGGATCGGAGATTGCCAATGCCCCTGTGCGCGGCAAGATTGCGCACGCCCTCGCCCCCTTGGAAGTCATCCTTTACTGGATTGCATTCGGCACCCGCTATCGGCTGAAGTGGCACCATACCCTGCTGTGGACGATCTTCCCGCTGGGCTACACGGTCGCCGTCCTGGGCTATGGAAAGTTGACCGGAAGCTATGTCTACGAATTCGCGAATATTGACCGCTACGGGCTGCATCGCGTGCTGGGAATCGTCGGGTTCACGATAATCGGATCGCTGGCTTTGGGCGTCGCGATGGTTGCGGCGACGCGGATCATCCATAGGTTTCAGGAAGAAGGCCGCCTCCCGCTGGAAACGGCCAGACCTGAATCGCAGAGGTCGGCGGGCTGCTAATCCTCCAGCTGAGAGAAATCCGTCAGCGCCGTATCGCGCATTCCGCGCCATACCCGCACCGCCTGCACCGTTTCGGGCACATCATGCACCCGCAGCAGTTGCACGCCTGCATCCATCGCTTTCAGCGCCAGCGCCAATGATCCGCCAAGCCGTGCCTGTGCAGGAGCCTCGTTGCTCAACGCGCCAATCATGCGCTTGCGGCTGGCGCCGACCAGCAGCGGCTGCGCTAGTGCGTGGAACAGCGGCAAGGCGTTCATCAGCGCAAGGTTTTCAGCCACCGTCTTGCCAAAGCCGATGCCGGGATCGAGCACGATCCGGTCTGCCGCGATCCCCGCTGCCAGCGCGGCGTCGCGGCGGGCGGCGAGCCAGTCGAACACGTCCAGAACCACGTCGCGATACGTGCCGCCGTCGTGCAGGTTGTCGCCTTCTCCGGGCGCGTGCATCAGCACCACAGGCGCGCCGCAGTTGGCGGCGAATTCAAGGCTGCGCGGATCGTGACGCAAGGCGGAAACGTCGTTGATCACGTGAGCGCCAGCCTCCAGCGCCGCCTCCATAACGCCGGGCCGCCGGGTATCGATGCTGATCGCCGCGCCGCCTGCCGCCAGTCGTTCGACCAGAGGGATCACGCGCTTCAGTTCGTCACCTTCCCACACGGCAGGAGCGCCGGGGCGCGTGCTTTCCCCGCCAATGTCGATCAGCGCCGCACCCGCCTCCAGCATGGCCGAAGCGTGAGCCAGCGCTACCTCTGGCCGGTCAAGAAACTCGCCGCCATCGGAAAAACTGTCAGGCGTGACGTTGAGGATGCCCATGACTTGCGGCTGATCCAGCGGGATATGCCGCGCCCCACATTGCAGCGCCGGGCGCGGGGCCTTTATCGCTTGCCACTGGGCGCTGACTTCATTGGGAAGGCCCGGCAACGCCTGTTCCAGTTGCCGCGCGGAATACCGCTCACGCCGGATGATCCGCCCGCCCTCACGCTCGATCAGCGCAAACCGGCTGGCATAAACCAGCCCGCCCGCCAGCCGCACGGCATCGCCATCCTCGCTTTGCGGGCTTTCGGCCAGGGCGATGGGGCGAAGGTAGAATTGTGTCATGTGGCCGCGACCTTATCCAAACCGCATCAAGGCTCCTCCTCTTGAGGGGAGGGGTTGGGGTGGGGTCTTTCGATGACTCACCGCGTCGCGTCCGGGCGATAGACCCCACCCCCGGCCCCTCCCCTCAAGAGGAGGGGGGAATTCTCGTTCAATCCTCGCTGGCCAGCAGATACAACTGCCGCACCGCGTCAATCGGCTTCATCGCCCCTTCGTGCTCGATATGCCAGTACGTCCAGCCGTTGCACGAAGGCGCCCCCTGCAGCCTTGCCCCCAGCGAGTGGATCGAGCCACTCTCAGCCCCCCACAGCAGCGTGCCATCGGTGCGGACAGTCGCAACATGCTGGCGCTTCTTGTCCATCACCGCCGCGCCGGGCTGAATCCAGCCGGTTTCAATGAGCGTCCCAAACGCCACGCGCGGCGCAGAGCGGGGGCTTTGCATCGTGGTGATCGCGCTCTCGTCCAGCGGCAGTGCCAGTTCGATCCGCTCCAGCGCAGCTTCGCGGTAAGTACCGTCACGCTCGCAACCGATCCACTGCCGCCCCAGCCGCTTGGCCACAGCGCCGGTGGTGCCAGTGCCGAAAAACGGATCAAGCACCACGTCGCCCTTGTTGGTAGTAGCCAGCATCACCCGGTACAGAAGAGCCTCGGGCTTTTGCGTCGGGTGGACTTTGGTGCCGCCCTTTTTCAGCCGCTCCTGCCCCGAACAGATCGGCAGCACCCAGTCAGACCGCATCTGCAATTCATCGTTCAGCGTCTTCATCGTGCGGTAATTGAAGGTATATTTCGCCTTCTCGCCCATCGACGCCCAGATCAGCGTTTCATGCGCGTTGGTAAAGCGCGTGCCCTTGAAATTGGGCATCGGGTTGGACTTGCGCCAGACCACGTCGTTCAGGATCCAATAGCCCATGTCCTGCAGGATGGCGCCGACGCGAAAGATGTTGTGATAGCTGCCGATCACCCACAGCGACCCATTGGGTTTCAGCACCCGCCGCGCCTCTGCCAGCCACTCGCGGGTGAACTGGTCATAGGCGGCAAAGCTGGAAAACTTGTCCCAATCCTGCGTCACCGCGTCAACATGGCTGCCATCGGGGCGCGACAGATCGCCGCCAAGCTGGAGGTTATAGGGCGGATCGGCGAACACCATGTCGACTGAGGCGCTCGGCAAACCGCGCATCGCCTCGATGCAATCGCCGGTCAGGATCTGGCCAAGCGGCAGTTCGGCCCGGACATCACGCGGCGCAGCGGCGCGCGAAATTGCCGGCGCGCGGGTGCGCGTTTTCAACATGACCTGACCCATGATCTCACCGAATTCCCTTGCATACAGCCTTCTAGGGTGAGTCATCACGAGTCCCGCGTCAAGTCGCGACTCGCCGGGAATCCTTGAGTTCAGGCTGGTGGAAGGGGAGAACGAAACGAGTCCCACACTAGGGATGGAGTCTTATGGCGGTGGCGGGACTCAACATCTGGTGGTGTTGCTGCGGGGACTCGCGGGCAAATTTATTTTGCCATCGAAGCCAAGTCAGGCCGGAACCGCAATCAAGCGCGCCACCGGCGCAAAGCTGCGGCGGTGCAGCGGAGTGACGCCATGCTCGCTAAGCGCCACCAGATGCGCAGGCGTGCCATAGCCCGCGTTCTTCTCCCAGCCATAGTGCGGATGGTGCGCCGCCCAATCCCGCATCAGCCGGTCACGGTGCTCCTTGGCGAGGATCGAGGCGGCGGAAATGCACGGTTCCAGTGCATCGCCGCCCACAATCGCCCGCGCATTCCACCGCCATTCAGCGCAGCGGCCAGCGGGCGTCAGGTTGCCATCAATCAGCACTTCCGCCGGATCGCAGCCCAGCGCCTGAACCAGTGCGGCCACCGCGCGAGTCATCGCCAGCATGGTGGCGGCAAAGATGTTCAGCCGGTCGATCTCCTCAACATCGGCGCTGCCAAGCGCCCATTTGCAACTGGCCTGGATCTGCGTTTCCAGCTCGGCCCGGCGGCGCGCGGTGAGTTTCTTGGAATCGTCCAGACCCTCCGGCACCCGGCTCCCCAGCACGACCGCGCCCGCCACCACCGGCCCTGCCAACGGCCCGCGTCCGGCCTCGTCAACGCCGATGATGATCGTTTGCCGGGTATGAAGGGACAGGTTGCTCACCCGCCGCTCCTACACCGGCAGCGCCCCTCACAAGCAAGCGTTCTGGCCCGTTTTTCCACCTTTACGTTGCATGGCGCGGGCCACTCCCCTATCGGCCCGCGCTCCATGAGCACGATAATTCCCCTTGCCGATGTCGATCCCGCGCTGGTCGACCAGTTGCTGGACACCGCGTTCGAGCCGGAACGCCGCAATCGCACGGCCTATAAGGTCCGCGAAGGAACCGAGTTTCTGGGCGCTCTGTCGTTCGCCGCGATTGACGACGACGATACGCTGGCGGGCACGATCCAGTGCTGGCCCGTCGCGCTGACGCCGCCCGCAGGCCGCCCGCACCCGATGATCATGGTCGGCCCCGTCGCCGTGATGCCCGGGCAGCAGGGGCGCGGCTTTGGACAGGCGCTGATGACCGCCAGTATCGCCGCAATCGATCCGCGCGCGCCGCTACCGCAAATCATGATCGGCGATCCGGAATATTACGAGCGGTTCTGGGGTTTTTCCAACGTGCACACCGGGGGCTGGATGCTGCCGGGGCCATTCGAACAGCACCGATTGCTCGCCCGCTGCGAAAACCCGGCATTACTCCCCGATGAGGGTATGCTCGGCCCTTGGCTGCGCTAGCCTGATCTGGCATCCACCGGGCGATGCCATATGAACCACCGCCTGAACTGACCGGACTGTCACTGACGCAAATCGCCGCGCTGGTTGAGTCGCGCAAGCTGCCGCCGGTCGATCAATGGGCGCCGTCCAGCACCGGTGACAGCCTGATGCGCATCGCCGCTGACGGGCGCTGGTTCCACGATGGCGGTGAGATTACCCGCCCGGCAATGGTGCGCGCGTTCTCCACCCTGCTGCGCCGCGATCCTGATGGGCAGCACTGGCTGGTCACGCCTCAGGAAATGCTTTCTATCGCAGTTGACGACGCGGCCTTCATCGCCGTCGACATGATCCGGCAGGGGGACGCGCTGGCCTTTCGGCTCAATACCGACGACACTGTGATCGCCGGTCCGGATCATCCATTAACCGCGCGCGGCGATCCCGATGTTCCCGCGATCTACCTAGCCGTGCGCCACGGGTGCGAGGCGCGGCTCAACCGCAGCACCTATGGGCAACTGGCCGAACTGGCGCTGGCAGCAGGCGATCTGGCAGTCACCAGCCGGGGGGCGCGCTTTTCTCTGGTGCCGGCATGAGCGCCCTGTTCTCACGCATTGCCGATCTGCACCAGTCAGGCCACGCGCGCGATGACTTGAAATTGCATAATGAATCCAGGTTGATCGGTGTCGCAGATAAGGAGTTCCGCCCCGCCGCTGTACTCGCCGCGATTACCGAGCGGGATCGACCTGGCCTGCTGTTGATCCACCGTCCTTCGCACATGCGCGCTCATCCAGGCCAGATTGCCCTGCCGGGCGGCAAGCTCGATGCCGGTGAAGACGCGGTCACGGCGGCCCTGCGCGAAGCGAACGAGGAATTGGGGATTGCGACAGAGAATGTGCGCGTAATCGGCACCAGTGACACTTACCGCACTTGGACCGGGTTCGAAATTACCCCGGTCCTCGCCACGATCCCTCCCGATCTTGAGTTAATTCCAAATCCCAATGAAGTTGCACAATGGTTTGAAACTCCACTTGATTTTGTTCTAAATCCAGCAAATCAGGTCGAAGTTCCAATCGATTTTCAGGGGGCGGTACACTATACTTGGCAAATCGAGTGGGAAGAGCACCGGATATGGGGCGTAACCGCCGCGCTGCTGGTCAACCTGTCACACCGGTTGGGCTATCATGGGTGAGCGCCTGCCCGCCGCCGATTGGACCGCGCGCGCTGACCTTGCGGCGCTGATCGCCGCACTTGGCCCCGGAAACGCGCGTTACGTAGGGGGCGCGGTGCGCGACACATTGCTGGGCCTGCCGGTGAAGGACATCGACATTGCCACGCCCTTGCTGCCAGACGAAGTCATGGCCCGGCTAAAGGCGGCCGGCATTCGCTGCGTCCCAACAGGCATAGAACACGGCACTGTCACCGCCGTACTGGGCGGCGACCCGGTTGAAGTGACCACCCTGCGCCACGATGTCAGCACCGATGGCCGCCGCGCGACAGTCGCTTTCGCGCAGGACTGGCAAGACGACGCCGCGCGCCGCGACTTCACGATCAATGCGCTCTACGCCGATCCGGTGACCGGGGAGATATCTGACTGGTTCGGCGGTTTGGCCGACCTCGCCGCCCGCCGCGTCCGCTTTATCGGCGATGCCCGGCAACGTATTCTTGAAGACCACTTGCGCATATTGCGTTATTTCAGATTTCAGGCGAGGTTTGGCTCGTTACCAGCTGATAGTGAAGCAGAAAATTCCTGCCATAATCTGGCCGAGACCCTGCGCAATCTGTCGCGCGAACGGGTCGGTATGGAAATACTGAATCTCCTCTCCCTGCCAAACCCCGCGCCCACGGTTGCCCGGATGGCAGAACTGGGCGTTTTGGCGATTGTCCTGCCCGAAGCCCAAATCCCTGAGCTGGCCGCGCTGGTGGCTGAAGAAATGCGACAAGACATCGCCCCTGATGCCCTGCGGCGACTGGCTGCCTTGTTGCCAGCAGACGCGCACGTGGCGGCAGATGTGGCCGAGCGGTTCCGACTATCAAACGCGGAGACAAAACGGCTGAAGGTAGCTGCTGCACGAGAAAATCCTCCCCGGCACGGGGAGGTGGCAGACGCGAAGCGGATGACGGAGGGGGCTCGCCCAGGTACGCAACCGATGTCTCGCTCAGAAGAGAGCCCCCTCCACCACCCTTCGGGCGGTCCCCCTCCCCGTTCCGGGGAGGATCAAGCCCGCACTCTGGCCTACCGCCTTGGCATGGTAGAAGCGCTGGACCGTCTGCTGCTTACCGGAGCCAGCACAGCCCCGCTCAAAGGCTGGCAAGTCCCCACCTTCCCCCTCAAAGGCGGCCAGATCATCGCCAAGGGCATCAAGGCCGGCCCGGAAGTCTCGCGCATCCTCCACTCGGTGGAAGATCGCTGGGTTGCCGAAGGATTCCCCGGCGCAGAACGGGTTAAGGAATTACTCGAACTTTCCCTGATTTAAAACTTGTTATCCCTGGGAAAACCATTCGGCGGCAGCCTGCCCGCAGCCCCGCGCGCGACTTTCCACATGACTGCTTCCTTCTCGGTCCGAACACGCCCCGTTTCGCCGCCCATAGTCCAGCTTAGACCGTCTTCCAGCCTCAACGTCACCGCATCGGACAGCCCGCCGTCGCGGTAGCGTTGCAGGGTTACGCCCTGTCCCTTGGCCATGACTGGCAGTTCTTCAAGATTGAAGATCACCAGCTTGCGATTGTCACCCACCACCGCGACATGATCGTGCTCGGCGGGGATTTCGCGGACGATCGCCAGTTTGACTCCCGGCTTGGTGCTCATCACCCCGCGCCCCTTGCGCGTTTCGGCCAGCAGCTCGTCGGCAATGGCGGCAAAGCCCCGACCGCCATTCGAAGCCAACAGCAATTGCGCGCCGGGACGGAACACCGTGACCGCCACTATCTGCGCCTCGGCATCGATGTCCAGCATCGTGCGGATCGGCTCACCAAATCCCCGTGCGCCCGGCAGCTTGTCAGCCCCCAGCGTGTAGAAACGGCCATTATCGCAAGCAATCAATAGCTTGTCGGTCGTTTGTGCGTGCAATTTGAAGGCCGGTCCATCGCCTTCCTTGAACTTGAACTCACCGTCCAGCGGCACATGCCCGCTCGCGCCGCGCACCCAGCCCTTGGCCGAGAGGATCAACGTGACCGGTGCCTTCTCGATCATCGCGTCCATGCTGAACTCGACCCGCGACGTCGCCTCGGCAATCAAGGTTCGGCGTCGGCCAAGCGGAGTATCTTCCGCATAATCCTTGCGCAAGGCATTGAGATCACGCTTTAATCGTGTGCGCTGGCGGGCCGGGCTTTCCAGCAGGGCGTGCAGTTCCGCCTGCTCGGCCACCAGTCCTTCACGCTCGCGCCGCAGCTCCATCTCCTCCAGCTTGCGCAATGAACGCAATCGCATGTTGAGGATGCCTTCGGCCTGCCGGTCGGTCAGGCTGAACTCGGCCATCATCACCTCTTTCGGCTCGTCCTCTGTCCGGATGATCTCGATGATCCGGTCAAGATTGAGGTATGCGATGATATAGCCATCGAGCATTTCCAGCCGCGCGGCGATCTTGTCCAGCCGGTGCTGGCTGCGGCGCAACAGGATGTCGATCTGTGAGATAACCCATTGCTGCAACAGCAGTTTCAGGCCCATGACGCCAGGCGTGCGGCCAGAATCCAGCACATTCAGGTTAAGGCTGAACCGGCTTTCCAGATCGGTCAGCCGGTACAGCGATTCCTTGAGCAGGTCCGGGTCGATGTTGCGGCTCTTCGGCTCGAACACGATGCGGATCTTTTCGTCCGATTCATCGCGGATGTCCTCAAGGATCGGCAGCTTCTTGTCGGCGATCAGCTGGGCGACCTGTTCGATCAGTTTGCCCTTGGGCACCATGTAGGGGATTTCGGAAATGACGAGCTGCCAGGTGCCGTTGGGCAGCCGCTCAATCCCCGCCTCGCGGTCCTCATCCGTCTTCGCCTCGACGGCGTGGAACCTGCCCCGCACGCGAAACGATCCGCGCCCGGTTTCATAAGCGTGCGATATGGCGGCAGGCGAATCGACAATAACGCCGCCGGTGGGCAAGTCAGGCCCGTGGAAAACCTCCATCAGCGCGGCGTGTTCGACATAGGGATTGTCGATCAAGAGCAGCGTCGCGTCGATCACTTCGGCGACGTTGTGGCTGGGGATCGATGTCGCCATGCCCACAGCAATACCGGTGGAACCGTTGGCCAGCAGGTTCGGGAACAGGCCGGGGAAAATCTCCGGCTCTTCCTCTTCCCCGTTGTAAGTTGGGTGAAAATTGACCGTGCCTTCGTCCAGCCCAGCCATCAGCTGCATTGCCGTTTTGGTTAGCCGGGCTTCGGTGTAACGATAGGCGGCGGCATTATCACCGTCGATGTTGCCGAAGTTGCCCTGCCCCTCAACCAGTGGATATCGCAGCGAAAAATCCTGCGCCAGGCGGACCATAGCGTCATAGACCGACTGGTCGCCATGCGGGTGATACTTGCCGATGACGTCACCAACGACGCGCGCCGATTTCTTGTAGGCTTGGGCCGGATCAAGCTTGAGCAGGCGCATCGCCCACAGCAGGCGGCGGTGGACCGGCTTCAGCCCGTCGCGCAGATCGGGCAGTGATCGCGCGGTGATCGTTGACAGCGCATAGACTAGGTAACGCTCTGACAGCGCCGCATCGAAGGGAGCGTCGACAATCGCGTCGAAAGGATCAGGTTCAGTGGTGATGGTGCCCATGTTGCGGCGTCACTAGCAGGTCGCAATTCCCGCCGCCAAGGGTCAGCGGCGCTGCATGTCCCGGCTTTCCCCCGGAATTCGCACTTCCAGCCCGTCAAGCTCATCGCCGAGCACGATCTGGCAGGACAAGCGGCTGGTGCGGGTGACATCGGCGGCAAGATCGAGCATGTCCTCCTCATCATCGCTGGCGGGGGTGAGGCGCGCGAACCACTCCGCCGCGATCACGACATGGCAGGTGGAGCAGGCCATCTGGCCCTCGCACGTTCCCTCAAGCGCCATGCCCGCAGACTGGGCGAGTTCGAGCAGCCGCACGCCCGGTTCGGCGCTGGCCGCGACCCGTTCCCCATTCGCAGTTATGAAACAGACGTTTACCAAGTGTTCAAACTCCCTGCGCCGCTGCGGCAGCGTTCAATAATACGCAGGCATCCTCTATTTCCCGAAGCGTTGTATAACGGCCAAATCCAAGGCGAACAGAACTTTTGATCGCCGCCGGATCAAGCCCCAGTGCGGCCAGCACATGACTGGGCCGACCGCTACCACTGGCGCAGGCAGAACCGGCGGAAAAGGCCACAGTGCGGCAGTCAGACATCAGGCGGGCGACATCCAGCCCATCGCGCCGCAGATTGAGGTTGCCGAGCCAGCGCGCATCGGCGCTGCCATTAAGCTGCCATAAGACCGTGTTAGCGCGGGCTTTAGCCCACAATAGCGCAACATGAGCAGAGTCCTGCTCCATCCGCTCGCTGGCCAGCGCCGCCACCGCGCCGAACCCGGCACAAAGCGCGGGGCTAAGCGTGCCGGACCGCAATCCGCCCTCCTGCCCGCCGCCGAACATCACCGGCGAGAGTTCGATCCCGTCGCGCAGCCACAAGGCACCGATGCCCTTGGGTCCGTGAATCTTGTGCGCGCTGACGGCGATCATGTCCGCCTCTGCCGGAGCGGCGATGCGGCCAAATCCCTGCACCGCATCGCACAAGAACAGCGCCCCGGCGGCATGGGCGGCATGCGCGAGCGCATCCACAGGTTGGATCGTGCCGATTTCGTTATTGACCTGCATCACGGCGACCATGTCAGTTCCGGGGGCAATCCGGATAGCCGGGTCCAGCACGCCGTCAGGCCCAACGGCAAGTGGCTGCACGGTGGCTCCGCTGCCTTTGACGGTATCAAGAACAGCGGCATGTTCTATATTGGAAACAGCAATTTGTCGTGTCTTCCTGCCAAGTATTGCGAAGTTCAGCGCCTCCGTCGCGCCGCTGGTGAAAATTACCCTGCCGCCCACAGGCATCAGGGACGCAACCTGATCGCGCGCGACTTCGACCGCCGCCGCCGCTGCTCGCCCTGCACGGTGCGGGCTGTGCGGATTGGCAAAGCCGCCGGGGCCGCCGTTCCAGTCCGGCCCGGCCAGCCACGGCAGCATCGCCTCGCGCGCTTCGGGGGCCAGCGGCGTTGTCGCCTGATAATCAAGGTAGATCATGCCGCCGCCCGGCCCTGGGCCAGGGTGGTCCACGCCGCTGCGAACCGGTCGACCTCACGCTCTGTCGTTTCCCGGCCGATGCTGACGCGGATAACTTCGCCTGCCCCGGCATAGCCCATTGCCTGAAGGACGTGGCTGGTCTTGAGGCTGCCGGAGGAGCACGCGCTGCCTGCCGATACCGCAATGCCCATGCCGTCAAAGCGGATCAGCTGCGCCGTCGCGGTCATCCCCGGCATGCTGTAGGCGGCGATAGTGGCGATGCGGTGGCCGGAAACACGGGGACTGGTTGCGGCGACGACTTCTCCCCCACCCGCCACGATCGCCGCGTCAAGCTTGCCTCGCAAGTGCTGCGCCCCGGCCATCCAGTCGCGCCCGGCCTCCAGCGCGGCGGCCATACCCAGAGCACCCGGCAGATTCTCCGTTCCGCCGCGATAGCCGCGTTCCTGCCCGCCGCCGGGTTGCAGCAGTCCCCAGTCGCGCACCAGCAAGGCGCCGATGCCGATGGGGCCACCAAACTTGTGCGCGGAAATGGCGATCAGGTCGGCATCTGGCAATGCGAGCTTGCCTGCGGTCTGCGCGCAATCCGCCAGCAGAACACCGCCAGCGCCGCGCACTGCCGCTGCCAATTCGCTGATCGGCTGGATGACGCCGGTTTCGTTATTGGCATGTTGCACCGCGACCAGTCCGGGGCGAGCGACCTCCGCTTCGTTTAGAAGGCCACCGGAATCGCAGCTCAGCCGCACGGCATCCCCTGAAAGGCGGAGAACCGCCTCATGTTCTACCGCAGAAACCGCCGACAAAGGCTTGATAGAGCATCCAATTACCAAAGCCAAAGCCTCGCTCGCGCCAGAGGTAAAGATCACCTCGCCCTGCCACCCCAGCGCCGCCTTCACCCGCGCGCGCGCATCTTCCAGTGCGGCGCGGGCCGCTCGTCCGGCGCCGTGCGGGCTGGAGGGATTGGCCCAGACATCAAACCCCACGCCCATCGCCTCGCGCGCGGCGGGAAGCAGCGGCGTGGTGGCGGCGTGATCGAGGTAGATCGGGTCAAACAGAGGCGAATTGGCGGTCATGGTCGCAAAACATTGCTTTCGTGGCTTTGGTTTCTATATAGCGCCTGCTTCCCTATCACAGCCCCGATCGTTCCGGGCACCCGCAATTGTCGCGGTGCCGGTGCGGCGGGGATCACAACCAGGTTGTCAGCCCATGCCAGCAGTCATTTTTCCCGGTCCTGAAGGCCGTCTTGAAGGCCGTTTCCAGCCGTCATCGCGTCCGCGTGCGCCCGTGGCGATGATCCTGCACCCGCACCCACAGGCTGGCGGCACGATGAATGATCGCATCACGCAGGCGATGTACAAGACTTTCGTCAATCGCGGCTTTGCCACCTTGCGGTTCAACTTTCGCGGCGTCGGCCGCAGCCAGGGCAGCTTTGACAACGGCATCGGCGAACTGTCAGACGCCGCCTCGGCGCTCGATTGGGTGCAGTCGATCCATCCCGAAGCGCAGACGACGTGGATCGCCGGATACAGCTTTGGCGCGCTGATCGGCATGCAGTTGCTGATGCGCCGCCCGGAAATCCGGGGCTTCATCTCGGTCGCGCCGCCGGCAAACATGTATGATTTCAGCTTTCTGGCCCCCTGCCCGGCATCCGGCATCATCGTGCAGGGCACCGCCGATACGGTGGTGACGCCCAATGCGGTGCAGAAGCTGGTCGACAAGCTGCGCACCCAGCGGCACATCACCGTGCACCACGATGAAATCCCCCGCGCCAACCATTTCTTTGAGCATGAGCTGGACGAGATGATGCGCTCGGTCGACAATTACCTCGACATGCGCCTGTCGCCGGATTGCCCGATCAAGTAATACCAAGGTAAATCACTGCGGTGTGCGCTGCAGATCTTGCGCCATCGGTGCTGCGCCGTCTTTGCCCGGTAGCGTCCAGATCGCCAGATTGATCGCCATAACGACGGCCAGCACCAGCATGAGAGTAACCTGCTTGCCTGCGCCACCGCGTCGCCACAGGTAGATCGCGCCCAGCAGCAGTGCGACTATGGCGAATGTCATCAGCGAAAGCGCGGTGTTGAGCATAGCCCTCTCGATATGCCAGCTTTTGCCGCCGGGAAAGCCCCTGCCGGGCAAAAGTTAAATCCTGTATCGCGGAAAACCACTATAACTATCCACGGCGATGTTCTGCTAAGGCCCTGTCAACGATAAGGGCAAGGGCGCGACACAAAGTGAAATTGGGCCGAACAGCGTGGCGGATATTCAGCCTGACAATTTGTGCCGTGCTGGCTATGATGCCCGGCGTGGCCAGTGCCGAGCCGCCCGTGACTTATGTGGTCGCCAAGGGTGATACCCTGATCGCCCTCGCCCGCAAGTATATGGTCAATCAAGGCAGTTACCGGCAGGTTCAGACATTCAACCATTTGGCCTCGCCACTGCGTATTCCGGTCGGCTTCACCTTGCGCATCCCGCGCGAATTATTGCGTTTCGAACCCATCGCGGTGCACGTCGCCAGCTTCAGCGGACCGGCCAGCGTGGCGCCCAGCATGATGCAGGGCGGCGCTGCGGTGCCTTTGCAGAAAGGCATGGCGATTGGCGAAGGTGCGCAAGTGCAGACCGGTGCCAACGGGTTCGTTGCACTGACGGCTGCGGATGGATCGCGCGTGGCGCTGCCTTCAAACAGCCGGATAGAGCTGGTTCATGCGCGCCGATACCTGCTGATCAACGCCGCCGACATTGATTTCCGCATCATTCAGGGCCGGGCAGAAATCCAGGCCGCCCGGCAAAAGCCGCAGGACCAGTTCCGCATCAGGACCCCGGTTGCCGTCTCCGCCGTGCGGGGGACAGAGTTCCGCATCGGGATAAACCCGGACGCATCTATAGGCACGACTGAAGTTCTGGAAGGCAAAGTGGCCGTCGCCTCGCCCAAGGCCGAAATCGCCGTGCCCGCCGGGTTTGGTGCCGCCGCGCGGGCATCGGGCGAGATTGCCAGCGAGGCGCTGATGCCTCCGCCGGTGCTGCTCTCACCCGGCAAGTTGCAGACCGAGGCGGTGGTGCATTTTGATTTCGCGCCCGGCACGGCTGCCGTCCGCTATCACAGCCAGGTTTCACGCGATGCCGCGTTCGACGAGGTTCTGGCCGAGAGTGAAAGCGCCCTGCCGCAGGGTGAGTTCACCGACTTGCCCAATGGCCGGTTCTTCCTGCGCAGCACCGCGATTGCCGCCAGCGGGCTGGAAGGCATGCCTGACATCCACTCGTTCCGCCGGATGCGCGTGGGGCTTGCTGCCGAGGCCGAGCAATCGTCCATCCCGGGCGCGGTGCGGATCAACTGGCGTGCCGACGGCGAGGGCACTTCCGTGTTCCGGTTCCAGCTGTTGGGCGCGGGTGCGGGCGATCTGCCGCTGATCGACGAGCCGGGGCTGACCACGCCCGGGATCACCCTGACCGGCCTGAAGCGCGGGACTTATCGCTGGCGGATCGGCGTCGTGCAATCCAGTCCGGACAGCACTGGTGAAGCCCCTGCCGAAGTGTGGTGCCGGTGCGCACGTTCACAATCAGCAACTAGGCAAGGCATTTGGCGCGGCCAAGACTCGTTGCGGAATGGCTTTTCATACTGGCGCTGGCGCTGGGGATTGCCGCCTGGTCGGCACTGAGCGGAACCACTGCGCGGTTTGACCTGCCATTGCTCGACTGGATTTCGGCCCGGGGTGTTACTCCGGCGTCTGACGATATTGTCGTGGTCGCAATCGACGATCGCAGCCTTGCCGAAATCGGCCAGTGGCCCTGGGACCGCAGCCGCGAGGCGCAGTTGATTGACCGGCTTTCCGCCACGCGGCCCCGCCTGATCCAGTTGGACGTCCTGATGGCCGAACCGACCGCGCCATCCGCCGATGCCGCGCTGGCCGCCAGTATTGGCCGGGCCGGGAATATCATTTTGCCCCATGCCTTCACTAACGCCGAAGGGCGCGCTGATGGGCTGGACCCGGTGGAACCGTTGCCCACACTGGCGGGGCGCGCGGCGGCGGTCGGCCACGTCAGCTTGCGGCCTGACAGCGACGGCGTGATTCGCCACGTCGAGTTGGAGGTGCGCGAGGGCGCGGCGCGCTATCCGCAGCTTCAACTTGCCGCCTATCGCCTGATGAACCGTGCCGATCCTGCTGAACTGCACCGCGCCGTACCCTCATTCGTGCCATTGCGCGCGGCTGGCGCCTATCGCACTGTCTCCGCCGCCGCCGTGCTGCGCGGAGAGGTTCCCGCCGGGTTTTTCACCGGGCGAATAGTGCTGATCGGCGCGACCGCTGCGGGGCTGGGCGATGTCCACCCGGTGCCCGCCAGCGCCGGATCGCTGATAGCCGGGATCGAACTTCAGGCGAACCTGTTGCAGGCCTTGCAGGAAGACAGCTTCATCATCCCCGCCGCGCCGCGCATGGCGGCGGCGCTGTCATGCCTGCCGGTTCTGCTACTGTTCGCCGGGTTTCTGCGCCTGCGCCCTGCCGGATCGCTGGCGCTGGTCATGGCCATCGCGGTGGTGACGGTGGCTGCCTCTGTCGCGCTCGCCCTGCTGCGGCACTGGTGGCTGCCGCCCGGCCCGGCCCTTTTAGCACTGGCTCTAGCCTGGCCGCTATGGGGCTGGCGGCGGCTGCAAGGGATCAGCACGTACCTGCTGCAACGCGCCGAACGGCTTGATCCGACTGCCCCGCCCACCCGATCCGGCGGGTTTGACAGTCTGGCGCGCGAGGTCAGCCGCCTTGATTCGCTGGTCGATCATGTGAACGAGCGGCGCGGTTTTCTGTTGGCCGTACTGGAATCGACGCCTGACGCGATGTGCGCCTTTGCTGCGGACGGCGGCCTGTTGCTGATGAACGCCCGCGCCCGCGCTCTGTTCGGGCGGGACGATCCGGGGCTTTCGCTGAACGACATGCTGCTCCAGATCGGCGCGCGGTCGGCAGGGCAGGATGACGAGTTCACGCTGGGCGATGGCCGCGTGCTGGCAATCTCGCGGTCGACGGCAGCGGATAGCGGTGAGTGGGGCGGCTTGCGCATTGCCGTTCTTGCCGACGTGACCGAGGCCCGGCAGGCCGAGGCGGAGCGGCGGCGGATGCTGGAGTTCCTGTCGCACGACATGCGCGCACCGCAAGTCGCGATCCTGGGCCTGACGGGGCTTGAAGACCCGGCAGTCAGCCCGGAGGCAAGGCTTCACCGCATACGCGGCCACGCCCGGCGCACGCTGCATTTGGCCGA
Source organism: Novosphingobium sp. (assembly GCA_040007615.1). Lineage (GTDB taxonomy): Bacteria > Pseudomonadota > Alphaproteobacteria > Sphingomonadales > Sphingomonadaceae > Novosphingobium. Next base: position 35,022 of record JBDTUQ010000001.1, read on the forward strand.
TACATTCGTCCAGCTCGCCCGGCTGAACGATGCGCCGCTTGCCCGCGATGACATCGACGTAGCCATGTTGATCGAGGAAGCGGCGGACCGGGCACACGGCACGGCAAAAAGTGCGGCGGTGCTACTCACAGCCTCGATCAAGGACGATCTCCCCCGGATATCCGGCGACGGGCAGATCCTGTCGCGGATGCTCGACAACCTGATCGGCAACGCCCTGCGCTATTGCGAGGCTGGCTGCGAAGTGGTCCTCACGGCAGAAGATGACGGACAGGGAGCAGTCGTGCTGGGCATTGCCGATAATGGCCCCGGCCTGCCACCAGAGCGGATCAGCGATCCATTCCAGAGCTTTGGCAGCAGCGATGGCGGTTCGGGCGGCGTCGGGCTGGGGCTGGCCTTCGTCGCGGCGGCGGTGAAGCGGCACGACGGCCAGATTACATGCGAAAGCGCGCCCGGCAAGGGCACTCGCTTTCGCATCGTACTTCCGGCGTCGGATGACTAACCGAGGGTGAGCCTGGCCACCAGTTCGCGGGCAAGCTGGTCAATTCCGTCCCGGCCATTGCCGCAGCTGTCAAGGTCGGCATAGGCGGTCAATTGCGGCAGTGCACTTACGGATGTCGCGCCCGATACGCTGATCCGGGTAATCTGGCGGCGGCACAGCTTGATCAGCGGGCGCTGGGTTGGCGCGGACAGCCAGACGACCGGTTTGGCTTGCTCGGCCCTGCCCTGCAACACGCCAATTTCGGCAGGCCGCTCCGCCAGCGTCAGGGTCACCCGGTAATCAGCATCCGGAGTGACCGCGATGCCGCGATGCGCCAAGGCTTCGGTCATCTGGGCAGCAAGGCGGGTGAGGCGAGCGTTTGCGGGGGCATCTGCCGGTGTGCTTTGGGGGTCAGCGATCACCAGTTGCACGGTGGCAGGCAATCGCCCCGCGCCGCTGCTGGCAACGTGGCTCACTGGCGCGCAGGCGGCGGGCAACATGGCCCCGGCGGCAAACAGTATGCTCAACAAAGCGCGCCTGCTTGAAAGGCGCGGGTGGGGCATTTTCATCTTCACGTATGGTTACTCGGCCTCGGGGCGATTGCTGTCCAGCCGGTAGCCAAAGCCGAATATCGTCTGCAAGGCAAATCCGCGTTCAGGCCGCAAATTCAGCTTGGCGCGCAGCCGCGAGATATGCACATCAAGCGTTCGCGTCTCGATATCCGGGCTGCTGTTCCATACCTTTTGCAACAGGTAGCTGCGCGACAATGGCCGGTTGAGATTTTCGAACAGCCCCCGGGCGAGACGAAACTCCTTTTGCCGCAGTTCGATGATATCCGGACCAAAGCGCACCGTCTGGGCCAGGTTATCAAAGGCATAGTCGCCGTATCGCGCCGCTGTCCCGTCAACATCCGCTCCATCACGGCGCAGTGCAGCGCGGATGCGGGCGCGCACGACATCGGGATCTTCGGGCTTGCGGATAAAGTCGGCCGCACCAGCATCCAGAGCAAAGACAATGTCTTCCTTGCGATCGCGGTTGGTCAACATGATGACTGGCGGGGCGGGCTGCAAATTCTCTTTGGTCCAGGCCAGTACTTTCAGCCCGGACATGCCAAGCATGTTCCAGTCCAGCAGCAGAATGTCAAAAGTTTCGCGGCGCAATGCCGAAACCAGATCCTCACCATTGGTATAAAGCGAACAATTCATGCCGGACTCGCGAAGATTAGCCGCAATTTCAGCTACTTCGTCAAGATTATCATCAACCAGTGCAACCCGCATTACTGGTCACCCGCCATCGCGCCACGGACAACCATTTGGCCCGTTGAGCTAGGGGCGAACGGTAAGTCCGCATTTGTGGTCTGACAAGCGGATTCCTTACGATGATAAGCAAACAGCAGGCCGCTCCAGCGCGTCGGGATACGGGCTGTTATGCAGGGCTGTAGGTGACGGGTAATGTACAACGACAATCTCAACAGCCCCGCTCAGCCGATTGGCACGCATTCGACTGTGCGACCCTAAGACCCCGGCTTGTTGTCGCCTTGGATGCACCGGCAATTAAAAATTAACCAGTTAACTGATGTAAAAAATATGTGAGCAATCGGGCTGGTCTGCAGTGAAATCCTAACCATGCATTAACCTGAATTGCCTAATTTAGCACGCAAGGAGGCATCCGTGACTTATCAGCCAACGCGCCAGGAACAAGCCGACCTCCGCCAGCGCGCCTCGCGAGCCGAGGTTTCGCTGACCTGCGAGGTCCGTCAGGGCCAGCGGCCTTGGGCGAAAGTCCTGCTCCACGACATTTCCGAGACGGGCTTTCGTATCGACTGGCGACCGGGTTTTGACATCGGCAAGCCGATCTATGTCAAGATTCCTGGGCTGCAACTGCTTAACGCCATGCTCCGCTGGAAACGCGAAGGCATGATCGGCTGCGAGTTTACCAGCAAGCTTTATGCGCCGGTTTACGACCACATCGTCCGCCAGTCCCAGATCGAAGGCTGAAACCGGCGGCGCAGTGGTGTCCTGTCACATGTGAATGACGCGGCCATAAGCGGCCAGGACCGACTCGTGCATCATTTCCGACAGGGTCGGGTGCGGGAAAACGGTCTGGATCAGTTCGGCCTCGGTCGTCTCCAGCGTCTTGCCCACGACATAGCCCTGGATCAGCTCGGTCACTTCCGCGCCGATCATGTGCGCGCCCAGCAGTTCGCCGGTCTTGGCATCGAACACCGTCTTGATGAAGCCTTCCGCCTCGCCCAGTGCGATGGCCTTGCCGTTGCCGATGAACGGGAAGGTGCCGGCCTTTACCTCATAGCCCGCTTCCTTGGCCTTGGCCTCAGTCATGCCGACGCTGGCGATCTGCGGGTGGCAATAAGTGCAACCGGGAATGTTGCCGCGATCCAGCGGGTGCGGGTGAACAGAGGTATTGCCCAGTTCCTGCGCAATCGCCTCAGCTGCCGTGACGCCTTCGTGGCTCGCCTTGTGCGCCAGCCACGGACCATCGGTGCAATCGCCAATCGCCCAGACGCCCGCTACATTGGTGCGGCCATAGGGATCGGTCTTGATGTGGAAACGCTTGTCCGGCTCGATATTCAGGTCTTCAAGGCCGATGTTCTCAAGGTTCGGCACGATGCCGACAGCAACGATAACGTGGCTGAATTCGCTTTGCGTAACCGTACCGTCCTTGGCCTTGATCGCCACCTTCACCGCCGCAGCGCCGTTTTCAAGCACGTCGACACTGGCAGAGGTCATGATCTTGATGCCCTGCTTGGTCAGAGCCTTTTGCAGGAAGGCCGAAACGTCCGCGTCCTCGACCGGAACGACCCGGTCCATCATTTCCACAACCGTGACGTCAGAACCCATGTCGTTGTAGAAGCTGGCAAATTCGATGCCGATTGCGCCTGACCCGATGACCAGCAGCTTGGAGGGCAGTTCGGTGGGGGTCATCGCGTGGCGGTAGGTCCAGATGCGCTTGCCGTCGGACTTGGCCTTGGGCAATTCGCGCGCGCGGGCGCCGGTGGCGATAATGATGTGCTTGGCGGAAAGCGTTTCCGTACCCTTTTCGCCGGTCACTTCCAGCTTTCCGGACGCGATCAGCTTGCCCTGCCCCATGTGGACGGTTATCTTGTTCTTCTTCATCAGCCCGGTGACGCCGCTGTTGAGCTGCTTTGCCACCCCGCGCGAGCGGGCGACCACGGCGGCGAGATCGGCAGTGACGTTGTCTGCCGACAGGCCATAGGCCTTGGCGTGTTTCATCTGGTGAAACACTTCGGCAGAGCGCAACAGCGCCTTGGTCGGGATGCAGCCCCAGTTGAGGCAGATGCCGCCGAGATTTTCGCGCTCAACAATCGCGACCTTCAGGCCAAGCTGCGCGGCGCGGATCGCTGAAACATAGCCGCCGGGGCCAGACCCCAGCACGATTACGTCATAGTCAGACATGATTGCTACTCCTGTTCAAGCACGCGCGGTTTGCCGGCATCATCCACCGCAACGAAAGTGAAAGTCGCCGCAGTAACCCGCACGGCTTCCTCTTCGTGGCGGTATCGGCGCCATGCTTCTGTTTCAATGGCCAGCGAAGTGCGACCTACTTTCGTGACGCGGCCATAGACCGAAACCTCGTCGCCCACCTTTACCGGCAGCAGGAACTGCATCCCGTCCATCGCCACCGTCACCACCCGACTGCGTGTCCGGCGCTGGGCGATAAGCCCCGCGCCCATGTCCATCAGGCTCATCAACCAGCCGCCAAAGATGTCGCCTTCGGCATTGGTATCGGCGGGCATGGCGATGACGCGGATCGCCGGATTCCTGAAATCGGGAAAGTTCAAGCGACCAGGCCCAGCGGCTTCTCCACCAGTTCGCGGAAAGCGGCCATCAGCTGTGCGCCATCAGAACCGTCGATGGCCCGGTGATCGAAGCTGCCGGTCGCGCACATCGCCGTCGCCACGCCGAGCGAACCGTCAGGCATGACCCAAGGCCGCTTTTCGCCCGCGCCAATGGCCATGATCATGCCCTGCGGCGGATTGATCACCGCTTCGAACTGCTTGATGCCCATCATGCCCATGTTCGAAAGGCTGGCGGTGCCGCCCTGATATTCGCTCGGCTGGAGCTTGCCAGACTTGGCCTTGGCGGCCAGTTCGCCCATCTCGGTCGAAATCCGGGCCACGCCCTTGCCGCCTGCATCGGTGATGATCGGTGTGATCAGCCCGCCCGGAATGCTGACTGCCACCGAAATGTCGGCGCGCGCATATTGGCGCATCACGTCACCGGCAAAGGCGACGTTGCAGGCCGGAACCTGCATCAGCGACTGGCCGAGCGCCTTGATCAGCAGGTCGTTAACCGAAATCTTTACGCCCCGCGCTGCCAGCGCATCGTTCAGTTCAGCGCGCAGCTTGAGCAGGGCATCAAGGCGCACGTCGACGGTAAGGTAGATGTGCGGCACCTGCTGCTTGGATTCGGTCAGGCGGCGGGCGATGGTCTTGCGCATTCCCGACAGCTTCTGGTCGGTGAAGGGAATGCCGAAATCGGGGATCGCGGTGGTGAGCGCAGCAGAAGCCGCCGCAGCAGGCGCAGCCATAGCAGGGGCGGCTGGAGCGGGGGCCGCAGCGGCAGACTTTGCAGTGCCTCCCTGCGCGGCTTCGACATCGGCGCGCACGATGCGGCCGTTGGGTCCGCTCCCCTGCACTCCGGCAAGATCGACGCTTTTCCCCTCCGCCAGACGCCGGGCGAGCGGGCTGGCGATAATGCGGTCCCCGGCAGAAGCCGCCTTGGCCGCAGCCGGAGCGGCAGCAGCGGGTGCAGCAGGTGCTTCGGGTTTGGCGGCAGGAGCAGGAGCAGCGGCGGGTGCAGCAGCAGCCTTGGCCGGTGCCGCGCTCTCATCATCGCCAGCCAATTGCGCGATCACCGTTCCAACCGCGACGTTCTCCGCGCCCTCTTCCACTTCGATCGAAACGATCGTGCCTTCGTCAACGGCTTCAAATTCCATCGTCGCCTTGTCAGTTTCGATCTCGGCCATGATGTCGCCAGAGGAAACTTTGTCGCCTACTTTCACCAGCCATTTGGCAAGCTTGCCATGTTCCATTGTGGGCGAAAGGGCTGGCATCTTGATGGCTATCGGCATGGCTGGTTCTTGGCTCCGCTCGGCGCTGTTCGCTCAAGATGCTCTTGGCCAAAATGGCGCGCGGGAGCAAGCCGCCTTGCAGCAAATTCGTTTGTGACCGATAAGTTCTTTAAGGGGCCTATAAGTTCTTTAAGGGCCGATAAGGCCAGGTTCGGGCCAATATCGGGAAAACAGGGTATGCGCGTCTATCTGGTGATCATGGATGAAACCGACGAGGCGCGAGTCGCCTTGCGCTTTGCGTCGCGCCGCGCGGCAAAAACCGGGGGCCGGGTTCACCTGCTAGCACTGGTTCCGCGCCAGGAATTCGTGGCCTTTGGCGGGGTTCAGGCAACCATAGAGGAAGAAGCCCGCGCCCGCGCCGAACAGCTGGTCACCCACGCAGCGGGCAACCTGTTTTCCGAAAGCGGCGAGATGCCCGTAATCGCGGTCAAGCAAGGCGACGGGATCAAGGTGGTCAGCGAATATCTGGCCGCCCATCCCGAAGTCGCCGCGCTGGTGCTGGGCGCCGCACGCGAAGGCGCCCCCGGTCCGCTGATCGCGCACTTTTCCAGCGTCGGCGTGGGCGGACTGTCTTGCCCGCTCTACATCGTGCCGGGTGGGCTGAGCGAGGCAGATATCGACCGGCTGAGTTGACCGCTTACTTTTTCTTCCCCTGATGCCGGATGTTCCCCGGCCTTCCGCGTTTGCCGGTTTCGTGTTTTCCGGCGAAAGTCTTGCCCTTGTGCTTCACCGGTCCCTTGCCGCGATCGGGCAGCGGACGTCCGCGCCGCTCGATCCGCGACCCGTCTGAATCGACAGGTTCGAACTTCAGCGCCCCGGTCAGCGGATTGGCTTCGGCCAGCCGCAGGTCAAGCACTGTACCGATAGAAAAGCTGGTGCCACTACGCTCGCCAGTCAGTGTTTGCAGCCCTTCGTCATAGGCAAAGCGTTCGTCGCCCAGTGTCGAGACGGGAACCAACCCATCGCCGCCAAGCCCGATGATGGTGGCGAAAAAGCCGAACTTCTGTACGCCCGTTATACGCATGGCGAACACTTCACCAACGCGGGCGGAAAGCCAGGCGGCGACATAGCGGTCAATGGTTTCGCGTTCGGCCATCATCGCCCGGCGCTCGGTCTGGCTGATCGCTTCGCTGATGGTGTTCAGATCGGCCCGGTCACGTTCTGACAGGCCTGATCCGGCAGGCAGGTCGCTGTCCGGTGCGGGCTGTTCCAGATGGAAACCATCGACCAGCGCGCGGTGGACCAGCAAGTCGGCATAGCGGCGGATCGGCGAGGTGAAATGGGCGTAACTGCCCAGCGCCAGCCCGAAATGTCCGGCGTTCTGCGGGCCGTAATAAGCCGCCGTCTGGCTGCGCAGCACGGCCTCCATGATCAGGACTTTCTCGGCCTCATCAGTCACGTCTTTCAACATGCGGTTGAACAGGCCCGGCGTAACCACCTGACCCAGCGCCAGTTTCATGTCGAACGTGGCGAGGTAGTCTTTCAGAGCGACCAGCTTTTCCCGGCCCGGCGGCTCGTGAATGCGGTAGACCACCGGCATGACCTTGCTTTCCAGCGCCTTGGCTGCCGCGACATTGGCGGCGATCATGAACTCCTCAACCACCTTGTGCGCATCCAGCCGTTCGCGCAGCGCGATCTGGGTTATGCTGCCCTGATCATCGAGCATGACGCGCCGTTCCGGCATTTCCAGCACCAGCGGATCACGTTTCAGCCGCGCATCGTCCAGCACGCGGTAGCAGGCCCACAGGTTCTGGAGCGTTTCGATAGGGACATGTGCAGAGCCACCACCCCCAGCCCCTCCTCTGAAGAGGAGGGGGGCTTCACCGTCGCGCGCAGTTTGCTCCCCCTCCTCTTTAGAGGAGGGGGTTGGGGGGTGGTGGATCGCCGCGTCATCTATCCGCTTCTGAGCGTCTTCATAAGCGATGACTTCGGCAATCCGCACCAGCGCGCGGGTAAAGCGCCAGCCGGTGACCCGGCCTTCACCGTCGATGGTCATATGGCAAGCCATCGCCGCGCGGTCTTCCCCGGCGCGCAGTGAACAGACATCGGCGCTAAGCACTTCGGGCAACATCGGCACGACGCGGTCGGGGAAATAGACCGAGTTGCCGCGTTTGCGCGCCTCTTGATCAAGCGCGCTGCCGGGGCGGACGTAGAACGATACGTCGGCAATCGCCACAACCGCACGAAAGCCGCCCTCCCCATCAGGCTCGGCCCAGATGGCGTCGTCATGGTCGCGTGCGTCGCTGGGATCGATGGCGACGATGGGCAAGTGCCGCAAGTCCTCGCGCTTGTCCGCCGACAGGGGCAGAGCGGCGGCCAGCACTGCCTGATCCAGCGTCTGCTGCGGGAATACGCACGGGATGCCGTGCTTGTGGATGGCGATCAGGCTGAACGCGCGCGGGGCCAGTGGATCGCCCAGAACCGCCGTCACCTTTACCCCGGAACGCGGGCCGCGGCCTGCCGGTTCGGCCATGACCAGCTGGCCTTCCTCTGCCCCGCCCAGATCGGCAATCGGCACGGCATTGCGCACGCGCTTGTCCACCGGGGCGAGCCAGCCTTTGCCTGCACCATCAATCTCCACCACGCCGAGCAGCGATTCTTCGGCGTCGGCCAGTTTCTTGATTGGATAGGCACGCCAGCCGCTGCCGGCTTCCTCGGTACGGGCCAGCACCTTGTCGCCGCGTTTCAGCGCGGGCTGGCGAGGACCTTTGGGCCGGGCGCTTTTTTCCACCATGCGCAGGCGCGGCGGAGTGGCGGACTGATCGGGCGACCAGTTGTCAGGAATGGCAATTGCCTCGCCATCCTCAATCTCGACAACGCGCAGCACGGTAACGCGCGGCACGCCGCCCATCTGGTGGAACGCGGCCCGGTTACCGTCAATCAGGCCCTCGTCGGCCATGTCGCGCAGCAGCGATTTGAGCGCGATCTTCTCTGCACCTTGCAGGCCAAACGTCCGCGAAATCTCGCGCTTGCCAGCCGGGCCATCGCTGGTTGCGATGAAATCGAGGATTTGCTGGCGGCTGGGCATTCCGGGAGAACGCGGCCTGATCGGTTTGGGCATGTTGGGTTTAGGCATGGAATCGTCTTGGCCGCAAAGGGTGCGGGACACAATCGGCAAACCGCGCGCTCGCAAATCGGGGAACAAACGGAAAGCACGCGCGTTTCTTAGGTCGGCAATTCAACGGAATGAGGATCCAAGGACATGGCAGACGTTTACAACAGCAACGATGGCGTGAAGACCGAGGATGGCTATGTGGTCAACGATGGCAGACCGACTCGCGTGGTCGAACGCAAATCGTCCTCCGCACTTTGGCTGATCCTGCTGGCTATAATAGCCATTGTCGTCGTCTTGTTCGCCACCGGCTTCTGGAAGGCCGACGTTAACGGCGGTTCATTGCCTGACGTGAACGTCAGCGCCAAGGGCGGCAGCATGCCCGATGTCAACCTGCAGTCCAAGGAAATCGTCGTCGGCACCAAAGATACGACCATCGACGTTCCTAAGGTGGAAACAAAGAAGGCCACCATTGCAGTCCCGGTCATAGGTGTGAAGGATAACGACAAGTAAGGCCAACCGGGCATTCGGGGTTAGCAAACAAAAGGGCCGTTGCGGGGCTACCGCTGCGGCCCTTTTGTCTTGCGCTGCTCAATAAGACCGCGCGACATAAATTGTCTCGACCGCAAGCTTTCCGGTGAAGATGCAGGCCCCACTAGCAGGCGCGCCTTGCATCGGCGTGTTGCGCACGGTCAGCTTCATTGTCTTGAGCGTGGCGATCACGGCTTCCAGTTCATCACCCGTGGGCTTTGACCAGCCAAGCTCAACCCAGCCCGGATAACGCTGATCCTCGGCATAGACTTTGCCCAGTTCTTCCATGCTGGTGACACCGCGAACGATATTCGCATCCTGCCGTGCCTGCGCTTGACTGTGCAGCGAGGCTTGAATCTGCACCAGCAAGTCCGCCGCCCTTGCGACGAAATCGCCCTGCGCCTCAATCGTCGAAGCCAGTTTGCCCGCGTCAGTATAAAGCGCATCGCGGCGAATCCAGCTGACGTTGCCGCCTGCCATGTCACGCCCGCCGATCTCGACGATCAGGGGCGCGCCCTTTTTGACCCATTGCCAGCGTTTGTTGGTTGATTTGATGGCCCGCAGATCGAGGTGAACGCGCACCGGCTCGCGGAACACATCAAGCGCACCAAGCGCTGCGGTCAATTCCTTGCAATAGGCCACCAGCGCGTCATCTTCCGGCACGTCACGCAACATGGGAACGATAACGATCTGGTGCGGCGCAATCAGGGGCGGCACACGCAGGCCATCATCATCACCGTGAGTCATGATCACCCCGCCGATCAGGCGCGTGGAAACGCCCCAGCTGGTGGTGTGGCAATGCTGCTGCGCGCCCTCGCGGTCTTGATACCTGATGCCCGAAGCCTCGGCAAAGCCGGTGCCCAGATAGTGCGAGGTGCCTGCCTGCAACGCCTTGCCATCCTGCATCATCGCCTCGATGGAGTACGTCGCCGCTGCGCCGGGGAAGCGTTCATGCTCAGGCTTTTCACCGGCGATGACCGGCATGGCCAGCACGTCTTCCGAGAACGAGCGATACATTTCCAGCGCGCGCAGAGTTTCGGCCATCGCGTCGGCCTTGTCAGCGTGGGCGGTGTGGCCTTCCTGCCAAAGGAACTCGCTGGTGCGCAGGAACATGCGGGTACGCATTTCCCAGCGCACGACGTTGGCCCACTGGTTGGTCAGCAGCGGCAGATCGCGCCACGATTGCACCCAGCGCGCCATCGCCGCGCCGATCACCGTTTCCGAAGTCGGCCGCACGATCAGCGGCTCTTCCAGTTTGGCCTCAGGATCGGGAACCAGCCCGCCCTTGCCGTCCGCGATCAGGCGGTGATGGGTGACGACCGCCATTTCCTTGGCAAAACCGTCAACATGCTCAGCCTCCTTGGCGAAGTACGACAGCGGGATGAACAGCGGGAAATAGCAATTCTGCACCCCGGCGGCTTTGATCCGCGCATCCATCAGCGCCTGAATCCGCTCCCAGATGCCATAGCCCCACGGCTTGATCACCATGCAGCCGCGCACGCCCGATTCCTCGGCCATGTCAGCCTCGGCAATGACCTCCTGATACCAGGCGGCGAAGTCGGCTTCGCGGGTGACGGACAAGGCGTGGCGGATTGCTGACAAGGGAAAGGCTTTCTAGGTGAAAATGGACGGGTGAGTTTGGGAGGTTGCCGCCTGTTAGAGCATAACTTTGGTAATGTGAATCATCCATCCCCAAACCCGCACATCCTGTGCTTGTCGAAGGACTGCTTTCTCTTCGCGCTCCAGCGGGGACGTGAAAAGTGAAGAGCAGCCCTTCGACAAGCTCAGGGAAGCGGGTTTGGGCGTGAATACAAAAAGAAACCTAGCGCCAAAAAATTTTGATTAATCGAAGCTAACTTTAAACCATGCGTAACCAGAAACAGCAATTATAATTAAGGCGACGATTAAAAGCTGGATACCGCATATATGCAAACCACGCCGCGCCTTCTCCCAACCAGCCTCTGCCCTTTGTTGCGCCTCAGTCATTATCACTAAGGGCTTATCATCTTTCATTACAGAACTGCTCTTTCACATTTCGCATCGAATGAATTTGGCACGTACTAAAAACCGTGCCAGCGAACCTTACTTGCCGAGCGAGTCCAGCTTGCGCTGCATTTCGGCCATCTGGCTTCGCAAAGCTTCCAGATCATCGCCCCCAGCAGGAGTTGCCGGTGCGGCAGACTTAGCAGCTTCCCCGCCCAGTCCACCCGGCATGAAGGCAGCAGTGGCGGCCTTGAACATTTCCATGTTGCGCTGCGCGATGGTGGCCAGCGGATTGGCGACAATGCTTTCTTCTAACGCCTTGCGCAGTTTGAGATGATTTTCGCGGAAATTGTCCATCGACGCCTCAAGGTAATGCGGCAGCAGCGATTGCATCGAATTTCCGTACATCGAAATCAGCTGGCGCAGAAAGCTGACGGGCAGCATCTGCTCGCCGTTCGCCTCTTCATCCATGATAATCTGGGTCAGGATCTGGTGAGTGATGTCAGCCCCGGTTTTCGCGTCGACAACTTTGAAATCAATGCCCTCGCGCGTCATCGTGGCGAGGTGTTCCAGTGTGATATAGCTTGACGACTGGGTATTGTAGAGGCGGCGATTGGCGTATTTCTTGATAACAACGGTTTCGCCGTCCTGAGCCTTGGCTGCCATTTGCTGTACCTTCTGTTCGATCCCCGCTGGCAGCATAGCACCGCCCGCTGGTGCAGTGCAACATCGCCATGCTGCGCAGCGAAAAAATGCCGAATCAGCGCGTGAAACGGAGGCCCAGCAAGGTCAGCAATTCATATTGCGACAGTCCGCTGTCAGCCGCCGCCCGGGGCAGATCATAATCCACGTCCACCCAGTCCCCCTCTTCCAGAGCCAGTGCCGCAGACAGGTCGATCACCGTCATGTCCATCGATACACGCCCCAGCACGGGCAGATCAGCGCCGCCGCTGCGCATCATCCCCTTGCCTGACCATGAGCGCAGATAACCGTCGGCATAGCCTAGCGAAATGACGCCGACGCGCATCGCCCGGCTGGCGGTAAAGGTCGCGTTATAGCCGATGTTGTCACCCGCCGCGATCTGACGCACCTGCAGCAACATTGCCTGTGGCCGCGCCACCTGCCGGATGTGCTGGGCCAGCGCGGCGCAAGGAACCCCGCCATACAGCGCCAGACCGGGCCGGGTAAGTTCGCCGTGATAAGCAGCGCCCAGCGTGATGCCCGCCGAATTGGCCAGACTGGCGCGCGGGGCGGCCACGATACGCCGTGCTTCTTCCCACCGTTGCCGCTGCACATCATTGAGTGGACTGGATTCGTCGTCTGCCGAGGCAAGGTGCGATAGCAGCACTTGCACCTGCAACTGGCGCACCGCCGGGTCGGAAAGTGCCTCCATCGTCAGTCCGATGCGATTGATCCCGGTATCGACCATCACGTCGCAAGGCCCGCCGCCCGCCTCAAGCCAATGCCGCGCCTGAGCCGGGGTGTTGATCACGGCACGCACGCCGAGCGCGCGGCCATAGGCTGCTTCGGCCACGTTCATCGGCCCGTGCAGCACGGAGATGCTGGCCGGGCTGACGAGATCGGCGATTTCCGCCGCCTCGCTCCAATGGGCGACGAAAAAATCAGCGCAGCCCGCGCCCGCCAGCGCCTTGACCACCCGCCGCGCGCCCAAGCCATAGCCATCAGCTTTTACCGCCGCACCGGCCCTGGCCTTGCCCGACAGCATCGCCAGCGCCCGCCAATTGTCGGTCAGCGCCTCCTCATCCAGTTTCAGGCGCAGCGGCGGTGGCGGAGGCGGTGGGGTGATTTCAGGCGGCATTGGCACCCTGGACATCGTCTTCGAATTCCTTGGGCTTGCCGCCCTTGATGCCCCACATGGCGACAATCAAAGCAAGCGCGACCACGCCCCAAGTGTACCACAGCCCGGCATAGAAATCGCCGGTCTTGGCCGAAATCCAACTGTAGATCAGCGGCAGGAACCCGCCGAAATAGCCGGTGCCGAGGTGGTAAGGGATCGACATCGAACTGTAGCGGATACGCGCCGGGAACATCTCGCACAAAAGCGCCGCCAACGGCCCGTATGTTGCACCGGACAAGGCCATCAGCAGCAACAGGCAGCCGACAATAGCCGCAGCGTCGCCAAACGACGGGGTGATTTTGCCGAAGTCATAGCCTGCCGCCCCCAGCCACGCCTGCAACTGCTTGCTGCGCGCGGCCTTGTCATCCCAGGCGTAGCCCGCAAGCGGCAGGGGCGCGCCGCCCAGTGTCGCCGTCAGAACCGGAGCCTTTAGCAGACGGTAACTCACCCCGGTTCCCGTCAGGTCACCCAGCAGCTTGCCACAGTTGGTCGCCTGTTCGGCGGCGAACGGGCTATAGCTGCAATCCGGCCCGGAAACGACCACCGGCGCGCTTTTCGAAGCGGCGGCAAGGCCGGGATTGGCATAGGCACCGATGGTCCAGAATACCGGAAACAGCAGCACCAGTGTCAGGGCATAGCCCCAGACGATCGAAGCCTTGCGCCCGATCCGGTCGGACAATTGGCCGAACAGGATGAAAAATACCATGCCCAGCGCGGCCGAGATGCCAACGATCACTTCGGCGTGGGTGTCCTCCATCCGCATCGCCCCCTTGAGGAAGCTGAGCGCCGAAAACATCGCGGTGTACCAGATTACCGACATACCCGCCGCGATGCCGAACAGGGCAACGAAAATGCGCTTGCGATTGCCGGGGTAAGTGAAACTCTCAACGAACGGATTGCCCGCCAGTTCGCCATCTTCCTGCATTGCCAGAAAAACCGGACTTTCCGACAATTTCAAACGCATCCACAACGAAACGCCCAGCAAGGCAAGGCTGAGGATGAACGGCAGCCGCCAGCCCCACGCCGCCCAGGTTTCCGCGCTCATCAGCCCCTTGCAGGTCAGGACGACGATCAGGCTGAGGACAAACCCGCCAACCACGCTCGACTGGATGAAACTGGTGAAAAAGCCGCGTCGGGCGGGGGGAGCATGTTCAGCGACATAGATTGCCGCACCGCCGTATTCGCCGCCCAGCGCCAGACCCTGCAACACGCGCAGCAGGATGATGATGATCGGCGCGGCAATGCCGATGCTGGTGGCCGAGGGGATCAGCCCGACCCCCGCCGTCGCCACGCCCATCAGCGCCACGGTGACAAGGAAGGTGTATTTGCGCCCCAACCGGTCGCCCAGAAAGCCGAACAGTACCGCGCCAAGCGGGCGGAAACCGAAACCTACCGCAAACCCGGCCCACACCAGCAGGGTCTGCAAGGTGACATTGCCGGAAGGAAAAAAGGTCTTGCCGATGATGACCGACAGCGTGCCGTAGATGAAGAAATCATACCATTCGAACACTGTGCCCATCGAACTTGCGGCAATGACCAGCCGCATGTCCGACGCGCTTGGCGCAGCGCCCTTGTGCTTTAGCGATTCTGTCATCTGCAAATACTCCCCAACCCCGTCACGGCCATGCTTTAGCGAGCAGTGTCCACAGAGGAAAGGGCGCGTTGCGCGGCGCGCCATGCCAGCAGGATCGCGCCATGCCGTGCGGGATAGGCCAAAGCCGGTTCGATTGCTGCCAGTCCGGGCCAGTCCGGCAGGGGGGCGGCATTTTTCAGCCACGCCGCCATGTCCTCGCCCGCCTGCTGCACTTCACCTGCCGTCAGGCCGAGTGCGGCCTGCGCAAAAATCGCCGCGCTGGCCTGTCCGATAGCGCAGGCCTGCGTCCTCAGGCCGATGCCGTCAATGCGCTGGTCCGCGCCCAGCGCCAGCGACATGCTGAGCGTACTGCCACAGGCGGGCGAGCGGTCACTGCCCTGAAACGGCATCGCGGGGTCAAGCGGCCAGGCAGCCAGCCCGGTCGCAAGTGACAGTATTTCCTGCGTGTATAGCCGGGTAGCAGGCGAATTCACTCCGGATGCTTTCCTTTGGTGGCCGACCCTACGGCAGCACGGCGGCGCTCTGCGATCATCTTGACCAGGGCATTGCTGCCCTCGTTCACCAGCGGATAGCACCGCGCCTGCGTGATCCACATCGGGCGGCCGCCAATGCCCCAGACGGTGTCATAACCCAGCACCACAATGGAAAACGCCAGAACGGCAATGACCGCGCCTTTCACACCGCCAAAGGCAAAGCCGATCACCCGGTCAATCGGACCAAGCAGCGACGACCGGCTGGCTTCGCCAAGACGGCCCGCGATCAGCTTGATGATCATGTACGGGACCAGCAGCAGAATACAAAATGCCAGAACTGATGCAGCGCCCAGACCTGCGCCCGTGAACGGCACCAACCTTTCAGTCAGCGGCGTATGCAGCACATGGATGGCAACGAGCGACAGGAGCCACGCGCTGAGCGCAAGAATCTCATGCACGAAACCACGGAAAAAACCCGCTGTCGCGCTGCCGCCCACCAGTATGAGCACTGCGATGTCAAACCCGGTCATGCCGCGCGGAGTTACTCCGTCCCCACTATCCGGTCAACGAGCTTGGACACGTGGCTCATCGCATGTTGCCGCATCCCCGGAACCGCCGGAGTGCCTTCTGCCGGGAACACCGCCTCGTTGAACCCCAGCTTGGCCGCTTCGCGCAGGCGCAGGCCGGAATGGGACACCGGGCGCACTTCGCCCGCCAGCGATACTTCGCCGTACCATACAGACTCTTGCGACAAAGGCTTGTCCGCCAAAGCAGAGATCAGCGCCGCCGCCACTGCCAGATCAGCCGCCGGATCGATCAGGCGGTAACCACCCGCGACGTTGAGATAAACCTCCGCGCTGGAAAAGTTCAGCCCGCAGCGCGCCTCCAGCACGGCCAGCAGCATCGATAGCCGCCCGCTGTCCCAGCCGACCACCGCCCGGCGGGGGGTGGCTCCGCTCGCCAGCCGCACGATCAGCGCCTGTATTTCAACCAAGACCGGCCGGGTGCCTTCCATCGCCGGGAACACCGCACTTCCGGCCACCGGATCGCTACGGCCCGAAAGGAACAATGCCGAAGGGTTGCCCACTTCCTCAAGCCCCGCCCCGGCCATAGCGAAAACGCCAATCTCGTCCACCGGGCCATAGCGGTTCTTCAGGCTGCGCAGGATGCGGTATTGGTGGCTGCGTTCGCCCTCAAAGCTCATCACCACATCGACCATGTGTTCCAGCACGCGCGGACCGGCGATGCTGCCGTCCTTGGTGACATGGCCGACGAGCACCACCGCGACGCCGTTTTCCTTGGCATAGCGGATCAGTTCGAACGCACAGCCGCGCACCTGGCTGACGGTGCCGGGTGCGCCCTCTATCAGGTCCGAATGCATGGTCTGGATCGAATCGATCACCAGCAGCGCGGGCGGCGCCATCGTGCCCAGAGTCGTCAGAATATCGCGCACCGACGTTGCAGAAGCCAGGCCGATCGGCGCGCCGCCCAGCCCCAGCCGGTCTGCCCGCAGACGCACCTGCGCCGCAGCTTCCTCCCCGCTGACATAGACCGTGGCCGCCCCGCTCAACGCCACTTTCGCCGCCGCCTGCAGCAGCAGCGTGGATTTGCCAATGCCCGGATCGCCGCCCATCAGAATCGCCGAACCCGGCACCAGCCCCCCGCCCAGCGCCCGGTCAAACTCGGCAATGCCGGTCGTCCGCCGCTTGGGCAGTTCCGCCGGGGTATCAAGCGACACAAACGCCAGCGCCCGCCCACCCGACGACAAGTCATGCTTGGCCGAAAACACCGTTGCGGGCGCATCTTCGGTCAGCGTATTCCATTCGCCGCAGTCGGCACACTGCCCCTGCCAGCGGTTGGTAACGCTGCCGCATGCGGCGCAGACATATCGACGTTTGGGCTTGGCCATAACCTCTCGCATATTGAGAACAAAAAACGAACGCAACTAAAATTTGCGCCCAAATTTGCACATTGCTCCGATGGCTTCGCTCTGCCACGTTCGCGCGATGCGGCAGAAAGAACTTCGCATCGCGCTTGTCTGCTACGGCGGCATCAGCCTTGCGGTATATATGCACGGGGTGACCAAGGAGCTGTGGAAACTCGCCGCCGCCAGCCGCGCGTTCCACGGGGGAGAGGCGGCTGCGTCTGATGGCGCAGAGGTCTATGGCAAGCTTCTGGCACATATCGAGGCAGCGCACGGCGTCAGGCTGCGCGTGCTGCCCGATATCGTCGCCGGGGCCAGCGCGGGCGGGATCAACGGGGTGTTTCTGGCTCAGGCCATCCATTCGGGCCAAAGCCTTGAGCCGCTGACAAAGCTGTGGCTGGAAGGCGCCGATGTCGATGTGCTGATCGATCCTGACGCCCGGCCTTGGTCGCGCATTGCCAAAGTGTGGGCCATGCCGCTGGTATGGTTCGCGCTCACCCGGCGCGGCAACGCCGTCACCGCCAGCGTCGCGCGCGAAACACGGGCCGAAGTGCGCGGCAAGCTGTCGCGCCTGATTCGATCACGCTGGTTTGAACCGCCGTTTGGCGGGCTGGGTTTTTCGCGCCTGATCGCATCGGCTCTGGATGCGATGGCCACTGGGCCGACAGCGCAGCCGCTGTTGCCGCGCGGCCATCCGATTGACCTGTTCGTCACCGCCACCGATTTCATGGGCCATGTCGAGGTTGTCCGCCTGCACTCGCCGCCGCTGGTCGAGGAAAGCGAGCACCGCGTGTCGCTCGGCTTCCGCAGCCGGGTTCCGGCCGATGCGGGCAAGGATCTGGCCGACCCGCTGGAACTGGTTTTCGCCGCCCGCGCCACCGCCAGCTTCCCCGGCGCTTTCCCCCCGCTGGGCCTGGCCGAAATCGATGCGTTGGCGGCAGAGCGAGGCAGCACATGGCCGGGCCGCGCCGCCTTTCTGGCGCGCGTCTTGCCAGAACATTCGCGCCGGGGCGAGGCAGAGCTCGTGGCGCTGATCGACGGTTCGGTGCTGGTCAACGCGCCGTTTGCCGAGGCGATGAGCGTGCTGCGCGATCGCCCCGCCCAGCGAGAGGTTGACCGGCGCTTTGTCTATATCGATCCCAAGCCCGACAAGATCGGCGGGGTCAGCCGCACTGATCCGCGCGCGCCGGGGTTCTTTTCGGTGATCTTCGGCTCGCTGTCATCCATCCCGCGCGAACAGCCGGTGCGTGACAATCTGGACACTCTGGCCGCCCAATCGCGCGAGATGGAGCGGCTGCGGGCAATGGTCGTGGCGCTGCAACCCGAAGTGGAAGCTGCCGTAGAAGGGCTGTTCGGCCATACCCTGTTCCTTGACCGGCCCAGCAAACGGCGGCTGGCCGCGTGGCGGGCCAAGGCGCAGCAGGCTGCGGCAGCGCGGGCGGGCTATGCCTTTCACGGCTATGCGCAAGTAAAGTTCATCGGAATTGTCGATGCGCTGGCGGCGCTGATCCATCAGGCCGCGCCCGGACTGGGGCTGGCGGGGCCTGATCCGATAGCCCAACAGCTCGCCGCCCACCTGCGCGCCGCCGGGATCGAGCAGATGGGCGCCAGCAACGGCGGCGCTTCCCCCGCTACGATCGCCTTTTTCCGCACACATGATCTGGCTCACCGGATCAGGCGGCTGCGGCTGCTGGCCCGGCGGCTGACGCAGGACTGGGACGACCTTGAAGGCGTAAGTCCCGAAGCGCGTGAGGATGCGCGCACGGCGGTCTATCAGGCGCTGTCCGTCTATTTCCGGCGGGAGGGGCTTGCCGTGCTGGGTCCGCAGTTCGGCGATGTCGCGGGGCGAGTGTTCACCGATCCGGCCTTGGTGCTCGACCATATTGCCCATCAGCGCGACCTTAATGGCGCGGACGCGGAAGTGGATGAGCTTTTGGCCGAGGCGCTGGCCAAAATGCCGCAGCCGCTTCGGCGCAAGGTCTTGCTGACGTACCTTGGCTTTCCGTTCTACGATGCCGTTACGTTGCCCTTGTTGCGCGGCGAAGGCTTGACCGAGTTCGACCCGGTAAAGGTCGACCGTATCTCACCCGACGATTGCCCCTCCATCCGCACCGGCGGCGCGGCGGCTTGTCTGCGCGGGGTAGAGTTCTTCAACTTCGGCGCGTTTTTCAGCCGCGCATACCGTGAGAATGATTACCTGTGGGGGCGTTTGCACGGCGCGGAAAGGATGATCGATCTGGTGGCGTCAGCTCTGCCGGATGGTCAGGTCATGGCGGCGGACGAACTGGCGAAGTTCAAGTGCGAGGCGTTTCTGGCGATCCTGGACGAGGAGGAACCGCGCCTGCTGGCAGATCCGGGGCTGGTGCCGGGGATCAGGGCGGAGGTTGTGGGGAAGTGAGTGTGGGGATTCTACCAAAGTGCTGGTTTGGCAACCATCAGCCAAAATATCCCCAGCAGTCCAATGAATGCGGGCCAGCCAAGCGTGAACCACATACACATTGCCCGTTCATAGTCCCGACCGAGAACCGTGCCTTCCATGACGGCCCGTTCTGCAAGCCGTTGCGCCCTGATTTGCAGCCCAACGACAGGCACCCAGCAGGCCAAGGCAATTATATAAAGCCCATAACTGACAATGAGCCAAGGCTCCGCAAGCGAATAGCCTGCCAGATGGATCAACCACAAACCGCTCGACGGTTGCACAATCCCACTGGTGCCCGTGAATATCCAGTCTGCGCGAACAACCATTTTGCCAACCCGCGCGATGATTGCCGGATCCCGCGTCAAATGCGCGTTCCATAGATACCACGCGGTTCCGGCGCCAAAGCCGAACAATACCGTGCTGCTCAAAATATGGACTGTTTTTATGATAAAATAGAGGTTCATCACCGCTTGTCGCCAATCGCGGCGTACACACCGATCAGCAGCAGTATTGGCAAATTCTTGAGCAGCGGCCCTAGTGGATCCATCCACAGATACGGCAAAGCAAAGCCGATCACAACGCTGTAACCCAGCACCATGACTAACTGAATTATTGTAATCCAACTAACCCGACATTCGATCATCAGCAGTGCAGCGATTCCCAGATCAAGCAAGCTGCCACTGATGCGCAGAGGATCACCCCAACTTGCAGAAAGACCAAGACCTGCCACGAGTTGCCGTGTCACCACCTCGCCATGAAACATGCCTAGCCATGCCGATGCCAGCCAAAGAACAACAAGGACTGCCTTTATTGCAGGAGCAAGGAAAAATAGCCTTGCATGCCAACGATCCTGCACCTGCGCTGGGTTGGCCAGCAGCGCATCGTCGAGGCGGATCGACCTAAAGCCAACACGCTTCGCAAACGCCTCACTATCACCTTCGTTACCCGCGACCATTTGCACCAGACTGTTGGTGGCAACTGGCCCATCGCCAATAATATCGCCCACCTTGCCCGCGAGGCGCATCAGCGACATAGGGATTGAGAAAAAGCGCGCAGGCCCAAAGCCCAGCCAAGTTCGGTAGCGACCAAGCAAATGTCTGAGGCTAAATGTTTCCGGTCCAACGGGTTCCAACGTCTCGCCAAAGTAGTCCCTATTGCCGCAAACCTGCACCACGGTTTGCGCTAGGTCACGAACATGAATCGGGGTGAACGCGAAATCCCCCTTTCCGGGCAAGGGCACACAAAACGGTAGAGCAGCCATACCGCGCATCAACGAAGTTCCGCCATAGCTGCCGTCGCCATAGACCAGTGAGGGCCGAAGGATTGTCCAATTGAGGTTGGAACGGCGCAAATTCTCCTCTCCCCTTAACTTGGAAAGGGAGTAATCGGTTGTGACGTTCGGACGCGCGCTGATCGCAGAAATCAGTACTATATGCTTTGTGCCTGCCTTGGACGCTGCTGTGTTGAGTGCTAACGGCATTGCAACGTGAATCGCATCCATCTCGCTCCCGCGCAAAATGCCTGCTGCGTTGATGATGCAATCAATACCGTTGAGCGGGCCTTCCCAGTCTTGAGAGTTGGTCGCCTTGGCCAAATCGAACTGGAGAAATGTGATTTGCGGAAATGCAGCGGCAAATTTCACACTATTGCGCACGACGCCGACAAGTTCGTGTTCCTGCGCCAGAAGTTCGGCGACTATATAGCGGCCAATAAATCCGCCTGCCCCTAGCACTAGGATACGCATTGGTTACTCCGCCAACCCGCTCCACACATCCTTGATCCGCTCAAAGAACCCTTTGGAATCCGGCGTTTCATCGCCCGTCTCCGTCGCCTGCAATTCGCGCAGCAGTTCCTTCTGGCGCGCTGAAAGCCGGGTTGGCGTTTCCACCACTATTTCCACCACCAGATCGCCATGCCCCCGCCCTTGCAGCACGGGCATACCCGCGCCGCGTTTGCGCAGTTGTTTGCCGGACTGGATGCCTGCGGGAACCGAGATGACGTGCGATGCGCCGTCAAGGCCCGGCAGAGTGATTTCCCCGCCAAGTGCCGCCGTGGTGAAGGCGATGGGTGCCCGGGTGATCAGGGTGTTACCATCGCGTTCGAACAGCGCGTGGCGCTGGACGTGGACGAAAATGTAGAGGTCGCCCGGAGGCGCGCCGAACGGCCCGGCCTCGCCCTTGCCGGTCAGGCGGATGCGGGTGCCGGAATCGACGCCGGGGGGCACGTTGACGTCAAGCGTCTGGGGCTTGTCCACCCGGCCTTCTCCGCCGCACGAACGGCAGGGCTTTTCGATAACCTCGCCCCGACCCTGACAGGTCGGGCAAGTGCGCTCGACCATGAAAAAGCCCTGCTGCGCCCGCACTTTGCCGTGGCCGCCGCACAAGTTGCAGCGCCGCGTTCCGGTGCCGGGCTGCGCGCCCTTGCCGTCGCATGGATCGCACTTGGCCGACACTTCGATCTCGATCTGCGCATTCTTGCCGTGGAATGCCTCATCAAGGCTGATTTCCATGTCATAGCGCAAGTCCGCACCGCGCCGGGCCTGCTGGCGGCCGCCAAAGCCGCCACCGCCGCCGCCGAAGATCGATTCGAAAATATCGCCAATGTCGCCGAACGGACTTTCGCCGCCACCCTGCCCGCCGAAACCGCCCGGCCCGCCGTTTTCGAACGCGGCATGGCCAAAGCGATCATACGCGGCGCGCTTTTGCGGGTCGGACAGGCAGGCATAGGCCGAGCTGATCGACTTGAACCGGGCCTCGGAATCCGAACAGCCGGGGTTCTTGTCCGGATGGAACTTCATCGCCAGCTTGCGGTACGACGACTTGAGCGTCGCCTCGTCCGCATCGCGCGATACCTCGAGCAGTTCGTAGAAATCAGTTTCGGTGGACATAGCTTAGCCCTCTCCCCCTTGGGGGAGAGGGTTGGGAGAGGGGGTAACACGCAAACCGCACCGCCCCTCATACCCCCCTCTCCCCGGCCCTCTCCCCCAAGGGGGAGAGGGAGGGTGTCTTATAATCAAGCTTTGTCGTCGACTTCCGAGAACTCGGCATCGACCACGTCTTCGCCGCCAGCCGGTGCTTCGGATGGCGAGGCAGCAGCGGCCTGCTCCTTCTCGTAGATCGCCTGGCCCATCTTCATCGCCACGTCGGTGAGCGACTGGGTCTTGGCGGTCATGGCATCGACATCGCCGCTTTCGATTGCGGTCTTGGCTTCGGCAATCGCCGCCTCGACTTCGCTCCTCAGGCCCGCGTCGATCTTGTCGGCGTGTTCCTCAAGCTGGCGCTCGGTGGCGTGGACAAGGCTGTCGGCGTTGTTCTTGGCCTCGGCAGAAGCGCGGCGCTTCTTGTCTTCCTCGGCGAACTTTTCCGCGTCCTTGACCATCTGGTCGATGTCGGCATCGGACAGACCGCCCGAAGCCTGGATCTTGATCTGCTGTTCCTTGCCAGTGCCCTTGTCCTTGGCGCTGACGTTGACGATGCCGTTGGCGTCGATGTCGAACGTCACCTCGATCTGCGGAACACCGCGCCGTGCAGGCGGAATGCCGAGCAGGTCGAACTGGCCGAGCATCTTGTTGTCCGCCGCCATTTCGCGTTCGCCCTGCGAAACGCGGATCGTCACGGCCTGCTGATTATCTTCGGCAGTCGAGTAGATCTGGCTCTTCTTGGTCGGGATCGTGGTGTTGCGATCAATCATCCGGGTGAACACGCCGCCCAGAGTTTCAATGCCCAGCGACAGCGGGGTCACATCAAGCAGCAGCACGTCCTTGACATCGCCCTGCAGCACGCCGGCCTGAATAGCCGCGCCCATCGCAACGACTTCGTCCGGGTTGACGCCGGTGTGCGGCTCCTTGCCGAAGAAGTCCTTCACCGCATCGCGCACCTTTGGCATGCGGGTCATGCCGCCAACGAGCACGACTTCGTCGATATCGCTGGCCTTCAGACCGGCATCGGCCAGCGCCTTCTGGCAGGGCGCAATGGTGCGCTTGATCAGGTCGCCGACCATCTTTTCAAGATCGGCGCGGGTGATCGTTTCCACCAGATGCAGCGGCGTGGTTGCGCCACCTTCCATGCGGGCGGTGATGAACGGCAGGTTGATTTCGGTAGTCTGCGCGCTCGACAGTTCGATCTTGGCCTTTTCGGCGGCTTCCTTGAGCCGCTGGAGGGCCAGCTTGTCAGTCTTGAGGTCCAGACCTTCCTTCTTCTTGAACTGCGCGGCCAGCCATTCGACGACTTGCGTGTCGAAATCCTCACCACCCAGGAAGGTGTCGCCATTGGTCGACTTCACTTCGAAAACACCGTCGCCGATCTCAAGGATCGAAACGTCGAACGTGCCGCCGCCAAGATCATACACCGCGATGGTCTTGCCGTCGTTCTTGTCGAGGCCGTAAGCCAGCGCCGCCGCTGTCGGCTCGTTGATGATGCGCAGCACTTCCAGACCGGCGATCTGCCCGGCGTCCTTGGTTGCCTGACGCTGAGCGTCGTTGAAGTACGCGGGAACGGTGATAACCGCCTGCGTCACCGTCTCGCCAAGATAGCTCTCGGCGGTTTCCTTCATCTTCTGGAGCGTGAAGGCGCTGATCTGCGAGGGGCTGTATTCCTGCCCGCCTGCCGAGACCCATGCATCGCCGTTCTTGCCCTTGACGATGGTGTAAGGGACCAGTTCGGTGTCCTTCTGGGTCACCGGGTCTTCAAAGCGGCGGCCGATCAGGCGCTTCACCGCGAAAATGGTGTTGTCACCATTGGTGACCGCCTGGCGCTTGGCCGGCTGGCCGATCAGGCGCTCGCCATCCTTGGTGAACGCCACAATCGACGGCGTGGTGCGCGCACCTTCCGAATTTTCAATGACCTTGGGCTTGCCCCCATCCATCACGGCCACGCAGCTGTTGGTGGTGCCGAGGTCGATACCGATGACTTTAGCCATTATTTCCTGTTCCTCACGACGCATTGGTTGACACCGCGCGGCTCACCTCCCGGTTTCGGCAAGGCGTATCGGCGGTTCGATGACGGAGGGCGATATAGGGTCGCTTTCGCTTGGCACAAGAGGATCGGCGCACTAGCTGTGCGCAGAAGACGAAACTGTGCTGAAAGGCGGCGGATTATGCGTACGAACAGGTTACTGACGGGGCTGGTCGGGGTGTTGCTGCTGACGGGATGCGGTGAAAAATCCGCGCCGACGGACGCTCCATCGGCAAACGGGCCGGATGCCAAGCCGGGGCTGTCCGTCAGCGGCGGCAAACTGGTCATGCCCGCAGTAAAGGGCAACCCCGGCGCGGCCTATTTCATCGTCTCCAACGGATCAGCCAAGGCGGTGCATATCGCCGCCATCGACATTGCCGGGGCGGGCATGGCGATGATCCACGAATCGCGCGAGGTGAACGGCCATACGACGATGGAAATGCTGATGAGCCCCGAAGTCCCCGCGCACGGATCGGTGGAATTCAGCCCCGGCGGCAAGCATGTCATGGTCAGCGACATTGGCGCAGAGATCGCGCCGGGCAAGACGGCGGAAATGACGATAACCTTTGACGATGGGGACAAGGTTTCCGCACCGCTCAGCGTGGTTCCGGTGGGCAGTTAATATCGTCCTCCCTCCCCAAAACCCGTCCACCCTGAGCTTGTCGAAGGGCTGTTCTTTTCTTGGCGCCCAGCGTTTGGCCGGCAGAACAAGAACGGCCGTTGACCTGCGGTCGCCTGCGGCTCGACAAGCTCAGGGAAGTCGGTTCAGGGGTTAGGATCAGTGAAATTCGATATGAATCCCGCTAACCACGCCTGCCCTGCTGGAGCCGAACGGACTCTGACGCCGGGCGAAATCGCGCTGGTGGCGGGGATGTTCGGCGCGGCGGTCGATCCCGCGCCGGTGCGGATAAAACGGCGCAAGTGGTTCCCGTTTCAACCTCGCCAGACAGTGATGGCACCTTGCGGACATTTGCATTTTCATCCTGCAGGCGAGTCCTACTGCGACGATTTCGCCGCAGCTCCACTGGCGTTGCAAGGCCTGTTCATTCACGAGATGACGCATGTCTGGCAGGCCCAGACCAGAGGCCGCTGGTATCTGCCACTGCACCGCCACCCATTCTGCCGCTATACCTACACTCTCAAACCAGGCTGGCCGCTGGAGCGCTATGGCATCGAACAGCAGGCAGAGATTGTACGCCATGCGTTCTTGTTGAGACAGGGCATTCAACCTGATGGCGTGACGGACGCCCAAGCATACGACAAGCTGGTGAATTTCCCCGGAGCAGCTTGAACATTGCACAAAATGGATATACACTTTGCCCAATTGTATATCCAAAAGGTGCCGTTATGGAACTGCTCAAAGTCGCCAAATGGGGCAACAGCCTCGCCATCCGCATCCCCTCAAAAATGGTCAAGGAAATGGGCTTGAAGGAGGGGGACACTATCCGCCGGGATTTGCTTGATCTGCGCCGTGTTCGGACAAAGATGAACCGTGAGGAGGCCCTCAGAATCTTGCAAGAAGCACGCGATGAGTTTCCCAAAGATCTAAAACCTGAAGACTGGAAAATTGACCACAATGATCCCGACATGCGGGGTTAAGTTTTGCCCCATGCAATTGACACCAACATTGCCGTCTATGCATTTGGCCAGGGCGACAAGGTTATCCGCGCCTTAGACGTACTTGAAGGAGCCACGATCAGCGTTCAGGTGCTCAACGAGTTCGCCAATGTCGCGTTGCGTAAACTAGCTTATACAACTGCAAAACTGGACGAGCGCATTGATGTGATCCGGTGGCTGGTCGATGCTATCGAACCCATCGACGAAACCACGCACGATCTAGCCCGCGACATCACGGCGCGTTACAAATTGAGCTTCTATGACAGCCTCATCATCGCCGCCGCACTCCTTGCCGATTGCGAAACCCTCTACAGCGAAGACATGCAGCACGGGCTAATAATCGAAGGCCGACTGACGATCAGGAATCCGTTTGTTTGATCAATCCGGCTTCTTCGCCACCGCCACCATTGCCGGACGCAGCAAGCGGTCCTTGATCATGTAGCCCGCCTGCAATTCCTGCAGCACAGTGCCGGGAGCGGCGGTATCGTTGGGCACTTCCAGCATGGCCTGATGCTGATGCGGATCGAGCGGCAGGCCCAGCGAGGCGATGCGCGTTACGCCGTTGCTGGCGAATACCTTTTCCAGTTCGCGGCCCGTCGCCTCGATCCCGGCGACAAGGTTCTTCCACTTCTCATCCTCACGCAGGTCTGCCGGAATGGCATCCAGCGCGCGCGACAGGTTGTCTGAAACCGACAGAATATCGCGGGCAAAGCCGGTCGCGGCATAGGCACGGGCGTCGGCTATGTCTTTTTCCAGACGGCGGCGGACGTTCTGGGTTTCAGCCTTGGCATAAAGCGTTTCCTGCTTTGCCGCGTCGAGCAGTTCGGTCAGGCGAGTCACTTCATCATCGCCGCCAGCCGTCAAAAGCTCCTCAGGCACGCCCATCAATTCTTCGGCAACCGCCGGATCGGCCTGCGGGTTGGTATCATCGTTCATGGTCAGAAATTTCCAGTTATGCGATCAATTTGCCCAGTTTCCCAAGAGACTGTGCCGTGAAATCCACCATGGGGACTAGCCGCGCATAATTCAACCGAGTCGGCCCGATTACCCCCACCACGCCCACCACTTTTCCCTCACGATCACGATAGGGCGAGGCGATGACGGATGAGCCGGACAGCGCGAACAGGCGGTTCTCTGCGCCGATGAAAATTCGCGTCGCATCAGCCTCTCGCGCGGCATCAAGCAGTTCAGCTACCGATTGCTTGCTCTCCAGATCATCCAGCAGCATCCGCACCCGATCAAGGTCCGTCAGCGCACCTTCATCGAGCAGATTTGCCTGCCCCCGAACGATCAGCACCGGGCGCTTGGCCGCATCCTCGCTCCATACCGCCAGCCCGCGCTCCACCAGATCGCGGCTGGCCCCGTCCAGCGCGGTGCGGCCCGAATTGATCTCGGCGCGAATCGAAAGCAGCGCCTCTGCCAAGGTCCGCCCACCCAGATGCGCGGTGATATAGTTGGACGCCTGCTCCAGCGCGCCGGCAGGAATGCCCAGCGGCAGTTCGACGACGCGGTTTTCCACCCCGCCGTCCTCCCCCACCATCACCGCCAGCGCCCGCCCCGGTGACAGCATGACCAGTTGCAACTGCTGCAAACGCGGCTCGCGGCGCGGCACCATTACCACCCCGGCGCAGGCGGAAAGGTCAGACAAGACCGCACTTGTCGCCGCCAGCGCCGCCTCTATCGGCCCCGGCGCATGAACCTGCCGCTCAATCGCCGCGCGCTCTTCCGCCGTGGGTTCAGCGACCTGCATCATGCCATCGACGAACAGCCGCAGGCCCAGTTCCGTGGGAATGCGCCCGGCAGAGGTATGCGGCGCGGCCAATATGCCAAGCTGCTCAAGATCATGCAGCACTGACCGGATCGAGGCGGGCGACAAGTTCAACCCACTGGCAGACGCGGCCAGCGTTTTGGAGCCGACCGGCTGGCCCGACGCCAGATAGCCGTCCACCACTTGCCGGAAAACCTCACGGGCGCGGGTGGTCAGTTCGTTGATTGGTGTGGGGGGCATGGGTCTTACTTAGAGCATGGAGTTGCAGGCTCAAGCTTTACAGCCAAACTTCCTACTGACAGTGGTCATTGTGAGCTGTTGGCCCAAGCAAAAATCTTAGCTTGCTCTTCACGCAAAAACGACTCTGGATCGTCTATCCTGATACCAAGCGACGTCACGCCCTTAACAAATCCGCTCAAGGCTGACTGATCCATCGCCCCAGATTTCAAGCTGGGCTTATTTACGACGATTGCAGAAAGCAGAGGAATATTACGAACATAGCAATACTCCAACAAAGCTTGGAGATGAGAATTCATTGAGTGTCGAACCTTGTTCCAAGTGCATCCACTAAAGTCAGCAATATCCAAATATGATAGGAAGCGTCCTTCGCTTGCAGCTTGTTTTACCGCTGCCAGCGTTTTCTCAAAATTTAGACCATTTCCGGACCGCCTTGCACTTTCTTCGAGCAATTCGTAATAGTATGGGGCTGCAGTTTGCTTTTGATCTAGGTAATTATTGATCAAGTTTTTGATTTGTTTATCATTGAATTTTGAGAATTTTTCCATGGTTGCGACGCTCCAAATGCAGAGGTTGAGTGATCCAAGTCAAAATGCCTGGCCCCACGAATTCATTTATAATTTTGCCAGTTCAGTCTGATGCAATGATCAAAATTTTCCATGGTATCGACGCCACCCAGACAGTTCTACGCCGACATTTGTACCCTTGAATCGGCGCTCTTCCGCTTCGGTCAGCATCTTTATGCGAATGGCTTTGTAATCATCCCCAAGCTTCTCACGAACTTCATCTGCCCATGCCCAAATCTCTGCACCGACTGTCCCGCGACGCGGATACTTTACGCCGTTTTTCTCCGATTGCGGCGCAGGTTTGTGGTTATAATAACTGCGCCAATGCGACAGCCCGGTCCGCAGGCTATTATCACTTCGGCCAACGTATTTACGCCCAAGCTCGATCACTTCCTCAGTCTTGACCTCGCCCGTGCATGCATAAAGCATATTCGCGATAGACCAGATTTTGTAACCCACTTCACCTTCGCGATATGGTGAAGTGCGGCCAGCCGGGCTGTTTGGGATTCTCATCCGCCAGTTTCCATCAACACTCGCCCCTGCGGCCAGTGATTGGCTCCAGAATTAGATAGCGAGATATTATTTGTCAATAATATTTTTTGATAATTTATTTTTCATTAAATTCAGTCGGGTGCAATCGCGATTTGTGGCACAACGGACATTCAGCGATGTAGATGGCAACGCCCCTTTCCCGCCCCAAACCAGATTTAGAGTTGAAACACAGCCCAATGCGGCTAACGCGCCACCAAACCACCAAAAGGAAACTCCATGCGTCCCTCAGGCCGTGCCCCCGACGAAATGCGCGCTCTTTCGTTTGATACCAACTTCACCATTCATGCCGAAGGGTCTGTGCTCGTCTCGTTCGGCGATACCCGCGTGCTGTGCACCGCCAGCGTCGAGGAAAAGATCCCGCCGTTCCTGCGCGGCAAGGGCGAAGGCTGGGTGACTGCGGAATACTCGATGCTGCCCCGCGCCACCCACACGCGCGGCAGCCGTGAAGCGGCCAAGGGCAAGCAGTCTGGCCGCACGCAGGAAATCCAGCGGCTGATCGGGCGCTCGCTGCGCTCTGTCGTCGATATGAAAAAGCTGGGCGAGCGGCAGATCGTGCTCGATTGCGATGTCATTCAGGCCGATGGCGGCACCCGCACCGCGTCAATCTCTGGCGCATGGGTTGCCTTGCGCATCGCCATCGACAAGCTGATGGCTGATGGCACGATCAAGGAAGACCCGATGACGCGCAAGGTGGCTGCGGTTTCCTGCGGCATTTACAAGGGCACCCCGGTGCTTGACCTTGATTACATCGAGGATTCGTCCGCCGATGCCGACGCCAACTTCGTCCTGATCGAAGGCGGACACATCGCCGAAGTGCAGGCCACTGCCGAAGGCGCGACCTATGACGAGGAAGGCCTGCTGCGCCTGCTGCGTCTGGCGCGTATTGGCTGTGATCGGATCATGGCGGCGCAGGACGCGGCGGTTAAAGGGTAATCCGGTTCGTCATCCCCGCGAAGGCGGGGACCCATCCGGTGACGGTGCGGCCAGGGGCAATGGCGGGAGATGGTTTCCCGCCTTCGCGGGAATGACGAGGGTATTGATATGAAAAAGCTGGGGGGCGAAACACTCGTCATCGCCACGCACAACGCGGGCAAGCTGAAGGAAATCGGCGCGCTCCTGGCCCCCTATGGCGTGGAGTGCATTTCCGCCGGATCGCTCGGCCTGCCTGAACCGGATGAGACGGGCACGACTTTCACCGAAAACGCGCTGATAAAGGCGCGGGCGGCGGCAAGCGCATCGGGCCTCCCCGCGCTGGCTGACGACAGCGGGCTGAGCGTGGCGGCATTGAATGGTCGCCCCGGCGTATATACCGCTGACTGGGCGGAGCGGCAGTGGTTCGAAGGTGCCTCAGGCCGTGACTGGTACATGGCGATGGGCAAAGTCGAAGGCCTGCTGTGTGAACAAGGCGCAGCGGCAGACCGTAGCGCGTGGTTCTCGTGCGTGCTGGCGATTGCCTGGCCGGACGGGACAAGTGCGGTTTATGAAGGGCGGGTCGACGGATCGCTCACCTGGCCGCCGCGCGGGACGATGGGTTTTGGCTATGATCCGGTGTTCGTGCCAACGGGCGACACGCGGACTTTTGCCGAACTGGACCCGGCTGAGAAGCACGCGATCAGCCACCGTGCAGATGCTTTCGCAAAGCTGGTTGCGGCGCAGATTTCGGGATAACCCGGCGAACATGGCCCGCGCGCTTTATATCCATTGGCCCTTTTGCCTGAAAAAGTGCCCCTATTGCGATTTCAACAGCCACGTCCGCGATGGGGTGGACCATGCCTTGTGGCAAGCCGCGCTGATCGCTGACATGCGGCACGAGGCCGCGCTCGCTGGCGGTGAACCACTGGACAGCGTGTTTTTCGGCGGCGGCACGCCATCGCTGATGCCGCCCGCGCTGGTCGCGGCGCTGCTGACAGAGGCTGAGCGGCTGTGGGGATTTGCCCCCGGTATCGAGATCACGCTGGAGGGCAATCCTTCTTCGGTGGAGGCGGGTAACTACGCCGCTCTGGCGGGCGCGGGCGTCAACCGGGTTTCTCTGGGGGTGCAATCTCTCGACGACGCGGCGTTGAAATTCCTTGGCCGGTTGCATGATGCATCGGAAGCCCTCGCCGCGCTGGATGTGGCGCAGCGGCATTTTGGCCGGGTGACGTTTGACCTGATCTATGCCCTGCCCGGCCAGACGGTGGACCAGTGGCAGGCGCAATTGCAGCGTGCGCTGGGCTTTGGCACCGGGCACATGTCGCTCTACCAGTTGACCATAGAGCCGGGCACGCGGTTTGAAAGCATGGTGCGCCGGGGTGAATTTTTCCCGCTGGACGAGGATACTTGCGCCGACCTGTTCACCCTGACGCGCGATGTAACTGCCGCTGCGGGGCTTCCGGCTTATGAGATCAGCAACCATGCGCGGGATGGCGAAGGCAGTCGCCATAACCTGACGTACTGGCGCTATCAGGACTATGCCGGTATCGGCCCCGGCGCGCACGGAAGGCGCGGCGGGGCGGCGACGGTGCGGCACAAAAAGCCTGAGAACTGGCTCGATTCCATCGCCCGGCACGGCCACGGCATTGCCGAAGAACGCAGTCTAGGCCGCAGCGAACAGGCCAGCGAGGCGATGCTGATGGGCCTTCGCCTGACCGAGGGCGTGGACCTTGGCGCGCTGTCCCGCCGCTTCGGCTTTGCGACCGGCGAACTGTGCGATCTGGCTCGGTTGGCGTTCTATGAAACCAAAGGCCTGACATGGCGGCTGGGCGACCGGATCGGCGTGACCGGCAGCGGAATGCCCTTGCTCGATGGGCTGCTGGGCGAACTGGTGCCTGCCGCGCTGGTTGAACCAACTCCCCCCCTCCTCTTCAGGGGAGGGGCCGGGGGTGGGGCCTATCGTTCTGACGCGACGTCACCGATCAACGACAAGCCCCACCCCAACCCCTCCCCTGAAGAGGAGGGGCTTTAAGTATGACCCGCGCCGATTTGCTGGAGGCATGGCACGCGCACCTGACCGATGGCCGCCGCCGCAGTCCGCATACCGTGCGCGCCTATGAGGCGACTGCCGCGCGATTGCTCGATCAGGGCGGCGAAACTGATTGGCCCGCCCTCGCCCGGATCGATGGCGCGGCCTTGCGCGGGCAACTGGCAAGGCGGCGCGCGGAAGGGCTGAGCAATGCCTCTGCCGCGCGCGAACTGTCGGCGCTGAAAGCGTTCATCCTGTTCGCCCGGCAACAATCAGGCATCGATGGAGCCGCGCCGCCGCGTATGCGCGGGCCGCGCATCAAGAAGGGCCTTCCCCGCCCGGTCACTCCCGACGAGGCGGTGAACCTTGCCACCACAGTTCACGAGGATGCATCCGAGGAATGGATCGGCGCGCGTGACCGGGCGGTGCTGCTGCTGCTCTATGGCGCCGGGATGCGCATTGCCGAGGCGCTGTCGCTGACCGGCGCGGTGCTGCCGCTGGGGGAAACGCTGGTCGTCACCGGCAAAGGCAACAAGCAGCGCGTGGTGCCGATCCTGCCCGTGCTGCGCGAGGCGGTGGCGGATTATGTGGCAAAAACGCCGTGGCCGATCAGCCGTGACACGCCGCTGTTTCGCGGGGCGAAGGGCGGGCCGTTGTCGCAAGGCATGGTGCAGAAGGCGGTCGCCCGCGCGCGGATTGTGCTCGGCCTGCCGGTCACCGCCACCCCGCACGCGCTGCGCCACAGCTTTGCCACGCACCTGCTGGGCGCGGGCGCAGACTTGCGCAGTTTGCAGGAATTACTGGGCCATGCCAGCCTTGGCTCGACTCAGATCTATACCCAGGTCGATGCGGCGACGCTGCTGGACGTGTATCGGAATGCCCACCCGCGCGAGCAGGGCTAGAGCATCGTGCAGTAAACCTGTGCCACCCCCTAAACCCGACTATGCTGAGTTTGTCGAAGCACTGTCCTTGTTCTTGAGGTTGCGCAAAGCGGCACGACGAAAAGAACGATCGTTGGGCTACGCCCGCCTTCGGCTCAACAAGCTCAGGACAGTCGGATTATGTTGCAGATTAAGTGCACGACGCTCTAGTCCCGCTCTTTCCAGCTGATAACCCGCCACAAATACCAGGCGATGACTACCCCGAACAGCGCCAGCACCGACCACCCCAGCGCATCCTGAGCCTTGTCCAGATAGCGCGCGGCCAGCCTGCCGCCGTGGATCAACAGCGTGTTCCACACCGCCGCCCCGGCGAAGGTAAAGCACAGGAACTTGCCGTGGCGCATGTGCGACAGGCCTGCGGGAAGCGAGATCATCGTGCGCAGAAACGGCGAAAAACGCATGGCAAAGACAATCCACTGGCCGTGGCTGCGAAAGAACTTCGAAGCCCGCTCGACATCATGCCAGTCCATCGTCAGCCAGCGGCCCCAGCGTCCGACGAACGGTTCAAGCCGCCGATAGCCGAACCGGTCGCCCAGCAGGAACCACACGTAATTGCCGAAGGTCGAACCGATCGTCCCGGCCACCAACAGCGGCCAGAACGTCATCGTCCCGCGCGCTACGGCAATGCCGCCAACGCCCATGATCAGTTCGGACGGGATCGGCGGAAAGATGTTTTCCAGCGCCATGAGAAAGGCGATGCCGATATAGCCGCCCTGCTCGATCAGGTTGATGATCCATGTATTCATGGGGTTAGGCTCTGGAACTGAGGTTGCGGGCGTGCTTCGACAAGCTCAGCATGAGCGGCTTTCATAAAGGGGCAGGAATGGCGAAATACCATCAAAACAACATCCGCTCATGCTGAGCTTGTCGAAGCACGCCAGCTGCGCCTTCGTCATGATTTACCAAGCCGCCGGTCGATGGCATCCCAGATCAGCGCCGCCGTGTCGGTGCCGTTGAACCGGTCAATGGCGACTATGCCGGTGGGCGAAGTCACGTTGATTTCGGTCAGCCACTTGCCGCCGATCACGTCGATGCCCACGAACACCAGCCCGCGCGCCTTGAGGTCAGGGCCGAGCGCGGCACAGATTTCCTCTTCGCGTGCCGTCAGCCCGGCGGCTTCCGCCGAACCGCCAACGGCAAGGTTTGATCGGAACTCGCCCGCGCCGGGCTTGCGGTTGATGGCGCCGGCAAATTCACCGTCGACCAGCACGATCCGCTTGTCGCCATCGGCAACATCGGGAAGGAACGGCTGGACCATGAACGGTTCAACCCATGCGGCCATGAACATTTCCACCAGCGCGCCCAGATTGCTGCCGTCCGCCGGGATGCGGAAAACCGCCTTGCCGCCGTTGCCGTGCAAGGGTTTCACCACCAGATCGCCGGGGTATTTCGCGCCAAATTCGCGCACATCCTCGATCCGGCGGGCGATCAGCGTTGGCGGCATGAAGCGCGCGTAATCCAGCACCATGATCTTTTCCGGCGCATTGCGCACCGATGCAGGATCGTTGACCACCAGCGTCCGGCCTTCCAGCCGCTCAAGAATGTGGGTGGCGGTGATATAGCCCAGATCAAACGGTGGGTCCTGCCGCATGAGGACCACGTCGATATCCTCGGCCAGATCGATCTTGCGGTATTCGCGGCGCGTGAAATGCGCGCCCACGCTATTGCTTGAAGAATTTGGCCGCTGCAAGGTGATCGGCGCGGCCCATGCGGTGATCCGCCCGCCCGGCCCGTCATGCGCATCAAACGCCAGCGTGCCGACATCGTAATGCCACAACACATGCCCCCGCGCCTGCGCGCTCAGCATCAGGGCAAAGCTGGAATCGCCGGTAATGTTGATGGTTTCAATCGGGTCCATCTGGACGGCAACGCGAAGCGACATGCAAATTCCTACTGTTAGAGCCAGATGACGTTAGATTGCATTGCCGGGATTGCGTCAGGAAGCTTCTCGGCAAGGAACGTTGAGCAGGGCGGGCTGGTAGCCCGTCCAAGCGACGCGACGCTGTCCGAGGGGCTTCCTGACGCAACCGCAAGCGGCGGGCCAGATTTGGTCCAGCGCAGCGTTGCTCGTCGGTCATTATATGCTCGCATAATTCCCTCCTCGCGCCTCGCCCTGAACCAAATCTGGCTCCGTCACGGCGGTGCAATCTAACGTCATCTGGCTCTTAACCCATCCAAGCGTTAACGATGTGGCGTGGCCAATGCCCCGGCGCAAGGAGCAAGACATCAATTCGCTGATCTTCGCCGTTTTTGGCATAGCGCGCCGCCACCGCCTCTGCCGCAGCGGCGACCCGGCGCAGGCGATATTCGTCAATCGCCAGCCCGAGATCCTGCGCCGATTTGCGCCACTTCACCTCGACGAAAGCCACTGTCCGCCCCCGCCGCGCGATCAGGTCAATCTCGCCGCGCGGGGTCTTGACGCGGGTGGCGACGATCCGCCAGCCTTTCAGCCGCAAATACCAGGTGGCCAGCAACTCGCCCCGCCGCCCGCGTTTTTCGGCTTCGGCCCGGTTCACTTCAATTCCATCGCGCGTGCATAAAGCACCTTGCGGTCAAGCCCGGTCGCCTTGGCCACTTGCGCCGCAGCTTGCGAGGGCTTCTCATTCGCCAGCAGCGTGAGCAACATCGCGTCAACATCAACCTCACCCCGGTCCACCGGCAGCGGCGGGCCGATCATCAGCACGATCTCGCCCTTTGGCGGATGAGCCGCATAGTGATCGGCCAGTTCCTCAGGCGTGCCCGAACGGCATTCCTCGAACTTTTTCGTCAGTTCGCGCCCTACGGCGACTTCCCGGCCCGGCAGCACCGCGTCAACTGCCGCCAGCGTGTCAGCCAGGCGCGGCGCGGTGTCGTAGAACACCAGAGTCGCAGGCACCCCCGCCAGTTCTCTCAGCATGTCGCGCCGCGCCTTGTCCTTTGCGGGAAGGAACCCGGCGAACAGGAAACGGTCGGTTGGCAGACCCGACAGCGTCAGCGCGACGATCACCGCGCTAGGCCCCGGCAGGCTGGTCAGCGCCACACCGCGTTCCCTTGCGGCGCGGACCAGACGATAACCCGGATCGGAAATCAGTGGCGTCCCGGCATCGCTGACCAGCGCCACCGCCTGAGTGCCCGCCAGTTGTAAAATATAGTCGCGCGTTTCCTCGCTGGCGTGATCGTCATAGCGGATCAGGCGCTGCTTTACCCCTAGATAACTAAGCAATTTCCCGGTAACGCGGGTGTCTTCGCAGGCCACTGCCGAAACGGCGCGCAAGACTTCGGATGCGCGCAGGGTGATGTCTCCCAGATTGCCAATCGGCGTGGCGACGATGTAGAGTCCGGGCGGGAGCGGGGTGGTCATGGCCCTTCCATGAACCAGCACAACAGGATGCCGCAAGTTATGATAACAGTGCCGCTCAATCGCCGCCGCATACTCACCCTTGGCACACTGGCCTTGCTGGCCGGTTGCAGCACGGTTCCCCGGGGCGTTCCGCAGGCTCCACCGCCTGTGCCGGTACCTAGCGCCAGCACCCTGCCCGCTGACCAGATGCGCCACCGTGTCGCCCTTTTGGTGCCAACCAGCGGGCCGAACGCCGGGATCGGACAGGCGCTGGCCAATGCCGCGAACATGGCCCTGCTCGATACCAATGCGTCGAACCTGCGGATCACCACGTATGACACCGCCACAGGCCCCGCCAGCGCCGCCGCGCGGGCCATTGCCGATGGCAACAAGCTGATTCTAGGCCCGTTGATGGGCGACGATGTCGGCCAAGTCGCCAGCGTGGCAAGGCCCGCGAAAGTACCGATCATCGCCTTTTCCAACGACGCACAGGTTGTCGGGCGCGACATATTCATCATGGGCGCACCGCCCAGCGAATCGATTGTCCGAACAGTAACTTTCGCGCGCGCCCGGGGCATGGCCCGATTCGGCGCCCTTATTCCCGAGGGTGAGTACGGCCTCCGCGCCGCCGCTGCGCTGAGCACGGCTGTGCACGAAGCGGGCGGCACACTGGTTGCCACTGAAAACTATGCGCGCGGCAACACTTCGGTCGTCAGTGCGGCACGGCGGCTGAAGCTCAAGGGCGGGTTTGACGCGGTGCTGATCGCAGACGGCGGCCGCATTGCCGCGCTGGCCGCACCGCAACTGCGCTCTCCGGGTGGCGGTGGGCCGCGCCTGCTGGGCACCGAACTGTGGAATGGAGACAGCACCGCCGCCGCCAGTCCGGCTCTGCGCGGGGCGTGGTACGCCTCGGTATCGGACGCGCGGTTTCGCCAGTTTTCAGACAGTTACCGCGATCGCTTTTCCGCAACGCCTTATCGCATCGCCACGCTGGGATACGATTCGGTACTGCTGACCCTGCGCGTTGCGCGCGGGTGGAAGCCGGGCACGACCTTTCCCACCGGGCTGCTGTTTGATCGTGACGGATTCCTCGGCCTTGACGGCGTGTTCCGTTTTGGCGGCAACGGCGTGGTCCAGCGCGCGCTGGAAGTGGTCGAACTGCGCGCGGGCGGGGTCAATGTGGTCAGCGCGGCACCGGCAAGGCTTGGGAATTGAGGCATATCCTTCGACAGGCTCAGGATGAGCGGATTTTTACCCAGACGCGCGCAACGCTTCCCTGACGATAACCCCCGCCCCCCGCTTGCGTCGGGGACTCACCGCCCTGTAAGCCCGCGCCTATGGCTGATGATCTGTTTGACAAGCTGCCCTCTGCTGGCGGCGAAACCTACGATGGCTCCGCGATCGAGGTGCTGGAAGGGCTTGAGCCCGTCCGCCGCCGCCCCGGCATGTACATCGGCGGCACGGACGAGCGCGCGTTTCACCACCTTGCCGCCGAAGTGCTCGACAACGCGATGGACGAGGCTGTGGCAGGCCACGCCAACCGCATCGAGGTTACGCTGGACGAAGGCAACCGCCTGACCATCACCGACAACGGGCGCGGCATCCCGGTTGACGAGCATCCCAAATACCCCGGCAAATCGGCGCTGGAAGTGATCCTGACCACGCTGCATTCCGGCGGCAAGTTCAGCGGCAAGGCCTATGCCACATCCGGCGGCCTCCACGGCGTCGGCGTGTCCGTGGTCAATGCGCTGTCATCGCTCACCCGCATCGAAGTCGCGCGAAACAAAGAGCTTTACGCGCAGGAGTTCTGTCGCGGGCACGCCACCGGGCCATTGCAGCGGCTGGGCGGCACGCCGAACCGGCGCGGCACCAGCGTCACGTTCATACCCGATACCGAGATTTTCGGGCCTGATGCCAAGTTCAAACCCGCCCGCCTGTTCCGCCTTGCCCGGTCAAAGGCGTACTTGTTTGCGGGCGTCGAAATCCGCTGGAAATGCGCGGCTTCACTCGCCAGCGATGATGTGCCTGCAGAGGCCGTGTTCCAGTTCCCCGGCGGCTTGGCCGATCACCTGACCGAACAGCTTGGCACCCGCGAATGCGTCACCACGCAGTTTTTCAAGGGATCGCAGGACTTTCCGCCCAATGCTTTGGGTGAACCCGAG
Source organism: Novosphingobium sp. (assembly GCA_040007615.1). GTDB lineage: Bacteria > Pseudomonadota > Alphaproteobacteria > Sphingomonadales > Sphingomonadaceae > Novosphingobium. The sequence goes on from JBDTUQ010000001.1 coordinate 73,501, forward strand.
CAAGGCCGCGTTGAATGGGCTGTCGCCTGGCCGCTGTGGTCTGACGGGTCGTATTCGTACTATTGCAACACCATCCCCACCCCCGATGGCGGCACCCACGAACAGGGCCTGCGCGCCGCGCTGACCAAGGGCATCCGCGCCTTTGCTGACCTGATCGGCCAGAAAAAGGCCAAGGACATCGCGCCCGAAGACGTGATCACCGGCAGCGAAGTCATGCTGTCAGTCTTCATCCGCGACCCGCAGTTTCAGAGCCAGACCAAGGACCGCCTGACCAGCCCTGAAGCCGCGCGCATGGTGGAAAACGCGGTGCGCGATCACTTTGACCACTTCCTGTCTGACAATATGGAGCGCGGCAAAGCGCTGCTCGGCGCGGTGATGGAGCGGATGGACGAACGCCTCCGCCGCAAGGCCGAGCGCGAAGTCAAGCGCAAGACCGCAACCAACGCCCGCAAGCTGCGCCTGCCCGGCAAGCTGACCGATTGCTCGGGCGAGGGCGGCGGCGATACGGAGCTGTTCATCGTCGAGGGAGACAGCGCGGGCGGCAGCGCCAAAATGGCGCGCAACCGCAAATTGCAGGCGATCCTGCCGATCCGGGGCAAGATCCTCAACGTCGCCAGCGCCACCGCCGACAAGATCCGCGCCAACAGCGAAATCGCCGATCTGGGCCTCGCGCTTGGCTGCGGCTTTCGCAAGGACTGCAACCCCGATCTGCTGCGCTATGACCGCGTCATCATCATGACCGACGCCGATGTCGACGGCGCGCACATTGCCACCCTGCTGATGACGTTCTTCTTTCAGGAAATGCCCGAGATCGTCCGGCGCGGTCACTTGTACCTCGCCCAGCCGCCGCTCTACCGCCTGACCTGCGGCAAAGAAAACGCCTATGCCCGCGACGAAGCCCATCGGCAGGAACTGGAAGCCACACGGTTCAAGGGCAAGAAAGTGGAAGTTGGGCGGTTCAAAGGCCTTGGCGAAATGAACCCCGGCCAGCTGCGCGAAACCACGATGGACCCCAAAACGCGCGGGCTGCTGCGGATTACTTTACCGCCGGAATACGAAGGCCGGGCGGCAGTGAAGGACCTGGTTGACCGGCTCATGGGCCGCGACCCGGCGCAGCGGTTCATGTTCATTCAGAACCGGGCGGGGGAATTGGACCCTGAGATGATAGATGCTTGAGGCGAAATCAATTACCTTCCACCAAGAACAATCCATGATACAATCGAGCGAACATGACCATCCTCGACAAGTTCATCCACTTTGCCAGCGCGCTGCCGAGCGACCAGCGGGAATCGGTTGAGGAATCGTTGGCAGCACTGATGGAATCGCTGTCTGCGGAATTTGATTTCACCCCCGACGAACGCGCCGAACTGGATCGCCGCATGGCTGATCCAAGCCCGGAATTCTCGGATCCCGCAGCCATAACCCGGATTTTCGGCAAGCCCTTTCGGGCATGATGAAAGTAACATTTCGCAGAGAGGCAGACGCCGATCTGCGAGGGATTGCTGAATGGTATGAAGCGGTTGCACCGGGTTCTCTCGCAGGCATTCTCTCCGACATTTATCGCAGTATCGACCAACTGATCGATTTCCCGCGTTCTGGTACCAAAGTTCCAGGTTCGCTGCTCCGCCGGATCGTCTCCCGCAAGCATCATTTCAAGATTCCTTATGAAATCGGGGATGGGGCGATCATTATTGTCGGCATATTCCGGTATCAAAACCGCCAGTCCTGATCATTCACCCGCTGGCCAGCCAGTCAGAGAAATTTGCGGTCACGGCGGTTCCTTTGGGGTGGTCAATCGCCGCATGATGGCGAAAACTCGACGCCGGGCAACATCAGGGAGTTACGTCACAGCGATCAGTAATCCGCACTTGCGGCGCCGCAACAGGCAATCTAACGCCTTAATCAACCGATTGACCGACAGGATTGAACGAACATGCAGCGCTTCACTGGCACCCAGAACTATGTCGCCACCGATGATCTGAAGGTGGCGGTCAACGCCGCAGTGCTGTTGCGCCGTCCGCTGCTGGTCAAGGGTGAACCGGGCACCGGCAAGACCGTGCTGGCCCACGAAATCGCCGCCGCCCTGAACGCGCCGCTGATCGAATGGCACGTTAAATCCACCACCAAGGCGCATCAGGGCCTGTATGAATACGATGCCGTCGCCCGCCTGCGCGATGGCCAGCTTGGCGATGAGCGGGTGCATGACATCAGCAACTACATCCGCCGGGGCAAGCTGTGGGAGGCATTCACTTCGCCGCAACTGCCCGTCCTGCTGATCGACGAGATCGACAAGGCCGACATCGAATTTCCGAACGATCTGTTACAGGAACTCGATCGGATGAGCTTTGACGTTTACGAAACGGGTGAGACGATTGCCGCGAAAGAACGCCCGATCGTCATCATCACCTCAAACAACGAAAAGGAACTGCCCGACGCATTTCTGCGCCGCTGTTTCTTCCACTACATCAAGTTCCCCGACCGTGACACGATGCAGGCGATCATCGACGTCCACTTCCCCGGCATCCAGAAAATCCTGGTGAGCAAGGCGATGGAGATTTTCTACGAAGTGCGAGACGTGCCGGGGCTTAAGAAAAAGCCATCTACTTCGGAACTGCTGGATTGGCTAAAGTTGCTGCTGAACGAAGACATGCCGCTGGAAGTGCTGCAAAACCGCGACCCAACCAAGGCCATCCCGCCCCTGCACGGCGCGCTGCTGAAGAACGAGCAGGATATCATGCTGTTTGAACGGCTGGCGTTTATGGCGCGGCGTAACGGGTGATGGGCGCGCCCTATACCGGACGCTGCCAGTGCGGCTCGGTCACCGCCACGATCACGGGAGAGCCGGTGGTGGTGGCGCAGTGCTGGTGTCGGCAATGCCAGAAACTGACCGGCGGCCCGGCGACGACCAACGCCCGGTTCAATCTGGACGACGTGCAGGTGACCGGCGAACTCGCCAGCCTTGATTACACGTCGGCCAGCGGCAGTGCCTATTCGCAGCTGTTTTGCCCCAAGTGTGGCAACCCGGTGATGGCCAAGACTTCAGGTCGCCCTAATGCGCGCACCGTCCGGCTTGGGTTCCTTGACGAAGGCCACGGCCTTAAGCCCAGCATCTCGATCTGGCTTTCCGAAGCGCCCGATTGGGCCGTGATCGATCCCGATAGCGACCGCCACGACACCCAGCCGCCTATCCCGCCGGCTGTCTGACCCATGTTCTTCAACTTCCTCGACGAACTACGCCTCGCCGGCATTCCCGCTTCAATCAAGGAGCACCTCGTGCTGCTCGAGGCGCTGGACCGTGAGGTTATCGAGCAGACGCCGGAAGCGTTCTATTACCTGTCGCGCGCCACGTTCGTGAAGGATGAGGGGCTGCTGGACCGGTTCGATCAGGTGTTTTCCAAGGTCTTCAAGGGGATCATGACCGATTATGGCCAGAACCCGGTCGATATCCCGGAAGACTGGCTGAAAGCCATCGCCGAACGCTATTTCTCGGAAGAGGAGATGGCAAAGATCAAGGCGCTCGGCTCGTGGGACGAAATCATGGAGACGCTGAAAAAGCGGCTTGAGGAGCAGGAAGGGCGCCACAACGGCGGCAGCAAGTGGGTTGGTGCAAATGGCACATCGCCGTTCGGAAATTCGGGCTACAACCCGGAAGGCATCCGCATAGGCGGAGAAAGCCGCCAAGGTCGCGCGATCAAGGTGTGGGAACAGCGCGAGTTCAAAAACCTTGATAACACGCGCGAACTGGGCACCCGCAACATCAAGGTGGCGCTGCGCCGCCTGCGCCGTTTCGCGCGCGAGGGTAACGCGGAGGAGCTTGACCTTGACGCCACCATTCGCGGCACCGCGCGGCAGGGCTGGCTGGACATCCAGATGCGGCCCGAACGGCACAATGCCGTCAAGGTACTGCTTTTCCTTGACAATGGCGGATCGATGGACCCCCATGTCAAGCTGATCGAGGAACTGTTCAGCGCCGCCACCAGCGAGTTCAAGAACCTTGAATTCTTCTATTTCCACAACTGCATCTATGAAGGCGTATGGAAGGATAACCGCCGTCGCCGGACAGAGCGGACCGACACCTGGGATATCCTCCACAAATACGGCCACGACTACAAAGCAGTCATCGTCGGCGATGCTTCGATGAGCCCTTACGAGGTCAGCCATCCGGGCGGCTCGGTTGAGCACATGAACCCTGAGGCCGGGTCTGTGTGGCTCCAGCGCCTGCGCAATACCTACCCCGCAACGGTGTGGATAAACCCCACGCCAGAGCAGCACTGGAACTATTCGCAGTCGACCAAACTGATCAAGGAACTGATGGGCGGATCGATGTATCCGCTGACGCTGGATGGTCTGGACGATGCCATGCGAGAACTGACGCGCAAGAAGCATTGATGAACTGGCCCGCGCTGCCCATATCCAGGCGATGACTTCCCGCCAGCCTGCCCTGTTTATCGGTCATGGATCGCCCATGACCATGATCACCGACAATCCCGAACGCAGCGCGCTGATGCGGCTGGGCACGCGGCTGCCCGCACCAAAGGCGATCCTGTGCATTTCCGCACATTGGGAAACGCGCGGGCACACGCATCTGACCGCGCAGCATTTTCCGCCGACGATCCATGATTTCCGGGGTTTTCCCCAGGAACTTTACGACATGCGCTACCCCGCCCCCGGCAGCGCCGAACTGGTGGAGCAGGTGGCAGGGCTGATCGGGCGGGACCGGACCGTCCGCGACGAAGACTGGGGTTTCGATCACGGCACCTGGGGCGTGCTCCAGCCGATGTTCCCGGCGGCGAATATCCCCGTGGTGGCGATGAGCCTTGACCGCACGCTGCCGCCTGAACGCCATCTCGAACTTGGCGCGGCGCTGGCGCCCTTGCGCGAACAGGGCGTGATGATCGTCGGCAGCGGCAACGTGGTCCACAATCTGGCGCTGTGGCGGCAACTGGCGGGCACCCGGCCTGAATGGGCGTGCGAGTTCCAGCAGCGCGTCAACGCGGCGGTTCTGGAAGCGGACCATGCCGCCCTGACCCGGTTTTCGCCAGACGATCAGGCGGCTGCCCAGGCGATCAACAGCGGCGAGCATTACCTGCCGCTGCTTTACGCGGTGGGGGCACGGCTGCCGGGGGATGAGGCGGCGATCTTCAACGATACCATCGATGGCGCATTATCGATGACATCGGTTCTGTTTGGGGATGCTTCGCTGGCCGCCAATCTGGATCGTTAGGTCTGGATCAATAGAGCAGCAAAGGCCGGATCGTTTCACGCCAAGCGGCTTCATCGGCACCGGCCAAGGCGTCCAGATCGCCTGGTTGGCTGGCGGCATCGTCCACCCATTCGCGCAAGGCCGGGCCGCCGTTGATGACGTCGATCGCCAGCCGGTTGAATTCATACTCATAGGGAAAATTGCGCCATAGCGGATAGTCCGGGTACAACTGCCGGATCGCCTTGAACGCCAGCGCCTGCAAGCGCCACGGGCGGAACGCGGCGTGATCGTAAAAGCGGCCCTCGGCGTGGATCATCAGCCCGGCGCAGAGCGTCTTCGCATGCTTGTGAAACGTCGGTTCGAACCAGCATTCGCGCAAGGCACATCCCGCCAGCCAATGGGACGCAAGGCGCTGCATTTCGCCCAAAACGGCCCTGGCATCCACATCCGGGGCGCCGAACAACACCTCCAGCGGGCGCGTCGTTCCCCGCCCCTCGCTCAGCGTTGCACCTTCCAGCATCACCGTTCCGGCATAAGCGCGGGCCATGTTGAGGTTAGCGGCATTGGGACTGGGATTGATCCACACGCGGCTATCCGGCCAACCAAAGCCCGGCCCTGCCTCGGGCTGCCAGCCTTCCATCGCGATAACCCGGTAATCGACATCAAGGCGGAAATGCTGGACGAACCAATGCCCCATTTCGCCCAGCGTCAGCCCGTGGCGCATCGGCATCGGCCCCGCGCCGACGAAGCTTTCATGGCCCGGCAGTAACAGCGTCCCTTCTACCGGGCGGCCTGCCGGGTTGGGCCGGTCTAGCACCCAGACCGCCTTGCCCTGCTCGGCAGCGGCCTCAAGCAGATAAAGCAGCGTGGTGACAAAGGTATAGATCCGGCAGCCAAGGTCTTGCAGATCGAACAGGAACACATCGGCAGTGTCCATCATAGCCGTACTGGGTCGCCGCACTTCGCCATAAAGGCTGAAAATCGGAATGTTATACGCCGGATCAAGCTCATCCGGGGTTTCGACCATGTTGTCCTGCTTGTCGCCCTTCAGCCCGTGTTGCGGGCCAGACGCGCTGGTCACGTTCACCCCTGCGGCGATCAGCGCGTCGAGCGAATGCGTCAGGTCTTCAGTGACCGACGCCGGATGCGCGATCAGGGCAACGCGCTTGCCAATCAGCGGAGCGCGCAGGGATGGGTCTGCCAGAAGGCGATCAATTCCGAATTTCATGGCTGCTCCGGTGCCGGAAGCACGGCGGCGAAGCAAGTGGGCGCATGGAAATCTGGCTTGCCGGGGGGGTGGGCGAGCGCCCAGTAGGACTTGGTGCCGTCGGTTTCTTCGATAACGGCGGAGAATCCCACATCCCAAGGACCAGCACCTTCTGCCAATGACGCTTTGGCTGTCATCCGTAATTCCGCAGGCGTGATTATCACAGCAATCTCGGGCGCCAGCACGCATGGTGTTGGGCGCATTCCCGTTCTGTAAGAATCGAAGTCGTAAGCGGCCCAATCGGTTGACGGCGAGAAATTCAATTCTTCGTAAGCAGAATATCGGAAATTGCGGCTGAACATTTCGAAACACGTGTATTGCCAAAGATCATCGCAACGTGATCCGCTGCCATTGGCAGGGAGCCGAATTCTGTCGATTTTCCCTTGTAGACAAAAGGTTAGTTCCAAACAATCTGGCCCATCAAAGACCATCGAAACGGAAAAGCAATCAATCGCACGGCAAGGCGTATCGGGGTGGGGGTGCAAAGAGAAGGACAGTCCTTCGACAAGCTCAGGATAGTCGGGTTTGGTTGGGATGGATTCGTTCTCAAATACTGGTCTCTCTCCCACCCCCGACTTCCCTGAGCTTGTCGAAGGGCTGTTCTTGCTTTTTGCCAAGCTCGAAATCCGTTCCCAATCGCCGCGAATTAGCGCCAGCTTCTTTGTCCGTGACCAGCCCTTGATCCGCTTCTCAGCTTCCTTGGCTTCCTCGCGAGTCCCAAAATCTTGGGACCAAACGTGTTCAACGGGCAGATGATCAGCCGTGAACCCCGCAATGTCACCCATCTGGTGCTGGGCGATACGGCGTTCCAGATCGTCGGTATGCCCGACATAAAAATAGCCACCCCGGCAATGCAGCATATAGGCCCAGAAGTTCATCGCTTGGGGCTAAAAGAAAGACAGTCCTTCGACAAGCTCAGGATAGCCGGATTGTGGGGAGAGCTTTCCTAAAGCCCCATCCCTATGCTACGCGCGCGCCCGAAACGGAAAGACGCCATGACCCAATATACCTCTCCCCTGCTCCGCCTGCTTAGCGAACGCGGGTATATCCACCAGCTTACCGACGCCACCGGCCTTGATGCGCTGGCGGGCAAGCAGATCGTGCCGGGCTATATCGGTTTCGATGCCACCGCGCCATCGCTGCATGTCGGCAGTCTGGTGCAGATCATGATGCTGCGGCGATTGCAGCAGACCGGGCACAAGCCGATCGTGGTCATGGGCGGGGGCACGACCAAAATTGGTGATCCGTCGGGCAAGGACGAAAGCCGCAAGATGCTGACGACGGAAGGCATTCAGGCCAATATCGCCTCTATCCGCACCGTGTTTGAACGGCTGCTGACATTTGGTGACGGACCGACCGACGCAGTGATGATCGATAATGACGAGTGGCTGAGCAAACTGGGCTATGTCGAACTGCTGCGCGATGTTGGCCCGCATTTCACCATCAACCGGATGCTGACGTTCGATGCGGTGAAGCTGCGGCTGGAACGCGAACAGCCGCTGACCTTCCTTGAATTCAACTACATGATCCTGCAGGCCTATGACTTCCGCGAACTGTTGCTGCGCCATGATTGCCGGTTGCAGATGGGCGGTTCGGACCAGTGGGGCAACATCATCAACGGGATCGAATTGACCCGCCGGATGGAGGGCCGCGAACTGTTCGGCCTGACCACGCCGCTGCTCACCACGGCGGACGGAGCGAAGATGGGCAAGACGGCGGCGGGCGCGGTGTGGCTGAACGAAGCGCAACTGCCCGCCTATGATTTCTGGCAATTCTGGCGCAACGTCGATGACCGCGATGTCGGCCGATTCCTGCGCCTGTTTACCGATCTGCCGCTGGACGAGATCGCCCGGCTGGAAGCCTTGCAGGGCAGCGAGATCAACGCCGCAAAGGCCGCTCTGGCCAATGAAGTGACGCGGCTGTGCCGGGGCGATGAAGCTGCCCGTGCGGCAGAGGACACGGCGGCTGCGACATTCGGCGCGGGCGGCGTGGGCGAGGATTTGCCGGTGCTCGACCTGCCGACTGGCGGAATCAGCATGATCGACGCGCTGGTAGGCATCGGCTTTGCCGCCAGCCGGGGCGAGGCCAAGCGGCTCATCACCGGCGGCGGTGCGCGGCTGGACGGGGCAAGCGTGACCGACGAATCGCATCATATCGCTGGCGGCGCAGAATCGCGCATTTCGTCGGGCAAGAAGAAGCACGGCATACTTCGGCCCATCCCGCTTTAACCACCATTTCGTCGACAAATCCGGCATATTCGTGCCGGTTAGGCAAATTGTTGCCGCCGATTTTACACTTTGTTCGCACCTGTCCGCCATAACCGGCTGACAGGCAACGGACGGAGCAAATCTTGGCAATGGCAGGTGGAGCGCAACTTTCCGTCACGGACATGCGACGGTCGAACCGGCACCCGGTGGATTACCGCGTCATCGGCGAACATCGCCGCATCGGCGACGTGCGCCTGCATATTGTCAACATTTCGGCGCATGGCTTCATGGCTGAAGGCGAGATCCCCTTTGGCCGTGGCGAGCGCGTGGTCATCCGTCTGCCGCAAGTGGGCCGGATAGAGGCACACCTGATCTGGGTGACTGAAGACCGCGCCGGATTCCAGTTTGAGCGGATCATTCGTCAGGATGATTTCCTGGCGCTGATCGAAACACTACAGCCCAACACCCGCCTGCGCCCCCGTCGTTGATTTTTTGCTGATCGCCTTTCAGCCAAGCTGACGTTTAACGCCTGAAACGATCCCCCGGCTTGGCAAGTGCGACTTTGCCTGCCATTTGTAACGAGTGATTTCCCAGCCCGCTTCCCCGCTCCACTTCCGCGATTTCAGGCTCTATTGGCTCGCGCGGTTCTGTGCGACATCAGCCACGATTGCAATGGTCGTGGTCATTGCTGCGCAGACCTATCAGATCGCCCGCCTGGACTATGCGATGGACAAGTCGGCAGCAGCTTTTCAGCTTGGCCTGCTCGGTTTTTTCCAGTTCATGCCGCTGCTTATACTGACCCCGGTGGCGGGCTGGGTGGCAGACCGGCTGGACCGCAGGCTGGTGTCGGCGGCAGCGAACGGCCTGGACCTGGGGATCGCGCTATGCTTGGCCATCGCCAGCCTGAACGGGCTGCACAGCCTGCCGCTGATTTTTTTCCTGGCCGCGCTGCACGGCTCGGCGCGCGTGTTCATTTCCCCGGCGATGAGCGCGATGACCCCCAACCTGGTGCCCGCCGCGTTGCTTCCTCGGGCAATCGCGTTCAGTTCGGTCGCCTGGCAGATTGCCTCGGTCGTCGGACCAGCAACTGCCGGACTGCTGCTGGCGCGGTCGGCTACGCTGGCCTATTCCGTATCGTGTGCCTTGTTACTGCTCGCGATGCTGGCGGTGATCGCGATCCGCCCCTGGCCCCGCGCCGCCGGAGCCGGACATGCCCATCCGCTGACGATGATGCGCGAAGGCGGCGTTTTCGTGCTGAAGCAGCGGTTCCTGCTGGGATGCGCCACTCTGGACCTGTTTGCTGTGCTGCTGGGCGGGGCAACAGCCCTATTGCCGGTCTATGCCTATGACGTGCTGCACGTCGGGTCGACCGGCTTCGGCATGTTGCGCGCGGCCCCGGCGATTGGAGCGGTCACGGTGTCCCTGTGGCTTGCGGCCCGCCCCTTGCAACACAATGTCGGCGTCAAGATGTTGTGGGCGGTCGCAGTTTTTGGCGGCGCAACGGTGGCGTTTGGCCTGTCGCACAATTTCCTGTTTTCGCTGGTGACGCTGGTAGTTCTGGGCGGATCGGACATGATTTCGGTGTTCATCCGCAGCACGCTGATCCAGCTATATACGCCCGACGAGATGCGCGGTCGGGTCAGTTCGATTTCCGGCCTCGCCATCTCAGCCTCGAACGAGCTGGGAGAGATGCAATCAGGCATGGCAGCGGCCTTGCTTGGCGTAACAGGCGCAGTAGTATTGGGCGGAGCGGGTGCCATCGCCGTCACGGGGCTGTGGGCATGGTTGTTCCCGGAAATCAGACGAGCGCGGACTTTTGCCCCGCCGGAGCAAGACCCGCCGCTGCAAGACCCACTGGTGCAAGACAGGCCGTTTCACGAAAAGGAGCAAGCGACATGAAAGCGGATTCCATTCTCGCCACCATTGGCAACACCCCGCACATCCGGCTGTCGCGCCTGTTTCCCGATCACGAGGTATGGATCAAATGCGAACGCGCCAACCCCGGGGGATCGATCAAGGATCGCATCGGTCTTGCCATGATCGAAGCGGCAGAGGCTGACGGCAGCCTGAAACCGGGCGGCACTATTATCGAACCCACTTCCGGTAATACCGGCATCGGACTGGCGATGGTGGCGGCGGTAAAGGGCTATAAGGTCATACTGGTGATGCCCGATTCAATGTCAATTGAACGGCGGCGGCTGATGCTGGCCTATGGTGCCACCTTTGACCTGACCCCGCGCGAAAAAGGCATGAAGGGCACGCTGGAGCGCGCCCTGCAATTGCTGGAAGAAACGCCCGGCAGCTGGATGCCGCAGCAGTTTGAAAACGCCGCCAATATCGCTGTCCATGTCCGCACTACCGCACAGGAAATCCTGCGCGATTTTGCCGACACGCCCATCGACGTTCTGATTACCGGCGTCGGTACGGGCGGGCATCTGACCGGCTGCGCGGAAGCTCTGAAAGCGCAGTGGAGCGGCCTCAAGGCCTTTGCCGTAGAGCCAACGCTTTCACCCGTGATCTCTGGCGGCCAGCCCGGCCCGCATCCCATCCAGGGCATCGGCGCAGGCTTCATTCCGGGCAACCTGCACACCCAGTCCATCGACGGTGCGATCCAGGTCGATCCTGCCGACGCCAAGGAATGGGCGCGGCGCAGTGCGACTGTCGAAGGGATGCTGGTGGGCATCAGTTCCGGCGCGACGCTGGCGGCCATTGCGCAGAAACTGCCCGAACTGCCCGCCGGTGCCCGCGTGCTGGGCTTCAATTACGATACCGGCGAACGCTATCTTTCGGTGCCGGACTTCCTGCCGGAATAAGCGGAACGAGCCTCCCCACCGCGCCTTAGGGGCCAGTGGGGAGACGCTCACATGCTGTTGTCGACTCCGGCTGCATGCTTGGCGGCGATATAGCCAAACGTCATTGACGGACCGACACTGGCGCCAGCGCCCGGATAGACGCCGCCCATGATCGATGATGTGGAGACGCCGCAGGCATACAAGGGGTCGCCCAGCCACTTGTCATAATCCCGCGTACCGCGACCGAAATCCTCGTCCGCGCCCTTGTCGACAAATCCGTTCCAACGCTGGACAGTGGCCTTCAGGGCCGCCGGAACGACATTGATCTGCGCCGCCAACGCTTCAATCGTGTCGGCCTGTTTCAGATAACCGCTTGAGACGAATTCGGGCGGGGTCTTGCCTTTGCCGATCCTCTTGCCGCCCACCGGGTAGTCATCGGCATAACGCTGGCTGAGGATGATCCAGCTTGGCACCGCCGGGACCATGCGGTGCCGGGCGCGCATATTGTCGCAGAACAGCTCATAAGAGCCGCCTTCGTTAAGGTAACGCTCCCAGTGATCCGTGCCCGCGCGTCAAGCAACAGGCCCGCATGATTGCCCGGGCGATACCGCACCGCATACGGACAGAGGCGAAAGCATTGACGAGCGGTATGGTCTGGCCGGAAAGAGCCTTATCCACTTCGCATGCAAGAGAACCAGTCCATGATTCCCACTGATCGCCCACGCCGCAGCGCGCTTTACCTGCCGGCATCAAACGCACGCGCTATCGAAAAAGCGCGCACCCTCCCCGCTGACGCGGTGATCCTCGATCTGGAAGACGCGGTTCCCCCTGATGCCAAGGCAGCGGCGCGCGAGGCCGCTGTTGCTGCGATCCGTGCTGGCGGCTTCGGCAAGCGGGAAGTGGCAATTCGCGCCAATGGCCTGGATACGCCGTGGGGCGCCGATGATCTGGCCGCCATCGCCGCGTCGGGGGCGGACGCCGTTCTGGTGCCTAAGATTTCCTCGCCCGCAGACATCCTGCGCTGTCAGGAACTGCTCGCCCCTGCCCCGGCGCAGATGCAGCTATGGGCGATGATCGAAACCTGCGCTGCGGTCCCGCAGCTGGATGCCATCGCCCGGCTTTGTGCCTCTACCCGCCTGTCGCTTTGGATCATGGGGATCAACGATCTGGCCAAGGAAATGCGCGCCTTGCAGACGCCTGAGCGCACCGCGTTCCTGCCCGTGATCACGATGGCAGTCTGCGCCGCTCGGGCGCACGGGCTGGCTATACTGGACGGCGTGTGCAACGAATTCCGCGATATGGCCGTGTTTGAAGCCGAAGCGCGGCAGGGGCGGCTGTTCGGGTTTGACGGCAAGAGCCTGATCCATCCCGACCAGATCGCCCCGTGCAACACAGTATTCTCACCCGGTGATGACGAACTCGCCTGGGCGAGCGAGGTGATCGCCGCCTTCGCCTTGCCCGAAAACCGGGACAAGGGCGTTATCAAGGTGGACGGCAAGATGACCGAGCTGCTCCATCTGGAACAGGCGCAGCGGCTGGTGGCGATAGCCGAACGGATCAGCGAAACTGCGGGATGACCTGCGGCATGTCTGCCGTCGTGCGGATTCTCGGTGGCGCGGCGCAGACCATTGCCACCGCGTTGACCGGGCGGTGCGCAGTAAGCCCGGGGGTGTAAAGCGGAGCACCCATTGTGCCGATAGTGCAGGGTCGGGATACCCAAAAAGACTATGTTCTTGCCCACGTTTGCGACATCCTCTGGTGCCCTTGATCAGGCCACGATCAACGTGGCTTCCCAACTTGGTCCGCCGGGCACAAGCGGAGTGAGCATCGCGGCCGCGATTGTTGCCGCTTTCCCAGCGGTAAGTCTTGAAAATTCATTCTATAACAGCGGCTTGATGCAGATTATAAATCAGTCGGCCTGCTTGCGGGAAAGGTTGTTGCGCATCTTTTCCAGCCCCGCAGCAATCTGTTTGCGGCTGGCATCGTCGATCCCTTCGAGCATCGCCTCGATCACTTCGTTGCCCATCGGATGCAGTTCATCCAGCAATGCGTTCGCCTTGGCCGTCAGGTGTAGCCGCCATGCCCGCCGGTCTGCCGGATCGGCGCGGCGCTCTACAAGCCCCGCATCCTGCAAGCGGTCAATCATGCGGCCAAGCGTGATGGGTTCAACTTCCAGCAATTCGGCCAGGCCGCCCTGGTTGATCCCTCCGTGTCGTTCCAGCAGGACCATGACCTGCCACTGCGGCCGCGTGACGTTGATCGTACGCGCGCGCTCATCAAAGGCGCGGCGGATCAGTCGGGCTAGTTGGGACAGCAGCATGCCGAAATTTTCGCTCATGACGCTATAATAATAGCAATACTGACTATATGCCAGAACAAATAGTGTCGCACTGATTGATGCATTTTTCAGGTAATTTGTGGCACAGACTACCTGCCGGGTTCAGCCAGCCGGTTCGCTGCAAGGGCACTCAATTCGGCAGTCTTGATCTTGGCGGTGCCGGTCGTTTCCAGCTCTTCCCCCGCGAAAAACAGCACGCGGCGGGGCAGTTTGTAACTGGCAAGTTGCTCTTTGGCGAAATCGCGGATCGCCTCCCTGTCGATCCCCAGCAGCGTCACGCCGCGCAGGATAAAGGGCATCACGGTTGACGGAAAATCGCTGCCCTGCGCCAGCCCGCAGGCGGCCACTGCGCCGCGATAGCGCGTTGCGGCGACGGCCTTGGCCAGCAGAGCGACCGCTGTAGTAAATGTGGAAATCATTTGCCGCGCAGCAATGTGCCTGGTTTTGCCCCACTTAAAAAATGACACCTTCGCATTTTTAACGTGCGTGACATTTTGGTCAGCCAGTTCGCAGCATTACGGTTCAACGGGTAGAATTACTCCACAAGCGCCGCCACCTCGGCAAGCACTCGGGCCGCATGTTCCTTACGGCAGATCAGCAGGTCAGGCATGTACACGTCGGCCTGGTTGTAAACCAACGCGCTGCCGTCGATGCGGCTGACGTGGAGTCCGTGGGCCAGTGCGACCGCCGCAGGGGCGCAGCTGTCCCATTCATATTGGCCGCCCGAATGCAGGTAGATATCGGCCTGGCCGAGCACGATGGCCATCGCCTTTGCCCCGGCGCTGCCCATTGGCACCAGTTCGGCGTCCAGAATCGCCGCCACCTCGGTCGCCTCTCGCGCAGGGCGGGTGCGGCTGACGACCATGCGCAGCCGTTCTGGCGCGGGCGGCACGGTGACTGGCTGGTCAGTGCGCAGCACCTTGCCCAGCCCCGGCAGAGCCACTGCGCCGATCACTGGCTGGCCGTCGATAGCCAGCGCCACATGCACCGCCCAGTCCGTCCGTGCCTCGCCATATTCGCGGGTGCCATCGACCGGATCGATGATCCACACACGACTCTTGGTCAGGCGTTCTTCCGTGTCCTTGCTCTCTTCAGACAGTAGTCCGTCGTCGGGCCGCTGCTCGCGCAGTGCGTGGCAGAGGAACTCGTTGGCGGTCTGGTCCCCGGCCTTGCCCAGTGCCTTGGGGCTGAACATGCCGCTTTCGCGCACGGTGATCAACAGCTTGCCAGCCACATCGGCAAGGTGCGCGGAAAGTTCGGCGTCGGTCATCTCAGCTGTCCTTACTTGAGCGGCATCAGTTGGCGGATAATGTGCGCAGCAGCTTCCTGCGGAGTCATCTCGACCGTGTTGACGCGGATTTCCGCGTTGGTCGGCGCTTCATAAGGGCTGTCAATCCCAGTGAAGTTCTTGAGATCACCGGCTCGCGCCTTTTTATACAGGCCCTTCACATCGCGCGCCTCAGCCACCTCCAGCGGGGTATCAACGAAGATCTCGATGAACTCACCCTCTGGCAGCATCGAACGTACCAGTTCGCGGTCGGCCTTGAACGGCGAGATGAACGCGGTGAGGACGATCAGGCCGGCATCCGCCATCAGCTTGGCCACTTCGCCAATCCGGCGGATATTCTCGATCCGGTCTGTCTCGGTAAAGCCAAGATCCTTGTTCAGCCCGTGGCGCACGTTATCGCCATCAAGCAGGAAGGTGTGGCGGTTCATCAGGTTGAGCGATTTTTCCACCTCGTTGGCGATGGTCGACTTGCCAGAGCCGGACAGCCCGGTGAACCACAGCACGCGCGGTGTCTGGTTCTTCAGGTTGGCGTGGGCTTCCCGCGTGATGTCGGTCGCTTGCCAATGGACGTTTTGCGCGCGGCGCAGGCTGAAATGCAGCATGCCCGCCGCCACCGTGGCGTTGGTGATCTTGTCGATCAGGATGAAGCCGCCCAGCGTGCGGTTGTCGGCATAGGGTTCGAACACGACCTGCTTGTCAGTAGCGATTTCCGCGACGCCGATGGCGTTCAGTTCCAGCGTTTTGGCCGCAACGTGTTCCATCGTGTTGACGTTGACCGTGTATTTCGGCGCATGGACCGTGGCCGAAACCATCTGCGTGCCCAGCTTGAGCCAATAGGCGCGGCCAACCTGCAACGGCTCATCAGCCAGCCAGACGATCGTGCTTTCGAACTGGTCAGCGGCCTGTGGCGGATTGTCGGCCAGGCTGATGACATCGCCGCGCGAGCAGTCGATTTCATCGTCAAAGCATACGGTGACGGATTGTCCGGCGACGGCCTGGGGCAAATCTCCATCCATCGTAACAATCTTGGATACGGTGCTAGTCTTGCCCGAAGGCAACACACGGATGGCATCGCCCGGCTTGACGCTGCCCGTGGCGACCAGTCCCGAAAAGCCCCGGAAATCGAGGTTCGGGCGGTTGACCCACTGCACCGGCATACGAAACGGCTTGGCCGCATCGAGCGAGGAATTGACCTCGACCGTTTCCAGATGTTCGATCAGGTTGGGTCCGGTGTACCACGGCGTATTGTCGGACGCGCCGATGATGTTGTCGCCCTTGAAGCCGGAAATCGGCATCGAGGTGAACTCGGTAATGCCGATCGACTTGGCGAATTCAGTGTAATCGGCGACGATCTTGTCAAACACGTCCTGGCTGTAATCGACCAGATCCATCTTGTTGACGGCCAGCACGATGTTCTTGATGCCGATCAGGTTGCACAGATAACTGTGCCGTTTGGTCTGCACCAGCACACCCTTGCGCGCATCGATCAGGATGCAGGCGAGGTCAGCGGTCGATGCGCCGGTGATCATGTTGCGGGTGTACTGCTCATGCCCCGGGCAATCGGCGACGATGAACTTGCGCTTTTCGGTGTTGAAAAAGCGGTAAGCGACATCGATGGTGATGCCCTGTTCCCGCTCGGCAGCAAGGCCGTCAACCAGCAGCGCAAAATCGATTTCCTGACCCTGCGTGCCTGACTTTTTGGAATCGGCCGCCAGCGCATCAAGCTGATCTTCGAAGATCATCTTGCTGTCATAGAGCAGCCGCCCGATCAGCGTCGACTTGCCGTCATCCACCGATCCGCAGGTGATGAAGCGCAGCATGGTCTTGTGCTGATGCTGATCAAGATAGGCGTCAATGTCCTCAGCAATGAGGGTCTCGGTGACGTAGACGGGGTCTGTGTTGATAATTTCATTTGTCATCGGATTACTCCGTCACCCCGGCGCAGGCCGGGGCCCAGACCTGAAAAAAAACTGACGCGCGAAGGCGCTCTTGCTTGTGCTGGGTCCCGGCCTTCGCCGGGATGACGAGAACTGGCATCAGAAATACCCCTGCTGCTTTTTGACTTCCATACCGGCACCGCCAGCGTCCTTGTCGATGGCCCGGCCCTGACGTTCCGAAGTGGTGGTCAGCAGGGTTTCCTGAATGACCTCTGGCAGGGTCTTGGCCGTGCTCTCCACCGCTCCGGTCAGCGGATAGCAGCCCAGCGTGCGGAAGCGGATCGAGCGCATTTCCGGCACTTCGCCGGGCTTTAGCGGGAAGCGGTCATCATCGACCATCAGCAACATGCCGTCGCGCTCTACCACCGGGCGCTTGTCGGCAAAGTACAATGGCACGATGGGGATGTCGTTGAGGTGGATATATTGCCACACGTCCAGCTCGGTCCAGTTGGAGATCGGGAATACCCGGATGCTCTCTTTGTCGGCCTTTTTCGCGTTGTACAGGTTCCACAGTTCGGGGCGCTGGTTCTTGGGATCCCAGCCTTGTGCGGCGGTGCGAAACGAGAAGATGCGCTCCTTGGCGCGGCTCTTCTCCTCATCGCGCCGTGCGCCGCCGAATGCTGCGTCGAAACCATACTTGGTCAGCGCCTGCTTCAGCCCCTCGGTCTTCCACATATCAGTGTGCAGTGCGCCGTGATCGAACGGGTTGATCCCCCGGTCCATCGCTTCCTGATTGTGATAGACCAGCAGTTCCATGCCTGAAAGATCGGCCATCTGGTCGCGCAGCTTGTACATCTCCTGAAACTTCCACGTCGTATCGACATGCAGCAGCGGGAACGGCGGCGGCGAGGGATAGAATGCCTTGCGCGCCAGATGCAGCATTACGGCTGAATCCTTGCCGACCGAATACAGCATCACCGGATGCGACGCCTCGGCCACAACCTCGCGCATGATGTGGATCGCCTCGGCTTCCAGACGTTCAAGATGGGTCAGGGTTTTCGTCATGATAATTCCACCAGCTAGGGTTGGACACGCATTTCCAGATCAGGCGAGGCGCGGCAACCAAGGCATTCTTTGGGGTCGTATCGTCCAGCTATCCGATAGCCGCGTTCTTCGTCAGCCGGGCTTCCGCTCCGGCGATTTCGCTGCGCAGCCACATCGTTTCACTGAGGTTTGACTGCCCGCTTGCCGCCAGCAAAGCCTCATGCGCGGCCTTGTTCACTAGCAGCGCGGCTATGCAATCGGGATCGGCGCCCAGCGCGATGTCGAGCAGGTGGATCGCCTCAAGCGGGCGTCCGGCGGCGAGATGTTCGCCCTTTCAGGGCACCTCCCCGAACCGGGGAGGATTGAAGATGATTCAGATTGCAGGC
Source organism: Novosphingobium sp. (assembly GCA_040007615.1). Classification (GTDB taxonomy): domain Bacteria; phylum Pseudomonadota; class Alphaproteobacteria; order Sphingomonadales; family Sphingomonadaceae; genus Novosphingobium. The sequence continues at coordinate 91,903 of JBDTUQ010000001.1, forward strand.
ACGGCGCTATAGCCTCAATTGAACAGAAAAGCCCCTGTCATTCAGGCCGCCATGCCGTGGCAGTGCTTGTACTTCAGGCCCGAACCGCAAGGGCATTCCGCATTGCGCGACAGGCCCATCGACGCATAGGGATCGCCGCCCATAACCTCTGTTGCAGGTGCCAGCCCTAGGCTGCCAAGTGCCGCGCCCGCACCGAACATCGGCTGGATAAACGCACTGCCACCGCCGGTATCGCTGATACTGGCCGGATCGAAATTGCCGGTCAGGTAATCGGGCAGTTCGGGCAAAGCGATGTCCGGCTGCTGAAAGCGGAACTCGCTGGTCGAAAGGATGCGCGTCACATCCTCGCGGATAACCTCGAGCATGCGTTCGAACAGGCCGAACGCTTCCTGTTTGTATTCATTGATCGGCTGTTTTTGGGCATAGGCGCGCAGGAACACCACCTGACGCAGTGCGTCGAGTGTGGCGAGGTGTTCCTTCCAGTAATGGTCAAGCCGCTCCAGAAGAACGCTTTTCTCCACCTGACGCCAGACGTCTTCCTGATCGGTGGTCTTGGCGGCCATGTGCGCGTCGGCCATTTCAGCGATGCGCTCTTCGACCCGTTCGGGGTCGATGCCGTCCTCGACAATCCAGTCTTCTATCGGCACAGCAATGCCCAGCACTTCGCTGCACCGCGCCATCAGGCCGGCAACGTCCCACTGCTCGGGGTACGATCCCGGCGGACAGGCATCGCCGACCAGCGTGTTGACCGTGTCCTGCCGCATGTCGACGACAACATCGTCCACCGCCTCGGCATCCATGATGTCGGAACGCTGTTCGTAGATCACCTTGCGCTGATCGTTCATCACGTCATCGTATTCGACGACCTGCTTGCGGATATCATAGTTGCGCGCCTCGACCTTTTTCTGCGCGGTTTCGATGGCCTTTGACAGCCACTTGGAGCCAATCGCCTCGCCGTCCGCCAGATTGGAATTCATCATCCGGCTGAACAGCGTGTCCGGCCCGAAGATACGAAGCAAGTCATCCTCAAGACAGAGGTAGAATTTTGACAGGCCCGGATCGCCCTGACGGCCCGAACGACCGCGCAGCTGGTTGTCGATGCGGCGGCTTTCGTGACGCTCGGTGCCGATCACGCACAGACCGCCTGCGGCTAGCACCTGCTCCCGCTCGGCGGCGACTTCGGCCTTGATCCGCTTTTCTGCGGCTTCGCGCTCAGGCCCGGCGGGCATGTCGGACAACTCGTCATTCAGGCGAAATTCGGCATTGCCGCCCAACTGGATGTCAGTGCCGCGCCCGGCCATGTTGGTGGCGATAGTCACCGCGCCCAACCGTCCGGCCTGAGCCACGATATGCGCCTCGCGCTCATGCTGGCGGGCGTTGAGCACTTCGTGGGTGACGTTTTCCTTGGTAAGGAATTCGGACAATAGCTCCGACTTCTCGATGGACACGGTGCCGACCAGAACCGGCTGCCCGGCCTCGCTGCGTTCGCGGATCAGTTTGGCGATGGCCCCGAACTTGTCGGTAGTGTTCTTGTAGAACTCGTCCTCTTCATCAACGCGCAGCACTTCAACGTTGGTGGGAATGGTGACGACGTTCATCTTGTAGATGTCAAAGAACTCCGCCGCTTCGGTCGCCGCCGTCCCGGTCATGCCAGAAAGCTTTGGATACATGCGGAAATAGTTCTGGAATGTGATAGAGGCCATAGTCTGGTTTTCCGGCTCGATCTGGACGCCTTCCTTGGCCTCCACCGCCTGATGCAGCCCGTTCGACCAGCGCCGCCCGTCCATCATGCGGCCGGTAAACTCGTCGATGATGATGACCTTGTCGTCCTTGACGATATAGTCGATGTCGCGCTTGAACATGACATTGGCGCGCAGGGCCTGATCAAGGTGGTGGACGACCTGCGTGTTTTCCACGTCATAAAGGTTCGAGCCGATCAGCAGGCCTGCCTCTTCGAGCATCCGCTCGACCCGCTCGACCCCGTCTTCGGTCAGGTTGATATTCTTGGTCTTTTCGTCGGCCTCATAGTCTTCGGGCACGATCTGCTTCACCACCGCATCGACCCGGATATAAAGGTCGGTCTTGTCGTCAGTCGGCCCGGAAATGATCAGCGGCGTGCGCGCCTCGTCGATCAGGACGGAGTCCACTTCGTCAGTCACCGCGTAATTGAACGGACGGTGGACCATCTGGCTGCGCTCATGCTTCATGTTGTCGCGCAGGTAATCAAAGCCGAGTTCGTTGTTGGTCGAATAAGTAATGTCGGATTCATACGCTACGCGGCGTTCCGCTTCGGCCAGGTTCGGCACGATCACGCCAACAGTCAGGCCGAGAAATTTATAGATCTGGCCCATCCAGTCCGCATCGCGGCGGGCGAGATAATCGTTGACGGTAACAACATGGACGCCCTTGCCCTCAATCGCGTTGAGATAGACCGCCAGTGTCGCCACCAGCGTCTTGCCCTCACCGGTGCGCATTTCGGCAATCTCGCCGCGATGGAGGACGATGCCGCCGATCATCTGCACATCGAAATGCCGCATCCCCAGCACGCGCTTTGACGCTTCGCGCACGGTGGCGAAGGCTTCGGGCAGGATATCATCCAGCGTGCTGCCCGCTTCCAACAGGCCCCGGAACTTGTCCGTCTGGGCGCGCAGTTCCTCGTCAGTCATCGCTTCCAGTTGCGGCTCGAAACCGGCGATCTGGCGGACGATCTTGTCGAGCGACTTGACATAGCGATCGTTGGACGAGCCGAACACGGCCTTGGCGATTGAGCCGAACATATTGAATTCCTGATGCTTTGTGATGTCGGCTTGCGCTGTGGCGCGCAACGCCGGTCAGATGTGTTAAAGCGCGGGAGACGCGGGCGCGATGCGTCCACTCCGCCGCTGGCAATCGAAATCGGCGGCGCTATTCCAGCGCGCGATCCGGCCCGATCTGCACTGCCGGGATATGAACCGGCTGGCTGCGAAACCGGCGCTGGGCGGCGCAATGCTGCTCCAGCGGGTTTTGCCGGGGCACCGCCTGGATGGCACTGATTGCGGCTGGGGCCAGCGCCCTCGCCTGATCCTGCGCCCGGTTGACCGCGCCAATCTCCACCCCGCACATGCGCGCCTGCGCCGGCGCGATTTGCGCAGCAAGGCCCAGCAGGGCAAGAAAGGCGAGCAGGATACGCTTCATCGGTTGGCGCGATATAGGGGGGCCGGGGCGCGGCGTCCAGTGTGGTTGGTGACGCAAGCCCCACCCACCGGCATTCCGCACCCTCACCAGTCATTAACCAAAAGCCGCCATAACACATCCGACGAAACGGGGCGGCGATCGGCATGGCAATTTCCAGCGGAGGGCAGGACGGCAGTGGCCGCCTCTACATGCTGGACGGCATTCGCGGGATCGCCGCGATCGAGGTCGTCATTTTCCATGCGCAGATCGTGTTTGGCGGGTTCTGCCTGTTCAATCGCGGCTATCTGTGCGTCGATCTGTTCCTGATCCTCAGCGGTTTTGTGCTTACTTTATCTGCCGAGCCGAAAATGGCCACGGGGCTGAGCGGGCTGGGCTTTTTCCGCCTGCGCATCCTGCGTCTGTGGCCGATGGTCGTGCTTGGGCTGGCCGGGGGCACGCTGTTTCAACTCGTCGCGGGCGACATGACCGGGCTGCCGCTGCTGATCGTGGCGGCGCTGCTGTCGATCCCGGCGTTGTGGCGCAGCGACGGCGCGCTGCCACAGATGTTCCCGATCAACAGCCCGCAGTGGTCCATCCATGCCGAACTAATCGCAAACCTCGCCCACGGCCTGTTCCTACGCCGCCTAAGCAACGGTGGTTTGATCGCCATCATCGCAGCCAGCGGCCTGATACTGGCCGTGCTCGCCCCGCAGCGCGGCAACCTAGGCATCGGTGCCTACAATTTCGACGTGCTGGCGATACTGCCCGTAATCTTCGCGACTTATACGTTTGGCGTGCTGTTGGCGCGCAACTTCAAACCTACGCGGACCTTGCCCGCAGTGCCCTGGTGGTTCGCGCTGATGCTGCCATCGCTGATCCTGCTCGCCCTGCCGGTCACCGGGCTTGACTGGGGAAGCGGCGACTGGCTGGCGATCATGGTGCTGCTGCCAGCCTCGTTCTGGCTGGCCACCAAAGTTTCCGCCCCGACGGGTGCGCGCAAGTGGCTGGCGGAGCTAGGCGATATGTCATTCCCGCTCTACGCTGTCCACGTTCCCATCCTTCAGGCGGTGAGCCTGTGGGGCACCGGGCGGCTGCACTGGTTCCTTGGCGTGAGTATCGCCCTGCTGGCCGGACTGCTGCTGGCGCAGACCAATATCCAGACCTGGCGACCAGGCAAGCCCCTGCTGCGCGCGCGCAAAGGGTCACAATTTTCACCCACGGTGTTCAGCGCACTCAACGACTGAGGGTGAAACGCACTTGCATATTCACCCAATCTCTTCATGATATTAAAAATGTGATCTGGGGGGCCGGTGTGTGAGCAACTTTAAAACTCTTAAAGAGATTTGCGAAAAGCATTACGACAAATATATTTATGATTGCAGCGGCTTTTTGAAAGCAGTGGCAAAGGACGTAGGCATTTCACTCTCGGGGCAAGCCAATGGTATTATCGACCAAATGGCGAAATCGCCCTGGACCTCGCATGGACACGACGCAAAAGCCGCGATTCAGGCTGCAGGACAAAGAAAGCTGGTTGTGGCGGGGCTGAAAGCAACGCCCAACGGTCATGTGGCAATCATTATGCCGACGGCTTCCTCGCCTTATGCGACAGCTTACTGGGGCAGCATTGGGAAACACCCCGGTCGCAATAAGACTTTGAACTGGTCTTGGGGCAAAACTGATCTCCCAAAAGTTAAGTATTTTTCTTGCCCAATTCCCAGCCCGATAGCGATCCGTTAAATGCGCAAAGCAGTTGTCATCATGGGCTTAGCGTTTGGCTTACAGGCTTGCCAATCCGAAAAGGCACAAGGGGTGGCGCCAACTAAATGCAACCTAATGGAAATATCCCCTTCTAAATTGCCGAATGGCAAACCAGACGTACTGTCCATTGACAATCCGGATAGCGACACACTGCCAACCGCATGGCAAGGACCAATCCATTTAAAATCATCCAAGGGTTTTAGCTGTGATTTCGCAGAAGACATCGGGATAATTTCAAAACCATTCTTGTTTGACGGAAACGACAGACTATTTTTCACAGCATACTCAGGCAGCAATCAGAACGCATTTCTACTGGGGATTCAGGAGTGTAAAATTCTTTGGAAAAGCACAACCTTTGGCGCGGGTAGCATATCATCACCCGCACCATCTCAACTGAATGTCGCCGGCAAGAACATGCTGTTGAAGCCAGATTGTGTCCCAGCCGAATAAACTGGCCGCAGTTAGCAACCGGGATTGCAGCAGATATTCGTAAGTGTATGGCGATGTCATGTCTGAAGCCATATCCCCGCTCGCCGTCCCCTTCCCCGCCCTGCCGATGATCGCCGGGGTCACACCGCATGTCGTGCGCGCTGGCTACAAGGACTGGGGCCGCTGCGATCTGACTTACGTGGAACTGGCCGAGGGGACAGCCGTGGCGGGCGTGTTCACGCGCAATGTCTGCTGCTCGTCCGAAGTCGAACTGGGGCGCGAGGCCGTGCGGCAGGGCCGCGCGCGGGCGTTGGTGGTGAATGCCGGGAACTCCAACGCTTTCACCGGCTATCGCGGACGCGAGGCGGTGGAGGCTATCACGGCGCAAGTATCCAGCCACCTTGGTTGCGCGGCTGGCGAGGTTTTCGTTTCGTCCACAGGCGTTATCGGCGTGCCCCTGCCTATCGACAAGGCCCGAGCCGGGATCGCCGCTGCACTCACCGCTGCGCCCTGCACATGGGAACAGGCGGCGCAGACCATCGGCACGACCGATACCTTTGCCAAGGGAGCAACCGCTCAGGCAGTGGTCGGCGGCAAGACCGTCACCTTGTCGGCCATCATCAAGGGCAGCGGCATGATCGCGCCCGATATGGCAACGATGCTGGGCTATGTGTTTACCGACGCAGCGGTTGAGCCGGCTTTCCTGCAAACGCTGCTCTCCGCCGCCAATGTGCAGACGTTCAGCTGCATCACGGTGGACAGCGATACATCGACCAGCGACACCGTCCTCGCCTTCGCCACCGGCAAGGCAGGCAATGCGCCGCTGGCGTCGTTTGACAGCGCGGGGGCCGATGCTTTTGCCGCCGCGCTGAACGATGTCTGCCGCCAGCTTGCCCATCTGGTGGTGCGCGATGGTGAAGGCGCGCAGAAGTTCATCGCGGTTACCGTCAGCGGCGCGGTCAGCGATGAAAGCGCGCGGCGGCTTGGCCTGTCCATCGCCAACTCCCCGCTGGTCAAGACCGCCATCGCCGGAGAGGATGCCAACTGGGGCCGCGTCGTCATGGCCGTGGGCAAGGCTGGCGAACCGGCAGACCGCGACCGGCTGTCGATTGGCTTTGGCGGCACCTGGGCAGCGCGCGATGGACAGCCGCTGGCGGACTATAACGAAGCGCCGGTTGCCGCCCACCTGAAAGGCCGGGAAATCTCGATAGAGGTCGACATCGGTTTGGGCCAGGGCCGCGCGACGGTGTGGACCTGCGATCTGACCCACGGCTATATCTCGATCAACGCAGATTACCGCAGTTGAGCGCCGCGCTTACCCGGGGCGTCCGCGCGCTGATGCAGGAGGCGGTAGAGCGGGCGATCTTGCCGCATTACCAGTCGCTCTCGGCAAGCGAAATTGTAGCCAAGGCGGCGGACGATGTCGTGACCGTCGCGGATCACGAGGCTGAGGCGATCCTGACCGAAGGACTGGCAAAGCTGCTGCCCGGTGCCGCGATTGTCGGTGAGGAGGCCGCTCACGCCGATCCGGCGGTGATGGACCGGCTGGGCGACGCCTTGTGCTGGATCATCGATCCGCTGGACGGCACCAACAACTTTGCCGCTGGCAAGCCGCCATTCGGCGTGCTGGTGGCGCTGGCGGAGCGCGGCGAAACGGTGGCCGGGTGGATTTATGACGCGCTGACCGGGCGGTTCTGCCACGCGCATCTGGGCAAAGGTGCCTACGTTGACAATGAGCGCATCCACGCCCGCCCGAGCGGCGCTAACCCGCCCATTGCCGCCATTTCACTGGTGTTTGCCGACCCAGCCAAGCGCGAGGCGCTGCGCAGCGGCATCGCACCGCATTACGCATGCGTCGATATTCCCCGCTGCGCCGCCGAGCAATGGCCCCGGCTGGCGCTGGGTCAGAACGATGTGTCTATCTTCGAACGCACGCTGGCCTGGGATCACGCAGCCGGGGTGCTGTTGCTCAATGAAGCGGGCGGCAAGGCGGCAAGGCCAGACGGTTCGCCCTACCGCGTGGACCAACACTTGCGCCCCGGCCTGATCGGCGCGGCAAGCCCGGCCTTGTGGGACGAACTCGCCGCGCGGATGGCGGGGATTTGATAGCCGGGGCGGATCGAGGAGGCTAATTCCAGCCCCCTCTTTCCCTTATCGTCACCCTGAACTTGTTTCAGGGGCCATCGTGCCGCAAGCCTTGCGCCGCGCGGATAGCAGCCATGCCTCTCAGTTTGCTTGAAAAAGCTCACGTCAGTTGTGCGGAGAAATGGGCCCTGAAACGAGTTCAGGGTGACAGATCAAAACCGAAACGGTAGGCTTAGAGAACGCTCTCCAGCCATGCCTTGAGCTGGCTTTTCGGCGCAGCGCCCAGCTTTTGCGCGACCTGCTTGCCATCCTTGAACAGGATCATCAGCGGGATCGACTGGACGCCGATTTCGCCAGGGATGGTGGTATTTTCCATGATGTCCATCTTGGCGATGGTCACGGAATCCGCCAGTTCGTCCGAGATTTCCTCAAGCGACGGGCCGATCATCTTGCATGGTCCGCACCAGTCCGCCCAGAAATCCACGAGGACCGGCTTGTCGGAATTCAGCACATCAGCGGCAAAACTGGCGTCGGTAACGGCAATGGTGGACATCGAATGCTCCTTGTTTCGTGCATCATATCTAGGTCGTCGGATGGCCCGCGCAACCGGTGTGGTCAAAAGGATTCCTGAGGCGCCTGCAACTCAGGCTTGTGCGCGGCAATGACATCGGGCGGAATGGCGATGAGCGCGGGCGTTTGTGAATAGAGCACAGCGGCTTCCACCGCGCGGCCCGGATAGGCGGCCTCCAGCGCCGCAACATAAGCGGCCATCTGGCGCAGGATCGCGGGCGGCACCTCTGCCAGCGAGGCGGGCGGGCGGCGCGCGGTCTTGTAGTCGACCAGGCGGATGCGGTCTGGCTGGATCAGCAGCCGGTCAATTGTTCCGGCCACCACCCGTTCGCCTACCAGTGCCGCAATCGGCACTTCGGCCAGCGCATCGGCGGAAAACAGATCGGCCCATTCATCGTTGGCCAGTACGCCCAATGCCGACGTGGCCATTTCCGCCCGCGCGCCTTCCGGCAAGTCTGACGCGATGCGCTCCAGCCAGCGCAGGGCCGCACTTTCGCGGTCTGGGGGCAGCAGTTCGGGCAAGCGTTCCAGCAACTTGTGGATCAGAGTTCCGCGCCGGGCGGCATCGCCAAAACTGCCGGGCGGCAGCGGCGGATCGGCGGCATGGTCCTCACCCAGAGACGAAGGCGCCAGCGGACGCAGCGGACGTGGCTCCGGCCCCGGCGGTGCGAGCAGCCAGCGCGGCAACGCCGGGGGTAGCGGCAGAGCCAGCGATTCCGCGCTGACCGGCAGCAAATCCGGCTGACTGCCATGTTCCAGCCGCATCCCCCATAGCGGATCATCGATCCACTGCGGCGGGCCTTCCAAACCAGCGAAAGCCCCCGCCAGCATGGCAAACCAGCTTTCCGGCACGGCCTCGTGTTCCCGCGCGCTCAGCGACCCCGTGACGAACAGCGCTTCTTCCGCGCGGGTCATGGCAACATAAAGCAGCCGCCAGTGCTCTTCGCGCTCTTCGGCCTTGATCTTGTTTTCGGCCTCAAGAATACGGCCAATGCGCTCTGTCTTGCGCAGACGAGGCAGCGGCAGCGAAGGAGCGACGAACATGTGCTCCAGTCCCGCAGGCGGCGTATCGGCCAGGTCGACCTGAGGGGGCTTGCCACTGTCAGGATCGTTCGCCGCATCGGCCAGGATAACGATGGGTGCCTGCAGGCCTTTCGAGCCGTGCACGGTCATCACGCGCACCATGTCGCCGCCGCTTTCGTTCTCGCGCTTAAGCTCTCCGTCACCTGCGTCGAACCAGCTGAGAAACCCGGTCAGGCTGGGGGCCTCACCGGTCGCATAAGCATGGGCGGCGTTGAGCAGTTCGTCGATGGGATCGTTCGCCTCACGCCCCAGACGCGCAACCAGCCTGCTGCGCCCCTGCCACGGACCGACCAGCAACCAGTGGAGCAAGGCTTGCGGCGGCTGGAAATCGGCCTTGCCCAGCAGTTCGAGCAACTGGCCAACCGTGCCCACCACCGTCTGATCGCGCGAACACCGCAGATGCTCCCACAGGTGCACGCCCTGGTCCCGCCAGCCATGTTTCAGCAAATCGTCCTGGCTCCAGCCGATCAGCGGCGAGACGAGCAGCGCGGCCAGCGACAGATCATCCATCGGCTGCGCGGCAAAGCGCAAGGCGGCAACCAGATCCTTCACCGCCAGCGGCGACCCCAGCCGCAGCCGGTCAATGCCCGCCACTTTCACTCCGCGCGCGTGGAGCCGGGCTACGATCAGCCCGGCGAGTTCCTTGCGCGTCCGCACCAGGATCATCACGTCGCCCTCAGTCGCGCGGCGGTGACCGCCCTTGATCAGGGGAAAGCCGTCTTTCATCCATGCACGCAACTGAAAGGCGATGCGGTCAGCAAGCAGGCGGTCAGACTTTGAGAACCAGTTTGGCTGGTCGGGATCATTCTCGCCATTGTCATTATCATTGTCTGCGCCGGAATCGCTTTCGCCATCCGGTTCGGTGCTCACCGGTCGCCACAACGTGACAAGGCCTTCACGGGGCTCGCCCACATGTGGCTCTGGCGGGCCTTCCAACCCCAGCCGCTCCGGCCCGATATGGGCAATTGTCTGGTCGACGAAATCCAGAATGCTGCGGGCCGTGCGGAAACTTCGGCCCAGCCCCAGATCCTGCAACGACCGGGCGTTGCGATTTTCGCGCAGCATGGCGGCATTCCCCGCCGCGCCGTCCATTTGCCGCCGGACCCGTTCGCGCGCATCGCGGAAGTTTTTCGGACTGGTCCCCTGAAAGCGAAAGATCGCCTGCTTATGATCGCCCACCACAAACAGCGTCCGCAGCGCATCATCATGCTGCCCCGCCCCGGAAAAGAAATCGCCGGTCAGCGCGTTTATGATCTCCCACTGCGAAGCATTGGTATCCTGCGCCTCATCAATCAGGATGTGATCGAACTGACGATCGAGTTTATAGCGGATCCATTCGGCCAGATCGTTGCGGTTGAGCAGATCGGCGGCGCTGCGAATCTGGTCGTTGAAATCGATCAGCCCCTCGCGCTTCTTCGCCTCGTCCCACGCCAGTGCAAAACTGCGGCCAAGCGAGAGCGCGGGGGTGAGGAACCCGGCGAGTTCGATCAGCGCGCGTTGCTCAGTGATGCGCGTAATACAGACAGCGAGGCGCTCCGCCGCCTCGATCACGCCGGGGTCAATCTTTTCCATCGCCTTGCGATTGCGGACCTGACCGTCCTTTGTGATCAGCAGGCTATAAAGAGCATCCAGATCAGCCAGACGAACCGCGCAGTCGGAAAGCAGCCAATCGCTGATCAACCCGCTCGCCTTGGCCCCGGTCGCCGTCTGCCATTCGGCAAAAGTCGCCATGCAGTGACGGAGCGATTGCACATCAAAGGCATCGTCACCGCACAGCGCCGCCAGCCCCTCGGAACTGGCATCTTCAGCCAGCCCCAGCAGGCGGTTGACCTTGGGCAGCAGCGGCGGAATCCAGCTGCCGGTGCCAAACCACGCCTCGCGCGCATCAGCGCAGCGCAGCAGGTAACGCTCGACATCCTCGCCGCCCATGCGCAGCGACATGACTTTCAGCGCATCCAGAAACGCCTGATCGCCCCGCGCCTCGGCATCGAGAAGCAGGCCGGACAATACCTCGCGCGAAAGCAGCACCCGGTCGCGATCCTCCATCGCGCGGGTGCCGGGGGCAAGGTTCGCTTCTTCGGGGAAAGCTGCCAGCAACCACTGGGAAAAGGCGTGGATGGTATTGATCCGCAAACCGCCGCCGGGGCAATCGAGCACCTCGGCAAACAAAGTTCGCGCGCGGTCGCGAGTAGCCGGATCATCCGGCGCGCCGATGTGGCCAAGTTCGGTGTAGAGATTGGTGTCGTCCATCCGCACCCAGTTGGCCAGCACTTCATTGACCCGGTTGGCCATTTCCGCCGCCCCGGCCTTGGTAAAAGTCAGGCACAGGATCTGCGATGGCTTGACCTCTGGCTGAAGCAACAGCCGCAGCACCCGCGCGGACAGCACCTGCGTCTTTCCCGTGCCTGCCGAGGCGCTGAGCCACACGGTTTCGCGGGGATCGACCGCGCCGCGCTGGCTCTCGGAAAGCGAATGAACTTTGCCCGCACTCACGTCTGGTCCTCGCTGCGACCCTGCCACTCGTCCAGCCGCATCAACTGGTCATAATCGGCATAGCCGGGATAATCGGGGTTAAGCCGGGCTTTGAATGGCTCGTCGCCCTTGATCCAAAGGTCGATGGCATCGGACAGATAGCGTTCGGTTTCCGGCAGGAACTCGTCGCGAGGAATGCCGGAACGCCTGGGTTTTTCCAGGATCGGCTCTTCCATCTTGCCAAAGCCGGTTTCGCTCTTGCTGCCTTGCAACGACCAGTATTCAAACCGCGTCGGCTCGCCTGCTACCCCGGCGAAGGCCCCGTCGCGCGCCATCAGGCCAATCAGGCCCAGTTGCAGCGCATACCCTTTGGCGACCATGCTGCCTGACGGGGGCTTGCCGGTCTTGTAGTCGATGATCGCCAGCGAGCCGTCGGCCAACTGGTCGATCCGGTCGGCCCGGCCTTTCAGTTTCACGCCGCGATAGGTCATTTCGCCGCTTTCCTCGCTGACAAGGACGCTGCGATCATCTGATGTCTGGCTCGCCACTTGCGCTTCTATCCATTTCAGCCCGGCCACCAGACGCGGCCACCACAGACCGCGCACAAGCGGGTGGGCGCTCATTTTTGCCAGTTCCTCTTCCGCGATCGTCACCAGATCGCCGTCTTCTTTGTGCCAGCGCCGAAGTATCTCGTGGACGGCGGTGCCTTTCCACGCGGCGGAAGGATCAGCGTCCAGATTGTCCAGCTTGCGCAGGCGCAGCACTTCGCTGGCATAGAACTGGTACGGATCGCCGCGCAGCCGGTCCAGCGCAGTAACACTGATCGACACGTCGCGCTGCGCCGCATCGGGGCAAGGCGCCGGGTGGGGATGTGGCGGCACCGGCACCGGAATGCCCAGTTCGCGCGCCAGTTCCACCGCGCGCCGCTCGCGGTGATCGCCCAGCAGTTTTTCACCCAGCATCGCCCGCACGCGCAGGACGAAACGCGAAGGGATCGCGGGGCCAGCTGCATCGCGCGCGGCGTGGCTCAGCACCACTTCGGGCGCACCCAAGGCGGCGGCGAGATCATGCGCCGAAAGCCCGATGCGGAAATCCGCCCCCGGCACCCCCAGCGCGCGCAGGACCGGCGGGGCGAGCAGCGAATCGGGCGCGGGGCTGGCTGGCCAGACGCCCTCGGTCAGCCCGCCGCATATCACCAGATCGGCCCGGCTCATCCGCGCTTCGATCAGGCCATAGATGCCGATGCGCGGGTGACTGCCCCACGGTGGGCGCACGGCCTCGCGGTCCATCGCGTCACGCAGCAGGGTCGCCAGATCGGCCGGGTCGATCCGGGTGCCGACGCTGCGCGCAGGCTCACGCAGGCCTTCGACAAAGCCCGCCAGCGCGCGACCATCCGCCTGTCCCCAGATGCGGCCCTGACTGCAAAGTTCCGCCGCAGCGGCCAGCGCATCCAGCGCATCGGCGAGCAGGCTATCCTCGGGCAAGGCAAGCAAGGGCGCCAAGACCGCCTCCACCGCCTGCCACCACAGGCCGATGCCGGGGCGGCGCTTTTCACGGCTGTCCACCAAAGTCCGCAGCGGCTCCAGTCCCGGTCCCGGTCTTGGTCCGCGCAGCGCAAGGTCAAGCGTGCGGGCAAAGTCTAGCCAGGCCGCGCGGCCCCGCTTGCTCTCGTCCTCGCCCTCGCCGCCCGCTTCACCAAAGCCGTGGCCCGCCAGCGGATGCCCCAGCACCGCCATCAGCGGCACTGGCGCGGCGTTCGTTGCCATCACTTCGGCCAGTTGCAGAAACAGCCGTCCCGCCGGGGTCTGCGTCAACGGCTGACCGGCGGTGTCGTCGGCCTTGATGCCCCAGCGTTCCAGATGGGCGACCACCCGCCCGGCCAGTCCCCGGTCAGGCGTAACCAGCGCCACGCGGCGTTCCGGTTGCTCCAGAGCCTCACGGATCAGCACAGCGATGGCCTGAGCCTCTTCGCCGGGATGGGCTGTTTCCATGATCCGCACCGCCGAAAGCCGGCGCTGGTCGGCGGGCAGCTTTACCCAGCGCGCGCTTTGCCGGGGCGGCAGGAACAGGTTGGAGATCGCCCGGCTGCGCGCCGGGGCGGCGGCGGACATGCCCGAACGGTGCCACGCCTGCACTTCGCCGCGCGCCACACCCATGCGGTTAAGCAGCAGCTTGAGGTGGTATTGCGGATGAGTCACCGCATCGTCGCCGCCAAACGGAGGATCGTCGCGCCCTTCCGGAGCGCCCGCAGTGCCCAGCGCGGCCCAGGTTTCGTCATCCAGCGTCAGGTCCAGATCGGGCAGGATTACCGCCCCGCGCGGCGTTTCGCTGACCACCCGCAGCAGCCCGGCCAGCGCGGGCGAGGCGCTGGTTACGCCCGCCGCCACCAGCGGATGTGCGGGAGGGTGTTCCTTCCAGCGCCGCGCGGCAGCAGCGAACAGCAGGTTGCGGCGCACCGGCGCGTCAACTTCGCCGCGCTCCGCCAGTTCGGCCAGCCAATGCGCCTGCACCACGGCAAAAATGCGCGTCGCATGCTTCCAGTGCCCGGCCTGTTCGCCGACTATCCCGGCGATACGGTCCTGCAGCAGATCGCCCAGTTCCAGTCCTTCGATAGACAAGCGGTCCATCGTCCGCCCGACTTCCCATGCCTCGCGCAATAATACCGGGGTCGAGACATTTTCATCAGAGCGGGCGTCCCGCAGCATTTCGGCCAAGCGCAGCCAGCGGCGGTGCGGGTCTGCGGCGGGCGGTATCTCCGCCCCCGCGCCCAAGGGGTCGAGCAGCGGACCCAGCGTTTCGTCAAGATCAAGGTCGCCCACCACCGCCAGGCGCGGCAGCAGCAGCCCCTTGCCGGACAGGCGCACGAATGCCTCGGTCACGGTGCGAACAGCGCGCTGGCTGGGGAGCAGCAGCGTCAGCCGGGCAAGGCCCGTGTCGGCATCGCCATAGCGCGGGATCAGCCCGGCAACGAGCGCGTCGGCAAAGCCGCGATGTGCGGCGATGGAATAGATCTGCGGGCCGGGCCGCTCACGCGAGTCGTCCGTATCAGCCACCAGAAAGCCGCGCTTCGGTCGGCGCGATGGCTCCCGGCTCGCCCACTTCAAACCATTCGCCGGTGTGGACGCAGCCAAACAGGCGCTCTTCCTCTATCGCCCGGCTCCACAACACGTTGGTGGAAAACGCACCCTCAGGAGCGTCGCGCAGCAGGCGGTGCGAAACGAGCTGGATGCCGGTATAGATGAACGGCGCGATCCGGCCCGGACGGCGGCGGCTGATCCGGCCCAGCCCGTCCATGTGGAAATCACCCTTGCCGACATAGTTGTGCGCCGCCGGGTGCCGCACCAGCAGCAACAGCGCATCCATCCGGTCAGGCTGCCAGGCGCTGGTCAATTCGTGAAAGGCACTGCGCGGCCCGTCTAGCCAGATGTTGTCGCTGTTCAGGCAAAAAAACGGATCGGGCAGATGCTGCAGCGCCCGCACCATACCGCCGCCGGTTTCCAGCAACGCGTCGCGCTCGTCCGACAGTACGATGTCCAGCCGCCGGTTCTGCGCAAGGTGCGCCTCAAGCGAGTCGGCAAGGTAATGCACGTTGACCACCGCGCGCGCGATCCCGGCGTCGGCCAGCCGATCAAGGCTATGGTCGATCAGCGGCTTTCCGGCGACATGCACCAGCGGCTTGGGGCGCGATGCGGTGAGCGGGCGCATCCGCTTGCCCAGGCCAGCGGCCATGACCATCGCGGTGTCGGATGCCAGACTCTTGCCGTCCGGAACGCTGCTCATGCCGCCCACTCGCCCCCGCCTACCGCGCGCAAATGCGCCGGGATGTTGGCATCAAACCACGCTGCCACCGGGGCCAGCGCCGGATGCGCCAGATCGCGTTCCAGCAGCGCCCAGACGCGCGGGATCATCACCAGATAGCGCGGTTTGCCATCGCGCCGCCACAGCCGCACGAAAATGCCGACGATCTTGGCGTTCCTCTGCGCGCCAAGCCGAGCATAGTCGGCCCGGAATTCATCCGCGTCGTCCTTGTAATCGGCGAGGTAATAATCGAGCATTTCCGCCTCAAGTTCGGGCGAAACATCACGTCGCGCATCCTGTAACAACGACACCAGATCATAGGCCCGGTGGCCAACCAGCGCATCCTGAAAGTCCAGCAGGCCCTGCACGTGCAGCGCGCCCAGCAGCATCAGGTTTTCCGCATGATAATCGCGCAGTACGCAGACGCCGGGACGCTGGCGGGGCATCATCGGGGCCAACACTTCGTCCCACGCCGCCGTCCAGCCATTACCGTCAACGTAAAGGTTCTGCGCCGGGCAGTACCAGTCAACGAACAGCCGCGACTCGCGCTGATATTCAGTCTTGGTGTAATCGACGAACGGACCACCCGGCAGATAGTGCAGCTCTTTCAGAGCATCGATAGCGGCAGCGTAGATTTCCCGCTCATCGTCCGGCCATTCATCCAGATAATCGCGCATCCGCACGGTGCCGAAGTCCTCCAGCAGCACCAGCCCCTGTTCGGGCGCTTCATGCAGGATGCGCGGCGCGCGCAGGCCATTGCCTTCCAGCCAGCGGGCAGCGCGCAGGAACGGCGCGGGGTCTTCGTTGGGCGGCGGCGCATCCATCAGCATGGCAGTGCGATCGCCCTTGCGGATGCGGAAATAACGCCGAAACGAGGCATCGCCAGGCAAAGGCTCGATCGCGGCGGCAGTCCAGCCCGCCTTGCTGAGGAAATTTTCGATGCCCACGGGTAAGGTTACGTCCATACCATCCGCCCTAGCCAATCGGCACCCGGTTCGACAATGGCCACGCGCCCGGATTCCGATGTTTCCAACATGATTGAGAGGCAGCCCGCCTCACGGGCAAAGCCGCCCGCGTGTTCCGGCCATTCCGCCAGCAACGCCGCGCCTTGTCGGTAATCGTCCAGCCCGATTTCCTGCGCCTCGTCCGGATGCTCAAGCCGGTAAAAATCGGCGTGGACCAGCGGCAGGCGCAGCGCGGGGGGATCGTAAGTTTCGATGATCGCAAAACTGGGCGAAGGCACCTCGCCCTGATGCCCCAGCGCGGCGATGATCGCCCGCGCCAGCGTCGTCTTGCCTGCCCCCAGCCCGCCGGACAGCGCCACCACGTCACCGGGTCGCAGGACATGCGCGATTCGCGCGCCAAGGCTGGCCACGGCGGCAAGGTCTGGCAGGGGGAGTGTGTGGCCGGTCACGATTTTACCACGCACTTACCCCTTTTACCCGTCCACCCTGAGCTTGTCGAAGGGCTGCTTTTTCCTTTGGTCTGAGCGCGAATCCAGAAGAACAAGGACGGCCCTTCGACAAGCTCAGGGTGGACGGGTGTGGGATATGGTGGGTGAGTCGATACAGTCCCCGCGCCATCACGGCAGCTCAACAATCGCAGCCGTGCCCTGCCCCGGTTCGGAAAGCAGTTCCAGCTTGCCGCCATGCGCTTCGATCAGTTGCCGGGCGAGCGGCAGGCCAAGTCCCTGACGGCGCTCAACCACGACGCCGTCCTTGCCCAGCTTCACGCCCCCCAATGCCCGCGCCAAAGTCGCCGCGTCCATGCCGGGGCCGTTGTCGGAAATGACGATCCGTGCGGCGTGATTTTTCAGCCGCGACATCTCGATCAGGATGCGCCCACCCGCAGGCGTGGCGGCGATGGCGTTGTCGATCAGGTGGCCAATCGCCCTGCCCAGCCGCCGCCGGTCGCCGGTGATGTTGCCAGATTTGCCATCAGAAGCACCGCGCAAATCCAGCGTCAGCCCCGCCTCGCGCATCCGCGTCGCCCGGTCGTCCGCCATTTTGCTCACGAAAGGTGCAAACTCAATCTCTTCACGCGCCAGCGGCAGCATTCCGGCTTCGCTTTGCGACAGGTCGAGCACCGATTCGATCTGTTCGCCAAGACGGCCCACCGAAGTCAGGATCGCGGCGACATATTCCTTGCCCGCGTCGTTCAGATCGCCGCCAATCCCGGCCTCCAGCAATTCGGCAAAGCCGCCGATGGAGGTCAGCGGCGTGCGGAATTCATAGCTCATGGTGCCCAGGAAGCGCGTCTTCATCGCGTCTGCTTCCAGCAGCGCGGCATTGCGTTCGCGCAGGGCTTCCTCGGCTTTCTGGCTGTCGGTAATGTCGAGCACGGTCAGCATACCATTGCCATCTGGCAGCGGCACCCCGGCGAATTCCAGCGTGCGGCCATCGGCCATGACCACGCGCCCGCCGGTCTGCTTGCGGTCGAGCGTCGCGGCACGGACTACCTCACCCACGAACCGCTTCTGCCCCGGCCGCCGCAGCCGCGCGCCGATCCGTTCCAGCAGCGCATCGACTTTGGGATGTGTATCGAGGAAATCGGTGTCGAGGCTCCAGTCCGCCGCAAAACGCCGGTTCCACAATTGCAGGTGGCCATCGGGAGCGAACACGGCGAGCGATTCAAACAGGCTGTCAAACGTGGCGGTACGGGTACGCAGCAGGGTGTCGCGGGTGGCGGACAGGCGTAGCTGCTCGGTCCGATCCTCAACAATCAGCAGCAAACCGCCATCGGGCATCGGCTGAGAAACGACGCGCAGGTGCGTGCCGTCAGCCAGCGGCCAGGCTTCTTCCTGCGCCTCCTCCGAATGAAACCACGCCACTTTTTCACGCCGCCATGCCGGAAAATCGCGCGCTTCGGGAACGCGGCCTGCATCACGGGCCATGTCGAGCAGGCGCTCAAACGGCGGCGGATCAGCCATAACCGCTGGTGACATGGCAAAAATGCGCTGGAACGGCTGGTTGGCGAAAGTCAGGTTATGCCGTGCATCGAACTGCGCGACCCCTGCGGAGAGCTGGTCGAGCATTGACCGCTGCGCCTCACGAAAGGCGCGGAAACTGCGGGCGAGTTCCTCCATATCCTCAACATCGACGGCATAGCCCGCCACCCCTTCGGCCCCCAGCGGCAGGTCGGATACGCGCAAGGTGCGGCGCTGACCGGCGATGGTGGCGGCGACCATGCGTTCAATCGCCGCGCCCTTTGCCGCCGCCCGAGCGGCCATTTTCGCCGCCGAAAGTCCATCCACCGATTCGATCAGTTCGGTGCCTGCCGCGACCACCGCTTCGGCGCTTTCGCCCGCTACTGCCTTGACATAAGCGGTGTTGACCAGCCGCAGCGCGCCTTCGGGAGAGCGGAACCACATCGGCATTGGCGCTGCCTGGATCAGGCCGACAAGCGCGTTGAAATCCGCCCGCGCGGCCGCCGCCTCGCCGCGCAAGTGGACCAGTTCGCTCTCGCTTTCGGAAAAGTCGAAGATCCACACCAGCGCCGCGCCCCCGGCGGAGACTTGCGGATCGGCCAGATGCCCGCGCAAGGCCAGGCTGCGCGACGAACCCAGCGGCGTCGCCACCATGCGGAACGGCGCGCCGGTTTTCTGGGTACGCAGCACCGCCGCGTTCAGTTCTGCCAGTTGTTCCGGCGGAAAGCCGCGCCCATCTTGCGCCAGTTCGGTAAGGAATTGCGGCACCAAATCTAGGCCAAGCCAACCGGCTAGCTTCGGCGCGGCCTCTATCCTGCCATCGGTGCGTACCAGCAGCGGCAGCGCGGGCGATTCGTCGACCATGCGCGCCATCCGCCGCGCATTGCGCTGGCCTGCCTCAGCGCGTTTCAGCTTGCCCCGAGCGCTCAGGATCGCCGCCCCAGCAACCACGCTCCACGCGGCCAGCATCAGGCCGATGAGGACAAGCACAGTCTGGTTGACGATCATGCTGTGTGGCTATGCGGGGGAGCGGAGGAAGGCAAGCGTGGGTTGGCTGGAAAAGCGGGTGGAAACTTGAAATCACGCGCCGCTATGGTGGATCGAACGTATAACCGCGCGGGAACACAGCAGCGCTCCGTTCAGGTTGACGGCAAATGCCTGGTTCCAGGCTCCTATCGGGAAAGTGTCGGCATTGTCATAGTTGACGTCGACCCACGGAACAAATTCCACGTTCTTCAGTTGTTTCCGGGTTCAGGCTGCGCAGTAAAAAACAACGCAGCCAGCCGTCAAAGGAGCATTCTGATGAAGCGTGCAATATTTTATTCGCTTGGAGCTGCTGCGGCACTGGCAGGCTTTGCCCAGCTGGCTTCGGCGCAGGAAGCACCTGCCTATCCCGCCGCCCAGTCGCAGGCTGATCCTGCCGGCGCGCCCGGAGGCATGCCAGACGGCATGACCGCGACGCCGGGCGTATATCCCCCGTGCTCTGCCACGCTGCAGGATCAATGCACCAACACTCGCCCGGAAGCTGATTACAAAGGCGGCCCGCCGCAACACAATGGCCACCGTTACCATCAACGCCATCGCCGCCACACCCACTAGGCGCCTACCCGCAGCGCTTGTTTTCGGCTTGATCGACGCGAAACTCGTCGATTACCGCAACCATGTCCTCGACCAGAAAAGGTTTGGACATGACGCGGATTGAGCGTGAGGCTATGGCCGGGGTGTAAGGGTCGCCATCGTGCAGCGCGATAAAGCTGACCTGACGATTGACCAGCGCCTGCTCCAGAGTGTGATCCCCCATGTCGCACGTGTGACTGTCAATCACAGCAAAACTCAGTGCCAGAGTTCTCGCCAGAACTGCAGCCTCGCGATAGTCGTGAACTATAGCCGTATCCACGCCCATGCGATCCAGCTCCAATTGCAGTTGCAAAGACACCAGCGGTTCCTTGATATAGACCAATACCCTGAAATTTTTCATAATTCCGGCTGCCTTGCGATTATTGTTTTGAACAAGCGCAATGGTTTGCGCATATTCTCCATCATCAACTTGCGGTGGGATAGCATCTGCCCGGATGGCCGCATTAACATATGACACAGGTGGATCACGGCATGGATAGTCGCAGCAAGCCTCACCGCACTCCCTGCAAGGAATGTCCGCTGCAAGGGCTGGAAAGTCTCCGGTCGATGACGACCGACCAACTGTCTTTCATGCAGCAGTTCAAGCAGGGCGAAATGTCGGTCGCCAAGGCTACGCAAGTCCTGGTTGAAATGTCCATCAGCCCTCATGTCTATACCGTGCTGGCCGGTATTCTGATGCGCTTCAAGACGATGGAGGATGGCAGGCGGCAGATCGTCAATTATGTCTTTCCGGGCGATCTGCTGGGCATCCAGGGTGCGATGCAGGAGCCTTTAACACACGGGGTAGAGGCGCTGACCGAGGCGACGTTATGCGTCTTTTCGCGCGACCGGATGCTCGAACTGTTCCGCGAACAGCCGCAACTTGGCTTTGATACGACCTGGCTTTCCGCCAAGGAGGAAGCCGCGCTGGACGAACATCTGCTGGCACTGGGCCAGCGCACCGCGCGCGAACGTGTGGCCTATCTCGCCAGCTTCCTGTTCATGCGCGGCAAGGATACGGGGCTGACCCGGGGACACACGCTCAAGATTTCACTCACCCAGACGCAGATCGCCGATACACTGGGTTTGTCGCTGGTTCACACCAATCGCACCATTCAGGCATTTCGGCGATCTGGCCTGCTGGTTTGGTCACAAAACGAACTTATGATCGCAGATATCGACGGCGTGATGGACCTGGCAAAGTACGAGCACATGTCGTTCCGGCCCCGACCGTTTATCTGATGGGAAATAAAATTTTCAGGGCTTGGAACCTTTCTTCCCGGGGATGGTTTCACAGATGCTTCCTCATACCCCCCATGCCCTCTCTTGAGGAAGCAATCTAGGTGATCCCTGCCCCTACCCTCCCAGGGGCAGGGATCCCGCATTGTTTGAGGGAAGCTCCATGACTGATGTAAATATCGTCACGCTGGTCGGCAGCCTGCGGCAGGATTCATTCAACCGCCTTGTCGCCCGCGCGCTCAAAAGCTTGGCTCCGGCAGAGTTTTCCTTCACCGATGCCGAAATTGGCGACCTGCCCCTATACAATCAGGATGACGATGCCGCGCAAGCGCCGCAAGTGCTGCGGCTGAAGGATCAGATCTCCAAAGCGCAAGGCGTGTTGGTGGTCACGCCTGAATACAACCGTTCGATCCCCGGCGTCCTCAAGAACGCCATCGATCATTGCTCACGTCCGCCGGGCAAGGGGGTCTGGGGCGGGAAGCCGGCCGGAATCATCGGCGTTTCGCCGGGCACGACTGGCACGGCTATGGCCCAGCAGCATTTGCGCAATGTGTTTTCCTCGCTTGACGTGTCAGTTATGCGGGTGCCCGAAGGATACTTGCGTGCGACCGACGACATGTTCGGCGCCGACGGACTGCCACGCGGTGACGGGGCCAAGTTCCTCCAGCTGTGGATGGATGATTACGCCGCATGGATCAGGGCGCACCTGAAATCCTGAGCGCGGGAACAGGAACCTTTGTCGCGGCGGCAAGTTAGAGCCAGACCCCCGACAAATGGAGCCGTGCCATGAACAAATCCAACCCGCCCGTCCCACCTGAAACTGACAATCAGCCTATCGCTTCGCCTGCTCCCCCCAAGGTAGAAGGCGAAGGCAGCTATACTGCCGCCAAGGACTATGACGACAAGGTCACCGATTTTGTCGAACAGCGCGGCGATGAGGTCGAAGGCCTGGCCCGCAAAGCCAGTGAGGCGCTGGATGGACCGGAAGGCGACGAACTGCGCGCTGCCGAACAGGAAGCAAGGGATCGCGTCGCGAAGGAATAGTACGGGGAGTGACGGCGAACCCGTCGTCGCCACTCCACACCCGTTCCCTCAGGTCGCGTACTGCATCATCGCGGGATAGCGCCACACCGCCCTGTCGGCAAAATTGCTGCTGGCGAATTCCCAGTTAACCAGATTGTCGAGCACAGCGGCCAGATATTTGGGGCGCTCGTTCTTCCAGTCGAGATAATAAGCGTGTTCCCATACATCCACTACCAGCAGCGGGATCATTCCGCCGTCGATAACGTATGGCATCTTTGCATCATGCGTGCTGATGATGGAAAGCTCATAATCGTCGAGCACCAGCCACGCCCAGCCAGAACCGAAATGCTTGGCCCCTTCCTCCGCCAGTTTTTCCAGCAACTGCCGGGTCGAACCAAATCGCTGATCAATGGCAGTCTGCAATTCGGCTGATGGTGCCGCCGGAGATGCTGTCATCGAATTCCAGTAAAACCCGTGGTTCCATGCCTGCGCGGCGTTGTTGAACACGCCCTGGTCGCCTTCATGATATGAGGTGACGACGATGTCCTCCAGCGTCTGATCAGCGTAATTACTGTCGGCAATCGCCTCGTTGAGCTTGTCGACATAGGCCTTGTGATGCTTGCCGTGGTGGATCGTCAGCGTGGCAGCGGAAATGTGCGGCTCCAGCGCGTCGATTTCATACGGCAGGGGCATCAGGGTAATGGGCACGACGTGTCTCCTCGGCATGTGAGCCGGGATAACCAGCGCGGGCGCGGGAGGTTCCGCTCAGCGGGGCGGAGCGACTGATCCTTGCGGCGCAGGTTCGGGATCGGTCGGTCCCTGGCTGGCGATGTCGCTTTCAATGGCGCGCTGGCGGGCCTCGATATCATGCTCAAGCTGATCATAGCGGCTGTCGTAATCGTCAGCCTTGTGGCAGCCGGAAACTAGCGCTGCGGCCACCAGCAAAGCTCCTTTCAACCGCATCGCCGGGGCCATCAATAGTCTTTCGAATAGCGAACGCTGATGTTTGATGTGCCGAACGACGCCATCTGCGACAGGATCGAAAGGCTCTTGCTCAGCGCATATTCCAGCTGCGTCGCGGTAAAGCCGCGCGCGTCGGTGATGACTTCGATGTAGATATCATCGGTGATGTACTTGCCCGCCGCCAGCGCGGTGCCGCGCCCGGTGGTGGCGTCGGCGCCCAGAATGCGCAGCCGGTCTATCCCGCTGGCCGCGCGCAGCTTGCCAAGCGGATCAAGCCCGCCGCTGCCCCCGCGCAAGCTGTTGAGCGAGGCGGCCAGTTGCACCACCTGGAAGGTAGACAGGCTGGTTACCGATTGCCCGAAAAGCAGGCGTGAAACGACCTCATCCTGCGGCAGGCTGGGCACCGAACCGAAACTGACGCGCGGATGCTGCGCGCTGCCTTCGATGGCCAGCGTCGCGGTCAGATCGTCGACTGTGGCGCTGGCAGAGATGGACAGTTCGGGATCATTCATTGGCCCGCCTTGGAACCGCACGGTCCCCCGCGTCAGTTCGAACCGCTTGCCAGAGAACGAATATGTCCCGCGCACGATGTCGGCCCGCCCGGTGACGATCGGCGCATGGCTGGTGCCGCCGACGTGCAGGTCGGTCTGCCATTCCGATTCCAGCCCCATGCCGGATACGAACACGCGGCGGTCGGCCTTGACCTGTAGATCGAGCTTCCAGCGGCCCGGAAGTTCTGCCCCCGGCACGGCATCGCCCGTCACGCGCACGCGGCCCAGCGCGGGCTTGCGGCGAACGCCGGTCAGCTCCGGTACTTCGGCAGCGCCCGCGCGCACGATCTTGTAGCGCGTTTCAGGCAGCGTCAGCGTGCCCTTGATGAGCGCGCCGGTCGCCGGGCCGTTCAGCACTGTCAGCGTACCGGTCGCCGTTGCGCCCAAGGCGTCGCTGCGGGCAAGCTGCGCGTTGTTCATGGTGACATTCAGGTTGACCGGAAAGCCGCTGGCCGAACTGAGGCCAATGGTGCCCGATGCCGCTACCGTGCCGCTGCCCGCGCTGGCGGTCAGGTTCGTCAGGTTGAACCGGTCATTGGAAAACCTGCCGTCGATGGCAAGATTGGTCAGCCGCGTGCCATAGGTTTCGTTGACGTAGGTAAGCGCCTTGGAATGGACGAGGCCGACCAGTTGCGGCTCGGCCACCCTGCCAGAAAAATCGGCGGCGACAGCAATCGGCCCGGCTACCGTCTGGTCTGGCAGCGCCGCAAATGAGAACAGCACGCCAGCCGGGCCGTTATAGCGGATACCACCGCTCAACGCCGCGCCTGAAAGTTGATCGGCCCATGTGGCGCCGCCGACTGCCGCGCCAAGCCGCGCCTGTATCCGCCCCACGACCGTCCCCCCGCGCCGCACAACTGCGCGGATATCGCTGCCCGGCGCGGCCACATTGGCGGCGAGCGCCAGGTCGACCGGCTCGGAAATGCCTGACAGGCTGGCGCGCGAGAATCCAGATACCGCCAGCGCGCTTTCCACCGTGGGAAAGCCGCCGCCCGACGCTTGCGCAAAGTTCAGCCGTCCGGTGGCTGAGCCAGATATGCCCAACCCCGGCGCGAACCCGTTGATCAGCGACAGGTCGAACCGGCTGAGCAGTGATTGCACACTGTAGCCACTGCTACTGGCGTATGTGCCGGTCAGCCGCACGGTGCCCCGCGTCAGGTCAAGCTGAGTGGGCTGCAGGCGATACCCTGCCCCTTCGCGGCGGA
The DNA here is from genome assembly GCA_040007615.1 of Novosphingobium sp. GTDB lineage: Bacteria > Pseudomonadota > Alphaproteobacteria > Sphingomonadales > Sphingomonadaceae > Novosphingobium. The sequence goes on from JBDTUQ010000001.1 coordinate 116,775, forward strand.
TTTCTGCTGGGGCGGCAGTCTTGAAATCGATACCGTTGGCGCGCCCGTTCAGCGCGATCCGGTAAAGCTGCGGCGTCATGCTGCCATTGGCTGCGACGCGGAAGGGGATGCCGTTGCTACCTTCTGCCAGCAGCTTGAGTTGGCCGATATTGCCCTGATAGACGATCTGCGCCCGCGCCGCGTTGATCGTCAGCGCGCCGGTGTGCAGGCCCGCGATCTGGGCCTCGCCCTCAATATGCGGGACATCGTAAAGCACCACGCTGCCGTTGACGATGGCCCGGCCAATGGTGATCGGCGGCTGGCCGGGGATCGACGCATTGCTGGCGTTTACCGCGATCAACGCGCGCTGGTACTTGCCGAGCGGCGATAGCGTTACGGTGCCCGCGATGCCCGAACCACTGCCGCGCAGCACGCCGGTGAACGGCCCGGCGGGAGACTGTGCGATGGTCCCGGCAAAGTTCACGCCCGCAAAGACCCCGCGCTTCAGGTCAATCGTCATCTGCCGTTGCCCCGTCAGCAGCACCGCGTCGGCCAAGAACGGGCCATAGTGCGTGGTGCCGTCTGCCTTGACCGCATAGCCCCGCGCGTCGCCACGGATCGTAGCGGTGAGGTCGGCGAGGCCGATGCCCATGCCGGGTTTGCTGGCGCGAACCAGCGCAACAGGCGCGGCAATCGTGCCGCTCAGCTTCAGGTCAAGCGGGCCGTACTTGGCCGAAGTGCCGCTGGCCGTCAGGTCAATCGCGCCGCCCGGGGTATAGCGCCCTGCCCCGTTCGTCACGCGCAGCAACGGAGATGCCATGCGCAGGGCCGAGAACCGCAGCACCCCGTCGCCGCCATAGGCAATCTGCGTTGTCGCGCTGATGTTGCCGCCGAGGAAATCCTGCACGCCGCTGCTGAACAATCGGGTCGAACGGGTCGCCAGCCTGCCGCTCAGGCTGAAACCGCTGCCGCCCTGCCGCACCAGCTTGACTTCGCTGGTGACGTTGAACACGCCGACGCTTTCGATGCGGTAATTGTTGAGCCGACCGTTGATCGCCCCGGTATAAACCCCGCGCGCGGTATCAGCGACCAGCAGCGCGGTGGCGTCGAGCCGGTCGGATTTGATTTTCAGGTTGTCGGAAAGGATGCGCGGGCCTTGAATGGCAAGGTCGCCATTGATCCGCACATTGGTCAGCAGTTCCCCGGCGCTGGCGCTCAGCCCGGTTACCCGCCGCGCGGTGGCGCTGACCGGCAGCATGAAGTGATCGCGGCCCATCTGCGCCTGTCCGCTGGCGTGCAGGCCTTCTACTCCCACGCCGTTAAAACCCAGCGATGCAGCGGCAAGGTCATAGCTGATACGCGGCGCAGCGAACGCCCCGTCGGCGGTGATATGCGCGCGCAGGCCAGATGCCGCCATGTTCGCCGCCAGCGCCGTAGGCCGCAGCAGCGCCACATCGCCCGCGAGGCCTTCAAAGGCGCTCGTCGCGCCGTTAAGCCCCCCGTGCAAGGCGGCGGTGAAAGTGTCCGAACGAAGGCTGACATGCACGTCCGCCCGGCGCTTGGCGAGCGTGGCGGCGGCGTCCAGCGTGATCGGCGCGGCCAGCAGATCGTGCAATGCAGCGGGCGCAAAGTCTGCCGCCGCGATCACGCCCTTCGCTGTGAACCGCCCGTCCGTGGCCGCCAGCGCCACTGTGATCGGCGGGGCAAGGTCGCTCTGCCCGGTCAATGCGCCTTGCCAGTGCTTCCAGTCGCCGTGTCCGACAATGCCCAGCTGCAGCGGCTTGCTCATGCCCGTCATGCCAGAGACTAGGCCGCCAGCCGGCGCGTTCAGCCGCGCGTCGATGGCAAGTACGTTGCGTTTCGGCAAGGCTGACAGATGCAGCGTGAACTTGTCGCCGCCGGGTACGCCGGGGCCGCGCGCGGTCAGCAGCCGCGCGTCGACATCCGCGCGCCGGTCGGCAATATGCAGCTTGCCGTCAATGCTGGCGACCTGCCGCTGCTGCGCCACCGCCGGTTCGATCACCAGCTGCCCGACATGAATGCGCGCGACATCGAAATCGAGGTCCGGCAGCAGCGGCGCGTTCGATGTGCTGGCGATCAGCCGGGGCGAACGGATCAGCCGCGCGTGATCGATGTTGAGGTCGCGAATGTCGATCAGGCCTGAAAGGTAATATTGCGGCCGCCAGTCCAGCGTCACTTTGGGCGCGGTAAGGAACACCCCCTGCCGGTCACGGATGGCAACGCCGATCAGGTCCATCCGCCCGAACAGCGATCCCTCGATCCGTTGCACTTCAAAGCGCAGGCCGTTCTCTGGCGCGATGCCGCTGATGCGTTCGATGACATAGCGTTTGGCGGCGCTGCTGTTCAGCGCGGCGACCAGCAGGCCGGCCAGCAGGACCAGCGCCAGCAGCACCCCGCCCGCCCATTTCCCCCAATGTCGGCGGCGGGCTAAGGATTCCGGAGCCTCGTCCATCAGAACGCCTGGCCGATGGAAAGGTAGAGCGCGACGCGGGATTCGCCTTTGCGCCGTTTCAGCGGCGTAGCGATATCGATGCGCATCGGGCCAAAGTTGGTGTAATATCGCCCGCCGATGCCAGCGCCAAAGCGCAGGTCTGAAAACTTCGGCACGACGCTATCATAGACCTGTCCTGCATCGATGAACGGCACGATGCCGAAATCACCGAACCGATAGCGCGCCTCTACCGCAAATTCGTTAAGGCTGCGCCCGCCGATGGGATTTCCGGCGGCATCCTTTGGCCCTAGTTCCTGATAGCCGAACCCGCGCACCGATCCGCCTCCGCCCGCGTAATAGCGCCGCGACGGGGCCAGAGTGGCGCTGGAAACCCCGGCGATCACGCCAACACGCGCGCGCGCGGCCAGGACGATGCTCTTGCCAGCAGGGAAATAGCCGCTCGCCTCGAAAAGGGTGCGAATATAGGGCGATACCTTGCCCGACCATGACGTTTCCGGGCTTAACCGCACCAGTGCGCGATAGCCCTTGCGCGGATCAAGCAGGTTGTCCGACGCATCAAAGCCCACTTGCGCAGGCAGCGCGAAAATGACGTAATCGCGGCGCTGAGCCTGCCCGCCAACAAGGGCATAGGGCGTTTCGCGGCTGCCAGTCAGTTCAAAGCCATAGGCATAAGTGATCCGCTTTTGCCAGATTGGCGTCGAGTCATACGATATGCGCCCTGCCAGCGTTGTCGTCAGCGCCCTGTACGCCGCATAGCGGGTGCGCGCGCCGGCAGCCTCCAGAATGACTGAGCGGTCGCGTTGCCCGGCGTTAGACCGGCGGAAAGTGGCCGCAAGGCTTTGCACTTGTGTCCCCGCAACCGCAGCCAAGGTGACGGCGCCTTCTGGCTGAAACAGGTTGCGGTGAGTCCAGGTGCCCTGCACTTTCACCCCCTCGCCCGTGTTGTACCCTGCAGAAGCGGAGATCGAGCGCGGTGGCCCGGCGGTTTGGACGACCTGCAACTGCACCTGCTCGGTCCCGTCCGGTCCCGGCGTGCCGGTCTGCTTGGGCTCTATTCCCACTTCGCGGAACAAGCTGGTGGCGACCAGCGCCTGGCGCAGATCGTCGACCTTGCGGCTGTCATACAGTTCGCCCGGCTTGAACCGGGCGAGCAGCGCGATATGCCGGGCATCGAACACGCCCGCGCCTTGCAGATCGAACCCGCCAAAGCTGCCACGCGGGCCGCTGTCGACCGGCAGGGTATAGTCGCCAGTGCGGGTGACGGGATCAAGCAGGATGTCGCGCTCACCCAGTTTGACGAAAGGATAGCCCTGTTCAGGCAGCCGCACGCTGACCCGCGCCTCTGCCGCCAGCACCCGTGCGGCAATGATCGGATCGCCCGATTTCAGCGCCAGCGCCTCCATCGCCAGCCCTGGCGGCACGGTTGGCTGGCCCGTCACGAGGATTGCGCCGATATCATAGCGCGGCCCGGGAGCAATGGTGATCGCCACCTGCATTACGCCTTGTTTGCCGGTGGCCGGTTCTATCGCGGTATTGGCGGTCACGTCCTGATAGCCTTCGGACTTGAGCAGGCGCACCGCCAGCTTGGCATCCTCACGCGCCCATGCGGCGACGACGGTGGCATTGGCGGCCTTGCCCTTGCCCTCACGGAGGTCTGACAGGCTTTCCAGACGCTTTTTCAGGTCAAGCCCGTCAAGCCCTTCGAACTGGTAGGCATAGCGCAGTTCGTCAGAAACTGGCTCAGTGGTATCGGCAACATCGGCAAGGCGGGTGTCGACCGTGCTGAGCGGTTCCAGCGGCTTTGCCAGCTCCGGCGCATCCACCGCCCGGACATCAACGGGGATCACGGCTGGAGTTGCGGCAGTGGGCGCGGCAGGTTTCGCCGGGGCTTCTGCCGCCGACATCGCCCGGTCAAAATCGTCTAGCGTTTCGAGTGGCTGGCTAAGCTCTGGATCGAGCGGAGGCACCGCCGCATCGAATTCCTTCTGGTCGATAAGCTGGGAATCGTCAGGTGCCGGGAGCGGCACTGCGACCGGAGTTGGCCCTGTTTCAGGCGACGCTGGCTGGCCCCAGGCAGGCGCGCAGCAGCACAGGCCCACCATAGCGGTGGTCATGCCCAAACGCCTGACTAGCCCCTGAATGCTGACTTTCCTCATGCGGTAATGCAATGTGCCTCAGACGTTTATGGCGTAATCTTCAGCCAAACCCTTTGACGCGCAATGAACCAAACGGCAAATTGTTCCTTTGCGATCAGGCGCAATCAGTCACGCGCGACATGGGCGCATTGAACTGCCAGTCGATGCCAGTCGGCGTATAGTCAAGCTCAACCGACGCCTGCATGGCCGATTCCACCATGTTAACGGTCACCAGCCTGCCAAACCCTTGCGTAACAGGCGGATTTACCGGCGGGCCGCCGCTTTCGCGCCATGACATGATGAAGCGTTCGTCCTCGGCCACATCCCAGTTAATGTGCACTTCGCCGGTATCGTTGGACAGCGCGCCGAATTTGGTGGCATTGGTCACCAACTCGTGAAGCGCCATGCCCACAGCCTGCGCCGCAGCCGGCCTCAGTTGCAACAGCGGCCCGCCGGTAAGGATGCGCTTGTCAAGGATGTCGACAAAACCCGAAAGCTGCGCTCGCACCAAGGCCGCCACGTCGACCCCCTCGCGCTCACTGATCCGCATCTGGTCCTGACTTGCCGAAAGCGCCATGATCCGCGCCGTCAACCGCGCGGCAAAAGCTTTTTCCGGTGCTGTGCGGGCAGTATGCTGGGTGATCGCCTGAACCACTGACAGCAGGTTTTTTGAGCGATGGTTGACCTCTGCCAGCAGCAGCCTGATCTGTTCTTCGGATCGCTTGCGGTCGGTAATGTCGAAGAACACGCCAGACAGCTTGTTCGGCCTACCTTCGCGATCCTGGAGCCGCCGGACATTGACGTCCAGCCATCTAACCGTGCGCGAAGGCAGGATTACCCGGTGCTGGGCGTGAAACGGAATGCCCCGGCCCAGCGCCTGCAGATAAAGCGCGCGGGTCCAGTCAAGATCACCGGAATGCAATCTCTCTCCCCACACTTCACCAAGGCTGCCGGGATCGCCGTCCCCGATTTCCAGCAACCGGGCCGCGTGTTCGTTCCAGATCACTTCCCCAGTGTTCAAATCCTGTGTCCAGGTGCCAAGCTGCGCGCCGTCAATGGCCAGACGAAGCTGCTCTTCGCGTTCATAGAGCGCCGCTTCCTGCGCCTGGCCACCTGCGAACCGATCAGGCAGATCAGGCAGATCAGGGCCGGGTTGCAATCCAGCGGCCTTGAACATCATAATATCCATAGGCGGTGCCAGCGCGCCAGCGACCGTTGCTGTCGTAATATCCCGGCTGCGGATCGGTTACCCAGCTGCCGTTCGTGTCATACCGGCCCGGCGCCCGACCGGTGTGCCAGCGCCCGCGTGCATCGTAATATCCGACACTTGGCTTGGCGACCCAGCGTCCACGTGCATTGTAATAACCGCTGACCGTGCCCGTTACCCAGCGTCCGCTGTTATCGTAATAGCCGCTTGATGAGGCAGGAACCCACCGACCGTTGCGATCATAATAACCGTTGGCGCGCCTGTCATTACCAGACACCCATCGTCCGTTGGCATCATAATAGCCGTTTGGCGCGCCGCTCACCCACTGGCCATCGCGGTCATAATAGCCCTCTGCGCGATTGCGCGTGCCACTTGTAGCATGCCAGCGCCCGCGATTGTCGTAATAGCCATAAGAGTCAGAACGCAAGCTGACACTGTCGCCGGATGCCACGTTCACCGCTACCCAGTTGTCATTACGATCATAATAGCCGGAAACCGATGCGGGAATCCAATGCCCCCGCGCATCATAGCGGCCATTGCTGTCACTACGCTGCCAGCGGCTATTGCTGTCATAATATCCGTTGGGGGCACCGTTAACCCAGTTGCCGTCGCGGTCGTAATAGCCGGTCGCCTCGCTGCGGCTGACAGCTGTTGCATGCCAGCGGCCCTGGCTGTCGTAATAGCCATAGGCGTGGCGGCAGTCTTCATTGGGCTTGGCGATCTGGTTGCCAGCGATGGCCCCGCCGACACCGCCGATGATCGTGCCCGCCGTGCGGTCGCCGTGCCCGGCGATCAAATTGCCAAGCACCGCACCCACCGCCGCGCCGCCAACCGTCGCCGCGACGCGGGTAGAGCGTTGCTGTTCGCACGAGTCCTGCGCCATTGCGGCCACGGGAACCAGACTGCTGGTCAATAAGGTGGCCGCAAACAATGGTTTCATCACTGGTAATACCTTTCGAACGCCAAAAATATCTTCACATGGAACCAAACGCTGCACAGCGGCAATGGTTCCGCACAGTTGGTGCAGCCTTGGCGTGGCAGTCGTCATTCCGCTACTTCACCACAATAACGCGCGACTATTGGGATCGTTCCGCCCGCCTTGGCCATGAGCATCAGACGCCGTGAGTATCAGACAGGGCGCGGGGGAACATGTGGCGCCAGTGCCAGTTTCATTCGCTCCCCACCCAGCATTGCGAGACGGACATGACCCCCGAATCCCCCGGATTTAGCGAACCATCCCAACCCGGCAACGGCGAGAATATACCTACCCACGATCCTCAGCAGACGCCGGAACAACCTGTCGATATTCCGCTGGAAGAGCCGACTTACAAACCCGGCGAAGTCGAACCTGACCCAGCGGGTCCAGAAGTGCCGCCCCCGTCGATCCCGTGGCAAGATCCTGTCCCGCCGCAAGCCTGAAATCAAAAAATTGCCCCTTCCCCTTGAACAGGGCGAAAAATGAACAGGGCGAAAAAGGAGAATTGCAATGTCCAATGCCGATGAACTCGCAGCCAAATTCTGGTCTGCGCTGGGTGATGACATGACCGTAATGCTCGGCCTTGATGGTGCTGAAGACGGCCATACCCGCCCCATGACCGCACAATTCGAGAATGATCGCGGGCCGATCTGGTTTTTCACCTCAACTGATAACGAGATGCTGCGCGCATTGGCCAGCGGTAGGGAAAACCGTGCCATCGCCTCGTTCGTGGCCAAGGGGCATGACCTGTTTGCCACGATCCACGGCTCGCTTAGCCATGATACCGATCAGGCGACAATAGACCGGCTGTGGAACACCTATATCGCTGCCTGGTACGAAGGGGGTCGCGACGATCCCAAACTGGCGCTGCTGCGTCTTGACGCTGAACGGGCGCAGATCTGGGAAGATGGCTCAAGCCTGCTAGCAGGCGCGAAGATGCTCCTCGGCATTGATCCTAAGAAGGATTACAAGGATCATGTGGCCGAAGTTTCGCTGAATAACGGCAGAATTTAACCTCTGCCGGTCCCTTGCCTGGCTTTGCGATTGGACGGCGCGATCAGATAGCGCCACACGCCGATGGCGTTTATCGCCAGCAGCACCACGTTCTGCCAGGCAATGGGATGTGCTTCTTCGGACAGGAATCCCCATATGATCAGGGCGACCGAACTGACGACAAATATCACCATCGCAAACCCGATGGACCGTCTCCCGAGATCGAGCGAAACAATCAGCGCGGCAATGGGCGAGGCGACGGCGCCGATGATCTGAAGCGCATCCAATATCCCTTTGGGCATGGACTTTGAACCAGCCGGGGCGACAATGGTTCCCCCGCCGAACGATCATCTGGACGGAGCGCCAATGCGCCTGGAATGCCTGCCGCCGCAACTAGGGTGCGGACTCATTTGAGCCACCAGATGACGGTAGCGGCTATGGCGATGG
>JBDTUQ010000002.1:0-122646 GCA_040007615.1 Novosphingobium sp.
AAATGCTGTCGTAAAAGGCATCGACCTTGTCATCGCGGGCGATCACTTCGGCGGCCAGATCGGGATTGCGCGCGGCGAAGGCGGTCATCACGTCGTGAACCATTCCGGCGGCGATCTCGGCCATCGCAGGCAGCAAGGTCAGCGGCTCGAACCGCTTGCGCTGAACGACTTTTTTGGCGCTCTTGGCGATGTTCTTGGAATAGTCACCGATGCGTTCCAGCACGCCCGCGATCTTCAGCGCGGCGATCACTTCGCGCAGATCGTCGGCCATCGGCGCGCGCAGGGCGATGACGCGGATGGCCAGCTTGTCAATCTCGGCCTCCAGCGCATCAATCTGCCGGTCGCGGGCGATGATCCCGTCGGCCAGCACGTGATCGCCTCGGGTCAGCGCCTCAATAGACTCGCCAAGCGCCACTTCGGCCAGACCGCCCATTTCCGCGATCAGGCCGCGCAGGCGGGTGATGTCTTCGTCAAATGCCTTGACTGTATGGTCTGCCATTATCCGCAATCCTAATTTCGTCTCAGCCTATCCGTAACGACCGGTGATGTAATCCTTGGTCCGCACTTCGCGGGGATTGGTGAAGATTTCCGACGTTTTGCCATATTCCACCAGTTTGCCGATGTGGAAAAAGGCAGTGCGCTGCGAAACGCGCGCGGCCTGCTGCATCGAATGGGTGACGATAACGATGGCATAGCGCCCGCGTAACTCGCCAATAAGCTCCTCGATGCGCGCGGTGGCGATGGGATCAAGCGCCGAGCAAGGCTCGTCCATCAGGATCACTTCGGGATCGACCGCGATGGCCCGCGCGATGCACAGGCGCTGCTGCTGTCCACCGGAAAGCGCGGTGCCGCTGTCGGCCAGCCGGTCTTTCACTTCGTCCCACAGACCGGCGCGGCGCAATGACTGTTCGACGATGCCGTCCAGATCACTTCGATTACCCGCCAGCCCGTGGATGCGCGGGCCATAGGCGACGTTTTCGTAGATCGACTTAGGGAACGGATTCGGCTTCTGAAACACCATGCCCACACGGGCGCGCAGTTGCACCACGTCCATGCCCGAGCGGTAAATGTCTTCACCGTCCAGCGAGATTTCGCCTTCTACGCGCGCGCCGGCAATAGTGTCGTTCATCCGGTTGAGCGTGCGCAGAAAGGTTGACTTCCCGCAGCCCGATGGGCCGATGAAGGCGGTGACGTATTCCGGGGTAATGTCGATGGAGACGTCGTCAATCGCCAGCTTCTCGCCATAATAGACGGAAACATTGCGGGCCGAGATCAGCGTCCGGGCCGGGTCAAGTTCGTGAATTGTGCTCACCAGCGCCTCTCGAATCGATTGCGTAAAAAGATCGCCAGTCCGTTCATCACCAGCAGGAACACCAGCAGCACGATGATGGCTGCGCTGGTCCGTTCGATGAAACCACGGTCGATCTCGTCAGACCACAGGAAAATCTGCACCGGCAGCACGCTGGCGGGGGCAGTAAGGCTGGACGGCGGCGTGGCGATGAAGGCGCGCATGCCGATCATCAGCAGCGGCGCGGTTTCGCCCAGCGCGCGGGCCATGCCGATGATCGTGCCGGTCAGGATACCGGGCAGGGCGAGCGGCAATACGTGATGAAACACCACCTGCACGCGGCTCGCGCCGATCGCCAGCGCCGCATCGCGGATCGAAGGCGGCACCGCCTTGATCGCATTGCGCCCGGAAATGACAATCACCGGCATGGTCATCAACGCCAGTGTCATGCCGCCGATCAGCGGGGCAGAGCGCCAGTTGGGGAACAGGCCAAGGAATACCGCCAGCCCCAGCAAGCCAAAGATGATCGAGGGCACGGCGGCAAGGTTGTTGATCGACACTTCTATCAGGTCGGTCCAGCGGTTACGCGGGGCGTATTCCTCAAGGTAGAGCGCCGCCAGCACGCCAACCGGGAAGGCCAGCGCCAGCGTGATGAACATGGTCATCAGCGATCCCTTGAGCGCGCCCCAGATGCCCACGTCCTGCGCGTGTGTGGCGTCTGAGCGGCTGAGGAAGCCCCAGTCCACCGCGCGCACCAGCTTGCCTTCGTGGGCCAGCCGGGCCGCCAGTGGGCGCAATTCACGCGGGCCGTCACCACGCAGCGCGGCGGCCAGATCGTCGCTGGCGGGCAGTTTTACCGCCAGTTTGCCTTCCAGAAGCGCGGGGTCGGCGATGAGCTTTTGAGCCACCTCGCGCCAGCCGCCGTCGGACAGTTGCGCGGCGGCATCGGTCCCGGCGCTGCGGCTTACAGCGAGGTTGACGAGGACGGGCAGACCTGCGGATTCCAGCGCGCGCATAGCGCCGTCGTCCTTCAACTGCGAGGGGTCTATCGTCAGCGCGCCGCCGGAAAAATCAACCTCGCTCACCAGCACCGTGCGCTGAAAGCCGCCGATGCCGTTGGCCGACATCGTCACCAGCAGGAACGCCAGCACCAGCGCGGAAAACAGCACTGCGCAAAAGCCCAGCGCGCGAAAGCGGCGTTCGGCGGCGTAACGCTTTTTCAGCCGCGCGGCGATCAGCGCATTGCGGTCGGCCGTGGAGGTGGCGGGGGAGGTGGCGGGGGAGGGGGCCGTATCAGTCATAAGCCTCACGGAACCGCTTGACGACGCGCAGGGCGATGAAATTGAGTGCCAGCGTGACCAGAAACAGCACCATGCCAAGCGCAAAGGCGCTGAGCGTGGCCGGGTGATCGAAGCTGGCTTCACCGGTAAGCATGGCGACGATCTGGAAGGTGACCGTAGTCATGCTCTCAAACGGATTTAGCGTCAGGCGAGCGGTTGCTCCCGCCGCCATGACTACGATCATCGTCTCGCCAATCGCACGGCTGACCGCCAGCATCACCCCCGCGACGATGCCGGGCAGGGCGGCGGGGACGAGCACGCGGCGGATCGTCTCATAAGTCGTCGCGCCCATCGCCAGACTGCCATCGCGCAGGGCATTGGGCACGGCGGCGATGGAATCGTCGGCCATCGAAGACACGAACGGAATGATCATGATCCCCATGACCAGCCCCGCCGCCAGCGCGCTTTCCGATGATGCGCTGGCGATGCCGATGGCCTGGCCAAAGTCACGGATCGCCGGGGCCACGGTTAACGCTGCGAAATAGCCGTAGACCACGGTAGGAACACCAGCGAGCACTTCGAGCAGCGGCTTCATATACTTGCGCACCGTGGCCGAGGCGTATTGGGTAAGGTAGATGGCGCTCATCAAACCCAGCGGGATGGCCACCAGCATGGCGATGATCGTGCCGATGAACACCGTCCCCCAGAACAGCGGCAGGGCGCCATAGCTTTGCGTATCAACCGATCCTTGCGCGGCCATCGGATCGGGCGACCAGTGCGTGCCGAACAGGAAATCGCCAACCGGAACGATCTGAAAAAACCGCGATGTTTCAAACATCAATGAGGCGAGGATGCCAAATGTTGTGAGGATTGCCACCAGCGACGCCAGCAGCAGGATGCCCATCACGATCCGTTCGACTTGCGTGCGGGCGGTGAAATCGGGGCGCAGCTTCAGGAATGCCCATGCACCGCCGACGAATCCGACCAGCAGGGTAACGGCAATGCCGATAGTGCCGAAATGGGTCAGGGCTTCGCGAAATGCTGGAACCAGCGCGCGCGAAAGGGGGTTGAAAGCGGCTGTCGTGCTGCCGCTGGCAATGGCCTGAGCTTCGGCAAGGATCGTGTCGCGGTTGATGCCGAAAGCCGGGATTTGCGACGCCGCCGAATCGCGCAACACCCGCGCAACCACCAGCGCGGGGCTGGTGGCGGCCCACACAATGGCAAACAACCCGGCGGGAAAGCCGGCACAAAGCGCGACGAACCAGCCGTGATACGTCGGGAGCGAGTGCAAGCGTGCTTTGACTCCGCCTGTCGCCGCAGCGCGCTGAAACGCCCAGGCCCGCGAACGCGCGGTCAGCCAGCCGGTCAGGGCCAGCGCGAGCGCAATCAGCAGGGGAATGGCAGGAGTCACTTCAGGCGTAATCCCGGTTTGCCGGAGAAAGCCCCGGCGTGAAGGTTGAAATCGCCCTGCGCATGAAACATGACAGTTTCATGACAGTCACCCTTGTTCAGTGGTCAGGGCCTTGAAAGTAACGGTCATTTCCGTCCCTTCGCCCAGAGTGCTGGCAACGTCCAGCGTCGCGCGGTGGCGCTCGACGATGTGTTTGACAATCGCAAGCCCCAGCCCGGTGCCGCCCGCCGCGCGGCTGCGCCCCGGATCGGTGCGATAAAACCGGCGGGTAAGGTGGGGCAGGTGTTCAGGCGCTATGCCTGCACCGCGATCCCTGACTTTCAACACAACCTTCCGCGCGGCGTCACTACTGCTCACGTCCACTTCCACCGGCTCAGCAGAATCGCCATATTTCAGCGCATTATCGATCAGATTTCGCACCAGTTGTTCCAACTGCGCCACGTCGCCCGCCACCAGTGCAGGCTGAGACGGCACGTGGACAGCAACACGGTCCTTGCCCGCGATGGATGCAGCCTCTCCGGCGACCCGTTCGGCCAGTTTGCCCAGGTCTGTTTCATCGCGCGGGACATCGTGTTTCTCAGCCTCGACGCGGGAAAGCGACATGAGGTCCGCGACCAGTGACTGCATCCGGCGTGCCTCGCGCAGGACAGTCTGGTGAAAGCGGGCAGCGGTTTCGCCGTCAATCGTTTCCGCCGCGTCGACCAAGGTTTCAACATAGCCGATGATCGCGGCCAGAGGCGTGCGCAGTTCGTGGCTGGCATTGGCGACGAAATCGGTGTGGGCGCGGCTGATATCGGATTCCGCCGTTCGATCCTGAAATTCGATCAGCCAGCGCCTGTCATCGATCTGGCGGCGGGTCAGTTGCCACAGGCTGCGCCCCCCGGTGAAGCCTGCGATGGTGACGCTGGTGTCGCTTTCGCTGTCGAGCAGTTGCATCGCTTCGGGATGACGCAGGGCAATCCGCGCGTCCTGGCCGATAACGTGTGCGCCCAAAGCGGCACGGGCAGCCTTGTTGGCGGCAAGGACGCGGTCGCGCTCTATCAGCAATAGCGGCGTACCCAGCGGCTCGATCAAATCACGCATGATATCGCGTTTGGCAATGAGTCCGGGGGCGGAGACTTCGGCCTGTTCGGCCTGCGGACGATGCAGGAACAGCGATCCGATCCAGATCGCCGCCACCGCCGCAGAAAGCCAGAAGCCCACGTCAGCGGCCAGCATCGCCAGCGCTGCGATCAGCGCGATGGCCATGCCGGGCCAGGGAATCGTGGTCTTGCCGGTCATGACTGCGCGCTCATAAACCCGCTTGCCCAGACCCGCCAGAGGGGGAACGTGAGCGGCGTAAACACTTGTGGAACAATTTCCGCTGGTTGAGCAAACACTAAGCAATCCGTGGACCTCGCGCCTGAAAACCTTATATGCGGTGGCTCGAATCGCCACTCGGACAGACTGTCAGGATACCCATGAGCGCCGCCATTTTGCTGGAAGCCATCGCGCTGCGAAAGTGTGTCGAAGCGGATTACAACCGCGACCGGATCACGCTGGCACCCCATATCCTGTATACCCGGCATGGCGAACCCTATGTCGATGCCATCACCATTAACCGCAACGGACAGCCCCCGCGCGAGATCAAGCTGGGCGCGTACAAGCTGACCGGCCTGCGCGATCTGACCCTGACCGATCGCGCGTTTGAGCCTTTTGCCCTGTTCCGTGAATCCGATGCCAAATATGCCGACGTGACGCTGTTTTCGGTCGCGGCGGAGAAGGCGGGCGGCTGATCTCTGGCGTAACGTTTTGCAAATGCGCCTCAAGTCTCCCCCGAAAATGCCAGTTTTTTCCGCAGGTTCTCTTCGCTAAGCTCGGTCTGCCGCCGCAGCTCCGCCTCACGCTTCGCAGAAGTCAGCTGGGAAGCCCGGCGTAGCCAGTCCGCCGCGCCATCCACCACCGGCCATTCGCTGGTGCGCGAAACCAGCAGGCGCGTCAGCATGGGGCTGAACTTGCTATAGAGTTCATCGTCGGCGGCAGAGATCGCCTCTCCGCTACCCGGATCGCCTTGCCGTCCGGCACGTCCGTAAAGCTGGCGGTCGATCCGGGCAGTTTCGTGGAAGGCGGTCAGGATCACGTGCAGGCCCCCGGCTGCCCGTGCCTCTGCTGACAAAATGATGTCGGTCCCGCGCCCGGCCATGTTGGTTGCCACCGTCACCGCGCCAAGTTCCCCCGCAGCGGCAATGATCGCGGCTTCTTCAGCGTCCTGCCGGGCATTGAGGACGCGGTGGGCAACTCCCAGTCGCCCAAGCGCGGCGGCGACGCTTTCGGAATCCGCGACCGACCGCGTACCTACCAGAATCGGGCGTCGGCCTTCCTCTGCCTGCACCCGGGCGACGGCGCGGGCCACGGCTTCCCACTTGGCCGCTGCGTCGCGGTACATGGCGTGACCTCGGTGGACTCGCACATCGGGCCGGTTGCGCGCGACTGGGGTCACTTGTACGCCGTAATCGGCCCATAGTTCGCCCGCCACCTCGCGCACGGTGCCGCTCATGCCGGAAAGATGCAGATAGCGGCGGAAGAACCGCTGGTATGTGATCCGCGCCATAGTGTGCCGCGTGCCGCTGAGGGCAAGCTGCTCCTTCGCTTCTATCAACTGGTGCAGACCGCCTTCCCATGACCGGTCGGCCATGATCCGCCCCGTGGATTCGTCGACGATCTGGACCTTGTCTTCCAGCACGACATATTCGCGGTCGCGCTGGAACATGTGGGTAGCAGACAGCGCCTGAACCACCAGATGTTCGCGTGCCGACCTGATCCGCCAGGGAGGCTGCGGCAGGCCCGCTGCTATCGCAGCGATCTCGTCGCGCCCCCGCTCGGTCAATTCGATGGCGCGGCTTTCCTCGCGCAGGATAAAATCTCGGCCACGCTCAAGCCGCGATGCCAATTCCAGCGCGGCGGTATATAGCCCGTCATCATCTGCGGGCACTTCGGCAGACAGGATCAGCGGCGTGCGCGCCTCGTCGATGAAGATTGAGTCCGCCTCGTCGACTATGGCAAAATGCAGGCCGCGCAATAGCAGCGGGCGGGCGCTGCGGCCCAGCATCCGGTCAAGCACCCGCCGGGCCGATCCCCGTGTTCGCCCCAGCGCGGTCTGATCGCGCAAGTAATCGAACGTGATCTCCTTGTTCGTGCCATAGACCACATCCGCGCCATAGGCCGCCCCGCGCGCGTCAGTTTCCACGCCGTGGATGATGAGGCCGGTGGTCAGCCCAAACCGGCGATAGACCGGGCCAAGCCGTTCGGCATCGCGTTCGGCCAGGTAATCGTTGACTGTGAACACATGAACCGGCGTTCCGTGCAGCGCGGCAGCTATGGCGGGCAGCATAGCGGTGATCGTCTTGCCCTCTCCGGTTGCCATCTCGGCAATTCCGCCGTCCAGCATGATCAGCCCGCCGATAATCTGGACCACAAAATGCGCCATGCCGAGTTCTCGCCGGGTAACCTCGCGCACCAGAGCAAAGCATTCGTCGACCACGGCAGGGTCGCGGTTTCGCCGCATGGCGGTGCGCAGGGCAAGGCAGCGCGCGTCGAGTTCAGTGTCGGTCAGCGCGGCCATGCTGTCCGACAGCGCGACTATCGCCTCTGCCCGCAAGGTCAGATCGCCGCGCCCCAGCCGAGGATGGAGCCGCGCCCAGCCGAGCAGCCTGTCAATCGGCCGATCGCCCTTCCACGGCTTAAGCGGAGCGCGTTCCGGGTAAGGCGCGATAACCGGACGCGCATCGTCCTTCAACTCGCGGTGAAACGAACGCAGGTTCTCGGCCAGACGGGCGCGATCAAACATTGAACCGGGCCAGAAACATCTGCCGCAGACGCCTCAGCGCCTGCCAGCCAAGCGGCTCCCACCTCAGCGCAAACCGCACATTGACGCGGGTGCCGAATCGGACCTGCCGTAGTTCGGGCGGCAGCGCCAGGTCGATCAGGAAGATGCGGTTGAGCGAATGCATGCCCTTGGTATCGCGCGGGTCGGCGGGCACGGTGCCGCCGTGGTCCGTCGCCAGTGCGCGGCTGGGCAGATCGTAAGTCCCGCCGGGGACCTCTCGCACTACTTTGGCGGGTAGAACCCGGCCGGGGCGACTGGCGACCCACAGTCTCACCCCGCGCAGCCCAGCGCGCAGCAGTTCGATATCGTCTTGCGACACGGCAACGCGCACGACATCGGCGTGGCCGGGGGTGACATAACCGATCAGCTCGCCCTGCTTGACGAACCGCCCCGGCAAGTCGCCAGCCGGAGCCTTGGCCAGCACGAAGCGGCCATCGACCCCGGCGGGAATGCGCAACTGGTCCAGCCGCCCGGCCTGAACCGCATAGTGCTTGCTGGCGTCGGCAAGGTCGAGCTGGCTGAGTTCACGCTTGACCAGATCAGCGCCCAGTTCGGCATCGGCCTGCGCCTGAAGTTCACGCAGCCGCCAGCCGAGTTTGGTCACTTCGGCCTCCAGCACGGGCTGCGTGGTTTCGATCAGAACCTGTCCGCGCCGGACCTCATCTCCCTCTGCGGCGTCAACGCTGGTGATCGTCGCGTCGGTCGCGGCGCGCACGTGGGCTTCTTCCGGCAGCCAGACAATGCCTTGCGCCGCAAGGTGATGCGGGGCGGGGATGACGAACAGCGCCAGCAGCACCGCCAGCGCCGCGCCCATCGTCATGCGCACCGCGCGGGTGCGATTGCGGCTGAGGTGCGGGCTGGCAAAGACGTGGGTGACCATCTTCCACACCGGCAGACCCACGCCGGTCCATACGCTCCACAGCGCGATCATAACGCCGACGAAAAAGAACTTGCGGGCGATGAACAGCGATATGCCGAACAGCATCGTCATCCGCGCGATGAACGCCAATGGCCCGTAAACGAGGAACCAAGCTTTCTCGCCCTCGGTAGCGTCAAACAGCGGGCCGTCGCGCAGGCGGAACACGTATTTGTCGATCAGGTGCCCCCAGAACCGGTTGGCGCGGCTGGCGAGGTTGGGGATCTCCAGCACGTCGGCGAGGATGTAATAGCCATCAAAGCGCAGCAGCGGATTGCCGTTGACCAGCAGGGTGGAAACCCCGGCGATCAGCATGACATTGAACAGGATCGCGCGCACGACCCCCGGCTCGATCGCCAGCCACAGGTAAAGCGCCAGCGCGGCGACGAACAATTCCGCCATCATCCCCGCCGCGCCGATCAGCGCGCGCTGCCACTTGCCGGGCACCGAATTGGCTGTGGAGGCATCGACATAGGGCACCGGCATGAACACCAGCAGCATGATGCCCATTTCGCGCACCTCGCGCCCGCGCGCTTTGGTGGCATAGCCGTGGCCCAGTTCGTGGATCAGCTTGATCACCGGATAGCACAGCGACAGCAACGCCAGATTGCCGATGGCCAGCACCCGGTCGGCCATGTTGCCGGTGAGTTCGCCCCAGTGGGCTGAGGCAAGCAAGACAGCGGGAACCACTACCGCCAGCCACAGCAGCAGCCCGGCCCAGCCGAATACCCAGCGCAGGCGCGGCATCGTGCGCGAGAGGAAGGCGTCAGGATCAACCAGCGGCACCCGCAGCGACATCGGGCTTTTCAGGTTTTGCAACCACACCTGGTTGCGCTGCTTGCGCTGGCGCTCAACGATTTCACCGGTATCGGGCAGGGTGTCGCTAGTCAGCAGGTCGGCGGCGTGCAGCATTCCCAGCGCGGTAATCACCTCGTCCTGTGTTGGCGCATCTTCACCGCTTTCGGCAACGACGCTGTGCCATAATTGTTCAACCGTGCGCGATCCGTCGAGCCGCCCGACCAGCTGATAGGCCCCGCGCGGAAAGCGGTGCGCGCGGCCCGAAGCGCCATCGTCGATCACGTACCACAACCGCCCGCGATAGCGGTGGCGGCGCACGCGGACATGGGATTTCAGGCGCGGTTTCAGCCCGGCGACGTTGAACCACGATGCGCTGTGAAACGGGTTGGCCATCGTCCGCTCAGGGCAGCCATTTCCAGAAGAACAGCCGCATCCAGTTGCGCAAGGATCGCGTCCATATCCACAGCAGCCCGTGATGACCGACATCGACCTTGGCAACACCTTCCATGCCGGGGCGAAGCGCGGCAGAGGCATCGCCCGCCAGTTCCGCCTCAACCCGGAAGGTATTGCGGCCATCCTGCGCGGCGGTGACCGAAGTCAGCTTGGTAACAGTGAATGGCACGGTATCACCGCCAAGCCCTGTGGGGGCGAAGCGGCCCTTCTGTCCGGGCTTCAGGAATGGAATGTCGCCCTCATCGGCCTGAAGAACCACGCGGAAGTCTTCTGCCGGGGCAACTTCAAACAGCACTTGGCCTTCCTGAACCGGGGTGCCGACAAGCTGGCTGACGTCGCCCGAAACCAGCACGCCTGAAATCGGCGCGGTGATGCGGGTTCGGGAAAGCTTGTATTCGGCCAGCCGCAAGTCTGCCGATGCCTGATTCAACTGCGCGCCATAAAGGCTCATGTCCGCGCGGGCATGTTTGGCCAGTGCCTCGCGGTAATGGCGGTCAAGCTGGTCGACGCTGCTTTGCGAGCGGGCCTGGTCGATCCGCAAGTCACGGTCGTCCAGCGTGGCGAGCAGCTGGCCTTCCTTCACCATATCACCCGCGCGGGTATAAGACCGGGCGATGAAGCCGGAAAACGGCACGGCCGCCGCGCGTTGGACACGACCTTCCAGCACTGCATCGGCGCTGACTCTAAAGCGGGCGATCGGCAGCAGAAGCAACACAAGCAGGATCAGCGCGCCGATCACTAGCGTCTTTGCCAAAGGGCGGCGCGGGCCGAGTAAGGCCTGCCCGGCGGTAACGGTCTTGGCGCGAATACGCCCGCTGACCAGCCGCTCCTCGCGCTTCATTCGGGCTAGTGCCGGTCCGGCGAGGCCCGCGACGGCCTCTGCCATCAGCAATTCGTCGTCGCTGAACGCAGGCCCGTCAACGCCGCGTTCCAGAACGATGACGCCCACCGGCAGGCCCCGGTCGGTCACCGGAATGGCGGCGATGGCGGCGTGGCCGGTCACTGCGGCAAGGCGCTGTTGTTGCAGGTGAATACCGGTGTCGCCATCGGGTATGGGCCAGGTCAGGCTGGCAGCCTGATCCTGGGCCTCGTCCATTACCGCCTCGATATGTTCGGCAAGGTCGGATCGTTTGTACGACCACGCCCCGTGCGACATCGCGGCCAGTTTGATCGCACCCTTTTCCGTCAGCCCGAGCGAGGCGCGTTCTGCCACAAGGTCTAGCGCAAGGCTGTTGCACAGCGCCACGGCTGCGCCTTCCAGACTTTCTTCCTCGTGCATAGCGGCGATTGCATCAAGCGCGACCGTTGCCGCCGCAGCAGACCGCCCATGCGCCCCGGCTTGATGCTGCCACGCCATCGAAACCAGCCAGCCAACGCCCCAATGCAGTTCGCGCAGCAAGGTCTGGCGAAGCTGCGGATGGGTGCCCGCCACACTGAGGACCACCGCCCCATGCACCCGGTCGCCGCCCGAAACCGGATAGGCGATTACGGTAACATCGGGGTGGCCCGCCATTGGTTCGATAACCGCCTGCGCTTCGGTCAGCGCCTTTTCGGCGGCTCCGCGCAAGGGAGTGGCATCAGCAATGGCTGGCGGCCAGATCGCGGCGGGAGCAAACTGGTTGTCGGCAGTTTCCAGCAGTACCAGGCCCGAGCGTGCGCCGGGCGTGCGTTCGCATTGCAGCGCCAGCCAGGCGCGGCAAAATGCCCCGGCGTCACCAGCGGTCGCCAAAGCGCCCCACAAGGATGCCTCGTCAGCCCGCTGCGCAGGGGCGGCGGCGCTGTCAGCCATCTCTTGGGACAATCACGGGTACGGGCATCAATTCCCCCAAGAGTGATTTCGAGCCGGATGGGACCATCTGGCGACTCCGAAATCACGGCAAAACGTACTAAGCCAGCTTGCCGTGCCGCTGTTCATGCTCGCGCATCAGCGCGGTCAGCGCCTCGCTCAGGCGCAGGGCAGCATAGGGGCTGAGGATGATCCTGTGCAACAGGTCAACTTCAAGTTCGCCGCCTGCGCCCGGTTGGTCCCAGGTCTGGTTGACGCCGAAGTTCAGGATCACTTCCTCGCGCGTGCTGGTGGCATTGGCCATGTTGCAATAGCTGCTCTTCACGTTTTCCGTGCGAAAGCGGATGCGGTGGTTTGCCGCGAACGCCTGACCGCCGGGGGAAGTTTTCGGCTCCTGCGGCGCGGCATTGTTTGCGCCGTTGTTGCGGTCGCTCATTCAGATTCCTCCAGTTCCTTGTTTCTGTCGCGCTTGCGCCGTGGGCGGACACGTTCGGGATTTAGCGCGGGCAGGATGATAGGCAGGAAATCTCCCATGCTGACCGACTTCGTATGCTGTGTGGCTTCATCACTCAGCATTTGGCCGAGCCAATTGCCATGCTTGCTTCCGTCAGCCTTGACACCATGACCCGCTGGAGAAGGCACGGTAACGGCCAGCGGCGTGGCGCCCAGATCGACCTTTACCGAACCGCTTTGCGCTGCCTGGTTGGTGGTCTTGCGGGTGGTCTGCTGTTCAGCCGCAGTCGGCGCGGGGGCAGGGGCCTCCTTGCCGCCCTTTGCCGGGGTCGCAGGTTTCTTCATCTGCGTGCCATCTGTCGCCCAGATTTGCCCGGCCCAGTTCGCCACCGTATCGAAGAAGCCGTAGCGCACCGGCGCTGCATCAGGTTTGACCGCCGCGACCGATACCGCCCGTGGCGGCAGCGGCGTCGGCATACCCGGTTCGGCGGGCAGGTAGGGATCGCTGAACGGCTGGCTGTCAACCAGATCGGCGATCAGCGCGGGCGGCAGGCCCGGCCATGCAGAAAACGCCTTGTCCAGCCCGATGGCCACGCGGGTCGACTTCCACAAGTCATTCAGCGTGATCTTGCCATCGCCGTCGGCATCGTTGTGAATACCGACTATCTGCAGCGCCTGATCGGTATGCACGCCCAGCGGAGCGGCCGCATTGACCATCTCGACCGCGACTTGCAGCACCTCGCTGGAGCCATACGGTGCAGTCTTTGGAACGCGCGCATCAAGGCTGACGAGCCACTTGTCGCCCGCGCCGATGGCCGCGTCGCTGGTCACCGTGATCCGGGCGAGCAGCTTGCCCCCGGCCGCCGCCTGCGTTGCAAACGTCAGTTTGGCACCGGCGGGCAGGTCGCCCCCGGCAGTAACGCCGGAAACAGTCAGCAGCGCCGGATCGTAAAGCACGGTGAAGGCCAGCGTCTTGACCCCGCCGTCGCTGGCAAAGCGGACCTGTAACCCGGTGGAAGTGCTGGGCACGTCAACCTTTTCGCCCGGCCCACGCATGAAATCGGGCAGCAGGGCATTGCCTGCGGCAGCGGCGGAATAGAGCAGGTTGGCGCGATAGAAGCCCCCGGCCACGCCATTGGCATCGCCATCCAGCACCGATCCCAGCGTGCTGATGAAGCCGGTGTCGGCCAGCACCAGCGTATAGGCGTCGTATTGCAACGGCTGGCCATCGGCGCGTAGCAAGGTAACGCTGCTGCCTGCCGGATCAACAGTCAGGCGAGCTGTGACGGTTCCGGTAAGCGCGCCGGTCAACGTGACCGCACCAGCGCCAGCAAACGCCGGGTCGATCACTTCGCTAAAGGTGACGTGCAGGCCATCGGGGGCGAATTGCGCACCGGTTACCGAGAGCAACGGCGGGGCAAGCACTTGCACCGGCAGAGCCTTTGCGGTGAAGCTGCCGTCCTCGTTGGTCACGCTGGCAACGACGCTGAACGCACCGGCGCTGGCGTATGTGTGGCTGGCGCCGCTGGCATTTCCGGCGAACTTTTCCACCGCGCTGCCATCGCCCCAGTCGATCCGCCATTCGCTCGGTGTATCGGTGCCCGGATCGCTCGCGCCGAATGCCACGGCATAAGGCGTGCGCGCGACCACGGTTTGTGCGCCGGAGACGGTGAGGGTCGGGGCGATATCATGGACGGTGACGTTGAACGATGCGTCTGAGAAATCGCCAGCGCCGTCGGTTACGCGAACCACGAAGGGCTGCACCGCTTCGCCATCGGCGGCAAACCATGTCAGCGTGCCATCCGCCGCCAGCGCGGCCCCTGCGGGTGCGGTGTGCAGGCTGTAGACGAGAGCGGAGACGGGTCCATCCGGGTCACTCGCGGTAAGCTTCAGGCTTAGCGTCTGGCCTTCGGCAATGACCACATCGGCTATGGGGTCGAAGACCGGGGCGACATTCACCGGCGCGCTGACCGAGATCAGGAACGTGCGGTCGGCAGTCAGTCCGCCGCTGTCGGTGACACGAACGGTTGCCTGTGTTTCCTGCGCGCCCACGCCTGCCTGCCAGGTGAACTGCCCGGCCGGCGTAACAGTGGCACCCTGCGGACCGCTGACGAGTGAGTATGTCAACGCATCTGCCGCGTCCTCGGTATCGCTGCCGCTCAGTGATATGCTGAGCAGGCCGCCGCTGGCGAGCGGCTGATCTGGCACGGCGGCCAGCACCGGCGCTGTGTTGGGCACCGGAGAGACGGCGATGGCAAACAGCCGGTCGGCAAATGCGCCATGCGGATCGGTGACGCGAACCTGCACGGCTTGCGATCCCGTTCCTGCAGCGGTCCAGCTAAAGTGCCCGTTGGCGCTGACTGCTGCCCCGTCCGGCCCGGAGACAAGCGAGAACACGAGGTCCGCTGCCGGATCGTCGGCATCGCTGGCGGAGAGCAACAGCGCCACGGCATCGCCAACGGTCGCGGCCTGGTCGACCACGGGGGCGAGGACCGGGGCGACGTTCACCGGCGCGCTTACCGAGATCAGGAACGTGCGGTCTGCGCTAAGCCCGCCGCTGTCGGTCACGCGGACGGTCGCCTGCGTTTCCTGAGCGCCGATGCCGGCCTGCCAGCTGAACTGGCCGCTGGCCGACACCGCCGCGCCTGTGGGGCCAGTGACGAGCGAATATGTCAGCGCATCCGCCGCGTCCTCGGCATCGCTGCCGTCCAGCGTCAGGATCAGAACGCCGCCGCTCGCCAGTGTCTGGTCGGGCACTACCGCCAGCACCGGGACGGCGTTGGGCACCGGCGTTACCGCGATGGCAAAGCTGCGCTCAGCAAATGCGCCTGCGGGATCGGTAACACGCACGGTAACCGGCTGGCTGGTTGTTCCATCGCCGGTCCAGGTGAAGTGCCCGGCAGCCGTTACCACCGCGCCTGCCGGACCGGAGGTGAGGCTGTAGGTCAGCTCGTCGGCGCTGTTGTCGGCATCGCTTCCGGCAAGGTCGAAGGCCAGTACCTGGCCAGTGCCGACGGTCTGGTCGGCAACAGGATTTAACACTGGGGCAATGTTGTCGGCCGGGGTGACGGTGATCTTGAAGCTGCGGTCAGCAAAGGCTCCAGCAGGATCGCTAACGCGCACGGTTACCGTCTGGTCGCCGGTTCCGGTAGCGGTCCAGGCGAAATGGCCGTCGCCGGACCCGGTGGACCCGGCGGGGCCACTGACCAGCGAATAGGCCAGCGTACTGGCGGCATCATCGACATCGCTTGCCATCAGCGTGACGGCCACTGGCTGTCCGGATTGCACGCTGCTGTCGGATACGGGAGCAAGCACGGGCGCGTCGTTTACCGGCGTTACGCCGATCACCACGTTGGCGGTAACCGCTTCGTGGAGGCCGTCGGTGATCGAATACGTGAACTGGTCTGGGCCGTTGTAGTTTGCGTCGGGCGTGTAATTCCACGCGCCCGTTGGCAAAGTTGGCGCGGTCAGCGTGCCGTGCTGTGGTCCGGTCAGGATCGAGACGGCTAGCGAGTCGTCATCAGGGTCGCTGTCGTTGCCCAGGATGTTGATCGCGGCGGTGCCGTCCTCGGCCACTGTTGCGGTGTCGTCTTGCGCCGTGGGGGCCGAATTGGCGACGACCAGGAAGCTGACGTCATCGATCTTCACCAAGCTGTCCAGCTTGCCCATTCCGATCAGGTCGAACGACAGCAACGCGCCATTGGGATGCGCCACGCCTTTTAGCGAAATCGTTACCAGCGCGCTGGACGATCCGGGCGTGCCGGTAACGGTAACGCCTGCTGCCAGCCGCACGGTGCCGTCTGCCTGCATGTTCAGGAACGAATCCGACAGGTCGAGCCCGCCAAGCGCACCCAGCAGCGAATGGCCGGTGACGGGGTCTAGCAGCGCCGCTTCGAAAGCATCGGGCGGCAAGCCCGCGTCCGAACCCAGCGCCGCCGACGTGATGCGGAAACTGAGCGTGGTTGCGCCACTGGGGATCGTGAAAGTCTGCCGCAGTGAGGACAGCAAGCGGCTGTCTTCCGCCAGCACGCCCACGCCGCCCGAGACAACCGCACCGCCGACCGCGCTCCAGCCAGTACCGGCAGAGAAGTCGCCATTGATTAGCGGCGAAGTCGCCGCGCTGCCCGCCATAAGTGACGGGCTGCCAATGCCGGCCGCGCTGAACAGGCTCTGCGAGGTCAGCTGGATCGTCGGATCGGGAGCGGGAGCCTGCGGTGCCGGAGTGCTTGGCGCCGGGACTGTCACCAGATCGAGCGAGCTTGGCAGGCGGCGGTCGCCAAGGCCGATGGCCTGGCTCATCAACCGCGCCGACATCGAGCGCGGAATGTCGATCAGGGCAAGGCCGTGGCCCAGTTCATGGGCCATGACCGTCAGCAGATCGACATGACCCGCCGCCAGACCATTGGCGTTAGCCACCAGCAGGTGATCGGCGCTGCCCGTCGTGAATTCGTCAGCGTTTGCAGGTGTGCTGTCAATGAACCAGCCATAACCGCCGCCGTCGTCATCAAGCGTCAGGACGCCATCTGCGAACGAGGCGAGGACGTTGCCTGCCAGAGCGCGGATCTGGATGGTCACCCCGGCCAGCGCCTGGGCAGCGCCCGTGAACAGGCCGCTGTCGATCCATTCCTGCTTTGCTGCGGTCAGCAGCGGGAAGGCGTCGTCAGCGGTGATCACTGGCGCTGGGGCCATGACCAGGTTGCTGGTATCCAGTTCCAGCGGTTCCCCAAGGGTAGTCGACTTGAAGCGGACCTTGTCGAGGAAGAATATCTGGCTGATCGCCTCCTGCGCACCGGTGCCACCGCCGGTGCCGCCGGTTGAAACCGTGCGGGTGCGCTGGATACGCATTTCGGTGTGGCGTTCCACTTGCCAGACCTGATCCTGTGTACCCACGATGGTCGGATCGTCCTGCTCGCCCATTGCGACACCATCGAGAATCCGGTCGGGATCGCCGCCATTGTCGATCAGGTATTGGCGCAAGTAGTGCGTCACAGTCACGGCTCGCTTGCGGCTGAGTTCCATATTGTAGTCCGCATCACCGCGCGGGTCGGCATAGCCGAACACTTGCACGCCGGTGACGTCGGGATGGTTCAGCAGCCAATCCCCTTGGGCTTGCAATTTGGTCAACTCCGCCGGGTCCAGCGAGCCTTCGGTCCACATGTCGGTCTTGAACTGGACGCGGTAATCGATGTCTTGCGGAACGGTCCATTCGGATTCGTAATCGACCACTTCCTCGGCATGGACGGCTTCGATCGTGATCGTCACGATCTTGCCCTTGAAGGCACCGCCCAGGTCGATGATGTGGTTGCTCGTTTCCATGAACGCGGGATCGAGCGTCACCAGATCGACCGAGGGAGTTCCGCCGTCGAGCGGGGTTATGGTAACTTTCAAGGCGACGTTTTCGGTCATCAGCCACGGCGAGAACGTGGTGAAGGTCAGGTAGTTGGCGTCTTCTGGCACATAGACCCGATTGTGCGTAATGCCGTCAAACTGCACCGCATCGACCAGCACCTTGTTGATATAGTCGCTGAACTGGTGCGCCAGCACGTCGTCTGGCGCGAGTTCGATCCAGGTATCGACCAGGCCGCGCACGATGGCCGACAGTGCCTTTTCGCCGCCCATCATCAGGGCATAGTCCGACCCTGCGTCAAACAGCTTGTCCATCGTCTGATTGACGGCTTCCTTGATCGCCGCGACCAGTCCATCAGATTCGCCGGGTTTCGGATCGTTCAGCTTGGCAAATGCGTCAGTGAACGGCTGATCGCCGGTCCAGACCTTGGAATCGACCGCGATCTTGATGAACTTGTCGACTTGGCCAAGGAACTTGACTGCCAGCGCGAAACGCTTGCCCACGGTGCTGTCAGGGCCATAGCTGTTAAACCACGATGCGTATTCGGGTGAACTGGCGTCCTTCGGCGCGGTCGGGATGCCGAGCTTCTTGGTGAGCATGGCGTCCTTGATCTTGTCCAGGATCTTGCCGCCAAACACGTCCATGAACTTGCCGAAAGCGTCCTTGAACATCGTGCGTGGATCGGTCTGAACCATGAAAAGGCCAGAGATATCGAGCGGTCCGGTCGAATAGCCGAACAGCGCCCCGACATCGAGACTGAAGCCCGATCCACCGTGGAACGACCAGCCGGGGATTTCATAAGACAGCGGGAAGCGGCCACGGTTCGATTCTTCGAACGCGCCGCCGGTGGCGTTGGTGCCGCTGACCAGCAGGTTCCACACCGATTGCCGGGTGCCCTGTTCAAAATCACCGTTGAAGATCGTCGGTACGGCCCCGTCGGCCTTGGTGTCCTCTGTATTGTCATAAGCCACCGAAACCCGGTCGCCACCGGCCGGGCGGAATGCCGCGCCGCCGCCAACTGCGCTGTAATACCAGCCGGTGCCGATGCCTTCCCACACGGCGCGCGCGCCGCCGGTTACCGTACCCGTCGGGTTGCCGCTGGTAACGACGCTAGGGACGGCGCTGTACCAAGGCGTCGTGCCGAACCGCTCGGTCGGGAACACCAGCGACAGCGTGCCGCGCCCTTGATCGACTACGCGGCGGAAGATCGGATAGCCCTGGAAATTGTCGGCATTGAGATCGACGGTGCCGGCATACCACTGCCACACGCGGCTGTGCGGTCCGCCTACGCCAAGCAGGAAGAAGTCGTCCTGGGTGAAGCCGGATTTGCCGTCGAGCTGGATTTCAAGATCGGCGCTGCTCTTGGATGCGAACGGATTCTTGGCGAGGAAGTCTGAAAGCGCCTGGCCGGTAAGCGAGCTCAACGGGTCGGACGCGAGCGAGCGGCCGTTGGGGGTGACGGTGAAGGCCAACTGCTTCAACAGTTGGGCGACGGGCAGGCGCGGCGTCGTCATGCGGGCCAGCGACTGGTAGTAATTGTCGGCAAACGTGACGTTGTTCCAGACCTGGACGTCGGGGTCCTTGAAGTCATGATACGGGATCGGATCGATCTCGATACCCAGCAGATTGACGAGCGGCAGCAGCGAAGGCAGCGACAGTTCCAGTGCCGCGACCTCGGCGAGCGCGGGAGGGGCCAGCGCCGTCGCCGCCGCACCCAGCCCGGCGATGATCGCGGGCAGCAGGATGTTCAGCGGGATGTCCAGCGTTTCCTGCTTCATGTCGTGCGGGTCCAGCGTGGTCATCTGGATGCCGCCCGCACCGCCAGCATCAGGGAAATAGGTTCCCATGCGCTGGATGATCTCGGAGTTGACCGCCGTGCCCCGGCTGTGGCCGATGAAGTGCAGGGGCGAGGCAAAGATGTTCCCGCTGGTCTGGGTATTCAGTCGCACCAGCGAGGCAAACATCGCGTCCGCCGCAGCTTCGGCAAAGCCGCTGTCGGAAATATCGGATTCCTTGTTCCAGTCCCCGACCAGCACCACGGCCTTGTGCGAATAGGCTGTCAGTGCCGCCGCATTGCGCAAGTTGGTCACCGGATCGACCCAGTCGCCGGTTTCCTTGTCATAGCGCAGTACAACACCGCCGCCGCTGGCCGCCGCGATCAGCTTGGCCAGTTCGTTGAAGTTGCCGCCATTGGCCTCGAACGGGTCGTTGTCGAACGACAGGCCGAACTGGAAACCGTGAGTCAGCAGTGTGACACCATTGTAGGGCGCGTTGATCTGCTCGGCAGGAACCTTGAACGCGGCAGTTTCGCGCACGTCACCGCCGACCAGTTGCACGCCCCAATAATACGTCTGCCCTGCCGTCATCGCGCGCGAGAATGCGGCGTCGAAGAACAGCTTGACCGTCTTGCCATCTGTGTCCCCGGTGCGGACGACTTTCCCGTTGGCATCGACGTTGTAGATGCCGGATTTAAGCGGGTTGCTGGTGAAGATGCGGTTGGGATTGTTATCCCCCGCTGCAAGCAAAGCCGGATCGACATTGGCGTCGAACAGACCGCGCGTTGTCGGTCGGTCATCGGGCCACAATCCCTGGCCGCCAGGCAGGGAGCTGAGGAAGAACCGCGTCTGAACGTTGGCTGCGTCATCCAGCAAGTCAGTATCGACCTGCCAGGTAAAGCTGAGCAACTGGCTGTTCTGGTTGAACAGATCAAACTCGACCAGTGGGGAAATCAGCTTGATCGCCTGCACCGCCTGCAAGGCCAGACCGCGACCCTGCCGGGTGACGTCTATGGCGGCTTCGTAGATGTCGCGGCCATAGGTGGGGTTGTCAATCGTGGTATGCTTGTTCTGCTCGCTGGCGTCCAGCTTGCGCACTTCATCGATGTCGATGACGACGATGTTTCCGGCGCCGCGATAGTTGGCATAGAGCTTCTTGCCGGAACTATCGATGCGCAGTTCTTCCAGAAAGGCCATCGGCACCGCCGTGGTCGATCCGATCAGCGTCGGCTTTGGCCCGAACGGATCCTTGATGACCATGATCTTGGAACCGATGTTGTAAAGCGAGTCGATATCTTCGGCTAGGCTCGGTTCGTAGAAGTTCTGGCTGTTGATATGGCCCACATTGCCCGAACTTCCGAACCAGTAGAGCGTCGGCAGGCCCCAGTCGGCGACGAACATATATTGCCGGTCTGGCGTTACCGCGATGCCCGATGCGTTGTGGACGTTAAGGTCGTTGGACTTGCCGATCGAGAACGAGGAATTGTCAGTCGTGCGCTTTTTATCGACACTGATGACAATGCCCGCGATGGTGAACGGCTTGTATTCGACGCTGCTGTCGCGATCAGTGATCTGGGTCTTGATCTCTGAGACATCAGCCTTGAACGCGGTTGCCTTGTTGTTGGTGACCTTGATGATCTTGACGCCGCGATTGCGATCGCCGCGCGCGACGAAGACCATGATGTCGGGGTCCGAAGTTGCCTGAATGTCAAACACTTCGATGCCTGCAGGAAGGTCGGCAATGACCGTGCGCCAGCGATTGGTATTGGGCTGACCGGCCGCCGGACGATCATTCTCGTCCACGTTGATAACCTTGACTACGCCCGTGTCGTCGTTCTGGCCGAATACCCACGGCAGCGCGCCGAACATCTCCGCAACCGGCACGCCGACATAAAGCCGCGTGCCGTCCGAGTTAAGCGCCAGGCTGGTGACATGGCCATAATTCTGGCCGTTGCGGTTGATTGAAACGTCGATAGCGTTGCTACCATAAGGCAGCGCTTTCAAGTAGTTGGGCTTGCCGGGATCGATGTTGATGACATAGATCTTGCCCAGTGCCGCAGCATAGAGATAGCGGTTGCCCGGATCGACCGCCAGCGCGGTAACCGCGCCACCCGGCAGCGTGATCATCTGCGTGCCATTCACGTCAGGGTTGGCGTCATACTGCTGCAATGCCAGCGTATCGATCACGGCGATGCCTGCATTGGTGGCAACGAAAGCCACGCCCAGATCGCCAGTCACCACAACCTTGTTGGCCGCCGCGCCCAGGTTGATGTGGTCGATCAGCACATCGGCAGTGCCCGCCTGGCCCTGGAGTGAGCGGTCGATTACCTGCACCCCGGTTCGGTCACCGGCAAAGGCATAGGCGGCCTTGTTGTCGATCGTCACCGCCGCGCTGCGCACCATCTTGGTCGATGGCAACGGGAGGCCTGACTTATCCAGCGTGGCCGAGGCATCGGGCCTTTCCAGATAGATCTCGGTCGCGCCCAGCAGAACATGGTCCGGGGTCTGGAATTTAACCGTGAACTGGCCGTTGCCCAGATCGGAATATTGGTACTGGGTGCTGTCCAGCTCAAGCTCCTGCGTACCGTGGCGCAGGATGACCTTCAGGTTTGTGTTGCCCGAACCAAGCGGGTCACTGGCGGTTATCGTCACTTGCGACGAGAAGTCAGGTAGCAGTGCGTGAGTGGCGTCCACGATAACCGGGCCGGTATCGTCCTGTGCCTCGTGGAACGGGAAGTTGGCCTTGATCGTCTTGCCCGCGTTAAGCTCCGCAGCGGTCACGGTTAGGTTGAGATCAACCTTGTCGATCACACTCTGCTTGCCCGCATAGACCTTGTAGGCGACCAGATCGGTAAGCCCCGCAAACAGCGGCAGCACCATCAGGCTTAGCGCGCTGCTGGCCAGGCCAATGGCCGCGACGCTGCCCGCCAAACCGCCAACAGCGGCAATGCCGATGGCGGGGGCGAAGATCATGCCGATCAGCGCGGCGAAGCCCATGTTGATCTGCAGGATGGGCATGGGCTGAGCGGCGCGGGCGATCAGCACGCTGCCGCGCTGGCTGAGACCGGGGAACGGCGGCGACTTGATCCTCGCCATGCCATCGGCGTCGATCTTGCCGGAATCGAGAACCACCCACACATCGATCAGGGCGCCATTGTCGCCAAGCGGCAGCGACTGCTTCTGGAACACCCAGATCTGGTCGCCCACCGCGCCTGCGCTTGTCGGCACCGGAACTGCGATTTGCACGGTATCGCTCAGGTCGCCGCCGGTCACGTTCAGGTCGAACGCGCCGATAAAGCTGAACTGGTCAGTCGCGGGCATTGGCAACGGCAGCTCGGCCTGGGTCAGGCTATCGATGGTGACTTGCGCGTCGCCGGTCAGGCCGCCTGGGCCGAAGGCGATCTGGACGCCTTCCGCATTCTGCACGATCCCGCCTTGCGCGGCGGAAACGGTGACATTGTCGCCGATCACTGCAGGTTCGACGCTGACCTTGACCTGATCGACGCCCCAGCGGTTGATCACGGTCACCGTGGTCGATCCCTGGCCTACACCGTGGATCAGCCCGTCGGCATCGACGGTGACGATCGAGCTATCTTGCGAGACATAGACCGTCCCTTGCGCCGCGCCATTGGCAAAAACCTGCTTGGTCGGTTCCAGCGAGGTGACGATCTGGCGGGTTCCGCCATTGGGCAGCACAGTAACCGTGTTGGGATAGGCATCGATATTGTAAGTCGCGGTCAAGACTTCGAGGCCGGTCTTCGGATAGCCCACCGTCACTGGCGTTGCCGCCGCAATGCTACCGCGCGAGACCTTGAGGTAAGTTGACCCGTTCTTCAGCGCAATGATCGCCCCGGTATCGGTCAGCCGCGCGACCGTGCCGTCGCCGATGGTGGCATTAACGTAGGAATAGGGCAGGTAGACTTGGCCTTCATCGGCAAAAGTGCCGACCAGCCCGACAGTCAGGTCAAGGCCGGGATCGGAGAAGCTGGGGCGGTTGATATCGAACGCAATGGCCGTCAGCGGCGCGTTCGAGATCGACACGTTTATGACCGCCGCCGCCGAACTGCCAAAGCCGTCATCTGCCGCAACCTTGACGCTGGCGGGGGCGGTTGAGCCTGCATCCGGTGTAAAGATCAACCCCCGCCCGTCAGCCGTCAGCGTTGCAGTGCCGCCCACGGCATCCACGACGTGATAGTACAGCATATCGCCATCGGGGTCGGTGGCGATCTTTGCCAGGTCCAGCCAGACCGGCAAGTCGACGTGGGTTTTCAGTTCCGGCAGCACGGCCACCAGATGCGGTGGCAAGTTGGCGAGGAAGCCGTAATTGGCGGCCACCAGTTGCCGATCGATGGCATCGATCACGCCGTCACCGCTAATGTCGGAACCTGCGGCGGAGGCGGTCACCGCCGCACTGTCGGCCCCGTCGACCCGCGCGTCGCCGGTAACGTCGCCCGCTATTCCCAACACGGCGCTGTACGTGCCCGATCCGCTGAGTGTCAGACGGTGCAGACCGGTTTGCGAGATGGCGAACAGCGAGACTCGCTGGCTGCCGAACACGGTGCTGGTCAGCGCCAGCGCGCCTGAAACGTCGGCAGTGACTGCAGTTGGCGTCACCACACGCACGATGATTGCGCCATTGGCGGTGCTCGCCAGTTCGCTGTCGCGGATGGTGAAGACATAGGCATCGCTGCCGCCAGCACCTAGGTCGCCGGTTATGGGAGCTGTGGTGAACGCCGCAGCAGATGCCAGATCACCCTTGACCGGGTTGGTCGTAACTGTGCCATCGACGGCATAATTTACCTGAATTCCGGCCGCGTCAGAGGGTACGGACAAGCTCAGGCGGCCGCCTTCATAAGCATAGCGCACACCCGCGCCGGTCGCCAGGCTGCGCACGGACGAGAGCCCGTCCGCGCCATATTCATAGACCACGATCGAGCTATCGGGTGCAGTCGCTCGGACTATACGGCCCTGGCTGTCGCGGGTGAACAGCACGCTCTCGCCGCCTTGCGCGGTGATCCCGCTGTCGCCCACCAGCAGCAGCCCCGATGCGGACTGGATCGCCACGGTACCCTGATCACTGTCGATCAGATAGCGTGTGCCGTCCGGCGCGGTCAGCAGATAATCGTGATCCGCATACGTTGCTGCCGCCGGGTTATAGGCGAGGCCCGATTCCACATCATAGAACTGCGCTCCCACTTTGCGCAGTTGGACGTTGACCGATTGCAGGACATAGCCCGTGCTGCCGTCTGCAACCCAGCCCGGGCGGTAAAAGGTTTGTGTGCCGATTACTTCGGTCGTGGGCACAAAAGTGAACGACGTCCGCTCGCCGGTTGGCAGGGTCAGGTAAACGCGAGTGCCGACGCGGAATCCGGGCAGCGCGCCCGATGGCCCCGCAGGCGTGCTGACGCTGGTCTGCAGATCGACATCAAGGCCCAGGAACGACCAGTTGCCGGTCAGGCTGTCATAGCTGCGCACCAGCGAGAATGGCACGCCACCAAGCGTCAGCGCCATGTCGGTGCGCTGGGTGGTATAACGGCCCAGCTTGTCACTGCCCGAGCGCATTTCGACTTGCGCGCTGGCGACGCTGACGCGGCCCGAAATATCGCGGGCTGTCAGCCGCAACTTGTAAAAGCCATCGGCCAGGCGGCGGGCATCAAGGCTGCCAAGTTCGTCGGTAAGCGCGGCGCTGCCGGTGCCAATTTGCGTGACCTTGCCGGCATTGTCGATCAGATCGAGCGACCAGTTATCTAGGTTGCTGTCGTCCACCGTGCCCTGCACAGAAAACGCGCCGCCGATGATCGCGCCGTTCAGGCCGCCGTCGAACGAAACGACTGGCGCGCTGGCGTCCGCCGGATCGCGCACTTTCAGTTCGCTGGTGAGGGTCTTGGTGCCGCCATCGGCGTCCATCGCGGTGACGGTGATCTGGTGCTTGCCCGGCGTTCCCGCCGTGATGTGGGCGCGGTTATTGGCGTCGAGTTGCAGTTCCTGCCCATCGACCCATACTCGCAACGAAGTGATCGCCGAAAGGCTGTCTGCCAGTGCGTGAACCAGCACGTCAGTACCCGGAACCGGCGGGAAGCTGGGGGTCAGTTCCAGTCGCACGGTTGGCTCAATCGGCTGCAGTAATGCGCGCATGACCACGCTGCGGCGGGTGGTCGTCTTGCCGTCGCTGACCAACAGCGTGACGACATAGTCGCCCGCCTGGCCGGGGCCGGGGGTCCAGACGAATTCGCCCGTCGCCGCGTCCAGAGTCGCGCCTTCCGGCATACCCTCGGCCGTATAAACGAGGTGGTCCTCTGCGTCCGGGTCGCTCGCCTGCACGGTGAAGCGCTTTTCCTGGCCCAACAGGAAGCCGTGATAGCCTTCGGTAATCACCGGCGCGCGGTTGATGTCGGCGACGCGGACAATCACCGTCATCTCGGCAATCGCGCCCGATGGGTCGACAACGCGGAACTTGACCGGGTGGTCGCCCGCCTGATCATAACCCGGGCTCCACTGGAACTCACCAGTTGCGGGAACGAACAGTGCACCCTGCGGCAGTCCAGTGACGACCGACATCTGCACCGGGTCGCCATCAGGGTCTGCGCCGACAACGCGGAACACCACGTTCAATCCTTCGCGCACCAATTGCAGGCCGGTCGGGACGAATACCGGAGCTTGGTTGGCATTGGCGATGGTGAAAGTCACCGCCTCGCTGCTCTGCGCATTGCCGTCGCTGGCGGTGAAGGTGATGGTATATGTCCCGCTGGCGTCAAGCGGCGGATTCCAGGCGAATGCGCCCGATACCGGGTCCAGAGTGGCGTCCTGCGGCGCACCGGCCATCGAAAAGGTCAGCTTGTCGTTATCGGGATCGATAGCGCGCACGGTGAAGGCCATTGCCTGACCCTCGGTGCCCTGCTTCGGCCCGATGGGGGCGATCTGCGGCGCGGCGTTGGCAGCGCGGACGATCACGTTGAACGATGCCGTGGCGCTGGCAGGCGTGGTCACGCCGTTGCCGCTGTCGGTCACCGTCACTTGGGCTACGTAAGTCCCCGCCTGGAGCGCCGTCGGCGTCCATTGCAGCAGCGCCTTGCCATAGACCGCCGTGGGCGTGAGCGTCGCACCGGAAAGCCCGCTGACCGCATAGTTCAGCGCGTCCTGGTCCATGTCGGATACCAGCACCGGGATGCTCATCGCCTGACCGATGACCGCTACCGCATCGCCCAGATAGGTGATGACCGGAGCCTCATTGGGGCTGGTGACCGAGACATTGAACACAAAACCGCCCGCGAGCGGATCGCCGAGCCCGTCGCCATTGTCAGTCGCGGTCACTATGATCGTATAGTCGCCGCGCTGGTTGGCCGTTGGCGCTATGCGCAGGCTGCCGGTGCCGTCGCCATTGTCCACCAGGGTGATGAACGAGGGCAGGGGGCGGAACGGGCTTTCGTTGATCGCCTTCAGGACCAGCGGATTGCCATCGGGATCAGTGGCGCTGATCGGGATGGTGACGACGGTGTCCTTGGGGACCGAAACGTTGTTTATCGGTGCCACCACCGGACGGCGGTTCTGGTTGAACACCTTGATCGGCACGAAAACGTCTGTGATCAGCGGGTTCGCTGGATCGCCGTTATCGGTCGCGCGCAAATGGATGGTGTAATCGCCCGCCTGGCCGTTGTCCGGCGTCCAGCGGAGCGACAGCGTTTCCGGATCGAACGTCGCGCCCGTGGGCAACTGGCCGATGACTGCAACAGAAACCGTTGCGGGCAGCTCGCCAGTGGCCTCGACCTCGCCTGATGCGGTGCGCAGGGCGGGGGTATAATAGGGGTTGTCAGGATCGAAGGCGAAGGCGTTAAACGCCAGTTCCTGACCTTCCAGCACCTGAAAGCCGTTCATCTGATCAAACACCGGCGGCGCATTGGCCGGGGTTACGGTGATGATACTGGCGACTGTGACGTTGGTTTCGCCGTCGCTGACGGTGAAGGTGATCGGATAAGTACCGGCCTGGATATAGGTCGGTGTCCACTCAAACGCGCCGCTATTGGGGTTCAACGTCGCGCCAAACGGCAGCGAGTCGCTGGTAAAGGTCAGTTCGCGGCTTGCGTCTGCGGTGGCGTGCAGGGTGAAGCGGATGAAATCGCCCTCCTGCGCGGTGCGGTCTGCGGGAACGACCACTTGCGGCGGCTTGTTGGCCTGCGCCACACTGACGTTGATGATAGTCTCAGAGCGGTCCTTGCCGTCGGTGACCAGTACCTTGACCGCATATGTCCCGGCCGAATTATAGTCAGGCAGCCATGAGAATGTGCGTGTCGCTGGATCGAAGCTCGCGCCCGGAGGCAGGCCATCGGCCCAATAAGTCAGCACATCGTTGTCGGCATCGGTGGCAAGAAGCTGGAACTCGAACAGCGTGCCTTCCTTGCCGGTAAGGCCGGTGGGCGCGCCGCTGAAGATCGGGGCATGGTTGCCGCCCGCGACCGCAAGCTGGAACCGCTGCAAGGTGATCGCGCCGCGCGTATCGAACGCTTCGACAACCACGGCAGTCTGCGCACTGGCTCCGGCAGGCGGAGACCAGGCGATAAGGCCAGTCGTGTTGTTAATCGTCATGCCCGTGGGCGCGGTCAGCAGCCCATATGCGACCGGCTGGCCTTCCGCATCGGTAGCAGCCGCCTGATAGGTCAGGACTGTGCCGACAGTGGCGGCAGTGGGCGGGGTGCTGGTGAAAGTCGGCGCGGTGTTGGGCACAATTCCCGCGACGATCCCGGCCGAAAATGCCAGACGGCGGCCGTTGATGTTGGTGATCGAAACGGTGTGGCCGATAGTGCTGGCCCCTGCCGCCAGCACGCCATCAGGTGGCAGGGCATCGGACAGGTCAACCAGGAAACGGCCATCGTCGCTCTGCCCGGCGCCGGTAGGGATGCCGGAGAAACCATCCAGCGGATCGATCGTCAGCAGCGCGGGCAGGGTGAGCGGACCGTCGGTCAGGTTGGTGACCACGACATCATAGCTGATCGTGCCGGTGTTGCGATCAAACCGGGTGTTGGTGAAGGCAATGCCGACCAGCCCGGAAATATCCTCGAACGCATCGAAGTCTGACCGATAGTTAGCCCCCATACGCTGCCCGGTGTCGGCGGTGAGCGCGGCATCAGCTTGCAGGGAGTAGCCATCGCCGGTGAGCATGCCGAAGCTGATATAGGCGGTGCGGGTGGCCTTGTCGTAAGTGACCGACTGCACCGCATGTGTACCGGTGTGAGTGCCCGTCAGGTGATAGTAGGCGGGGTTCAGTACTGACCCGGCGTCGGTCGCCGAACCGACAAACATGTCCTGATCAAACTTCACCGACAGGAACGGCTGCGGCAGGGCGATCTTGGCCCCGGCAGGCGGATTCGTGGCGATGACCGTCGGCGGGGTGGCCGGGGCAATGACGTCCACTTGCAGGCTCTGGCTGATGAGCAGCCGTCCGTCGCTGGTGGTCTGGACCACGTCGCCGCGTGAGCCGCTGGTGGCCACTGCCACCCGGCGCAATGTTGCCACGTCAACCATCGTGAGTTCGCTGCCCTGCGCGGCAAGGCCGGTATCCGCGACCTTTCCGGCATTGTGCGAGACGAACAGCAAGCCTTCCAGCCGCGTTCCCGCTTGGCCAAACACCAGCGAATCGGCGGGTGCATCGAACGTCAGCATGGTCTGCGCCCGCTTGCGGTCGTCAAACCGGACGACCTGCTTGCGGTCAGGCCAGGTGACCGCCCACAACGTGCCATCGTCGGCAAAGGCAAGGCTGCCCACGCGCAAGTTCTCGTCGCGGCTCCACTGGGTGAAGGTGCCGGTTTCGGGATCGAAAGTGGAAACGCCCGAATTGGTCGAAACGAAAATCAGCCCGGTGCTCTTCTGCACCGCCAGCGCGATGGTGATGCCGTCGCCATAGCGTTGCAGGATCTGGCCGGTGATGGCGTCAAGCCGCACCAGCGATCCACCGCCGGTGGTCGCCCAGAGCCGCCCTTGCGCATCGAAGGCCATGTTGAAGATAGGCACGTCAAGTTGCGCCAGCGGAGTGCCCGCCGCGCCGCCGTGGGCGTCGAACTTCCAGATCGTGCCGCGGTTCGCGCCGCCGGAAATCAGGATGCTGCCGTCCGGTGCTTCGACAATGGCCATCGGGCCGATGCCGCCGTCGCTCTGGCCGATACCGGTGGCAAAGGCGCGTCCCGTGAAGGGCGTGAGCACAGCATCAAACTCGCTCGCCCCGGACAGCGCCACGGCCGCCGGGATGTTCGCCTCGGCAGCGGTGAACAGCGCGTTGGTGGAGGGGACGACTGTTGGCTCGGGTGGCTGGCCAAAGTTCGGCGCGGTTGTGTCGGGCACGCTGGGCACACCGCCAAGGCTGACCTTCGATCCATCGTCCACCGCATTGACGCCCGCCTTGGGCACTTCGCGGTTGCCTGCGACGTCAGTTGCCAGCGCGAGGAATTCGTAAGTCTTGCCAGGCTCGCCCGTGAACACCAGCGAACCCGACGCCTGCGGCACCATGCGCTGCCAAATCTTGAAGTCGCCGCCATTCTCCGCAACGTAAAGCGTGACGTGCTTGACGCCCGATCCGGTGTTGTCGTCAGTGACGTTCCAGTCGATCGCGAAGTCATTGGTAGCCGCAATGCGCGTCGCGGTGATGTGGCTGCTGGGAGCTGTAGCGTCGATTGTCTGCGTCAGTACGGTCGTGTCTTCGGGTGCAAAACCGGTCATGATGACCCGCGCCGAAGCACCGATGCGGTCACCCGTGGCGACAGTGTCTTTGGGTTTGACCGAATAGTTTACGAAGCCCGCGCCGATCCCCGCCGCGTTGTTGGGCGCGAGAAGCCCGCGCGTCGCGTCTTCCAGCACTTCGCCGGTCAGCGGATCGATGGCCTGAAGCACCCAGCTGGCCCGCGCCGGGCTTTGGTACATGTCCAGCACCGCGCTCACCCGCAGGATGAAGCCGCGTGTCTTGGAAAAGTCGATCTCGGTCGAAAAGCTGGTCTTGCCGTCGGGCACCTTGATCGTGATGTCGCCGATCTTGATGTCGCCAAAGCTGAAGCTGCGCGGATCGAGTGAGGGATCAAGGTCCGTCACGATCCGCACTTCGTTTACCCAGCGGGCCGAGCCAGCAGCGTTCTCGAAGCCGACCGAATAGGGCAGCGTCGTCTGGTTGGGCAGCCAGCCCTGAGTGTCCAGAGTCTGCGGCCCGGTGATCGAGGCGAGGCGGCCGACATTGCCCTGGCCGGAATAGAACCGGCTGAAATCGAGCGCGGCGAATTCGCTGCCGTCCACCGGCTCCGGCCCGTTGACCTGAAAATCCGCCGGAAGGCCGGACCCGCGCAGGGCGAAGTCCAGCCACGGCACGAAGATGCGCACTGATTCAAAATAAGTCGATGCCGCCAGCGCGAGGTTGTAATCGGCAAATTTAGGCAACGCAGGCACGGGAATTTCGCCCACGTACCGATCGCTTTCGCGCGGGTCCATGAACTCGATCGGGGCCATCAGCCCATCCTGGTTGCCATAGAGTGTGCGGAGCTGATCGAAGAACCCGGGCAAGTCGCCGGTAGAGCGGATTTCCGAACCCGCCGGACCGAACAGGATTCCCGATGCCAGAGTCGCCATCAGGCTGACGATCTGCGTCTGTGTGCGGATTGGCGGGATCGCACCATCGGGGCGCAGCAGTCCGGCGGTTTCCAGCGAGGCGAGGTAGAGGTTGACCCAGTCGGTCTGGCTGGCCGCCAACGCCAGCAGCGATGGCGGGGCGCTGCTTGATGCCAGGATCGCGGTGCGCAAATCCAGCGCCTGTTTCGTCTGGAAGGCCACGAATTCGGCGCGCGTCATCGTCGTCGCCGCGGCCAGTATGTGGAAACGGAACGGGATGAACGGGATCTCGTCCTTGCTGGGGATCGCCGCATTCTGCTTGTAAAGGCCGACAAAATCGAGGCCGTCGAGCACACTCTTCGAACCGGGAACACTGTCCTCGATCTTGTTCTTGGCCGCTTCCCACCACGCCGCCAGCGCGCCTTCACCTTGGGCCAGTACGCTGTCCAGTTCGGGGAACCGCGCCGCCATCTGCGCGCGGAACGTCTCGAACGCGCGGTCGGCCATTGCCTTCAGGCCGGGATAGGTCAGGATGTTGATGCTGAAACCGCCAAACCCGTCGGCAGGCTCGTCATAGAGGAAGCCGGAGGTGGTCAGTTGCCCGTTGACGTTGGTAACGGACTCCAGCCCGCTCCACGGCACAGCCGCGTTGGCCGATCCCGCTGCGCCATCGGGCGTGCCGCGCACGTTCGTGAAGAAGTTCAGGAACGGCAGGCCGTAGACATACTGGTTGTTGTTCAGTTCCGGCACGCCGACCTGGAAATAGGTATAGGGCGCATCGAGGTTGGACAGGTTCTGCAAGGCCACCGAATAGGTAGCCTGATCGCCCGCCAGGATGACGCGCGGGCCACCCACG
Organism: Novosphingobium sp.; assembly: GCA_040007615.1. Taxonomy (GTDB): domain Bacteria; phylum Pseudomonadota; class Alphaproteobacteria; order Sphingomonadales; family Sphingomonadaceae; genus Novosphingobium. Next base: position 31,806 of record JBDTUQ010000002.1, read on the forward strand.
CCGATGGTGACTTCCGGCTCGATCCCGCGTTCGATCAGGAACCGGTAAGGCTCGATCGTGGTCGAGCCATCGGGGTTGATGATCTTGACGTCATAAAGCCCGTGCGGCGCATCGGTGAAATCGAAGGTGGCGATGATGGTGGTGGAATCGACCACCTTCCAAGCCACGGGTTCGTATTCCGCGATACCGGGCCGCGATACTTTAATGATCGCGCCGGGCTTGAACTGGCCGCCCTTGATCGTGGTGGTGACGAACTTGCCGTCGCCGCCGGTGTCAGTCTTGATATCGGTAATGACCAGCGGCATCAGATCGGCGAGCAGGGTAAGCTGCGACCCTTCCTGGCTGCCGCTGTAGCCGCGAACTAGCACATAATAGACGCCCGGCTGGGTGTCCGGTACGATGGCGGTCAGCTCCTGCGACAGCGGCCCGGTATAGGTCGCGTCGAACGCCGCCGATGTTGGCACCGCATCGTGGCGCAGGAACACCTCGTTGATGGCGCGCGCATCGTCGTCGCCGACGCGCAGACGCAGGGTCTGACCGGCGGGAACCTGGATCGCATAAAGCCTTTCCTCACCGGCCTTGAGATTGACCGTGGTCGGAATGTTCAGAGTCAGCGTCGGCACCGAAACGCTCAGCGCACTGGGCGATGCGGTGGTGTTGTTCGACTCGCCGGTGTCTTCGTTCAGCTGGTTGCGTACATCGGCGCGCACGATCACCCGGTAATTGCCGGGCGACGCGCCGGGCAGCGTGGTCGTCAGGCTGAGTGTATAGGTGCCGTCAGGCAGCAGCGTGCCCGAGAAATCGCCCCGGCCCAGCAGGCGGTCGCCAATGTCCCAAGCCGCATCGCTAGACAGATAAACGCCGTCCGACCAGCTACCCGATGCGGTGACGGTGCTGGTGTTCTTGACCGTCCAGCTGATCGTTACCGGATCGCCAGGCTGCTTGTTGTCAGGCACGACGATGTCGGTGATCTGAATGTCAGTCGGCGGCGGCAGGTCGATGATCATGCGATCAGTGCTGCCAAGCGTGTTGTCGCGCTCGTTGGTTTCGAACACCTTGCCGGTGGTGTCGTACCGCACTGGATCGGTCACGACGAACACGTAATATGCCTGGGTGCCAAGATCGCCCGGCAGCGCGAGGTTCAGGTTGACGTCATAGCTGCCGCCCGCCGCCAGTCCGCCGGAATGGGTGAAGCTGCCGACAAAACGGTCCGAGGTCAGGTCAAGGAACGGATCACGCGACAGGTAGACGAGGTCGTCCCAAGATCCCTGCAATGCTGGCGTGACGCCGCCGCTGTTGGTGACGGTGTATTGGACGGTAAAGCTCTGCCCCTTGACCGCGCGGGCCGGGGCGGTGAGCGATGTCACCTGAAGATTGGGCGCGCTGTAGGGCAGAATGGTGACGGCCCCGGCGGTGGTGTTGTTACCCTCACCCTGAAATTCACGCACCGCGCCCGCCGCACTGCCGCGAACGCCCCGAAGGCGCGAGGACAGCGACGAAGTGGAGAACCCGGACTCGCCCAGCCCGGAATCGGCCACAGCAATGACGTTGAACGAACCGTGCAGTTCGAACGGCACTGTCACCGTGGCAGTGGCGATATAGGATTGCCCTGCCTTCAGCCCGCCAGTGTGGACGTTCTCCGCCTTCACCACTACACCCGGCGACGTTTCCTGCGACATCAGCCAGTCGCCCTCGTCGAGTGAAGGATCGAGCGACAGGTAAAGCCGGTCAGTCCAGCTATCCTCGCGCGTGTCACGGTTGCCGACGTTCTCGACCTTGAAGCTGATAGTGTACGTCTGGCCGGCCTGGAACGTGTTCGGCATGGTCAGCGCGGTAACCTTGAGGTCTGGCTCGCGGTAAACGACCGGGAAGGTGCCCTGGCCCATGTTGCCCTGCGGCAGTTCATAGGCGGCGCGCTGGAAGGCGGCATTCAGGTCTGAATTGTCGCCACTGCTGGGTAGGAACGATGTCCCCACATTGCCCACGACATTTGTGAAGACATAGACGTAGTATTGCCCCTCAACCCCCGGTGGCAGGGCGAACTGGGCGGTGTTGCTGTAGCTGGCCCCGCTTTTTAGACCGTTGCCCGGCTGGTTGACTGTCGCCACCAGTTGCGCGCGGCCTGCGATGAAGCTGGGGTCCTTGGAAATCCACACCTGGTCCTGCCAGTATTGCGTGCCCGACCAGACATCCGCGCCATCGTTGCGGACGGTGTAGCTGATGCTGGTCTTCTCGCCCGAATAGGCGGGGCTGGCGGGAGCAGAGGGAACGACGCTGACAACGGTGAGGTCGGCAACCGCGTTCGTCACCAGCGTGCTGGTGAACTTCTGGTTGTCGAGCGTGTTTGTATCGCCCGCCAGAGAGGACCTGACGATGATGTACTTGCCCTCCGCCGCGACGTTCAAGCGGACGCTGGCGGAATTGGTATAGCTCTGGCCAGGATCGAGGGGCTTCAGGTTATCAAAAGTGCCGAGCGCGAAGACCTTGGTGGCGTTTTCCAGCAGCGGTGCGTCAGCCAGATAGACCTGGTCGCTCCAGCCGTCAGCAGTGGAATCGCCGCCAGCCTTGACTGTCCAACTGAACGCGAAATTGTCGCCCCCCTTGGCCGAAGCGTCTGCCGTCACCGACTCGACGCTGATTGCACGGGTGGTCTGCGCCGCCGCTGGAGTACCGACGATCTGGATCGCCCGCGCACGGTAGTTGCTGGAATTGAGCTCTGCCGGATCATCAGGGTTGATATTGGTGACCAGCGGGTCTTCGAGCAGCGTGCCGAACGGATCGACCCACGGCGTGATGTAGTACGTGCCCGAGATCACATGATCCGGCAGCGTTACTGTCAGCACCCGGTCATAACCCTGACCGACAACCAGCGGCCCGCCGGTGTATTGCAGGCTGGTCAGCAGGATGTCGCCCTGGCCCGGATGCGGCCGGTTCTTGTCGCGCGTCAGCCAGATCTGTTCGGTCCACGCCCCCAGATCGCTAGTGCCCGACCCGCGATTGGTGACGGTGTAGTTGACCGAAACCGTGTTGCCCTCAAACGCCTGCGTCGGCACAGCAACGCTGTCGACGACAAGGTCGGCAAACGGGATTGGATCGACATAGATCGGCGTGACGGTGACGTTGCTGGCGATGGTATCGTTCGGCCACTCATCCACCGCGTTCCCGGCGTCGACCTGGGTGAGGATGTAGACCGTACCGCGAAACCGCTTTGGCACGGTGAAGGTGCCCGATGCCGACGTGTATTCCTCAAGGCTGCCGAGCGCGCTCTGGTTGACGAGCGAGGAGACGAGGATGTCGTCGCTGGTGAGCTTGTCATCCAGCGACAGATAGACACGGTCGTTCCATACGCCATTCGCGGCAACAAGGCCCTGATTGGTGACGGTGAACTCGATCGACGCCGTCGCACCGGCGCTGACGTGTACCGGAGCAACAACGTTGCTGACGCGCAGATCGGGCCGGGGCAAGGTCGCCACCAGGATCGCGGAATCGTCAACCAGGCGGTTGTTGCCTTCCGACGTATATTCATAGACGCTGTTGTCGGCGTCGGTGACGACGACGATTTCGTACTGATCGGACGTGTGCAGCGGCAGCCGCATTTCTTCCTTGCGGCTATAGCTGGTGCCGGCCTGAAGCGGCCCGGTATAGCTGTATGTGCCGATCAGAGTGCCCGCACCGGTATCGCCCACCTTGCGCAGATAGACCTTGTCGACCCACGATCCGTTCGCATCGCTGGTGCCGTCGTTCTGCACGGTCCACTGGATGTCGACGACCTGGCCTTCCGTGCCATTCGTCGGCGCGGAGATCGAGGTTACCTTGAGGTCAGGCGGGGGTGACAGGCTGACGGAGATCGGTGCCGACGTGGCAGTGTTGTTGTCGCCATAGATGAACTCGTATGGTCCGCTGCCGGGGTTGGACGAGCCTGGTGCTTCCACCACCACGCGGTAGTTGCCGGAAATGCCATCCGGAAGACGGAAGCTGGCGCTGCGCTGATAGCTGTCGCCGGTAGCGAGGAAGCCGAGATGGTTGACCGCACCCAGCTTAATGCGGCCGGTGCCGTCGGTCTTTTCCAGCCAGACGATATCGAACCACTCGGCAACATTGGTCAGCCCGATGCCCTGATTGGCGACGGTCCACGTAACCGCAAGGTCAGTGCCGGACGCGCCGCTGTCGGGCGTTACTACGGTATTGACGACTAGATCGGCCCACAGGATCGGGGAAACGTCGAACGGCCCAGTCAGGAAGCCGCGGTTGCCGTCGGCACCGTTTTCAAACACCTCGCCCTTTGAATCGCTGCGGACGAACAGCGTGTAGTGGCCATAGAATCCGGGCGGCAGGATCAGATCAAGGCTGGCGTCATAGCTTGCGCCCAGTGCCAGTCCGCCACTGTGGACCAATTGGCCCAGCACCACGTCGTCGCCATTGCCGAACACATCGTCGGCGGACACGATCACGCTGTCAGTCCACGAACTGGTGATGCCCGCGCCGGTGCCCGAATTGGTCACCTTCCAGCCCACCGTCACATGCGCCGGATCGGCAATCTTGCGCGACGGGGCGGTGACGTTTGACACGTCAAGATCGGCATAAGGCGCAAGGCCCACAGTGAGGTCGATAGCCGAGGTGTTATTGCCCTCGCCCACAGTTTCGGCCACCACATCGGCGTCATCCGTGCGGACGATCAGTTTGTAAGCGCCCTGCGCGTCGATCGGCAGGGTGACAGACAGCGTGACATCGCGCGTCGCGCCTGCCGCAAGCGATCCGAGCGCGGTGACCGTGCCAAGCTTGATGTCGCCCGCGCCAATCACGCCATCGCGTGACAGCCACACGGTATCGGTCCACCCTGCCGCGGTCGCGCCGCTGCCATTGTTGCGCACGGTCCAGTTGACGTCGAAAGTCGATCCGCTCTGCGCGGTTCCACCTACCGGTCCGGCCAGCGCCGAAACCGTCAAGTCCGGATGAGTCAGCGCCAGCACCGCGCTGGCGCCGTCATTGTCCGCTTCCTGCCCGGCTTCGAACACTTGCGAGGAGGAATCAGCTCGTACCAGAATGAGCGTATCGCCATCAGCGTAATCGGTCGGCAGCGTGACATTCTGGGTCACGGTATAGCTATCGCCCGGAGCCAGCGCGAACGTGCGGCTGACGGAAGCCAGGTTGCGGCTGCCCGAAACGGTCGTGTCGGTGTCAAAATAGATTGTATCTGTCCACGGCGCAGAGGCGGTAACGGTGCCCGCATTGCGCACGACGTAAGTGACAGCCACGGTCTGCCCGGCGATCGCGTCTGCGGGGACGGTTACGCTATCCACCACCAGGTTGGCCGATGGAGCAGGGGCCAGGGTGATCGGCGCGGATACGCCTGCGTTGTCAGCTTCCTGCAGGTTTTCAAACACCGTCTGGCCTGCGTCAGTGACCAGGATCAGGCGGAACGATCCGGTCCGGCCATCCTGCACTCGTGCATCGAACGCCACCGAATAGCTGTCACCCGGAGCCAGCGCACCGCTGCGCACCACTTCGCCCAGCACAAGATCGCCGCTGTCGTAAATGCCATCGGCAGACAGGACCAGCCGGTCGATATGTCCGCCCGGTGCAGCCAGCGTGCCGGTGTTGCGCACCCGCCATGACACGTTGAATGGTTGACCGCCCGCGACCGGATCGGCGGGGCCGAACACGGCCTCCGCCACCAGATTGGGGGCCTGCGAGGAGAGTGCGATGACCGCTGGTGCGCCCACATTATCGGCGCGGGTATCGGGTTCGATGATGGCGAAGGCCGGATCAGCGACCACGTAGACGCGGTAATTTCCAGCAATGTTGCTGGGCAGCACCACGCTCGCCGTGCCCGCATATTGTCCGCCTACAGCAAGCGGGCCGTTGTTGGCGAAATTGCCGAGGACGAAATCATCGGCATTGCCGAACACCGCGTCGCTGCTCAGCACCACACGGTCGCTCCAGCCAGAGCCGGTGCCTGTGTTGCCTGCGTTGATCACATTCCAGTTGACGGTGATCGTGTCGCCGCCAGAGGCATTGGACGGAGCCGTTACGCCGGTAACCTGAAGGTCGGGATAATTGCGCGCAGCAACTGTGACACCGGCGCTTGCGGCGTTGTTCGCCTCGGCATTGATACCCGATACGACCTCTCGCACGGTGCCCGCTGCGCCGCCCACATCGCTGTCTACAACCAACGTGACACGCACGTTGCCTACGGCTTTCTGGCCTTGCGGCAGAGCGAAAGCGAAGGTGCGGCTGCGCTGCTGACCCGCCGCCAAGGCGGTTCCGGTCGGCACGGAAAGGTCTAGGATCACGGCCCCTGTGTCGATATTTTCAACCAGCACCCGATTGGTCCAGCCGCCCGCCGTGGCGGCGTTGCCGGTATTGGCCTCGTCCCAGTTCAGCGTGACGGTATCGCCAGCCGAAGGGTTGGCCGTGGCAATCGCAAAGTTGCGAATCTGCAAGTCTGGCGCGGACGTGACCGATGTGGTGGAGGCATTGTTCGTCTCGCCCGTGCCGGCATCGTTCGCTTCAACGATCTCGTCCAGTATGTCGGTCGTGACCGTAAAATCGAACGAGCCAAAGGCGGAAAGGCCCGCAGGCCAGGTTATCGTCGCGCTGCGATCTACCGTCGCGCCCGCGTCGATGGTCGCGGCCAGCGGCACTGTGAGTACCACGACCTGCTGGTTCGAGGTGACGTTGCGCACGGTGATGCGTTCCGACATGCCTGCCGTCGTGGCGAGGTTGCCCGCGTTTGTCGTCTGCCAGTGCACCGTCACCGTGTCGCCCGGCTGCCAGCCCTCGGCGGGTTCCGGCACGACATTACCGACGGTCAGGTCGATGACCGGGGCAAGCGTGGAGACAACCGCAACGCTGGCGCTGTTGTTATTCTCGCCCGTACCGGCAAGATTCGCTTCGGAAATCGTGTTGGCAACGTCACTGGTGACAGTGAAGCTGATATTGCCAGTGCCGCGATTGCCGGTTGGCAGGGTCACGGTGGTCTGGCGTTGACGCTCTGCCCCGGCGGCCAGCGGGCCGGCGGTATCGGCGATCAGGATATTGCCGATGATCTCGTTGGTATCGGTATTGCGGACGATAATCCGGTCCGTCCAGCTCGCCGCCGTCGGCAAGGTGCCGCTGTTGGTGGTCTTCCAGCTCAGGGTTACGGTGCTGCCCGACTGAATCTGGCCCACAGACGAAACCGCCAGCGCGGTCGGCGCAAGATCGGGTGAGGGCACATATTGCAGCGATGAGATGATTACGGGCGACTGGATCGTGTTTTCGAACACGTTGAACGTGTAAGTGCCTATCGCATTGTCATAGGCGATGTAGCCATCGATGATCAGGGTATAAGTCCCCGCATCGGCGAGCGTCATCGTATCGACATCGCTGTTGAAATCCGAATGGAACAGCTGCTGCCCGTTGGGACCGATCAGCCGCCAGGTTGAGTTGACCCCGCTCTGTGCCTGCTGGTCGAAGAAGAACCGCTCACCCGCTGTCGCGTTAAAGCGGTAGAACTTGGCCTCGGACCCGGGGCTAAGCGTGCCACTGACGGGAACACCCGGCGTGATCGGCGTGGCGTTGGCCATGTCGGACACGCGGATAGAGAACGGTCGCGCGGCCGCGCTATTGTTGGTGACGCGCAAGGTATAGGCGCCTGCGGGCAGAACCAGCACGGGCGAAGGACCGTAGTTCCACGAATCCGATGCGTTGAAATTGCGCGTGTCGACGGTGCCCTGTGGCCCCGACAACGACCACGAAACGTCGCCGTAATTGTTGAGCGCATCGACAAAAATCTGGGTCGGCCCGGCCAGCGTGAACGTCAATAGTTCTGACTGTCGCGGCTGATCAAGCGAGCCGGTAAACGTCTGTCCCAGCGTCAGCGTCGCAGTCTTGTCAACGATGCGGCTGACTTTGAAGGCATAGTCCACGACGGGCACAGGCTCATCCACCCGGCCATCGAACAGCAGCGTATATGTGCCTGTGCGCGGCAGCGTGACCGGGCCGACATCGGTCTGGTAACTGTTGTAGAACACCAGTTTGCCGGTCGGGTCCAGCAGCCGCCACGTGCCATATCCGGTAGTGCTGAGGTAATCGAAGAACATCCGGTCGCCCTGCGCGCCGGTAAAGCTGTAGACCGCGTTTGCGTTGCCGGGATTGAGCGTTCCGGTCGTCTGGCTGTCAATTGGCAGCGGGGCCGCAGAGGCGAGGTCGAGCAAACGGAAGGCGAAGTTGCCAGTCTGATCTGCGTCGGCGTCGATGGTCAGGGTGTAGCTGCCCTGCGGCGCATAGATCACTTCCGCGTCGGGGCGGTTGAACGCATCGCTGCGCGCAAAATCGCGCGAGTCCAGCGTTCCGGTCGGGCCGGTAAGCGTCCAGTTGAAGCTGGCGTTGTTGAGCAGGCTGTCGAACAGCAGGCGGCTGTTCTGAGCAAGCGAGAACGAATAGCGCGTGCGGTCGCCCGGGTTGGTGATCGTGCCGCTGGTGGTCGCGCCAATGGTCAGCGCTGCAGCTGTATCGACCATCGTGTCGACCGCAAAAGTAAGCGTCTGCGGTGCGCCGGACCAGATCCGGCCTTCGACCAGCAGCGTATAAGTGCCATCGATGGGCAGGGCCGGCGCTTCGATGTCATAGCGCCCATAGTTAGGCCCGAATACGACATTGCCAGTCGGGTCGATCAGCCGCCAATAAGGCTCGCCCGAGCCGCTAATGGCATCGAAATAGACCTTCTGCCCGGCGCTGGCTGTGAACTTGTACATCGCCGTCGCATTGCCCGGGTTTAGCGTTAGCGTGATGGGCTGGCCGGATATGACATCCTGCGCCGATGACAGCGCCGCAACCCGGAAGGCATAGCTGCCGGTGCTCTGAGCGTTGGCTGAGATGATGACATTGTAAGTGCCCGGTTGCAGCACCATGACCGGGTTGCCGCCGTTTTCGGCAGAGTCGGTCTGGGTAAAAACATGCAGCCCGCCCGTTTGGGTTGGCCCAACGATCTGCCAGCGCAGTTCGCCGTTATTGGTCAGTGCATCGAAGATGACCGGGGTAGGTTGGGTGACGGTGAACGCATAGCGGTCTGCCGCGCCCGCCACCGCGATGGTTCCGGTCTGGGTAGCATCGAGCGTCAGGGGCGGAGTAGCCGCCGCTGCCGCCGTCATCGCCACGCTGACGTTGTCAACGTCCTGATCGCCGATCGATCCGCCCTGATAGCCGGACAGCAGCACGCGACCGGCCTCAAGCTCCATGCCGCCGATAAAGAAATTGCTTGTCGCCGTCACCGCGCTCCCGCCGGTGGGCGTCAGTTCAATTGTCAGTAGCGTCCCGCCGGTGGTGCGCGTCAGCAACACCCGTGCGTGGGCCCAGGCGCCAGAGGCGAGCGTGATGCCGGGATTGGCGATCTCACCGATCTTGACGCCGTTGTAGTGAATCGAGATGTGGTTGCCGTTGACTTCGCCGTTGTTGAACGTGTCGAACCCAAGGCCCAGCGCGCCGGGGACGTTGGCCTCTACCCCCACTTGCGGGCCGGGGCCGGAAATCCCGTATTGCGCCACGGGCAGGAAGGCAAAGCTGATGCCGTCCGGGTCGGTCGTCGCGCCGGGCTGGCGGGTGATGCGGAAGTCAAAGCCCAGGTCGACACTGTCCTGCCGTCCGGTGCCGGTGGCCGAGAATACGACACTGTTCTGCAGGTTGGAATGCAGCACATCGGTAAGGCGGACGAAATTGCCGCCCGTACCGGTGAGGACTTGCGCCGCCGCGCCGAAATGATTGACGAGCACGTAGGGCAGTCCGGCGCTGTCGAAAGTCTGCGCCGTCTGTCCATTCGCAGGCACGGCAACCGGCTGGTCAAAGCGGAAGCCGTAGTTGACGTCGCCGTTGTTATAGATGCGCCCTTCGACCAGTAGCTTGTACGTGCCGGTCATGGTCGCCGTCAGCAGGCCGGTGTCTGCGGGCGAGGATGGCCCGAAAACCACCTGGCCCAGCGGATCGATCAGCCGCCAGCGCAAGTCACCCGAAGGCTGCTGCGTGATCGAAAAGCCGAAGCGCGTCCCTTGCGTCACGTCGAACTTGTAGGTCGCCGTCTCGCGCCCTGCCTGCGCTATCGTGCGGTTAAGCGTGCCGCCAGGGCTGAGCACTTCTGCCGCGCCCAGATCGAGCAGGCGGAAATCGTAGGTTCCCGTCGTGTCGCCGCCGATGTCGACTGTCAGCACCCAATCACCCGCCACAAGATTGAGCACCGGATTAGGGCCAAAATCTGCGCTGTCAGTGGAATAGAAATTGCGGCTATTCACCACCATGCCGCCGGGGCCAGTCAGCGTCCAGTTGAACTGCTGCGCGGCCGAAAGCGCATCGAACACCAGTTGCGAAGGCTGCGCCAGAGTGAACGAATAACGGTCGCTTTCGCCGGGCTTGGCAATCGAGCCCGCCACATGCAAGCCGAGCGTGAGGGGAGTGGTCGTCTGACCGCCCTCACTATAAACGGCAAAGCTGTATCCAGCTTGTGACCCCTGATGAACACGACCTTCCAGTAGCAGGGTATATGTGCCCGCGCGGTCGAGCGTAATGCCATCTATGTCGTTGATCCCGGTCGGGCCGAACACCGTCTTGCCTGATGGATCGAGCAGCCGCCAATAGACTTCCGACTGCACAGCCAAGGCATCGAAATAAAACTTCTCCCCCGCTTGGGCATTGAATTTATAGGCATTGGTCAGCTTGGCCGGATCGAGTGCCACAGTAACCGGTGTGCCGAGCATCAGCGGGGTTGCCGCCGCCAGATCGGTCAGGCGGAAGTTGTAATTGCCGGTGCCGTCGCCGCTGCCGCTGACTTTTAGCGTGTAGGTGCCTGCCGCCAGATTCATCGCCGGGGTAGGGCCGAAGTCGATGGAATCGCTCTGGTCGAAACGACGTTTGGTGACGACATCCCCGTCAACACCGGTCAGCGTCCACAGCAGTCCGCCATTGTTCGTTTCGGAATCAAAATAGACGCTCGTGGCTGCCGCCAGCGTGAAGGTGTAGAGTTTTTCCTCACCCGCATGGCTGATCTTGCCGGTCACGCCGTTGGGATTCATGGCGTGGAGAATGGCACCGCCCGGCAGCGTGGCGCTTTCGAAATCCATCGCATAGAGCAGGCCTGCCGTGCCCGTGGGCGAAGGCGCATTCATGTCGGCGGCGATCTGTGCGGCAGTGCGTGCGGTGCCCCACATTTGCACGGTATCAATCGCGCCTTCGATCGAGCCGATATCGGTGCGCGCATGGGGATACATGCCGAACAGCAGCGGATCGCTGTTCACGATATTGTCGTTGGTGCGGATCGTGGCGGAGGCCTTTTCCACCCCGTTGACGAAGATCTTCTGCGTTCCCGCCGTCCGGTCAACCACGGCGGCGATATGCACCCACTGGCCGAAGGTAAAGGCACCCGCAGTCGTGCTGACACCCTGATTACCAGAGGTATCGCCGGTGAGGAAATTGATCTGCCCATCCGAACCGAGCGATATGTGGTACGGCACCTTCTGGGTATCGGCATCGCCTTTGGTCGCCAGCACGACATAATTGTCGGTCATCCGGTCGAGCCGATACCAGCCTTCCAGCGTAAAATCGCGCTGCGGGGCGGGGGCGACAGCGTTTGGAACTTCGACGTATTCCACGCCGCTCAGGCTCAGCGCATTGCCGTTGCGACCGGGCTCTACATGCGGTTGCTGAGGGTTGATGCCGTCGAGGGTGATCGCCGTGGGCGCACCGTTGACACCGGCCAGGTAGAAGGCAAGGCGGTAGTCGATCGGCCAGTCGCGCCACGCACGACTTTCCACCAGCAGCGTGTAGGTGCCGCCAATGGCCAGCACGCCGGTGTCGATGTCTCCGAAGGTGACCGGCCCGGTGACCTGCCGCCCATAAGGATCAATCAGCCGCAGCGAAATGCGGTCACCCGGCGCACTGATGGCCTGCCCGTCAATGAACACTCGCTGCCCAGCGGTGACGTCAAAGCGGTAGGCATGGTTCTCACGCCCCCCTGCAATTGTCGCGGAAAGGGCCGTGTCAAGCGTGACTTTCGGCGCTGTCGCCAGATCGAGAAACCGGAACGCGAACGTGCCCGTGGCCGCGCTGTTGCCATCGACAGTAACTGTGTATTGCCCCGCCTGTGCAGTGAATACGGGGTTTTCGCCGCCCAGTTCGAAACTGTCGCCATTGCGCAAGTTGCGGGTGATCGAAAGCCCGCCCGGGCCGGTCAGCGTGACGTTGATCTGGTCGTTATCGTAAAGCGCGTCGAATTCCAGAGTCGTCGGCGCGGCGAGGGTAAAGGTATAGGTTCGCTTGTCACCCGGTACCGCCAGTCGACCCTCGACCGTGCCGGGCAGACCAGCAAAATCGCGCAGGACGGATGCGCTGCCGCCGCTTACCGTTTCAGGAGTGGTGCCGCCTGAAAGACTGTCAAACGGGAGCCGTGCGACGAGGCCAGTGGCATTCGCTGGCGGGCCGTTCATCATGTCGGTCTGAATATCTGCGGCGGACCGCGCGCCGTGCCAGACGCGCACTTCATCCAGCGCGCCCTCAAGGCGGCCAAGGCTGTCGTCTGTTTCGATGGTGCCGCTGATGTAGAGCGGGCTATCGGCCTGACCGTAGGCCTGCGTACCGCTGACAGTGCGAGATGCTGCAAGTTGCCCGTTGAGGTAGATTTTCTCCGTGCCCGCCGTCCGGTCAAGCACCGCTGCCACGTGGGTCCACTGGCCAAAGGCGACGGATCCGCTGGCGGTCTGTAGATATTCGTCACCCGATGTGCTCTGGCTGGAGAGCAGGACAGACTGGTTCGCATTGAACCAGACGCTGTACGTGCGCTGGCTGGAGTCCGTGCCCTTGTAGACGATCGGCACCCAGGTATCGTGCGCTCGGTCGGGATTTATCCAGAACTCCACGGTCACCTGATCGCGGATATCCAGCGCAGGGTTGTTCAGCTTGACCTGTTCTGTGCCCGTAAGCGCGATGGCGTTGCCGACTTGTCCGGTGCGTAGTGACGACTGGCCGGTCGACCCGGTGATGTCGATGGCCTGCACCGTGGAATTGGAGCGATAGAGCGCGAACGTATAAGGCCACGTCGCCGTCCCGTCCCACACACGTCCTTCGACCAGTACGGTGTAGGTCCCGGTTTGCCCGGCGGTGAACTCTGTGTTCTGGAAACCTGTGGGGTTGGCGATCTGGTGCCCGGCAGGGTCGATGATCCGCAGCGAGGCATAAGGCAGGCCTTGCCTGACCTGCAGGAACACCTGGTCGCCAACAGTGGCGGTGAACTGATAGCTGTCCGTCTCGTTAGCAGGGGTCAGCGCGGCACTGACCGGCGTGGCATAAGAGATAGGCTGCGCGGCGGCCATGTCGAGCAGGCGGAAGCTGGCCGGACCGGTGGCGCCGTTGTTGCCCGTGATCTTGACTGTGTAATCACCCGCCGCCAGCGCGAACACGCGGTCGCCATAATCCTCGAAGGAGTCAGTGTAATAGAACTGGTCTGAGCGCACCACGCCTGACGGGCCAGTGATCGTCCAGGTCAGGTTAGTATCAGGCGTCATCGAATCGAAATAGAACTTGCCTGACTGGGCAAGGGTGAACGTGTAGATGCCGGTTTCGCCCGGCCGCGCAAGGCTGGCTGCAACGGTCTGCCCCACGGTCATGGCGATCGGTGCAGGATCGACGGGCCGGTCAAGGATAAACGAATAGGTGCGCTGAGGGGTCGTGTCCCACGGGCGACCTTCCACCAGCAGCGTATACCGCCCGGTGAAGGCGGTGGTGAAGCTGGTATTGGCAAAGTCCAGCGCGCCGCTGGCATCGCGTCCGAACGGATCGAGCACGCGGATACTGGCATAGCCCGGAGCCTGCACAGAACTGAACGAGAACTTGTCGCCTGCAGTCGCCTGGAAAGTAAAAATGTCGGTTTCGGAAGCAGGCAGCAACGTGCCGCTGACCGTCGCTCCCGCAGCGGGGAGCAGCTGGGCGGATGCTGCGTCTAGCAGGCGGAACGAATAGGCTCCGGTTGCCCCGTTGTTGCTACTGACGGTGAATTCGTAATCGCCCGGCGCGACGAGAAAGCTGGACGGGGCGCTGCGCTCGTAACTGTCTGAATTGCGGAAGTTGCCAGACGCAGAAACGCCCGCTCCCTGCATTGACCAGTTGATCTGGCTGTTGTCAGTCAGGCTGTCGAACTGGATCGTCGTCGGCGCGGTGACGGTCAGTTTGTATCGCTGCTTGTCGCCAGCACCGGCAATCGAGCCATCGACTTGCGTGTTTGCCGAAATCGTTATGGGCGCGGGGTTCTGCGCGCGGTTAATCCTGAAGCCGATGTCGTCACTGCCGCCGTTATAGACGCGCCCTTCGATCAGCACGGTATAAGTGCTGGTCGCGGGCAGAGTGAAGGGCAGTGTGTAAAGGCTGGTCGGTCCGATCAGCATCCGGCCCGAGGAATCGAGCAAGCGGAACGCGAAATCGGCGTAATTGTTCAGCGTGAACCAGACTGTATCATCCTTGGTGCCAGTGAACGAATAGGCCAGCGTCGATGAATTGGGGTTGAGAACGCCATCAACCTGGGTGTTGGCAGTGGATACCGGCGTGGCATTCGCCAGATCGAGCATCCGGAACGAATAGGCCCCCGCCGATCCGGTGACTCGGATCTGGTAAGTTCCCGCGACGGGCAAAACCAGGGCATTGTTGCCGCCGACTTCCCAGGCGTCGCTGTAATAGAAAGCGCGTGAAGCTTCCTGACCGCGCGGGCCGACCAATGCCCACGACTTGCCGCCGTCAGGGGTGAAGGAATCGAAATAGAGCGTCGTCGGCGTAGCGGTGGTGAAGGTGTAGAGTTTGGTATCGCCTGAACCCGCAAGCGTACCTGAAACTGTCGCGCCCAGGCTGAGCGCGGTGCCCTGCGACAAATCGGCAGGGGCGACAAATCCGGTCTTGTGGACCTTGAAACTGTAGTTGCGCGGGGTGCCGTCCCATACCCGGCCTTCGATCAGCAGGGTATAGGCGCCGGTCATCGTGATGGGCAGTGGATAGTCGCTGCCGAAATAGTCCTCGGCAACCTCGCGCCCGGTGGGATCGAGCAGGCGCCAGAACAGGTTGTCAGAGTTGCGCCCGACAACGCGCTCAAGCTGGATGACATCACCCGCCTGCGCATTGAAGGTGTAGGTATCCGTCTCGTTAGAGGGCTGCGTCTGCCCTAAAACCTCGGTGTCGAGCGCGACTGGCACGGCGCTGCCCATATCGAGCATGCGAAAGGCATAGGCCGCAGCGGTGACTATGGTGCTGTCAATCGTCAGTTCGTAATTGCCTGCGGGCAGATCAAGCACGCCGGGTCCGTAGAGTTCCGGGCCATCGGAATAATAGAACGTGCGGCTGTTGATTTCCACACCGCGCGGACCGGTCAGCGTCCAGTTGAGGCTGCCGTCCGGCGTCTGGCTATCGAACACCAGCTTGCGTGCGGTGGCCAGCGTGAAGGTGTACTTGTCATGCTGCCCACGACCCAGAGTTGCGCTGACCGTGGTGCCGAGCACAAGCGCGGCGGTATTGTCCACCAGATTGCTGACGGCATACTGAAAGGTAGACGGTCCACCGTCGTAAATCCGGCCTTCTACGGCGATCAGATAGTCGCCGGTCTGCGGCAGGTTGCGCAGTTCCAGGTCGGAAATATGCGCTGGCCCCTTCAGAACAGTGCCATCCGGATTATAGACGCGGACGCTGATTTCGTCGCCAACCTGGCTCTTAAGTTCAAAATAAAGCCCGGAGCCAGCGGTAGCCGAAACGCGGTATAGGCGCGTCTCAGTGGCGGGCGTGCTGGTGACGGTGGCGGCAAGACCACTTGGCGAAAGATCGGCGCTGCTGGCTCCATTCTGCTCGTCAAAGCGCCAGTAGCCAACAATCCCGGCCTGCGCCGCGCTGAGCGGGGAGGCGAAGGCAGCCGACAATTCCGCTGCCGTGCGCGTGACGTTCCATACGCGCACTTCGTCGATCATGCCGTTAAACAGGTATGATCCCGCCGGAGAGGCACCGATCGCCAGCGCGCCACTACTCTGGTTGATCGGCGCGGAATAAGCCTGCTGGGCTACCTGCTGGCCATTGATGAACAGCCGCAGCGTGCTGCCGTCATATGTGCCAGAAACATGCTCCCACACGCCGGTGGGCAGCGGCGCTTCTACATAGGCGCCGTTCCAGTTGTTGACGAAGAACCGCACGTTGCCGCCAACACGGATCAGGCCATAGCCATCGCTCCAGCCGGTGTCGGTCGTCTTGGTGACGATGCCCTGGTAATAATTGCCAGACTGTGGGTTTATCCAAGCCTCCAGCGTCAGGTTGGCCGGGCGGAGCGCCGCGTCATCAGGCACCGAAAGGCTGCCGAGCACATTGACGTCCCACGCGCGGTTGGTCATGCCCGGAAGACCGGAATAATCCATCGGAGCACCGGCAGGACGCTGTCCGGCCTGAGCCAGCCCGGCATTGCCAAGCGTGGCTGAAAAATTGTCGCCGGGATTGACGGTTGTTGCCAGCGCGCTGTCGATCAGGCGGAAGGCAAACGGTCCGGCGCGGTCATAATCGGCGTAGACCGTCAGCTTGTAACTACCCGCTGCCAGATCGAGCAGAGGATTGCCGTCATAGGAATCGCTCGACAGGAAATCACGTCTCGAAACCACAGTCCCGCGCGGACCGGTGAGGGTCCAGTGGAATGAAGACCGGTTAAGCAGCGTATCGAATAGCAACCGACTGTCGCTTGCCAGATCGAACGAATAAGTCACCGTACTGCCGGGGCCGGAGATGGAATCCATCACCGTTTGACCAATTGATAAACTGGCCTGCGTGTTGGTTACGCGATCGACGCTGAAACTGTAATCAAAGGGAGAATTGTTATAGACCCTGCCTTCCACGGCCACCGTATAAGTGCCGCCCTTGTTCAACTGAAAAGGGCCGGAATCGCTGAATCCGGTTGGCCCGCTGACCAGTTCGCCGTCCGGGCCGATCAGCCGCCAGCTTACCGATTGGCCTGAAAGCTGCTGGGTATCGAAGAAGAAGCTCTCGCCCGCGGCCACGTCGAATGCGTAAAGATCCGTCTCGCGACCGGCATTGTGCGCGCTTACCGTCTGCCCCAGCGCGATGTGATCGGCATTGGCAAGGTCGAGCAGGCGGAAATCATAGGCCCCTGTGGTACTGGCATCGCCGTCCACGCTCAGGGTATAAGTGCCGATCTGCAGGTCCAGCACATTGGACCCGCCGATGTCATAGCCGTCCGACCCCGCCAGCGAGCGGTTGGCAACTACATTGCCGTTTGGTCCGGCCAGCGACCATTTGATCGAGGAGTTGGCGGTCAGCGAGTCGAACGCGATTTTCTTGGGTTCGGTAAGGGTGAATGAGAATTGATCAGTCTCACCCGGAACGTCGATTGCGCCTGAAACGGGGGGCGTATCTGCAGACAGCAACAGCCGTGGTTCAAGCGACTCGATGGCGAGTCGGCTAGACAGAATGGTCGAATTGCGCAGGGCAGCGCGGCGGTTAGTCTGCCATGCTTCACCCAGCGCAGCGAGGCGGGGAAAACGCAAACGACGGGGATCGTTCGATTTCGCAGTAAGTCGCGCGTCGTGGAACACGATGATCCCCCAGTCTTGCAGCAGGCAAGTCTTGTCAGCATGAAAGGTGGCGTCCGGCGAGCGTGCCCAGCCGCTGGCCCCCAGTCCTCCCTAATCAATACGTGATTATTGTTGCCAAACAAAGCTAATTTCAAGTGCTCTGTTATTAGGCCTATTTTGTAAGCACCTGATAACAGGAATTATCTTTTCCCATTCTGGGGCACCAAATGGTGATTGGTTCTTTACCCTTTGCTTGATGCGTGGCATTGACTGATGCCGACATGGATCGACGATTTGCTTTGACGATCGGGGGAGGGGCTCTGGCGGTGGCTGCGGCGATTGCTTTTGCATATTCCGGCGATGATGATGGCGGGCCGGTGCGCGAAGAGCGGCCGAAGCCCATTGCCGCCGTGCAGGCCGTGCAACATCTCGATCGCCCTACAGCTGCGGTGACCCCACCGGGCCTTGATCCCGCCCGTCCGACTGATTGCCTGATAGAACCAAGTCAGGTGGTGAAGGTTAACAGCGGGGTCGAAGGCGTGATCGCGGCGATTTATGTAGACCGGGGCGATGTGGTCCATCGCGGCCAGGTCGTGGCCCAGTTGCGGGCCGATGTTGATCAGGCCAGCCTTGCCGCCGCGCAGGCCAAGGCGGGCAACGTCTATACCGAACGCGCCGCCGCCAGCCGCGCTGTCTATCTCGATGCCGTGCGCAAGCGTAGCGAACAGATCGGCCAGTACCTTGCGCGTGATAATGTCGAGGAAGCGCAGGCCAACGCCCGCGCCGCTGCTGAGGAACGCAATGCCGCCCAACAGGAACGCCGCGTGGCGCAGCTGGAATCGGTGCAGCACAGCCGCATACTTGGCGAAAAGACCGTGCGCAGCCCAGTCAACGGCATCGTTACCGAACGCGCCATGTCGCCCGGCGAGTATCGCGGGTCAGACGCTTCGCATATCCTGACCGTGGCGCAAGTCGATCCACTGAACGTCGAAGTATTCGCACCGATTGCCCAGCTTGGCTCGGTCTCGATTGGCCAGTCGGTCAAGATATTTCCCGAACAGCCGGTTGGCGGCGAATACGTGGCCCGGATCAAGGTGATTGACCGGGTGTTCGATGCGGCCAGTGGCACGTTTGGAATGCGTCTGGAATTGCCTAATCCCGGTAATCGCCTGCCTGCGGGGCTGCGATGCCGGATCGAAATCGGGACCGCGCACAAAGGGGGCTAATCGTGTATTCTGACAGGGGAACCATCAGGCCAGCCGCACTTCAACGCCGCCTAGGGCTAACTGTTTCGGGCGCTTTGGGCATGTGCCTGGCGCTCATCTCATCCGCGCAGGCAACGACCATGCAGGAGGCGCTGGAAGCCGCCTATCAAAACAATCCAAAACTTACCGCGCAGCGCGCCAACGTGCGCGTTGCCGACGAAAACGTGCCCATCGCCCGCGCCGCCTCCATGCCGGTGATCGACGGCACGGTCAGCTATCAGGAAAACATCCTGAAGGGTGACAACCCGCCGGGCGGCTTCGTCTCCGATCCTGACCGGCAACTGGTTGGCCAGATCAACGCCACGCTTCCGCTGATCACATTCGGGGTCAACAAGTGGGGAGTCGCCGCCGCAGACGAGCGGGTCAAAGCCAGCCGTTATGGCCTGCGCGGCGGCGAGGCGGATCTGTTTACCGCCGTAGTCGGCGCTTATATGGATGTTATCCGCGACGAGGCCGTAGTCCGCCTGAACCAGCGTAACACCCAAGTCATCGGCTTCAACCTTCAAGAAACGACAGACCGCTACAAGGCCGGCAATCGCGGCCCAGCCGATGTCGCGCAGTCAGAAGCGCGGCTGTCGCTGGCACAGGCGCAATCGGAAACCGCGCAGTCAAAGCTGATTACCAGCCGGGAATCGTTCATCCAGCTTGTCGGCAGTGAACCCGGCGTCCTCGCCCCGCCGCCGCCTTTGCCCGAACTGCCAACCGATCCCAACGTCGCGGTCGAATATGCGCTCCAGAACAATCCCAATATCCTGGCGGCCATGTCGCAGCGGATTGCCCTGTCTGATGATGTCCGCGTGGCCGATGGTGAGCGCAAGCCCCGGCTTGAGGCGCGGGCGTCGCTCAACCACTACGATTATCTGAACTCGCTCGCTCCCGGCACCGGGCCGCGCAATGGGGACCGGGGTACCACGGCGAACGTCGGCGTGGCGCTGCGGGTGCCGCTCTTTTCCGGCGGCAGGCTGTCCGCGCTCTACCGTCAGGCAGTAGAGAAGGAAGGCGTTGGCGTCGAACAAGTGGTGGAGGCACAGCGCACGGTCGTTGCGCAGACCCGCTCTGCCTTTGCCACCTGGGTTGCGGCGCAGCGCGTGATCGCTGCTGCCGAACGCGGCGCGGCCGCCAACCAGCGAGCACTTCAGGCGCTTGGCGCGCAAGTTGATGCTGGTGTGCGCCCCTTGCTCGACAAGCTGAACGCCGAGCAGGAATTGCTAAACTCGCAAGTCACGCTGGTGACTGCGCGGCGCGACGCTTATGTCGCGGGCTTCGCATTATTGGCAGCGATGGGCCGGGCCGAGGCCAAGGATCTCAACTTCGAATCCAGCCGCCTCTATGATCC
This sequence comes from Novosphingobium sp., assembly GCA_040007615.1. Classification (GTDB taxonomy): domain Bacteria; phylum Pseudomonadota; class Alphaproteobacteria; order Sphingomonadales; family Sphingomonadaceae; genus Novosphingobium. The sequence goes on from JBDTUQ010000002.1 coordinate 51,968, forward strand.
AACTGTCCATTACGACAAGGTGCGCAACCAGATATTCCAGTTAAGCGACCAGCCGGTCCCTGCCGCGAAGGCGCAGGGCACCAGCGGCACCCGGCCACAGGACGCGCAGGTTACTCCAGCTGACGGCGGCGTCAGCGACCCGGCGCTGTCGATCCGCAGCGATGCTTCCCCAGCAGCCGCTCCCGGTGGTCAGATAGCAGTTTCAAAGCCTTGATCAGTCAGTTAACCTGACTTGTAAAGGCATTGGGTGGTCGTCGGGCGCTTGAACCGGGTGCAATCCCAAAGCGCCCGCTCGATCTTCTGCGACCGGTCGCGGATGTAGTAGAATACCTTTGGCCCGTTGACGCCGCTCCCCGGCAGGCGCCCCTCTATCTCGCAAAACGCCCGGTCGCCGCATAAATCATAAGCGGCGAGGGCTTGGGCACTGGCATTGCCCAAAGGTGAAATCTCAACCCGGATCAGGCCTGAGGAATTGTCTACTTTGGCCGTGGCGACGGTCGCTGCACTTTCCGATGCGACAGCCGCTGGCACCGCCTCGCCCGCAGGCAGCGCGGCGCGATGTGCGGGGGAGAGGAACGCGAGGGCAGGGATCGTCGGCTCGACACCGGCATAGTGCGACATCTGCGCATGAGGGCCGCCCCAGGCCCCCTTCCAGCGAAAGAACAGGTGCGTACCCACGCGGGCGATCTTTTCCAGTTCGGCGCTCCAGATCGGGTGGACCCAGTCGGTATGGTAATGCGTAGCGAGGCCCACGGATGCCTCTGTCGATCCCGCCAGCATCGCCGCCGCGCGGTCGCGCACGCGCTGGTACGCGGCGGCAGGCGGCACCCGCGCCAGCGCGCCGTCACAAGTAAAGGTGAACTGGCAACCGGTCCGCCGCTCGGAACCCTGGAACACCACTCCGCACACCGTTGCCGGGAAGGCTGGATGACGCAGGCGGTTGAGCACGACCTGACCGACCGAACGGTTCCCAGCCTCGTCGCTGCCTGCTTCATACCACATTGCCGCCGCCATACAGTCCGTCGCCCGCGCCCGGCTTCCCTCATCCCCGCTGGCCGAAAACGGACGGGCAGGGGGGCCAATTCCGGCAAAAGAAATAGCCGCATTGATCTGTCGCGCCCGGTCTGGCGTCATCGCGGCAAATACCAAAGGTTCGGCCACTGGCGGCGGCTTGAGTGAAAGCTCTGCCTCTACCGCCTGATCACTGCGTTGATGCGCTGCCTCCCGGTCGTAAATCACGAGGCCTGCTAAGATGAGCAAGGCGAGCGCCAGCCCGACCCGGAATGCCGGAGCCTTCGCCCAACCGGGCACTCGCAAAACATGTGACTGATCCATTGACATGCAGTGCCCAAGGCGCAAGCGCGGGAGAACGGGAAACGGCGCTTTCTCAAGTCATTGGACAAACAATGTCAATGGACTCGCACATCTCATGCGGGTGAGCGCGGGCTTTGCGGCAGACTTTCGATTTCTGTCGTCAGGCCGACTGCGCTGGCGGTTGGTCGATCCAGCCGCTGCCGGTGACCAGCCTTTCTAGCGTAGCCTTGAACCAATCGACAATCTTGGCCTGATCCATCGTTTTCGGCAGCGGCAATTGCCGGGCATAGATCACGTATCCCGTGGCGACCATCGCGATGGCAAGAGCCCGCTCCGTAGCATCCTCGCCGCCCAGCCACTCGGCCAGGGGTGTCAGGCTATGCTTGGTCATGCATCGCGCAGCAATTTCCGCGGCCTCTGTATCGCCGGATGCCAGCGCGACCATCATCGGCAAGCTGATTACATCGACCGGGTCCAGCAATACAGTCGCCACGAACTCGGCATAGTCAGCTTTGCTTATCCCTGCAGCGAGCCTCTGGCCCAGAGAGATCTCTATAGCCTCTTCGAACAGATGTGCCTTGGTACCGAAATAGCGTACAATCAGAGGAGAGCTCACTTCTGCCAGCTTCGCGATGTCGCGGATGCCGGAATGCGAATAGCCCTTTGTGGAGAAAGCCTGCTGCGCCGCAACCAGAATGCGTGCCCGGGTGGCATCTGCATCACGCTTGTGCCGCGAAACACTGCGCCCATTTAATTCATGGTCGCCGCCGAGTGCCGAAGCCATAGAACCCCCATATCTGAGCGATACGCATTTCTTGTCCGCCTGTCGGATAGGGTGCTAGGAATTTCCCTTACGGCAAGGCCGATTTTTTGCAGAAAATCGAGAGTGTATAAGGCAAGCAATAACACGCGCCCTAACGGCGCTTCGCTTTCCAAGCGCCCGCAGTTCCGGAACGGATGTGCCCTGCCGAAATGTGTATGAGAAAATTGTGTTGAATTGGCGGACAGGGTGGGATTCGAACCCACGGTGAGCTTCCACCCACGACGGTTTTCAAGACCGTTGCCTTAAACCACTCGGCCACCTGTCCGGCTCATGAGGGCCAGATGCCGCTAGCGTGGGATTTGGGCTTTGTCACCCCCCCCAGCGTTATAGGGCTGACGTTATGGGGCCAGGCGTTTGGACGAATGTAGGGGAGAGGCGTGCAGCGGGATTTCAATCGCGGGCTTACTGTGCGAAGTTACGGCGATGTTTAGGATTCTTGCCAGTCTGCGCCTGTTCGGGATCGCATCCGCTGCATCGTTATTAGGCCCGGCGGATGTACCCGTGCAGCCTGTGGCCAAGGGATTGTCGGCAAATGGCCAGCATCTAGTGCAGCCGGTTGCCGAACCTGTTGTTGCTGCGCCCGCTGGCTCAGGCGCGCAGGATGAACCCGCATTTCAGGGTTACGTGCAGCGTCTCGCCGCCCGCGCGCGGGCTGAGGGGGTGAGCGAGCCGACCATTCGCGCCATGACCGCAGACCTGACGCTCAATCCGCGAGTCATCGCGCTCGATCAGTCACAGCCCGGCACCAGCCGCACCAGCGCGGTTCCGGCCTTTGCGCCCTATCGCCGCAGCCATGTTGATGCCGCGCGGATTGCCGGGGGGCGGCGCACTTATGCCCAAGTCGCGGGCTGGGCCTCGACGATCGAGCGGCGCTTTGGTGTGCCAATCCCCATCGTCGTCGCCATTTTCGGGCACGAGACGGACTATGGCAATTACAAGGGTGACTTCGATCTCGCCCGCTCGCTGGCAACGCTGGCATATGAAGGGCGGCGGCGGGAGCTGTTCGCGCAGGAATTCGTCGCCCTGCTCAAGATGGCCGATCAGGGCGTCCCGCGCGAGCGGCTGAAGGGTAGCTGGGCCGGGGCTTTCGGCAATCCGCAGTTCCTGCCCAGTATGTACCTGCGGCTGGCGGTGGACGGTGACGGCGATGGTCGGCGTGATATCTGGACCAGCCAGGCCGATACGCTCGCCTCAATCGCCAACTATTTCCGCGATGCCGGGTGGCGGGCAGGGCAGCCGTGGGGCGTTCCGGCGAGTGTCCCGGCGGGGCTGGACCGCAATCTGGTCGCCGAAAAGCTCATTTCACCCGAATGCGCGCGCGTTCACGCGCGCCATGATCGCTGGCTGACCGTGGCCGAATGGCGTCGATTGGGGGTGGAGCCTGCGCGCCCGATTGCCGACAATGTGCTGGCAACGCTGTTCGAACCGGACGGCGCAGGCGAACAAGCCTATCTGTTAACCGGGAATTATCGGGTTATCCTCCACTATAACTGCTCGAACTTCTACGCCATGACCGTGGGATTGCTTGCAGATGAGATTGCCCGTTAAGCAGATTTTGGCTTTTGCCTGTGCCGGAACGCTGGCCGCTTGCGGCACGGCGGGGCATAACGCTCAGGCCATAGGCGCCATGCCCGGCCCACAGCAAAACGGCCCGGCGGCTGACTATCCGATGGTGCTGGGTGATGCCTTCATCGTCGACGGGGTCAGCTATAAACCGGTCGACGTGATGAATTACGACACCGTCGGTTATGCTGGCGTAGAGGTCGGAGCGGGCGAGCGGGAAGGCGTTACCATCGCCCATCGCACCTTACCCTTGCCCAGCTATGCCGAAGTGACCTCGCTCGAAAGCGGGCGGACGATACTCGTCCGGGTCGAGCGGCGCGGTCCGATGACCGGGGCGCGGCTGATCGACCTGTCGCCCGCCGCCGCCGCGCAACTGGGCGTAAACGGCGCGCATAGCCCGATTCGCATCCGCCGGGTCAACCCGCCCGAACAGGAACGCGCCCTGCTGCGCGGCGGAGAGGCCGTGCCGCCGCGCATGGATACGCCCAAGTCGCTGGGCGCCGTCCTGCGGCGCAAGCTGGAGCCGGATTTCGTTGCTGTTGCCGTGCCTTTGCCAACGCCAGTTCCCACGGTTGCCGCCGCTCCGGTGAAGGCAGCGCAAGCTAAGGTTCCTGTGGTGAAGGCAGTGAAAGCTGCCGCCCCAGCGCAACCCGCGCCCAAACCAGTTACTGTGCCGACAAAAGCCCCGGCCCCAACTCCGGCCACCACCGCGCCGAAAGAACACTCCGGCACGCTGATTGTCCAGGTCGGCGCATTTTCTACCGAACAACGTGGCCGCACCGCAGCGGCAAAAGTCGGCGGAAACGTCAGCGCGGCAGGTAAATTCCACCGCGTCCGCATGGGGCCGTTCGCCACCCGGGGACAAGCCGAGGCGGCCCTCGCCAAGGCGAAAGCCGCCGGGTATAGCGACGCACGAATCCAGCGCGCGGACTGATCGTTCATCGGTCCCCTTGCGCGCCGGTCCATTGCCAGCGCCGGGGATCGGTTCTTGACTCGACTTGTTGCTGCCGCACTGATTGCTTCCGGTTTGCCCATCGCCGCCGCTGGCCTCGCTACGGTTCCAACCGAGGGCGCGATGCCAGCGTCCCCCGCGATAGTTCACGAACCGGCGCGCCGCGCTTTCGCTCCGCCCGAGGCGTTTACCGATCCGGCGCAAGTGCCGCCGTCGCTCGCCCGCGTGCCGATAGCCCTGCTGATGGACCTGAGTTCCGGGCAAGTGCTCTATGCCAAGGACGAAAACCGCCGCTTCGTCCCTGCCTCGATCACCAAGGTGATGACGCTTTATCTGGCCTTCGAGCTGCTGCATAAGCAACACCTCAAGCCCGACCAGCACATGCAGATGAGCGAGGAAGCGTTCAAGAAGTGGCATAATGTCGGCTCGACGATGTTCCTCGATCGCACGATGAACCCCACGGTGGATGACCTCCTGCTGGGTATCGCCAATGTTTCCGCCAACGATGCCTGCGTCGTTCTCGCCGAAGGGGCAGGCGGCAGCGTCGCTAACTGGACCGCGATGATGAATGCGCAGGCGCGACGGCTGGGCATGAAGGACAGCCATTTCAGCACGCCCAACGGCTGGATGGACGAAGGGCAGACTTACGTCACCGCGCACGATCTGGCGACGCTAGCCAGCGCCATGATCGCCGCCCATCCTGACAAGTATCACCGCTATATCGGCCATGAAACAATGACCTGGAACGGTATTACTCAGGCCAATCACGACCCCATCCTGGGCCGCCTGCCCGGTGCTGACGGGATCAAAACCGGGTTCACCAATCAGGCCGGATACGGCTATCTCGGTTCGGCAATCCGCGATGGTCGGCGGCTGATCATGGTCGTCGCCGGGGTCGACTTGGCCCGCGACCGCGCGACCGCCGCCCGCGACCTGATGGAATGGGGTTTTGCCGCCTTCGCCAGCAAGCCCCTGTTCGCCGCCGGTGCCAAAGTGGGTGAGGCGAGGGTGCAGGGCGGCCAGCAGCGCATGGTCAGCCTTGTCACACCGTCGGGATTTGGCGCAACCATAGCTGGAAATTCCGACAAAAATGGGCACGTTCCCATAAGCTTGCGTGTGGTTTATGATGGTCCACTTGAAGCGCCAATCGAAAAAGGCAGCATCGTTGCCGCGCTGGAAGTCCGCGTCGGCAATGCCCCGCCAAGCCGGGTGCCGCTGCTGGCTGGGGAAAGCGTGGGCCGCGCCGATTGGCTGGCCCGCCTGCGCAACGGACTGCTCGGGCTGTTTTCATGGAGCCGCGCATGAACAAGGGGCGCTTCATCGCGCTGGAAGGCGGAGAGGGGGCGGGCAAGTCCACTCAGGCCATGCTGCTCGCCACGGCCTTGCGGGCACGCGGGCTGGAAGTGGTGACCACGCGCGAGCCGGGCGGCACCGCTGGGGCAGAGGCTATCCGCGCCTTGCTGCTCAGCACGGAGGGCAATGGCTGGCAGCCCCGCGCCGAGGCGTTGCTGTTTGCCGCCGCCAGATCCGACCATGTCGAACGCCTGATTCGCCCGGCGCTGGAACGCGGCGCATGGGTCATCTGTGACCGGTTCCTCGATTCCAGCCGCGCCTACCAGGGCGGCGGCGGCGGGCTGGCGGACGCCGACCTGCTGGCGCTGCACCAGTTCGGCAGCATGGGGCTGCTGCCCGATCAGACCTTGCTGATCGCCGTTACCCCGAAAATCGCCGCGCAGCGCCTCGCCTTGCGCGATTTTGATGGGCCAGACCGGATCGGCGGGCGGCCTGAAAGTTTTCACGCCGCAGTCGCCGCCGCCTTCGCCCGCTTCGCCGCCGATGATCCGGGCCGGTTTGCCGTGATCGACGGCGATGGCCCGCCGGAATCCACCCACCTGGCCGTGATGGCGGCGCTGGACCGCCTCGCGTGAACATTCATCCCGCCAACCTTTCCGGCCATGATGCCGCGTGGCACGAATGGCGCACGGCGATGGCTTCTGACCGGATGCACCACGGCTGGATTCTGGCCGGCAAGCGCGGGCTGGGCAAAGCCGCCTTCGCCCTTGCCGCCGCGCGCGAACTGGTGGCCGAACCCGGCGTTCCGCAGCCCGAACTGCACGCTGACGTGATCGTCCTCGAACGCCAGCCGCAAAACGATGAGGAAGAGAAAAAGCGCGCCGACGGCAAGCCGTTCCAGCTGAAACGCAACATCTCGGTCGATCAGGTCCGCCGTATGCAGCACCGCCTGTTTACCCGTCCGACGCTGGGCGCACGCCGCGTTATCATCATCGACCCGGCGGACGACATGGAGAAGGGCGCAGTCAATGCCCTGCTCAAAAGCCTGGAGGAACCGCCGTCTGGAACGTTTTTCCTGCTGGTGGCGCACAGCCCCGGACGCCTGCTGGCGACGATCCGCTCGCGCTGCCGGATGCTGCGCTTTCCCAACCTTTCCGACGCAGAGATCGACACGCTGTTGATCCGCGAAGCACCGCAAGCGGACGCCGCAACCCGCGCGGCCGCCATCGCCGCCGCCGAAGGATCGCCCGGCACGGCGCTCGGTTTTGTCGAGCACGAGCTGGGCACGCTGCACGCCCTCATGCTGCGCCTGATTGCCGAGGGGGACGAGCATTTCATGCTGCGTGGCGCGCTGGCAGGAGCAATCGGCCTTCGCCCAGACCGTGAACGCCAGTTGGCCACGCTGGACCTTGCCCGCGCGGTGCTGGCCGCCGATCTGGCAGGCGCAATACCCGCCAAGCAGGCCCGCATTATCGAGGCTCACGCGGCCCTGGCCCAGCTTTCCGCCTCCGCGCCGACTGCCAACTTTGACCCTGGCCTGCTGGCGATGGAAATTGGCGGGTTGCTGGCCAGTGCCGCGATGCCTAGAGAAGCAGCCTGAGCCCCATTTACGCGAGAACATCCCACGGCATGGCCGACCCTTTCTATATCACGACCGCGATCAGCTATCCCAACGGGCGGCCGCACATTGGCCATGCCTATGAAGCCATCGCCGCTGACGCAATCGCCCGCTTCCAGCGCCTTTCGGGCCGCGAAGTGCGGTTTCAGACCGGGACTGACGAACACGGCCTCAAGATGGTGCAGGCCGCTCGCGACAAGGGCGTGGACGTGCGCGACTTGTGCCGTGAAATGTCCGATCAGTTCCAGGCGATGTGCGACACATTGAACGTATCGTATGACCATTTTCAGCGCACCACAGCGCCGGAACATCACACGGCAAGCCAGGCCTTGTGGAATGCGATCGCTGCCAATGGCGATCTGGAACTGGGCCGCTATGAGGGCTGGTACAGCGTCCGTGATGAAGCATTTTATGAGGGAAAAGAGCTAACTAACGGTGAAAGTGTCGTAAAACTTTCACCGCAAGGCACGCCTGTGGAATGGACGGTGGAGGAAAACTGGCGCTTCAAGCTGTCGAAGTACCAACAGGCATTGCTCGATTACTACGCCGCTCACCCCGATTTCATTCAGCCCGAAAGTCGCCGTAATGAAGTGATCCGTTTTGTCGAAGGGGGCCTGCAGGATCTTTCCGTCTCGCGCACCAGCTTTGACTGGGGCGTAAAGGTTCCGGGCAGCGAAGGCCACGTCATGTACGTGTGGGTCGATGCGCTGACCAACTACCTGACCGGTCTGGGTTTTCCAGAAGATACAGAGCTTTGGCGCAAGTTCTGGCCAGCCAGTCTGCACCTGATCGGCAAGGACATCGTCCGCTTCCATGCGGTTTACTGGCCCGCCTTCCTGATGAGCGCCGGGCTGCCATTGCCTGAAAAGGTGTTCGGCCACGGCTTCGTCCTCGCCCGAGATGGCACCAAGATGGGCAAATCTGCCGGAAATGCTGCCGATCCATTGGAACTAGCAGAAAAATACGGCGTTGATGCACTGCGCTATTTCCTGCTCCGCGAAGTGAGTTTCGGACAGGACGGCAGCTATTCCGCAGAGGCTATCGTGACCCGCTACAACGCAGAACTGGCGAACAGCTTTGGCAACCTGGCGCAGCGGGTGCTGAGTTTTATCGCCAAGAACCTGCCCGACGGGCTGCCCGCCAGCAGCGCGGCTCAAGATGTGGATGCAGAACTTATCGCAACCGTTTCAGCCGCTTGCCAAACAGACTTGCCACGCTTTTTTAACAATCTGGCGCTCTCGCAAGGAATCGAGGCCTGGCTGCGCGGGGTGTTCGCCTGCAATCAGTATGTTGACGTGCAGGCACCGTGGACGCTGCGCAAGACCGATCCCGAGCGGATGGTTGCTGTGCTGTCAACGCTCGTCATCTGCATCCGCCAGCTCGCCATTGCCATACAACCGGTAATCCCGACCGCAGCGGGTAACCTGCTTGATCAGATGGGTATTTCCGACGTTGATCGCAATTTCGGCAATTTGGGCGACACGTCATGGCTTGGGACCCTGCGGCTGAATCAACCCACGGGCGTATTCCCCCGCCTGGACATGCCCGCCGAAGCCGCCGCCTGATGCTCATCGATTCCCACTGCCACCTGAATTATGCAGGGCTGGTCGAACAGCAGCAGCAAGTGCTGGCCCGCGCGCGTGAGACGGGGGTGGGGGGCTTTCTCAACATTTCGACCCGGCGATCCGAATGGGGCGACGTAGTCAGCCTGGCCGAGCGGGAAAGCGATGTCTGGGCCAGTGTCGGCATCCACCCGCACGAGGCTGGCGCTCATTCAGATCTTGGAGCCGCCGCGTTGTTGCAATCTGCGGCTCATCCTCGCGTCATTGCCATCGGCGAGACGGGGCTGGATTATTATTACGACAAGTCTGATCGCGATACCCAGCAGGCGCTGTTTCGCACCCATATTGGCGTGGCCCGCGACACCGGGTTGCCGCTGATCGTCCATACCCGCGATGCTGAAGCGGACACGGCGCAGATCCTTGCCGACGAAATGGGGAAGGGGGCCTTCCCCGCGCTGATCCACTGTTTCACCGCATCGGCTGAATTTGCCCGTAAAATGCTCGGTTTAGGGCTGACAATATCCATTTCTGGCATCGTAACCTTCAAGAATGCCAAAGACTTGCAGGCGATAGCTGCGCAGTTACCCGAAGATCGCCTGCTAGTGGAGACTGACGCGCCATTCCTGGCCCCGGTTCCACATCGGGGGCGCACTTGCGAGCCAGCGTTTGTTGCCGACACCGCCCGGTTTGTTGCTGCTTTGCGCGGGGTTAGCGCGGACGAACTTGCCGAGCGAACCTCAGCCAACTTTCGCCGTCTGTTCACGAAGGCGGTTCTATGAAACTGGTCATGCTCGGGTCGGGTACTTCGACCGGCGTGCCGCGCATTGGCAACGATTGGGGCGATTGCGATCCCGCCGAACCGAGAAACAGGCGCTCGCGCGTTTCCATATTGGTTGAAAGCCTGGCCGGGACCCGGTTGCTCGTGGATACTTCAACAGACCTGCGCAACCAGTTGCTAGAAAACGATATTGATCGCATCGATGCGGTGTTCTGGACGCACGATCATGCTGACCACGCACACGGCATCGATGATCTAAGGCCGTTGCGCTATGGTCGCGGCGGTCCGATCCCGGGTTACGCGGCAGACGAAACAGTCAGACGGTTGAGGCAGCGGTTCGGCTATGTTTTCGCCGGCCAGCATGGCTATCATACTATCGTGAACCTGGATTCGCTTGACCGTTTGAGAATGTGCGGGGGTATCGGTGTTGGCTTTACCCAAATGCCGCATGGACCAGCGGAATCGACAGCATTCAGGTTTTATTGTGACGGAAAATCAATCGGTTATGCAACAGACTTCAGTGCGATTACTCGCCAGATGGTTGACCTGTTTGATGGCTGCGATGTGCTCGTCACCGATTGCCTGCGCCGGGATCCGCATCCAACACATGCACATCTGGCGATGGCAATGGAACTGATCGAGGCGTCGCGCGCCAGTCAGGCCGTGCTGACGCATCTCGACAAAAGCATGGATTATGCCACCTTGGCGCAGGAAGTTCCGGCCCACGTGATTGTCGGCTATGATGGCCTGGAGTTGGAACTTTGATCGCAACAACAGTTGGGACCTTCGTAGCTCTGCTAATTGGCTGCTTCGTTCTTAACTACTATAGTTGGCTGCGAGTTTCGACGGGATTGCATCGACGGACTAAGGTTCTGATGTTGCTTGCTTGGATTTTCATATTCGGACTCCTCACGCTGATTTTCAGTCGGATGGGGACTTAGCTCGTGGCATAGTTTAACATAATACATATTATCATTCGCGGCTGAGTTGCACAAACACTCCCTCTTGGTCGGCCCCCCACGTAGGAAACACGCTTCAACTTTGAGTACGGACGGACATTACCCACGTGAATGAACCCACGACAGAACCTGTTGGCAGACTGCTCGCCATCATGGCCCGGCTGCGTGATCCACGGCTTGGCTGCGAGTGGGACTTGGCGCAGACGTTTGCCACGATTGCCCCCTACACGATCGAGGAAGCCTATGAGGTGGCCGACGCGATCGAACGCGGTAATCTGTCGGCACTGCGCGACGAACTTGGAGACCTGTTGCTGCAAGTGGTGTTCCACGCCCGAATAGCTGAAGAAATGAGCGCATTTTCGTTTGCCGATGTCGCAAATGCCATCTCGGACAAGATGGAATCGCGCCATCCCCATATCTTCGGAGGAGTTTCAGTTCCGGAGCAATCGCGCGAAAAACGATGGGAGCAGTTGAAAGCCGAAGAACGCGCAAGCAAGGGCGCGACTTCGGCGCTCGATGGCGTTGCGCTTGCTTTACCTGCGCTGATGCGCGCGGAAAAATTGCAGAATCGTGCCGCGCGCGTCGGGTTTGACTGGCCCGATGCGGAAGGACCGGCAGCCAAGCTGCGAGAGGAAATGGACGAACTGGACCAAGCCGCAACCGACGCTGAGCGGTTTGAGGAAGCGGGCGACATGCTGTTTTCGGCAGTAAATCTGTTGCGCAAGCTGGGTCTGGCCCCGGAAGAGGCGTTGCGGGCGGCCAACGCCAAGTTTGAACGTCGTTTCAAGGCGATGGAGGCTTTGTCCGAGAAATCAGATGAGAGGTTTTCCGACCGCTCGCTGGATGAGCAGGAGGCCTTGTGGCAGGCGGTCAAACAGACCGAGGCGGTAGACGATCAGAGCCGACTGTAGCGCCCGAGATCGCGCGGGGTCAGGCGAACCTCTATTCGCCGCGCCGGGGTGTCTGTCCCCTGCACCGCGTCCTCATCGTTCAGCACTTCGCCGTGGGCGTGTAACCAGGCAAGCCGCTGCCCGTCGCTGGCCGGGACTACAAACGTGTACTGCACCGCCTCTGTCGTCAGCAGGCGGCCGAGCAGTTGCAATAAATCGTCGCAGGATTGCCCCGTAACAGCAGACAGGGGAACGATTTTGTCGCCTGGACGCCGCGTAATCTCTTCGCGCAGGTCAGATATCCGTTCGGGATCAAGCAAGTCCCACTTGTTCCACACTTCGACCATCGGAATACGTGCAGAAGTGCCCTCATCCTCCCCTTCCCCAAGGCCCGCTTCCCCCAGACCAAGATCGGCCAGAACGGCCAGGACCTGATCTTTCTGGGCGGCGCTGTCAGGGTTGGCGATATCGCGGACATGGACGATGAGGTCGGCGGCCATGACTTCTTCGAGTGTCGCGCGAAAAGCCGCTACCAGCTGCGTCGGCAAGTCAGAGATGAAGCCCACGGTATCGGACAGGATCGCCTTGTCCACGCCCGGCAGTCTGATCGCGCGCATCGTGGGATCGAGCGTGGCGAACAACAGATCTTCCGCCATCACGTCCGCCCCGGTCAAACGGTTGAACAGGGTGGATTTTCCCGCATTGGTATAGCCGACCAGCGCGATCACCGGCCAGGGCGCGCGGCCCCGACGCTGGCGGTGCAGGCCGCGTGTGCGGCGCACTTGCTCAAGCTCTCGCTTAAGCCTTGCCATGCGGTCGCGGATCAGCCTCCGGTCAGCCTCGATCTGGGTTTCGCCGGGGCCGCCAAGGAAGCCGAAGCCGCCGCGCTGGCGTTCAAGGTGGGTCCAGCTGCGCACCAGCCTGCCCGCCTGATAATCCAGATGAGCGAGTTCGACTTGTAGACGACCCTCGGCAGTGCGGGCGCGTTCGCCGAAGATTTCCAGAATCAGCCCGGTGCGGTCGATCACCTTGCGCTTGAGCTTTTCCTCAAGGTTGCGCTGCTGGATCGCCGTCAGCGCGCCATCGACTACGACCAGATCGGCATCGTCCTGCGTGCAGGCGATAGCGATGTTGGCAATCTGGCCTTCGCCGAACAGGGTGGCCGCCTTGGGTTCGCGGATGGGGATGGTGAATGCCTGCCCGACCTGAAGCCCGATGGCGAGGGCCAGACCCTTAGCCTCCGCGACCCGCGCCTCGCCGTCGCCCACGCGCGCGCCCTTTGCTGTCGGGCGCATCAGCGGGCACACGACAACGGCCCGCGCGCCGCGCGTTACTTCACCGACGAGGTCATCATTGTCGATCAGGCGTCGTCCTCTTCGTCATCCCATTCGCCCTGCAGGTCGACGGGGGTAACGGGCTGGATCGTCGAAACCGCGTGCTTGTAGGCGAGTTGCACATAGCCGTCGCGCTCCAGCAACATGCAGAACAGATCGTATGCGGCGACCCGGCCCTGCAGCATCACGCCGTTGACGAGGAACATCGTCACCTGGACCCCGGCGCTGCGGATGCTGGACAGGAACACGTCCTGCAGCAGGCGGACCTTGCGGCTGCCTTCGGCATTGCCGTTGGAAAACAGCCGGGCATCAATGGGCAGGCCTGGCATGATCGTGGAGATCGCGTGCTTGTAAACCAGTTGCGACTGGCCATCGCGGCGCAGCAGGATCGAGAAATTGTCAAACCAGGTGACGATGCCCTGAAGTTTCACGCCCTTGACCAGAAACATGGTCACCGGCGTCTTGTTCTTGCGGAGCAGGTTGAGAAACTGGTCTTGCAGGTTTGCGCTATTCTTGCCCGTGGGTACTATGATGGCGGGGGCGGGCGTGGCCACAGCTTCGGACGCGGCGCGCGCACGCGCAGTAAGAGTCTTGCCGGTCAATTCGGTCTCCTATGTTATTGGCAGCCGCTTGTGCGGTCCGCGATCTGGCTGATTCGCCGGGTAGTCCGGGTAGAAGCAGCCGCTTGAGACATTCAGGCTACTGAATCATGACAGGCCCGTAAACGCTAAACTAGGTTTTCGGGTCAGATTGTCAGGTCACTCGCCGTCTTCGCCCTCCTCATCCCGGCGGTCGCCCATGCCCAAAAGCTTGAGTTTGCGGTGCAGAGCAGAGCGTTCCATGCCAATAAAACTGGCGGTTTTCGAAATGTTTCCGGAAAATCTGCGGATCTGGACGCGCAAGTATTCGCGCTCAAAATTTTCCCGCGCCTCGCGCAGCGGCGCGCCCATCAGCTGCGATATGCCGACGTCGCCGGTCAGTCGTCCGGTGAGAATCTCGGGCGGCAGCATGTCCGCCTCGATCTGCCCCAGCTTGTCGCGCGGGGCGAGGATGACAGTGCGTTCGACCACGTTGCGCAGCTGCCGCACGTTGCCGGGCCATTCATAAGCATGGAACGCGGCCATTGCCTCTGCGGTGATGGCCGGTGCCGGGACGCCCTGATCACGGGCATAGCGGGCGAAAAAATGATCGACGAGCGGGGGAATATCCTCACGCCGGTCGGCCAGCGCCGGGATTGCCACCGGAACGACATTGAGCCGGTAGAACAGGTCTTCGCGAAAGCGCCGCTCGGCAATTTCGATCTCCAGATTGCGCGAGCTGGACGAAACCACGCGAACATCGACACGGAGTTGCCGGTGGCCGCCCACGCGGGCGAACGATTGCTCGGTCAGCACCCGCAGGATGCGTGCCTGGGTGGAGAGCGGCATGTCGGCCACCTCATCGAGGTAAAGCGTGCCGCCATCGGCCATTTCCAGTAGGCCGGGACGGATCAGGTTGCCGTCCAGCTCCTCACCGAACAGTTCCTGTTCAAAACGCTCGGCGGTAATCCGCGCGGAGTTGACGCTGACGAATGCCTTTTCGCTGCGCTGGCTCCAGCTGTGCAGCAGGCGGGCGGCGACTTCCTTGCCTGCCCCGGCCGGGCCGGTGATCAGCAGGCGGCTGCCGGTATTGGCGATTCGCTTCAGTGTCGCGCGAACCTGATTGATGGCGGTGGAATTGCCGGTAAATTCATAGCCCGGTGCGCTGTCCTGCCTCAACTGCGCGTTTTCGCGGCGCAGACGCTCGGTTTCGGTCGCGCGGGCGACGAGCAGCAGCAGACGCTCTGCCTCGAACGGCTTTTCGAGAAAATCCATCGCGCCCCGGCTGATGGCTGAGACTGCCGTATCGATGTTACCGTGGCCGGAAAAGATGATCACCGGCAGTTCCGGCTCGCGCGCCTTTATTGCGTCCAGCACTTCCAGGCCGTCCATCGGGCTGCCGTGGAGCCACACGTCGAGCAGGACCAGGCTGGGTCGGCGCTCGTCAACGGCGGCCAGCGCGGCCTCGCTGTCGCCCGCCGTGCGGCATTCATAACCCTCATCGCTGAGCACACCGGCAACGAGTTCGCGAATGTCGCGTTCATCATCGACGATCAGAATATCGAGAGCCATCATCGTTCCTCTTGCGTATTCATTTTGCGGATCATTCGGCCGCTTCCGAAGCGCGCTGTCCGGCCAGCGGATCGCGCGCAAAGCGCAGCGTTACTCTGGTGCCGCCGCCTTCCACCGAATCGAAACTCATTTCGCCGCCATGTTCCTCGACGATCTTGTTGACGATCGCGAGGCCCAGTCCGGTGCCTTTTTCGCGGGTGGTGACATAAGGTTCGACGATCCGCTCCCGGTCCTTGGGTAGCCCAACGCCGTTGTCGGTAACCGTCACGCTGATCATCTGTTCCTCTTGCGTGAGGGCCAGCGCGATGTTTCCGCGATAATCGATTGGCGCGTTGCGGGCTTTTGCCTCCACCGCCTCGACCGCGTTCTTGATCACGTTGGTCATCGCCTGACCGAACTGGTGGCGATCGCAGAGGATGACATCTTCGCCGGGACGGTTGCCATTGCCCGGTTGCAAGGCGAAGCTGAAATCGAGGTCCGGGCGGGCGACTTCCTGCAGGAACAGGGCCTGCCGCGCGAGGTCGACCGGGTCTTCGCGGCGGAACACCGGCTTGGGCAGGCGCGCGAATGATGAGAACTCGTCGACCATCTTGCGCAAGTCACCCACCTGCCGGATGATCGTGCTGGTCAGTTCCTCAAACAGCTCGGGGTCGTTGATGATCTGCTTGCGATAGCGGCGGTTGAGCCGTTCAGTGGCCAGCTGGATCGGGGTCAGCGGGTTCTTGATTTCGTGGGCAATGCGCCGCGCGACGTCAGACCATGCCGCCTGCCGCTGATCAAGGATCTGGCGGGTAATGTCTTCAAAGGTAATGACATAGCCAGTCCTGTCGCGGGCGATCTTTACCGCCAGAGTCAGCAGGTTGCCGCCCTTGCCGTGCTGGATCACCGCGTTGTCGCTGCCTGATTCGACAACGGCGGACAGCTCCGGCGAAATCTCGGCCAACAGCTCGTTGGCAGGCTGGGCGTCGGTGGAATCGAACAGCAGCTTGCGCGCCGGGGTGTTGATCAGTTGCACCCTGCCCTCACCATCGACCGAAATGACCCCGGCGGAAACCGACTCGATCACCGCCTCGGTAAAGGCACGGCGTTCATGCAATTGCTGGTTCGCCCCGACCAGCGCCTGAGTCTGCCGCTCAATCTGCGCGGTCATGCGGTTGAACGCGCGGTTGAGCAGGCCGATTTCGTCCGCGCCCCTGCGCCCTTCGACCCGCATGGAAAAGTTGCCGCTGCCCACCCGCCGCGCGGCGGAAACGAGGTCGTAGAGCGGCTTCACCTGACGGTCGGCAAAGCGTAGCCCGAACCACACCGCCAGCCCAACCAGCGCCAACGAAGCGACGAACAGCGCGATATTGAAGCGCAGTTGCAGCGTGCGCGCACGCAAGGTCAGCACCTGATAGGCGCGCACGATGTTTTCCGCGCGCTGGCCCTGACTGAACGCCAGCAGATCGGAACTGCGCGCGGCGTAGAGGTATATTCCCGCCGCACGGTCAATCGGGGTCACCGCCTCAATCCGGTTGGCGTTGGCATTGACCACCAGCGGCTCGCCCGAATCGATGCGGATCAGCACGTCCGGCCTGATCCGCTCGCGCGTGCTGTTGCCTTCGGGATCGACGATGGCGTCGGTGATCAGCTTGCCGTCCGGTCCCTTTTGCAGGATCGCGCTTTCGTTCAGTTTGCGGCTGACGACCTGATAAGAATACCCTTCCGCAAAGGCCGGGCTGCTGATCGGTGCCTGCCCCAGATAGTTACGCAAATCGCTGGCCATCGCGATCGATTCATTGCCGACATCGCGCAAATTCTGCTCATAATACCCGCGCGCCAGTTTGTTGGCATTTTCGAGCAGCCCGCGCGAGTTGTCGGAAAACCAGAACTCCACGCCGGACTGGAACAGGAACGAGGCGAACAGCACCACCAGCAGCGTAGGGATGGCGGCGATCAGCGAGAACAGGAACACCAGTTGCACATGCAGCCGCCCGGTGCCCCCCAGCGTCTCGGCCGCCCGGCGCAGGGCCATGCGCCGCCCCAGCAGCACCAGCAGACCCATCGCCGGGACCAGCGTGCCCACCAGCAACATCGCGGTAAGGTTCGATGGCAGCAGTTCGCCCTTGGGTGTCTCACGGTTGAGCGTGACCCAGGTGGTCACCGTCATCGTAATGAAGGCGATGACTGCCGCCACTTCGATGACGGCGAAAAAATTGGCCCGGCGCGCGGCAAGCTGAAGCCGCCGCCACCAGCGGGGCCACCTGCTTTTCCTGCGAGTCAGTTCATCCGGCATCGTTGCAACTATACAACGCGACTGTTGCCTGATTGCAAGGGGTAAACGTCAGCTGCCAATCAATTACGGCTGGCGAACAGTTCCGGATCGAGCGCAAGTTCGCCCAGACGCTTGCGCAAGGTGTTGCGGTTTATGCCCAGCACTTGCGCCGCGCGCAGCTGGTTGCCACCAGTTCCGCGCAGCACTTCGGCAAACAACGGGCGTTCGAACGCGGCCAGCGCGGCGTCATAGACCATGCCGGGGCGCGGGGCTTCGGCCTGAAGCCAGCGGGTGACGGCGGCCTCCAGCGTGATCCCCGCCTCTGCCGTATCCAGCGGGCTTTCTCCTGCCTGCCCGGTCATCAGCGGGGCGAGCGCGGCGGCGTCAATCATATCTTCGCGCGCCAACAGGGCCATACGGTAGACGAAATTGCGCAGTTCGCGGACGTTGCCCCGCCACGGCTGGCGGCTGAGCAGTTCCACCGCATCGTCAGTCAACTGGCGGCGGGGCAGCCCTTCTGAGGCAGCGAGGCCGAGGAAATGCCGGGCCAGCGCGCCAATGTCGTCCGCCCGCTCACGCAAGGGCGGCAGGGTAATCGGCACGACGTTCAGCCGATAGAACAAGTCCTCGCGGAACTGCCCGGCGGCGATCATCGGTTCAAGATCCTTGTTGGTGGCGGCGATGATCCGCACATCGACCTTGATCTCGTCGCGCCCACCCACGCGCAACACGCTGCCAGACTGGAGCGCGCGCAGAAGCCGAGTCTGCGCCTGCATCGGCATGTCGCCGATTTCATCGAGGAACAGCGTGCCGCCGTTGGCCTGTTCAAACTTGCCGATGTGCCGCGCGACGGCCCCGGTGAACGCCCCGCGCTCGTGCCCGAACAGCTCGCTTTCGATCAGTTCGGCGGGAATTGCGGCGGTGTTGACGGCTACGAACGGCTTTTGCTGGCGCGCGCCAAGCTGGTGGATCGCTTCTGCCACCAGTTCCTTGCCAGTGCCCGATTCGCCCAGGATCAGCACCGTCAGGTCATTGCGCAGCACGCGGGTAATCATCCGGTAGACGACCTGCATCGCCGCTGATCGCCCTACCAGAGGCATGTCAGCGCCGGCCGGTTCCTCGATAGCTTCCTCCGCCCCGCCCTTTGACGATCCGGCGGCCTGACGCACGGTGCGGGCCAGTTCTTCGATATCGAAAGGCTTGGGAAAATATTCGAACGCGCCGTTGTCAGTCGCGCGCACGGCAGTATCCAGCGTGTTGCGGGCCGACAGGATGATGAACGGCATGTCGGGATGCTGGGTACGGATGCGCGGCAGGCCTTCGATGCCGTCGCCGTCGGTCAGCATGACATCGGTGACCAGCACTTTGAACTGTTGTTCCGACAGCAAGCGGTCGCGCATGGCAACACTGTCGCAGCGGACAACTTTGAAGCCATCAGACTCCAGCGCCGCAGTGATGACGATGGCGATGGACTCGTCATCTTCTACCAGAAGCACGCTCATGCCTTTTGGCTCCTGTTTTGCGATTCGGCGGCCTTGCCGGTTGGCGCCAGCGGCAAATGGATGCGGAAATGCGTCCAACCGCCGATTTCGTCGCGTTCGTGGGTGATCCGCCCGCTCATGTCACGCACCAGCTTGCGCACCAGCGCGAGGCCAAGGCCCTGCCCCGATTTCTTGGTGGTGACGAACGGCTCGAAAATGTGGTCGCGCATGGCAGGATCGACACCGGGGCCATTGTCGCTGACGCGCAGTTCGATCGGCAGCCGCACCGCCTTGCCAGAGGCGACAGCGTGCAATTGCAGCCCGCTGGAAAACCGCGTCTGCACGATCACGCGGGGGCGGGCTTCGCCACTGCAAGCTTCGGCAGCGTTGGACAGCAGATTGATGAGCACCTGCACCAGTCCATCTGGACTGCCCAGCACATCAGGTAGCGAGGGGTCGAACTCCTCCTGAATGCGCGGAGCCTTGCCAGCAGCATCGAGCACCGAGCGGGCGCGGCGCACCGCCTCATGCAGGTTGCACGGCTCCACCGGCTCGACCGTGCGGCGGCTGAGGGTCTGCATTTCGTCGATCAGCTTGGCGACTCGGTCGACCTCGTCGGTAATCAGGCTGGTCAGCGCGCGGTCCTTGTCCCCCACCTTGCGGGCGAGCAATTGCGCCGCGCCGCGAATACCGGCGAGCGGATTCTTGATCTCGTGCGCGAGGATTTCGGGCGCCCGCAGCACCGAATCCTCATGCTGTCCGGGGTCTTCGCCCAATGCTTCGGCGGCGCTGGCGTCCTGTAGCGAGACGACCATCCAGCCCGCCGCGTCGGTAACGGGCGAGGCGGTCACGTCCAGTCGGCGCGGGCCGATGCCGGGCAGATGCGTGCCGATATCGCGCGCAGATATCGGTGCGTCGCCCTCGCCAATGCGGTTGAGCAGGCGCTGCTCATCAAAGCGGATGGCGTCGGTCAGCCGCTTGCCCGACAAGCGCCGCAAGCTTTGCCCCAGCAGCTGTTCGGCCGCCGGATTGGCGTGGGAAATACGCTGTCCCGGCCCGATCAGCAGCACCGCGACCGTCAGGCTGGCGAGTTGCCGCTGCGCATCGGGCGAATCGGCCACGCCGGTCAGGCCGCGCGCCGTTTCAGGAACGGGGCGTAGAAGGCCTGAAGCTGGCGGACGACTTCCCCTGCATTATCAACGAAGTTCACCTTATTGCGGAACTCAGCCGATCCGGGGAGGCCCTTGGTGTACCAGCCAAGGTGCTTGCGGGCCATCTTGACGCCAGTATCCTCGCCGTAATGGGCTAGCATTGCTGCGTAATGTTCAAGGATCAGGGCAAGCTGCGTGTCGATATCCGGGTCTGGCAGGCTGACCCCGGTGCGCCACCAGTGCATGACCTGCCCCAGCAGCCACGGCTTGCCATAAGCGCCGCGCCCGATCATCAGCCCGTCCGCGCCCGATTGCTCCAGAGCGGCGGCGGCGTCCGCGATGCCGCAGATGTCGCCATTGACGATGACCGGCACCGATACCGCTTGCTTGACCTTGCGGACAAAGCCCCAGTCCGCCTCTCCCCGGTACATCTGATTGCGGGTGCGGCCGTGGACGGTGATCAGCTTGGCCCCAAGATCCTCGGCGATATGAGCCAGTTCCGGGGCGTTCAGGCTATCAAGATCCCAGCCCATGCGCATCTTGACGGTGACTGGAACGTCGACCGCTTTGACCGTCGCCTCGATCAGACGGGCGGCCAGCGGCAGGTCGCGCATCAGCGCCGAACCGGCATCGCCGTTGACAACCTTTTTCACCGGGCAGCCCATGTTGATGTCAATGATCGCCGCGCCGCGATCGGCGTTAAGCTTCGCCGCTTCGGCCATTTCGCGCGGTTCGCAGCCCGCAAGCTGGAGCGAAACCGGCTCTTCTTGCCTGTCCCACGCCGCCTTTTGCAGTGATTGCCGCGTTTCGCGGATCATTGCCGGGCTGGCGATCATCTCGGTCACGTTGAGGCCGGAGCCATAACGCCGCACCAGCTTGCGGAACGGCATGTCGGTAACGCCGGTCATCGGTGCCAGGACAACCGGGCAGTCGATAACCAGCGGACCGATGGCAATCGGGCGGAGCGGCGGAGGAGCGGGAAGTGGGGTCATAGCTATGCCTAAAATTTGGGCGCCCTTTAGTGGATTGCAGGGCGCGCAGCAAGGGCCTAACGGCGCGGGGACTATGGCCCAGGCTGATCCATCCCGTGCGCGCGTTTCAGCGGTGGTTGTCGCCGCCGGAGCGGGCCTGCGCGCCGGACAGCCGCTGCCCAAGCAATTCGCCTCATGGCGCGGCAAGCCAGTGGTGCGCCACTCGGTCGAGGCTTTGGCCAGCGCCGGTATTGCGCCAATCGTGGTGTGCATTCCCGAAGGCGCGCGCGACGTGGCCGAGGCGGCGCTGGCGGGGCTGGACGTGCAGTTCGTGACTGGTGGCGCTACGCGGCAGGCTTCGGTGCTGGCAGGCTTGGAGGCAATTGAGCCAACTGTGCCTGACCTAGTCCTGATCCACGATGCAGCGCGTCCCGTGCTGCCGTCAGCGGTGATCGAGCGCCTCATCGCCGCCCTGAGCCAGTACGCGGGCGCAATCCCGGTGCTGCCCGTGGTTGACAGCCTTGCGCATGACGCTGACGGCATGATGGGCGCGCCCGCAGACCGCGCCGCCTTGCGCCGCGTGCAGACCCCGCAGGCATTCCGCTTTCCCGCCATCCTTGCCGCGCACCGCGACTGGCGGGGCGAACCGCTGGCCGGAGACGATGCGCAAGTGGCACAGGCGACCGGGCTGGAAGTCGCTATGGTCGAAGGGGACGAGGCCTTGCAAAAGCTGACATATGCCGCCGATTTCGTGGCCCCTGCCCCCGCATTTCGTATCGGCACGGGCTATGATGTCCACCGCCTGGCTGAGGGCGAGGACTTGTGGCTGTGCGGGGTGCGGATCGATCATTCGCATGGCTTGGCTGGTCACTCCGATGCCGATGTCGCCATTCACGCGCTGGTCGATGCCCTGCTCGGCGCGATATCAGCAGGCGATATCGGACAACATTTTCCGCCCAGTGATCCGCAATGGCGCGGCGCGGACTCGGCGGTTTTCTTGCGCCACGCTGCCTCGCTGGTCGCCGCTGCCGGTTATGGCATCGGCAACGTGGACGTGACGCTAGTGTGTGAGGCTCCAAAGATCGGCCCGCGCCGGCAGGCCATGCGCGAACGGCTTGCCGCGCTGCTTGGCGTTGACATCGCCGCCGTGAGCGTCAAGGCCACTACCACCGAAGGACTTGGCAGCATCGGCCGGCGTGAGGGCATTGCTGCCCAGGCAGCGGTCGGCTTGTTCCGCAACTGAACGGGAATTCGAAATGATGCGCAATCTTGCCCTGTTTGCCGCCGCCGCGCTGGTCTGCGCGCCGCAGATCGCCGCTGCCGCCGAACCTGCTTGCCTGACCCCGCGCGAAGTCACTGCCTTCACCGCGTTCGCCCTGCCCGGCGTGATTACCGCGACGGCGCAACGCTGTTCCGCCGTCCTGCCCGCCGGAGCGTTCCTGCGCACCAGCGGCCAGCAGATGGCCCAACGCTATGCCGCCCGCAAATCCGCTGTCTGGCCGGAAACCAAGGCGGCGCTGATCAAGTTGAGCGGCGGCAGCAACGATCAGGCGGCGAATCTGTTCAAGACTTTGCCTGACGAAACCTTGCAGCAACTGGCGGATACGATGGTCACCGGCGTCGTGGCCGACAAGATTCCGGCCAGCCGCTGCGGGGTTATCGACCAGTTTCTGGCTCTGCTGTCACCCCTGCCGCCAGAAAACACGGCGGAACTGATCGGCCTTACGATGGGCCTTGTATCGCGGGGCGAGACGCCCAAACTTGGCAAGCTCTCCATCTGCAAGGCTTGAATTTTTATGCCGGATTCGCTTTTACCTCCCGAAATCGTCGCGCTGGCGCAGCGGGTTGTGGCTGAAAACATCGCTGCCGGACGTACCGTGGTTCTGGCGGAAAGCTGCACGGGCGGACTGGTTTCGGCGGCGCTGACCGAAGTGGCCGGGTCTTCGGCCATGCTTGATCGCGGGTTCGTGACCTATTCCAACGAGGCCAAGCGCGAGATGCTGGGCGTGCCGAACGACATTCTTGACACGTTCGGCGCGGTGTCTGTCGCCTGCGCCTGGGCGATGGCGCAAGGCGCGCTGAAATACAGCGGGGCCGACGTGGCGGTGGCGATCAGCGGGATTGCCGGGCCTGACGGTGGAACCGACCAGAAGCCGGTCGGAACAGTGGTGTTCGCCCGCGCCATTCGCGGCGAGGAAGAAGTCGAGGCCGAGGAAAAACGCTTTGCCGATACGACCCGCGCCGGGGTGCGGCTTCAGGCGGCGCTAATGGCGCTGGAACTGCTGCTGCCGTAAAGTACCGCCGCGCGGGCCTCAAACGCGGCGACCATCTTGCGGAAAGCCTTGTCGAAATACTGCCCGGCAAGCTTTTCGAACACGATATTGCGGAAACTGAACTGGACGTTGAAATCGATCTCGCACTCATGCGGGCCGAGCGAACGGAACCGCCAGACATTATCCAGATCGCGCAATGGCCCGTCGACATAGTGCACCCGGATGCTCTCTGGCCGGGTCTTTTCGATGCGCGAGGTGAACTTTTCGCGGATCGCGCTGAAGCCCACCAGCATGTCAGCGACCATTTCGGCTGCGCTGTCAGAGCGGACGCGGGTGGCCACCACCCACGGCAGGAAATCGGCATAGCGGCCAACGTCGGCGACCAGATCGAACATCTGCTCGGCGCTGAACGGCAGGCGCCTGACTTCGTGCAGCGCGGGCATCAGGCGACGCGCGCAGCGGCCTTGGCGAGCTGAGCCTCGCGCGTGGCCCGCATGGCCTTGAAATCGTCGCCTGCGTGATAGCTTGACCGGGTGAGCGGCGAGGCGGCGACTTGCAGGAACCCCTTGGCCCGCGCAATCGCGCCGTAAGCGGAAAACGCCTGCGGGGTGACAAATTCAATTACTTTGGTGTGCTTCGGCGTTGGCTGAAGGTATTGGCCCATAGTCAGGAAATCGAGGCCCGCACAGCGCATGTCGTCCATCACCTGATGCACTTCCAGCCGTTCCTCACCCAGCCCCAGCATGACGCCGCTCTTGGTGAAAATCATGGGATCGTGCGCCTTCACTTCCTCAAGCAGGCGCAGCGAATTGTAATAGCGCGCGCCGGGGCGAATCGTCGGGTAAAGCCGGGGGACGGTTTCTAGGTTGTGGTTGTAAACGTCTGGCCCTGCAGCCACGATGGCTTCTACCGCCGCGCGCATCTTGCCGCGAAAGTCGGGCGTGAGGATTTCGATTGTCGTCTGCGGCGTCTTGCGGCGCAGCGCCTCGATGACCCGGACAAACTGCCCGGCCCCGCCATCAGGCAGATCGTCCCGGTCGACCGAGGTGATGACGATGTGTTCCAGCCCCAGCTTGGCGGCGGCTTCGGCCACATGTTCCGGCTCGTCAGCGTCCAGCTTGCGCGGCATCCCGGTCTTGACGTTGCAGAAGGCGCAGGCGCGGGTGCAGACATCGCCCAGGATCATCACCGTGGCGTGCTTCTTGGTCCAGCACTCGCCAATGTTGGGGCAGGCAGCTTCCTCGCAGACCGTGTTCAGGTTCAGCTCGCGCATCAGATCGCGGGTGGCGGCGTACTGGCGGCTGGTTGGCGCCTTGACGCGGATCCAGTCCGGCTTGCGCTGACGCTCAGGCGCCTGCGGGGCCGGCTGCGGTGCTGTTGAAAGGTCGTTCATCGCCGCCAGATAGAACGGAGCGCGCGCGCTTGCCAGTGGCAATTGCTTTTGACGAAAAGGTTGGGCATTGACAGCGACATGGACACCCCCCCTCCCAGTAACGTCACCCCGCAACTTGACCGGCTGATGGCCGGATACCGGCGTTTCCGCGCCACTGGCTGGACCCCGAATCGCGAGCGTTGGTCAAGCCTGCGCGAAGGTCAGGAGCCTGAGGTCATGGTGATCGCCTGTTCCGACAGCCGGGTCGATCCATCGCAGATCTTCGATGTCGATCCCGGCGAGGTTTTCGTCGTCCGTAATGTCGCCGCGATGGTGCCCCCGTTTGAAACGACGCCGGGCCTGCACGGTGTTTCCGCCGCGCTGGAGTTCGCGGTGCAAGTGCTCAAGGTCAAGGAAATCGTGGTCATGGGCCACGGCATGTGCGGCGGCTGCAAGGTGGCGCTGACCCAGGAACTGGCAGGCGCGGAGCCGGGTGAAGGCGGCTTTGTCGCCAACTGGATATCCCTGCTCGACGATGCGCGCCAGCCGATCGCTGCCGAACTTGGCACTACAGGGCGCCGGGCCGAACGCGCGATGGAAGAAGCTGCGGTCAAGGTCAGTCTCGCAAACTTGCGCACGTTTCCCTGCATTCAGCGCAAGGAAGCCTCGGGTGCCCTCACCCTGCGCGGCGCATTGTTCGCAATTTCCGACGGCGTTCTAAACGTTCTGGATGAGGCAGACGGCGATTTTCATCCGGTTGTATAACGCGGATCGCTATCCCCCGTTCGCCGCTATTTGCGCGCCTTGGCCAAGCGGTGCCGATTGGCGCGCACCTTACCCGATAGATGACGGACGGTTGACCGACTGACCGTCAGCGGACTTGTGCCCATGCAGCCGGTCATGAGCTTCCACTGCAACAGCGCCGCGCTTTCGATTTTTTCCGCAACCATAAGGGTTGCCTCGGCAGCTCCAGCATCGCCGCCCTCAGCGATCTTCATCGTCCTGAGTCCGATAACCGCCCAGGAGTCCAGCCCCAGCGCCACACTATCAATGCCCAGGCGGACCAGCTTTTCCACGGATACAGGCATGATGACTCCTCGTTAGCTAAATTAACGCCTGTGCCGTCATAATGGCGGGGGGCAAGATCCGGTAGTGCTTTAAACAACTGACACCATCGCCAGTTCCGCCGGAAGGCAAAAACGCGCCAACTCAAGGCCGAACGTACAAAGGGCGGCAGTTGCCCGCCGCCCTTCACAATCAAATATTGAGCATCAGTCAAGTGCCGCTCTTGGCTTTCTGCGCCGAATGGATCGCCCACAATTGCGCCAACGGCTGACGAGGGCCGGTTATTTTGGCGAAAGTTGCCTGAGCCTCGGCATAGCTGCCAAGATCACACTGCGCGATGCCAAGACGGGTCAGGGCGCGCGCGGTATCGACGCCCGGCTTGCCAAGCGCCAGAGTGTACATTTCCTTAGCCTTGGCTGGCTGGTCATAGCTCAGGAAAACATCGCCTGCGGCCATCACGGTGACGGCGGATGCGCCAGCGGCCCGGGCGTCGCGCTCAAGCGCGGGCATCGCGACCTTGTCAGCCGCCAGACGTGACTGAGCAATGCCACGGTTCTCGCTTACGAAGACATCACTGGCAGTCAGCTTGCCCGAAGCAATCCCGGCGTCTAGAACCTTGAGAACTTCCCCCGGCAAGCGGCGCGCATCGGCGGCTTGCAGGTATTCTACATAGTCGCTGCTCTGGTTCATGCTCTTCGTCCGGGCCATCAAGCGCATCAAATCAAGCGATTCCTGCGCCTGGTACTTGCCTGTAATGCGCAACATGCCGATGGCCGCTTCCCAGTTGTCCGGTGTGGGATAAACCGCAACCGCGTTACGGCTGAACGTCGCCGCTGAGTCGTAAAGCTTGGCCTTGTAGGCCATCTGCAAACCGCGTCGGTACCACGATTCCGGTGCCGGGCTACCCGTGGCATTCCGTTGATCAATTGCCGCCTGAAGCTTCGCCAGACCGGTGGGAATCTGATTGCTCGACAGATAGGCTTCTGCCAGCGAGACGTCGATGCCGTTTTCGTGATAGCCCGCGTCAATTGCGGTCTGGTAAGCGGCAATTGCGCTCGTATAATCCTTAGTAGATGCCGAGAACTGGCCGAGGTAGAAGTACATCTTCGGCAGTTCGGCGGGGGCCAGCTTGCCACTATCTATCATCAACTGCACGCCGCGCCGCTGCATGGTTTCGTCCTGCGCCGTGGTGCCGAGATTGATCGCCAACTGTCCGGCAAACAACTTATCATCAGGCACAGTGATCGCGGCAAGGGCAGCGTCCAGCAGGCGCTTTTCCTCAGTCAATAGCCCGCTCAATGTGGCTATAGCTGCCAAACGCTGGTCTTCTGCCGTCTTGCGCCCGGCAGAGGTGGTAGCGGCGTTGTAAGCATCAATCGCTGCTTTGCCTGCCTGCGAAGCGGCGGCGACGTCGGGCCGCTTTCCAGCAGCCTCGATCGCCTTCTGCGCGGGTATGACAGCAGCGATAAATGGTTTTGAATACGAAGCTTTAGGCGGGGCAGCCTCTTTCTTGGCCGCCATAGCGGGGGTGGCGACAAGGGCGGAGCCAGTGGCACAGGCCAAGGCAAGCGCCAGGGCGCCGTGTTTGAACATAGCGCTCTTGGTGCTGCGGACAACAGGAAACATGGGCATTCATCTCCTCAAAAGGTCCGCCACCGGGGGTAGTGGATGACCCGCAATTTTCGCGTTCGCAATGACGCGGATTTGCCGGTTTGGCAATAACGCCTGCTACAATTGCACCCGTGAACGGCGATTGAATGGCGATTGGCGGGCGATTGACTGTTTGCAGCAGCAACAGGACCAGCAGTCGGGCACTAAACGGTCCGGAGGTGTGGAAAACCTGCTATATCCTGCCCCCGCCCGATAGCTTCGCTGGCCTTGTCCGGCGCTTTGTCCTAGGGCCTTCACCAACCGGTTTACCCAGAAAAGAACAGCGCACACGTGAGCGACGAAACAGACACACTCCCCACCCCGTCACCCGCCGGGGAATACCAGCGCATCGACATCGTCGACGAGATGAAGACCAGTTATCTCGACTATGCGATGAGCGTGATTGTCAGCCGCGCGCTGCCCGATGTGCGCGACGGGTTAAAGCCCGTCCACCGCCGCATATTGTTTGCCGCGCAGGAAGGCGGCATGGTCGCCGGGCGGCCTTATCGCAAGTGCGCCAAGATCGTTGGCGACGTGATGGGCAACTATCACCCGCACGGCGACAGCGCGATCTACATGGCCCTTGTCCGCATGGCGCAGGACTGGTCAATGCGCGTGCCGCTGGTCGATGGCCAGGGCAACTTCGGGTCGATGGACCCCGACATGCCGGCCTCGATGCGCTATACCGAAGCGCGTCTGGCCAAAGTGGCGAACAGCCTGCTGGACGATCTCGACAAGAACACCGTTGATTTTATCGACAACTATGACGGTTCGCGGTCCGAGCCGACCGTGCTTCCGGCCCGGTTCCCGAACCTGCTGGTCAACGGCGCGGGCGGCATTGCCGTCGGCATGGCTACCAACATTCCGCCGCATAATCTGGGCGAAGTGATCGACGGCTGCCTTGCCTATATTGAAGATCCGGCGATCACGACCGAGCAACTGTACGAAATCATCCCCGGCCCGGATTTCCCCACCGCGCCGATCATTCTGGGCACCCACGGCGCGCGTTCGGCCTATCTGACCGGGCGCGGATCAATCCTGCAACGCTGCCGCCATGTGATCGAGGAAGGCCGGGGTGACCGCCGCTCCATCGTGTTGACGTCCATCCCCTATCAGGTCGGCAAATCCGGCCTCGTTGAAAAGATCGCCGAGGCCGCCAAGGACAAGCGGATTGAGGGCGTTTCCGACATCCGCGACGAATCAAGCCGCATGGGCGTGCGCGTGGTGATCGACCTGAAGCGCGATGCCACGCCCGAAGTGGTGCTCAACCAACTCTGGCGGCACACCCCGGCGCAATCGAGCTTTCCGGCGAACATGCTGGCGATCCGTGGCGGCCGCCCGGAAACGCTGGCGCTGCGCGACATCATCGCCGCGTTCATCACCTTCCGCGAAGAAGTCATCACCCGCCGCACCAAGTTTGAACTGAACAAGGCGCGCGACCGGGCGCATCTGTTGCTGGGTCTGGTGATCGCGGTCACCAATCTGGACGAGGTTGTCCGCATCATTCGCGGCGCTCCGAACCCCGCCGCCGCCCGCGCCGCCCTGCTCGCCCGCGAATGGCCGATAGGCGAAATCGCGCCCTACATCCGTCTGGTCGAAGCGATCGAGGATGATGCCGAGGATATGTCGGGCAGCGTCTATCGCATGTCCGAATTGCAGGTAAAGGCGATCCTTGACCTGCGCCTCCACCGCCTGACCGCGATGGGCCGGGACGAGATTGGCGGCGAACTGGAAGAGCTTTCCATCGCCATCAAGGAATTCCTGTCGATCCTTGGCGACCGGGTAAAGCTGTACGGTGTCATGCGCGATGAACTGGTGGCCGTGCGCGCCCAGTTCGCCACCCCGCGCGTCTCGCAGATCGCCCCCGCGTGGGACGGGATAGACGACGAGGAACTGATCGAGCGTGAGGACATGGTCGTCACTGTCACGCTTGACGGCTATATCAAGCGCACGCCGCTCTCCACTTTCCGCGCACAGAGCCGTGGCGGCAAGGGCCGTTCAGGCATGGCGACCAAGGAAGAAGATGCCGTGGCGACCATGTTCGTCACCTCTACGCACAACCCGGTGTTGTTCTTCTCCACTTCGGGCAAGGTTTACCGCCTGAAAGTGTGGAAGCTGCCCGAAGGCGGCCCGGCCACGCGCGGTCGGCCGATAGTCAACCTGCTCCCGGCGCTCGACAAGGATGAGACGGTCGCCACCGTGCTGGCCTTGCCCGAAGATGAGGCCGAATGGGGAAAACTGTCGGTCGTGTTTGCCACGGCCAAGGGCAGCGTGCGGCGCAATTCGATGGATTCGTTTGCAAACATTCCATCAAACGGCAAGTTCGCCATGCGCTTTGACGAAGACTCGGCTGACCGTCTGATCGGCGTCGCCCTGCTCGATCCGACTGATGACGTGCTGCTGGCGACCCGCGCGGGCAAGGCGATCCGCTTTGCCGGTGATGAAGTGCGCGAGTTTACCAGCCGCACCTCCACCGGCGTGCGCGGCATGGTGCTGAAGGGCGCGGATGAGGTTATCTCGCTGTCGATCCTGCACCGCGTCGGCACCAATGCGGAAGAGCGCGAGCAGTATCTGCGCTTCGCCCCGTGGAAGGGTGAGCGCGAGGGTGATTGCGAACTGACGCCTGAACGCCTGGCCGAATTGGCAGAGCGCGAGCAGTTCATCCTGACGGTATGCGCCAATGGCTATGGCAAGCTGTCGTCGGCTTATGAATACCGCCGCACGGGTCGCGGCGGACAGGGCATCACCAATATCGACAACATTGCCCGCAACGGGCCTGTGGTTGCCAGCTTCCCCGCCGCGCAGGCCGATCAGTTGATGCTCGTCACCGATCAGGCCAAGTTGATCCGCCTGCCGCTGGAAACGCTGCGTGTGATTGGTCGCGGCAGCGCCGGGGTTCGGCTGTTCAACGTCGCCAATGACGAACACGTCGTCAGCGCGGTGAGGCTGGCTGATGATGGGGCTGAGGTTGTGGACGGCGTTTTGGAGGGCGCAGAAGGCGAAGTTGCGATTGTCGTTCCAGAAACTGGTCCCGAAACTGAAGATTGATGCAGAGGGGAATAGGGGCGCAATCTTACCCCTAATCCGATACCCTGAGCTTGTCGAAGGGCTGTACTTGTTCTTTGAGATGGGCGCTCAGATCAAATCTAAGGACAGCCCTTGGGCTACGCCCGCCTTCGGCACGACAAGCTCAGGGTAGGCGGGGTTTTGGGATGGGCCGGGAATAGAGGCAGTTGGTATGGGTGTTTTGCCGCAGATAGCCTACAAGGTTCTGACCGCACCGCAGATGGCGGAACTCGAAACGAACGCAGTATTCCTTGGCGCTCCGGTCGATCTGGCGGATGGCTATATTCACTTGTCCACCGCTGATCAGTTGGGCGAGACGGTGGACAAGCATTTCGCCGGGCAGCACGATTTGCATGTGGTTGCCGTCGATCTGGAGGCACTTGGCAATGCGGTGAAGTGGGAGCCATCTCGTGGCGGGGCCTTGTTCCCGCACATCTACGGCCCGCTGCCGCTCAGCGCCGTGCTCGCCTATGGACCGCTTGAGCGTGAGGCAGACGGCGCGATCAAGCTTCCCGTCACTGGCTGACGCAATGCCGCTCCACCCGATCTACGCAGGCATGGGCACGACCATTTTCGAGCATATGTCGGCGCTTTGCCGCGATGGTACGCGGATCAACCTTGGTCAGGGCTTTCCCGATGATAACGGCCCGCCCGAACTGATCGAAGCGGCGGCGCGGGCGCTGCGGGATCGGTCGAACCAGTATCCCCCCAGCGCCGGGGTGCCCGAACTGCGCGATGCCTTGGCCGCATTTTACGCAGACACCCAAGGCCTGCCGCTCACCCGCGAACAGGTCATCGTCACCTCTGGCGCGACCGAGGCCATTGCCGCCGCGATCTTGGCCGTGGTCCAACCCGGCGACGAAGTGCTCCTGTTCGCCCCGGCCTATGATGCCTATGCGCCGATGGTCCTCCGCGCGGGCGGGGTGCCGGTGTTCATCCCCCTCGCCCCGCCGCACTGGCGCTATGAGCGTGAGGCGATCGAGCGCGCGATCACCCCGCGCACTCGCGCGATGATCGTCAACGATCCACTGAACCCCAGCGGCAGCGTCGCTTCGTCAGAGGAACTGGCGATGCTGGCCGACCTGTGCCTCAGCCATGACATAATCGTCATCTGCGACGAAGTGTGGGAGGCCGTGCGGTTTGGCGGGCA
The DNA here is from genome assembly GCA_040007615.1 of Novosphingobium sp. Taxonomy (GTDB): domain Bacteria; phylum Pseudomonadota; class Alphaproteobacteria; order Sphingomonadales; family Sphingomonadaceae; genus Novosphingobium. The sequence goes on from JBDTUQ010000002.1 coordinate 83,637, forward strand.
GGCGCACCGATCAATGCTATCGCTGCCGGGCATGGCCTCCCGCGCAATCAAGATCGGATCGGCGGGCAAGATTTTCGGGCTGACCGGGTGGAAGATTGGCTGGCTCTGCGCCGCGCCTGAATTGGCGGCAGTGTTGACCCGCGCCCACCAGTTCCTGACCTTTACCACCCCGCCCGCTCTGCAATATGCCGTGGCCGAGGGGCTGGGAATGCCGCAAGTCATGGCGGCGCAGCACCGCACCTGGGCGGCCTCGCGCGATCATCTGGGAGAGCTGCTGACTGCCGCCGGGTTTGCCGTCCTGGAGAGCGCCGCGACCTGGTTCCGCTGCATCGACCTGCCGGGATCGGGCATTTCGCTGGACGACCGCACCTTTGCCGACCGCGCGGTGGAGGAAGGCGGCGTGGCGACTATCCCGCTGTCGCCTTTCTACGAAAGGCCAGCTGTCAGCACCGTGCTGCGCCTATGCCATTGCAAACCGCTGGCCCTGCTGGATGAGGGCGTGCGCCGCCTGTCTGCCTTTCGCGACAGTCTGCGCACATGATTCCCGGCCTTCAGATCCGTGTGCGCATCCATTGCGGTGAAGAGATCGCGATGGGGCCGGGCAAGGCCGATTTGCTCGATGCCATCGCCGCCCACGGTTCGATTTCCGCCGCCGCCCGCGCAATGGGGATGAGCTATCGGCGGGCGTGGCTGCTGGTCGACGTGATGAACCGCTGCTGGCGCGAACCGCTGGTGGAAACCGCGCCGGGCGGCGGCGCGTGGGTCAGTGTGTTCGGCGTGGCGACGCTGGCCGGATACCGGGCGATCCAGACAGCAGCGGAAAGCGCAGGGGGGCGGGAAACCTGGACGGATTTGCAGGCCACTCTGCTGGCCCTTCCCCGCGCGCATCAGGGCGAAGATTAAACCATTTCCACGATCTGCCCGGCCAGCCGATCTACCTCGGCACGGTCGTGGCTGACGTAGAGGATCGGCAGGCGCAGTTCGTCGCGTATGCGCTCGATTACCGCCATGATCTCGTCGCGGCGGGGGGCATCGAGCGAGGATAGCGGCTCGTCCATCAACAGGAACTTCGGACCCGAAAGCAGCGCCCGGCCAATCGCCACCCGTTGCGCCTCGCCGCCCGACAGGCTGCGCGGTGAGCGGGCAAGCAGGTGTCCGATGCCGAGAAAATCCACCGCAGCGTCAAAATCCAGCCAGCGGCGCGCAGGCGGCGCGAGGTTCCAGCCATAGAGCAGGTTCGCCTGCACGCTGCGATGCGGGAACAGGCGGTTGTCCTGAAAAACATAACCGCAGGCGCGGCGTTCGGGCGGCAGGTTTATGCGCGCGGCGGAGTCGAACAGCACCTGCCCGCCCACCACGATCCTGCCCGCGTCCGGCCTCAGCAGTCCGCTGACCATGTCCAGCACCGAGGTTTTACCTGCACCAGATGGGCCGAACAGCGCGGTCAGCCCTTCCCCCGCCGAGCAGCGCAGGGCCACGGTGCGCGCGCCCCGGCGGCAGGTGACATCAATGTCAAAGGACATGGGCGTCGCCCTTGCCCATACCCAGAACCGGCCCCCTCCCCAGCCATTCGGAAAGCACCAGCGCGCCCAGTGACAGCGCCACCGAAATCGCCGCCAGCCGGGTGACCATCGCCTCACCCCCCGGCTGCTGCAGGGCTGCGTAGATCGCCAGTGGCAAGGTCTGCGTCTCACCGGGAATGCTGGAAACGAAGGTGATCGTCGCGCCGAACTCGCCCAGCGAGCGGGCAAATCCCAGCACTGCCGCCGCCGCAATTCCGGGCAGGCACAGCGGCAGGGTGATCGTCCAGAAACAGCGCCACGGCCCCGCCCCCAGCGTTCGCGCGGCCCCTTCAAGCCGGCGATCCACCGCTTCCAGCGACAGCCGGATAGCGCGCACCATCAGCGGCAGCGCCATGACTGCCGCCGCCAGCGCCGCCCCGGTCCAGCGGAACATCAGCGTCACGCCGAACCACTGCTCAAGCGTGCGTCCGACGGGACCGTTCGCACCGAACAGGATCAGCAGCAGCCAGCCGGTGACGACCGGAGGCACCACCAGCGGCAAGTGAACCAGCGCATCGACCAGCAAGCGGCCCGGAAAGCGCCGCCTCGCCAGCAACCAGGCCAGCGCAAAGGCCAGCGGCATCGTCAGCACAATCGCCGCGCCGCTGACTTTCAGCGATAGCATCACGACTTGCCATTCAGCGGGAGACAAGACTAGCAAAGGGTCAGGGCCTGCCGAAACCGTGGCGGCGCAGGATCGCCTGTCCAGCCGGCGACACGAGGAAACGCCGGAAAGCCTCACCCTCTGGGTTGGTAGACCGGGTGGGAATGGCCGCTGGATAAACGATGGCCGGATGGCTGCTGGCCGGAAACTCGCCCACTACCATCACGCCCGGCTGGGCCAGCGCGTCGGTGGCATAGACCACGCCTAGCGGCACCTCGCCCCGGCTGACCAGCATCAAAGCCTCGCGGACGCTGCCCGAACGGGTGACGCGCCCTTGCACGGATGGCCAGACGCCCAGCGACGAAAGCGCCGCTCGGGCATATCGACCTGCGGGCACCGCGTCCTGATCTGCCATCGCCAGCCGTCCCGCGCCTATCGCCCGTGCCAATGCGAATCCGGGAGAAATGGCAAGGCGCTGTGGCCGGGCCTTAGGCGCGATCAGGACCAGCCGGTTGGTTGCTATCACCCGGGCTGGCGGGCGGACGAGTCTGCGCGCCGCAAGATAATCCATCCACTCCGCGTCGGCTGCCACAAACAGGTCTGCCGGCGCGCCTGCTTCGATCTGCCGGGCCAGCGCGGACGTGGCGGCAAAGGCCAGGACCGGGCGCGGGTGTCTGGTTCGGGTGAATGCATCAGCGGCGTCACTCAGCGCTTCCTGCAAGCTGGCTGCGGCGAGCACCACTGGCGCGCGGGGCGCAGCGTCTGCACGCAAGCCCGGCAAGGCCAGTGCCAAAGCCATTGCGCCTATCAATGCACGAACGATCCACACCAGAAACGACACCCTTCCTCAGGCAGGCAATGTGCCCATCTATATCTGGCTGTATATAGATGGCTTTGGCACTCCGCCAGACCTGTTAGGAGACAAGCAGATTATTGCCTGCACGCGCCGGATGGGCCATTGGGTCCGGCAGGCCGCAAAGGGAGTGTTTCACTATGAGCGAAATGGCAATCGAGGCGGCGACTTACCGGCAGGTGCTTGGCTATTACCCGACCGGAGTCTGCGTGATCACCGCGCTGGACCAGCAGGCCAGCCCCTGCGGCATGGTCGTCGGAACGTTCACATCGGTTTCACTCGATCCGCCACTGGTCGGCTTTCTGCCAGACAAGCGGTCATCAAGCTGGTCAGTGATCGAGCAGGCCGGGCATTTCTGTGTCAATGTCCTGGCGGATGACCAGATGGAACTGTGCCGCAAGCTGTCGGTCAGCGGCCCGGACAAGTTCACCGGCGTGGAATATACCGTGTCGGCGCACGACCTGCCGATCCTGGCAGGGGCAATGGTCTCGATCGAATGCCGGTTGCATTCGGTGATCGATGCGGGCGACCACTGGTTCGTACTTGGCCACGTGCTCGGCCTTGAAGCCTTGCGCGATGGCGACCCGATGCTGTTCCATCGCGGCAAATACGGCAGCTTTGCCCAAACAAGCTAAGAAGACACACAATCTAACAAAATAGCCCCATCGCCCCGGCGCTCTGGTCAATGATTGCCCTGACCCACACTTGACAGTGCCCGCCCATTCGCTGTCCACATGTTCAGCATAAACCGGTCAGTACCGGCGCGGGAGAGCGATACGACATGACACGATCACTGAACGGCCGGGTTGTCGTGATAACCGGCGGCGGCTCAGGCATTGGTCGCAGCATCGCCCTGCGCCTTGCCGAAGATGCCGCCAAAGTGGCGATCTGGGACATCAACCTCGCCGGTGCCGCCTACCTAGCGTCAGAAGAAGCCAGCTATATCACCGGGCAGACGATCAGCACCAACGGCGGGCGCGACATGGGCTCGCACTGAGGCGGGCACCCGTTCCAATTCCCGATGGCCTATTCCCAGACCCATTCATCGCGGGGAATGCCAAGCAGATCCAGCACACCGGTCAGGTCGCCGCGATCGACCCAGCCATTGGCTGCCGCCCGCGCCTTGGGCTTGGCCAGAAAGGCGATGCCATAAGTTGCGACTTGCAGCATCGGGATGTCATTGGCGCCGTCACCGGTCGCCAGTGACACCGCGTTCGTGCCGACGAGCGCGGATTGCTCTTCCAGCAGGCGCTGCTTGACTGCGCTATCGACGATCGGCCCGGTCAGCCCTCCAGTCAGTTCGCCGTTTGCGATTTCAAGCCGGTTGCCGACCACCATGTCGAAACCCAGTTCCTCGGCAACGGGATCGGCAAACTGGTGAAAGCCGCCAGTCACCAGCACGGTCTTGCAACCCTTGGCCTTAAGAGTCGCCACTAGCACCTTGGCACCGGGCATTGCGGTGATGCGGGTATCGAGACACTCTTGGATCGCGCTTTCGTTAAGCCCGCGCAGCAGGGCGACCCGCTCAAGCAGCGCGCTCTTGAAATCGAGTTCGCCCTGCATCGCGCGCTCGGTAATCTCTGCGATCTGCGGCTTGATCCCGGCAAAATCGGCCAATTCGTCAATACATTCAGCGGCGATCATGGTGGAGTCCATGTCGCTGACGAATACCTGCGGCACCACGGGCTCATGGTCGGCGATCAGCATGTCGCTGGGCGAAAACCGCGCGTCGAGCACTGCCGCCAGTGATCCGGCGTCACCGCCCGCCACGGACATCTGAATGCCGCCGGGTATTGCCAGCTCGCTCACCGTCGCCGTCATTCCTTGCGCCGCAAGATCGGCGAGCGCCTTGTCAAGATTTGCGGACAGCGCGTCCACTTCTGCTATCAGCCGCGCAATGAGCACCGAAGATTCCCTTTCCAATGATGCGATCCTGCCGCCGCTGGCGCTCATTGCAGGGCCGACCGCCAGCGGCAAGAGCGATCTTGCCGTGCGGCTGGCTTTGGCATTGGCCAGACAAGGCCGCCGGGCCGTGGTGATCAATGCCGATAGCGCGCAAGTCTATGCCGACCTGTCCATCATCAGCGCCCGGCCAACTGTGGAAGAAATGCAGGGCGTGGAGCACCGCCTGTTCGGCACATGGGACGGCGCACAAGCCTGCTCCGCTGCGCAGTGGGCGGCGGCGGCGGCCGGGGAAGTAGCCGCCTGCCAAGCGCAAGGCGATATCCCCATTCTGGTAGGCGGGACCGGGCTTTACATCACGACCTTGATTGACGGCATTGCCCCGATGCCCGCTATCGAACCTGCCGTTCGCGAGGCCGTTCGCGCCATGCCGCTGGCCGAAGCACATGCCGCGCTGCAGAGGGAAGACCCCGAACGCGCTGCCGTGCTTTCCGCCAATGACAGCGCCCGCGTGCGCCGCGCGCTGGAGGTCGTGCGCTCCACGGGTCAGGGCATGGCACATTGGCACAGCGCACGCAACGGCGGCATCGGCGGGTCGGTGCGCCTGCATCCGGCCATCCTCTTGCCCGCTCGCGAATGGCTCTATCCCCGCTGCGACTTGCGCTTTGCCCGCATGGTTGAACGCGGGGCTGTCGAAGAGGTCCGGGCGCTGCTGGGGCGCGGCCTTGATCCTGCCTTGCCGGTCATGCGGGCGATTGGCGTTCCCGAACTGGCCGATTATACACGCGGCCTTGCCAGCCTGGCCCAAACGCAGGACCGGGGCGCGCAAGCTACGCGGAACTATGCGAAGCGGCAATATACGTGGTTTCGCCGTCAATTGCCCGCCGACTGGCCTCGATTTGAGGCAGAAAGTTTCGGCGCTGAACATATATTTGAATTATTATTACAAGGTTAGGGGTTGACGCGATTTTTCCTTTCGCCTACCGGCCCGCAACGATCGGTTCGAACGTAAGGGCCGCGCAGGAAATCGAATATGCCAAAGTCAGATGCAGCTACCACCGGTGAACGCTCAGGCGCGGAAATCCTGATTGAAAGCCTGATCCGTCAGGGCGTGGAATATGTGTTCGGCTATCCGGGCGGCTCGGTGCTGCCGATTTATGATGCGTTGTTCGGCGATGAACGCCTGCGCCACATCCTTGTCCGCCACGAAGCCGGCGCAGCCCATGCGGCGGAAGGCTATGCGCGCTCCACCGGCAAGCCCGGCGTTGTACTCGTCACGTCCGGCCCCGGCGCGACCAATGCCGTCACCGGCATTGCCGACGCATTCATGGATTCGATACCGCTCGTCATCATCACCGGCCAGGTGCCCACCGGCCTGATCGGCTCCGACGCATTCCAGGAAGCCGACACCATCGGCATCACCCGGCACTGCTGCAAACACAACTATCTGGTCAAAGACCCGGCTGAACTGGCCGCGACGATTGACGAGGCGTTCCAGATCGCCACTTCGGGTCGCCCCGGCCCGGTCCTGATCGACATTCCCAAGGACGTGCAGATTGCCTCCGCCCCGTGGAGCGACGCCGCACCGCAGCGCCGCAACCGCTACACGCCGCGTCTGGCTGGCAGCGAGGCCGAGATCGCCCGCGCCATAGACCTCATCGCGAATGCCAAGGCCCCGGTGTTCTATACGGGCGGCGGGGTGATCAATTCCGGCCCCCAAGCCACCAGTCTGCTGCGTGAGTTGCAGACGCTAACGGGCGCCCCGGTCACGTCAACCCTGATGGGTCTGGGCGCTTTCCCCGCTGACCATGCGGACTGGCTGGGAATGCTGGGCATGCACGGCACCTATGAAGCCAACTGGGCGATGAATCAGGCGGACCTGATCATCTGCGTCGGCGCGCGGTTTGATGACCGGGTGACGGGTAAGCTCAGCGCGTTTTCGCCCAATTCGACGAAGATTCACATCGATATAGACCGGTCCTCGATCAACAAGACCGTGCGGGTCGATCTGCCCATCGTCGGCGATTGCGCCACCGTTCTGGAGCAGCTTATCGCCGCATGGGGCAGCCGCAAGGCGCAGGACCTGTCCGCATGGCGCGCCCGGATTGAGGGCTGGCGTGCGAAAAAGAGCCTGTCCTATCCTCGTGATGGAGCGGAAATTGCCCCCCAATATGCGGTTGAGCGGCTTTTTGCCCTGACCCGCGATCGCGATCCGGTGATCACCACCGAAGTTGGCCAGCATCAGATGTGGGCGGCGCAGCACTTTCACTTCTTCGGCCCGAACAAGTGGCTGACTTCCGGCGGTCTGGGAACGATGGGCTATGGGCTTCCCGCCGCCATCGGCGCGCAACTGGGCAACCCCGATAGTCTGGTCATCGACATCGCCGGCGAAGCATCGATCCAGATGAACATTCAGGAACTGGGCACCGCCAGTCAATACCGCCTGCCTGTCAAGGTGTTCATCCTGAACAACGAATACATGGGCATGGTCCGCCAGTGGCAGGAACTGACTTATGAGAGCCGCTATTCGAACTCGTATTCTGACAGCCTGCCCGATTTCGTCGCGCTGGCCGAGGCGTATGGCTGGAAAGGCATTCGTATCCAAAGCGAGGATGAACTGGACGCTGGCATTCAGGCGATGATCGATCACCCCGGCCCGGTCATGGTCGATTGCCGGGTGTCCAAGGCTGCGAACTGCTTTCCGATGATCCCATCGGGCGCGGCGCATACCGACATGATCTTGCAGGGCGACGCCGTTGCCGGGACTATGGATGATGAAGCCAAGGCGCTGGTGTGATGGAGAGTTTGCAACTTGAACTTGCACGTCATCCCGGCCCATCGACTTTGCTCTGGATAAACTTCCGGCCCCTTTGGCCGGAAGGCCGGGATCCAGACCTCATCAAACAAGTGCCACTTCGCGACTTTATCTGTCCGGGCTGGGTCCCGGCCTCCGCCGGGATGACGATATGATGAAAATACAGCACCAAACCGAAGAGCGCCACGTCCTGACCGTCATGGTCGATAACGAGGCAGGCATTCTGGCCAAGATCGCCGGGCTGTTCACCGCGCGCGGCTATAATATTGACAGCCTGACCGTGGCCGACATTTCGGAGAACCATCAGGTCAGCCGCATCACTATCGTCACCCACGGCCCGCCCGAAGTGATCGACCAGATCCGCGCCCAGCTTGAACGGCTGGTGCCGGTGCATAAGGTAATCGACCTCACCGAAGTCGGCCCTTATGTTGAGCGCGAACTGGCGTTGATCAAAGTGTCCGGCAAGGGTGAACACCGGGTTGAGGCGCTGCGTCTGGCCGACGTTTTCCGGGCCAAGGTTGTCGACACCACCACCGCCAGTTTCATCTTTGAACTGACCGGCACGCCTGACAAGATCGACAGTTTTGTCGCCCTGATGCGCGAACTGGGGCTGGTCGAAGTGGGTCGCACCGGGGTTGTCGGCATGACGCGCGGGGCTGAGGCCGCTTAGCGAATACACAAAATTAACTCGCTAATAACCCGGCACGTCACCCTGAACTTGTTTCAGGGTCCATCGTGCCGTAGGCGCGGCGCAGAATTCTAGGCAAAATGGATGCTGAAACAAGTTCAGCATGACGAAATAAGCAAGGAAGACACGATGAAAGTTTATTACGACGCCGATTGCGACATCAATCTGATCACCGGCAAGAAAATCGCCATCATCGGCTACGGCAGCCAGGGCCACGCTCACGCGCAAAACTTGCGCGATTCGGGCGTCAAGGACGTGGCCATCGCACTGCGCGCCGGTTCGGCCACTGCCAAGAAGGCCGAGGGCGCGGGCTTCAAGGTCATGACCAACGCCGAAGCGGCCGCTTGGGCAGACGTGCTGATGATCCTTGCTCCTGATGAGCATCAGGCCGCAATCTATGCGGAAGACGTTCACGCCAACATGAAGCCCGGCGCGGCGCTGGCTTTCGCGCACGGCCTTAACGTCCACTTCGGTCTGATCGAACCGCGCGCCGACGTTGACGTCATCATGATCGCGCCAAAAGGCCCCGGCCACACCGTGCGCAGTGAATATCAGCGCGGCGGCGGCGTGCCTTGCCTGATCGCCGTCCATCAGGACGCGACCGGCAACGCGCATGACGTGGGCCTGGCTTACGCTTCGGGCGTTGGCGGCGGCCGCAGCGGCATCATCGAAACCAACTTCAAGGAAGAGTGCGAAACCGATCTGTTCGGCGAACAGGCCGTGCTGTGCGGCGGCATCACCCACCTGATCCAGGCTGGCTTTGAAACCTTGGTCGAAGCCGGTTACGCCCCTGAAATGGCCTATTTCGAGTGCCTGCACGAAACCAAGCTGATCGTCGATCTGCTCTATGAAGGCGGCATCGCCAACATGCGCTATTCGATCAGCAACACCGCTGAATACGGCGACATCACCACCGGGCCACGCATCATCACGGACGAGACAAAGGCCGAGATGAAGCGCGTTCTGGCCGACATCACCTCGGGCCGTTTCGTCAAGAACTTCGTGCTCGATAACCGCGCTGGTCAGCCCGAGCTGAAGGCCGCCCGCAAGGCTGCCGAAGCTCATCCGATCGAAAAGACCGGTGCGCAGCTGCGCGCAATGATGCCGTGGATCGGCGCCAACCAGCTGGTCGACAAGAGCAAGAACTGATCGTTCTGCCGATTACCTATGTGAAGGCGCGCCGTGAAACCATCGCGGCGCGCCTTTCTGTTTCAAGACTGAACCGATGAGCCAGACGGCGCAGCACATCCTGATCCCGTTCCACGACCTGAATTCAGGCGGAACCGAGCGCATCGCGCTGACGCTGGCAAAGCACTGGCTGGATGCCGGACGGCGCGTTACCCTTCTTTGCGGATCGAAAACCGGGGGGCTGGTCAATATCGTCGATCCGCGCATCGACCTGATCGAACTCGACCCGCCAATGCCGGAGACGACGTTTTCTCGTCTATGGCTGGGCCGCCGCATGGCGCAGCATCTGGGTAAAATCCGCCCGGACGTGGTGTTCGTGCAGGGCAATTTCCTGTTCGGCCTCGCCTGGGCCTTCAAACGCGCAGCTCCGCGCCTGCCGATTGTCGCCAAAGTCAGCAACCCGCTACTGCCACCCCTGCCGCGCGGCCTGACGGGTTTGGCGCGGAAGCTGCTTCGGATGTATGTGCGGCCCATCGACCAGTTTGTGTACATAGCTGATGAACTGGCAAACGTGGGCAGGATCGAAATCCCGCAGGCGGCCCAGTGCGTCATTGCAGAGCCGAATCTCTCACCCGATCGCCCCGCCCTGCCCCGGTCCAGCCCGCCGGAAATACCGCTGATCCTTGTTATCGCGCGGCTTGAAGCGCAGAAAAACGTGGGCTTGGCGATAGAGGCGTTTGCGCTCCTCCAACGCCGCCGTGAGTGCCGCTTGCTCATACTGGGTGAAGGCAGCGAGCGGTCCCGCCTCGAAGCGATTGTGACCAGACTGGGGGTTGGCGCCGCCGTCTCAATGCCCGGCTACACAAGCGACGTGGCAACCCACTTGTCCCATGCGTCGCTGCTGTTGCTGTCCTCGCGGTTCGAGGGCTATCCGGCTGTGGTGGTAGAGGCGCTGGCAGCAGATGTTCCGGTCGTTTCCACCGCCTGTTCGCCCGCCTTGCGAACGCTGATCGCCAGTCCGACACATGGCCGCATCGTGGCCGAGCCGACGGCGGAGGCGCTTGCCGGGGCGATGGAACAGGTGATCGAACAGCCCTTCACGTCCGGCGGCCTGCGCCCGGCCACTGTTGCCCATCATGATGCGGCAGCGTCCGCCCGGGCCTATCTCGCGCAGTTCGATCAGGTAGTCACGCCGTTCGGGCTGGTATAGTCTGGCCGCACAGTCACGGAGATACCATGTCCGACCCAGGAATGATCGAAGGCCAGCGCGGCATCGCCCGGATCGAGGCATTCTCGGACGGCGTGATCGCGATCATCATCACCATCATGGTGCTGGAACTGAAAGTTCCGCTGGCCGAGGGGCTGGAGCATTTGTGGCAAATCTGGCCGGTATTCATCGCCTATGCCCTCAGTTATGTCTATGTGGCGATCTACTGGGTCAATCACCACCGCCTGTTCAGCCACGCGCGCAAGGCGGGCAATGCGCTGATCTGGGCCAATATTTCACTGCTGTTCGCGCTTTCATTGATCCCGTTTTCGACCAGCTACCTTGGTGAGCACCATTTCAGCCAAGATGCGGCGCTGCTCTATCTGGCAACGCTGTTGCTGCCATCGGTGACCTACACATGGCTCCAGCGGACGATCCGCATTTCGGGCGACCGGTCGGCAAATGCTGCTGCCTATCACGACGCCACCACTCGCAAGGGCTATGCGGCCACCGCGATCTATCTTGCGGGCTTCATGCTGTCATTCGTTTCGCCGTGGCTGGGGATTGCCTGCGCGGCGCTGGTTGCGACGTTCTGGATCCTTCCCTGGGGGCCGCTTGACCGGTTGTTCCTGCGCTGTGATCCGCCTGTCGGATTGTGAAGGATGCTGCCCCCTTTACATCACACGCCCGCTTCCCCATAGGCTTAAGCCATGAACCGGACCGCACTCTCCTTGCGCCAAACTCTGCGACTAATCCGCCCCTGGGCGTGAACTGGCGCGTCGCTCTGGCGCGCGCATGGCGCCCAGGGGACTATCGATAAGCACCAGTCGCAAACATCCAATCGAGTACCGCTCATGTCCATGCTCAAGAACCCTTCGGCGAAATATCGCCCCTTTCCGCAGATCGACTTGCCCGATCGCCAGTGGCCCGGCCAAACGATAACCCGTGCGCCGCGCTGGCTCTCAACCGATTTACGCGACGGCAACCAGTCACTGATCGACCCGATGGGAGCGGAAAAGAAGTCGCGCTTCTTTGACCTGCTGGTGAAAATCGGCCTCAAGGAAATCGAAGTCGGCTTCCCCGCCGCCGGTGCGACCGAGTTCGATTTCATCTCCGGTCTGGTCAAGCAGGGCCGCATCCCTGACGACGTGCTGGTGCAAGTGCTCACCCAATCGCGCGAGGATCTGATCAAGACCTCGTTCGAAAGCCTCGAAGGCGCGCAGGCGGCCATCGTCCATCTCTACAACGCCGTATCGCCCTTGTGGCGTCAGGTGGTGTTCGGGCTGGAGCGCCCGCAAATCCGCGACATTGCCGTCGGCGGCGCGAAAGTGCTGCGCGATCAGGCGGCACGTTTTCCGCAAACGGACTGGCATTTTGAATATAGCCCGGAGACATTCTCCACCGCCGAACTCGATTTCAGCATCGAATGCTGCGAGGCGGTGATGCAGGTGTTGCAGCCGACGCCGGAACACCCGATCATCCTCAATCTGCCGGCCACGGTCGAGGCGGCGACGCCGAACATCTATGCTGACCAGATCGAATATTTCTGCCGCAACCTGCCGAACCGCGAAAGCGCGGTGATCAGCCTGCACACCCATAACGATCGCGGCACGGGCGTTGCCGCTGCGGAACTCGGTCTGATGGCCGGGGCTGACCGTGTGGAAGGCTGCCTGTTCGGCAATGGCGAGCGCACCGGCAATTGCTGCCTGGTGACAGTTGGTCTGAACCTCTATACGCAAGGCGTTGATCCGGAACTGGATTTCTCGGACATCGACGAAGTGATCGCGACAGTCGAATACTGCAACCAGTTGAAGGTGCCGGAACGTCACCCTTATGGCGGCGAACTGGTGTTCACCGCCTTTTCCGGCAGCCATCAGGATGCGATCAAGAAGGGATTTGCCGCTCAGCAAACCCGCAATGACGAGCTGTGGTCGGTCCCCTACCTGCCGATCGACCCGGCAGACCTTGGCCGCACTTACGAGGCGGTGATCCGCGTCAATTCGCAATCGGGCAAGGGCGGTTTTGCCTGGGTTCTGGAACAGGACAAGGGGCTGAAACTGCCCAAGCGGATGCAGGCCGATTTCAGCCGCCGGGTTCAGGATCTGGCCGACGAGCTTGGCCGCGAGCTGCAGGCGGCGGATATCTGGGATGTGTTCCAGCGCACTTATCGTCTGACCGAACCGCAGCATTTCCAGCTGGTCGACTATGAAGAAACCCGCGCCACAGACGGAACGCGCATTTTCGCCGGCAAGATTGGCGTTGACGGCCAGGAACAGAGCGTCTCCGGTCGCGGCAACGGGTTGATATCGTCAGTCGTGGCGACACTGGCCGGAACCTTTGGCGTCGCCATCGAAGTGCGCGATTACAACGAGCATGCAATGGGCGCAGGCGCAGAGGCTCGCGCCGCCGCCTATGTCGAATGCACCGCACCTGATGGCCGGACGATCTGGGGCGTGGGCATCGATGAAGACATTGCCACCGCCAGCGTCCGCGCCGTGCTCAGCGCCGCCAACGCACTTTGACCGCCGCGTCGGGGCCGTTCGCTCCCCAAAAGGGAGCGGCGGCCCGGTGCGAGCACAAAATTTCGCGGCATTGGCAGGCACTTTCCCGCGCTTTAGCGATTTAGCAACTGCACGATGCGTCCAGCACCGTGCCGAGGCCGCAAGGCCGCGCGCAAAAGGAGCCAGCACATGTCGATATTCGGAGCCATCAAGGACGCCATCTTTGGTCACAAGCCCGCTGCACCATCCCCGGCGGCCCATGCCGCGCCCTCTCCGCCGTCTCAGCCTATCGCTCCTGCTGCGGCATCGCCCGCGCAAGCCGCCACCACACCTATCAGTCAGGTTGATGTCGAGGCCAATCTGACAGCCCTTGCTGCCGGAAAGGATTCCAACTGGAAGATGTCTATCGTCGATCTCATGAAGTTGCTCGGCATTGATTCCAGCCTCGACAATCGCAAGGAACTGGCCCGCGAACTAGGCTACTCCGGCACGCTGGACGGTTCAGCAGAGATGAACATCTGGCTGCATAAGGCGACGATGCGCGAACTGGCCAAAAACGGCGGCAAAGTTCCTGCCAGCATGACAGATTGAGCAAAAGACGAACCTGCCATCTTTAAGGCACGCATTAAAAAGACCGCGCAACCAGCTGATTACGCGGTCTTTTTAATTTCAGTTACATTTCAATTTTTGCCGAATAGGCTTCCCGCCATGCCCATGATGTCGTTAACCGGATTACCATCGCCATCGCGGTCCAGCATCCCGGCAATGTTCGCCAGTGCCGGGTTACTCTGCAACATGCTGCTCAGTTGGCCAAGACCGCCCGCCCCGCCAAGCTGATCGGCAATGCCCGCCAGAGTACCCGTGTCCAGCCCGGTCTTCGCCGCCGCACCTTCAATAGTATCGCCCGCTTCGGCATGGGAAACGCCCAGCGCAGCGATGGCCTTTTCCGCCATTGCCGGGTCAATCCCGAACTGCGTCGCGATGCTTGCGACCGCATTGCCGCCGCCCAGTTGCCCAAGAATACCGTCGAGAAGGCCCATGATTTCTACTCCACCAGTGAAAGCGGTAATAATGGGCATTGATGTGGTCGGTTCAAAGTAAATTCGGCGTAACGTGTGACGCCTCGCTCGATGGGCACCGGAACCAGGCACCTGCACATTGTCACTTGCCTTCCAAGCAGCTAACCCGGACGACCAATCACCGGGCGCCCCGAACACAATGGCCGAAACGACCGAACATACCCCTGCGTCAACCCCTTCGGACACCGCGCCCGCTCCATCGGGGCCAAAAGTCATCGCGCTGGTGGACGATGACCGGAATATTCTGACCACAGTGTCGATTGCTCTACAGGCCGAAGGTTTTGCCACGCGCGTTTATGCCGATGGCGCCACGGCACTGAAGGCGCTGGTGGAAAACCCGCCCGACCTGGCCATTTTCGACATCAAGATGCCGCGTATGGACGGGCTGGACCTGTTGCAGCGTCTGCGTGAAAAGTCGGCCCTGCCGGTAATATTCCTCACCTCGAAGGACGATGAACCCGACGAGGCGCTGGGGCTGGCACTTGGTGCTGATGATTACATCACCAAACCGTTCAGCCAGCGCCTGCTGACGGCCCGTATCCGCGCGATCCTGCGCCGTGCCGACCTTGTCCGCCAGACCCCTGATGAGGGTTCCGCTGAGGATGACCTGCCCGGCCCGCTGCGGCGCGGACTGCTGGAACTCGACCCCTCGCGGCACCGGGTAATGTGGAATGACAAGGCAGTATCGCTGACTGTCACCGAATTCCTCATCCTCGAGGCACTCGCCACCCGCCCCGGTGTGGTCAAAAGCCGCAACCAGTTGATGGATGCCGCGTATAGCGAGGACATCTTCGTCGACGACCGGACGATAGACAGCCACGTCAAGCGCATCCGGCGCAAGTTCAAGGCGGTCGATAACGGCTTTTCCGCCATCGAAACGCTTTACGGCGCGGGCTACAGCTTTGCCGAAACCTGACGACATCAGCAATTTCGTGCCGCAGGCTAGCGGCGGCGAAGATCGTAACCGGCTGTTCTGGACACGCGGCGTTTCGCTCACTTCACGCATTCTGGCGGTGAACGTGATCGCGCTGATGCTGCTTGCCGCCAGCCTCATGTATCTTGACAGCTATCGCAAACAACTCGTTGCAGAGCGGACTAAATATGCCGTAGCCGAAGCGCAGATCATAGCCGATGCGCTGGCCGAAACTCCGCGTAGCGAGCGCGCCCCCCTGCTCGCACGGATCGGCAGCGCCCAGCAATTGCGGCTGCGGCTTTACGATGCGCGCGGGCACCAGATAACCGACAGCTTTCTGCTGGCCGACCCGTCGTTCACATTCGCCGATCCCGGCCAGAACACCTGGATGCAGAACCAAGCGCAAACCCTCGACAGCGCGGTCGATTTCCTGTTCGGCGCACCTGAAATCCCGGCATATGTCGAAGCTGCGATCCCCACGTCGGACGCCTGGCCCGAAGTCGCGGCGGCCCAGAAACGCGGCGAGACCGTAGTGCGGGAACGTCTGGCCCCGGACAGAACCCCCGTTTTCACCGCTGCCGCGCCGGTGGGAGAACGCGGCGAAACGCTGCTGACCACCCGCAACGCCACCGACATCACCCAGCGCGTGCGCTATGCCCGGCAGACGCTGGCGATCATCATCGGGCTGGCGCTGTTGCTGTCCATCCTGTTGTCTTTGTTCCTTGCGCGCACCATTGTTCAGCCGCTGCGCGCGCTAGTACGGGCGACCGTACGTGTCCGCCTTGGCCGTGACCGCGAGGTGATCGTGCCTCGCCTGCCGGAACGCGGCGATGAGATCGGCCTGCTCGCCCGCGCGGTGTCCGACATGGCGAGCGCCCTGCGCCACCGCATCGATGCCGTCGAATCCTTTGCCGCCGATGTCGCACACGAACTTAAAAACCCGCTCGCCAGCCTGCGCAGCGCGATCGAAACGCTCGGCAAAGTCGACGATCCGGCGCTCCGCCGCCAGCTGACCGAGATCGCAGCCCACGACGTGCGCCGGATAGACCGCCTGGTAACCGAAATCGCCGACGCCAGCCGCATCGACGCCCAGCTTAGCCGAACGGCTTTTGAACGCCTGGACATACTGGCGCTGCTGCGCGCCCTGATCGGCGCGCGCGCGCAGAGCGGGATCGACGGGAAATGCCGAATTGAACTCACTTGCGCCGCACAGCGCCTAATGCTTTCCGGAGACGCCGCCCGGCTTGAGCGGGTGCTGGTTAACCTTTTCGACAATGCCGTCTCGTTCTCGCCCCCCGGCGGGGTCATCGACGTTGATGCCCGGATGGCCGATCAGTGGCTGACCATAACTGTATGCGATTCCGGCCCCGGCATCCCTCCGGATGAGCGTGAAAAGGTTTTCCAGCGATTTCACTCCCTGCGCCCGGAGGACGAGGATTTCGGCAGCCACAGCGGCCTCGGCCTGGCCATCGCGCGGACCATCGTTGAGGCCCACGGGGGAACACTCACCGCACAGGATCGTCCTGACGGCCAGTCTGGTTGCTGCATGGTGATCGATCTTCCTGTGGCCCCGCGATGAGCGCGCTGTTTCAGGCGACCGGGGTGGCAATCGGCGGGCGCGCCCTGCTGATTACTGGCGAGCCGGGCAGCGGCAAATCCAGCCTGGCGCTGGCCCTGATGGACCGGGGCGCGATCCTGATCGGTGACGATGGCGTCCTGCTGGAGCGCAATGGCGGTGTCCTGCTCGCCAGCCCCCCGCCCCATACCGCCGGGCTTATCGAGGTGCGCAATGTCGGACTGCTCACACGCCCCGCGCTGGCCGCCGTCCGCGTTGCACTGGTCGTTCATCTGGACCGCGAGGCCCCGCGCTTTGTCGAGGAGCCTCAGAGCGTAGTTATCGAAGGGTTGAATTTGCCGAAGATCAATCTTTGGCCGGATACGCCCGTCCTGCATCTGCGAGCCGAACTGGCGCTGGAGCGCTATGGCCTTGCCTGACGGACCTTACGCGGGAAGTGGACAAGCAGCCGGTGGTGGCGCAAAGTATTTTCCCATGCCGCACGACTCCTCAGACAACCGTCAGCGTGTCATGCTGGTTACCGGCCTGCTCGGCGCCGGTAAGTCCACCGCGCTCAAGGTGCTGGAAGATCTGGGCTGGGAAACCATCGACAATTTCCCCATCCGCATGCTCGGCCAGTTGATCGGCAAGCCTGCGGAAAATCGGTCTGGCGAACCTGCGGGCCAGGTGCGCAACCCGCCACCGCCGCTTGCCATCGGCTTTGATTCGCGCACGCGGGGCTTTAATGCCCACGAAATTACCGAACGGGTGAAGCGGCTCACTGAACGGGACGACTTGTCGATCACCACGCTGTTTCTTGATTGCGCGGGCGTTGAACTGGAACGGCGCTATAACGAGACCCGCCGCCGCCATCCGCTCGCCGCCGATCTGCCCGCCGCATCCGGCATCGCCGCCGAGCGTGAGCAGATGGAGCCGCTGCGCCGCTGGGCCGACATGGTGATTTCGACCACCGATTTTTCCAGCAACGACCTGCAACAGATGATGCGCGAACGGTTTGCGCCGGTGTCGGACGCGCATCTGACGCTGACGCTGTCGAGCTTCGGCTTTGCGCGAGGGATGCCTCCGGTGGCCGACCTGGTGTTCGACATGCGCTTTCTCGACAATCCGCACTGGGATGACACGTTGCGTCCGCAGACCGGGCTTGATCCGGCGGTAGGCGAATATATCCGGCGCGATCCCGCGTTCAGCACCGTGTTCGCCCAGATCCGCGACCTTCTGGTTACCGTGCTGCCCCGTTATGAAAAGCAGGGTAAATCCTATGTTCACGTTGCCTTTGGCTGCACCGGCGGGCGGCACCGATCAGTTTTCACCGCCGAAGAAATGGCGCAAGCCTTGCGCGAGGCAGGTTTTTCGCCCACATTGCTGCACCGCAACCTGAGTTCGCGCGCGGCCGATCTGGTGGAAGGGGGGCAGGCGCGATGATAGGGGGGCTGGCTTTGGCAGGCACATCTTACTTGCGGCCAGGGTCTGAGCCTGTTTCCGCGCGTGTTTTCGCGCGTGTTTTCGCATCGGGGCTTGTGGTTTTTCGGAGCATTTTTTCCTGATGATCGGCATCATACTGGTTACCCACGGCAATCTTGCCGAGGAATTCGTGCTGGCGATGCAGCACGTTGTCGGGCGGCAGGACGCCGTGGCGACGGTGTGCATCGGCCCCAACGACGACATGGAAAACCGCAGGCGCGAGATTGCCGATGCCATCAAGGATGTGGACAGCGGCGAAGGGGCGATCATCCTGACCGACCTGTTTGGCGGCACTCCGTCCAACCTTGCCATCTCGCTGATGCAAGCGGGGAAGATCGAGGTTATTGCCGGTATCAACCTGCCAATGCTGATCCGTCTGGCAGGCGCGCGCAAGTCAATGGGCGTAACCCAGGCGGCAATCGCTGCCCGTGATGCCGGGCGCAGCTATATCACCATCGCCTCCGAATATCTCGGACAAGACGCCTGACAAGGAGCGCGGGATGTTTCAGGAAACTGTCGAAATCGTCAACCAGCGCGGGCTGCACGCGCGCGCCAGTGCCAAGTTCGTCAATGCCGTTGCCAAGCTGCCCGAGGGGATTGAGGTCGTGGTCAGCAAGGACGGTTCGGACGCGAACGGTGGCTCGATCCTGGGTCTGATGATGTTGGGCGCAGCCAAGGGCGACAAGATCGAAATCACCACACGGGGCGAAGGCGCAGACCAGATCCTGATGAAGCTCGTCGGGCTGGTCATGGACGGGTTTGGCGAAGATTGAGCGCAGAGACAGGCACCCCGCCATGCGCCGCACGATAACCGGATTTTCCAATCCCACGGTCAAGTTCCTGCGCTCATTGCGCGAGAAAAAGCACCGCAAGATCGAAGGCAAGTTCCTTGCCGAAGGACTCCGCCTACTGACCGACGCGCGCGAATGCGGCACTTTGCCCGAAATGCTGGTCATGGCCAGCGGGCGTGAGGGGCATCCCCTGCTGGATGCGCTGGAAGCCGATGTGCTGGCGGCGGGGGGCGAGGTGGTGGAAATGGACGAGGCGATCCTGTCCAAAGTCACCGGCAAGGATAATCCGCAGGCGGTGGCCGGGGTTTTCGCCGAACTGGACACCCGGCTTTCATCGCTCGACCGCAATTCCGCGAAAATCTGGCTGGTGGCGCAGGCCCTGCGCGATCCGGGCAACCTGGGCACCATGCTGCGCACCGGCGATGCTGTGGGTGCAGGCGGGCTGATCCTGATTGACGATTGCGCCGATCCGTTCTCCGTCGAAGCCGTGCGGGCGAGCATGGGCGCGATCTTTACCCAGAGGTTGGCGATAGCCCGATGGGACGAATTTATCGCATGGTTGCGTGAAGGTTCGGGCGGGCAACTGGTGGCCGCATCCCTGCGTGACGCCCAGCCCTACCGCGCCGCACCATATGCAGCGCCGTGCTTCCTGATGGTCGGCAACGAATCGCGCGGTCTGCCAGAAGAATACGAAATGGCCTGCGATCTGCGCGTGACCATGCCAATGAAAGGCCGCGCCGACAGCCTCAACGCTGCGGTGGCAGCGGCGGTGCTGGCGTATGAGGCGCTGGATAGTTTGGGCGGCTAGGCATTCTCTGGTTGATCATCACTATCTGAAAAGTTAGCCAATCTCCTCGGTGTGATGTTGAGTGGAGATGCTTCGGATAATTCTTTAGCTGTCGTATCGACTGATAACTTTTCAAAGCGTTCGCCCGTTCGCCTGAGATTTCCATCAAAAGAACCAATCAGAGAATCAAAGTGTTGGTTAGTCGACTGCAGACTCTTTCGCAAACTTGATAAATGGCCTGCTACGACACCCAATCGATCATAAAGTTCTTTACCTAGTTTAGCAATTTCTTCCGCATCAGCTTGCTCTCCAACTTGACGCCACATCATTGCAATAGTTAAAGAAATTGACATAAAGTTTAGCGGTGAAGTCAAAACCACTCGCTTCCTAAGCGCGTACTCGAGCAATCCATTATCTTCACTTATTGCGGTATAGAGAACGTGCTCTCCGGGGATAAACATGAGTATAAAATCAGCCGAACCGGGTACGAAATCTTGGTAACGTTTAGAAGCTAAGTCGTCGACATGTCCGCGGATTTCCCGCGCATGTGCACGGAGAAGCACGCGACGCTGCTCTTCGGTTTCTGCTTCATTTGCGCTCGTATAAGTGTTGAATGCATTCTTCACATCCACCACAATTTTTTTATTACCAGGAATATTTATGATCGCATCAGCGCGTAAAATTGTGCCTGTATTGCTGAGACTTACTTGGCAATTGAAATCAGTACGCTCAACTAGTCCGCAGCTTTCCAAGAGATTGGTGAATTGAACTTCGCCCCAATCTCCTCGGGCCTTACTGGCACCGCGTAGCGAGGTTGAGATACGATTTGCACCTTCAGCGACTCTATCCTGACCTGCCCGAACCTCGCCTATTACTCCTTGCAACTGGTTGTAGGCCTCAGCTCTGCCAATTTCGATTTGATCTATGCGCTTTCGATAACGCTCCAGTGACTCACCCATCGGCGCCACCTTTTTTTCAAGCTCGGCAAGACTCTCTTTATTTAGGGTTTCGAGCTGTGAATTGGCGCTTTCTAGGAATTTTGCCTGCGCACTAGAGAGTAGTTTTTCACCAATTTCGCTGAATTTGGTTTGAAGTTTTTCCTCGGCTTCAACCAAACGACGCAATTCACGTTCGAAATGTTCTTCACGCTCTTTGTATCGTGCTTCAGTTGCCTTTGCCCGTTCGGCGCTCTCAGATTCAAGACCTGCTAATCGAGTCTCTGCTAAACGGCGCGCATCTTGGGAAGACACAAGCTGCGCAGCAAATGTGTCAGCTAGGTTAGCCCTTTCAGATGCCGATGCAAGATCGCGGATCGCATCTTTAAACTTTTCATCGACCAATTTCGCTTCGCTATCCCGCGTCTCTAAACGCACACGAAGTTCCGTCGCGGGGCGTGAGCCCAAAAACCAGCCCAGCACGGCACCCCCGCCTAAAGCGATCAGCGCGACAATCAAAAATGCAATTTGCGAGTCCATCCCACTCCGATATCCGGAACGGATCAAGAACGCTAGCCCTTCGTGCTAATTTTCCCCAGCCCGGATAAGACTTCGCCCGATCAAGCCGCCTTGCGCAGCTTTTCCAGCTTCTTGATCGCCATCTGCCGCTTCAGGCGCGACAGGTGGTCGATAAAGACGATGCCTTCGAGGTGGTCCATTTCGTGTTGGAGGCAAGTTGCCATGATGCCTTCAAAGGCGGCTTCGTGGGTTTTGCCGTCAAGATCCTGCCAGCGGGCGCGGATGGTGGCGGGGCGTTCTACGTCGGCGTAGATCTCGGGGACCGACAGGCAGCCCTCGGAATAGATCGAGATTTCCTCTGACGGATCGAGCACTTCCGGGTTCACGAAGACTTGCGGATTGCGGATGACGGCCCGGTGCTTGTGGCCGCATTCGTCGTCGCCGCAGTCTTCATCTTCGGCGTCAGGATCGGGTTCCTGCAAGTCGATCACCAGCAGGCGCAAGGGCTGGCCGATCTGCACGGCGGCAAGGCCGATGCCGGGGGCATCGTACATCGTCTCAAACATGTCGGCGACGAGCGCCTTCAGGCCATCGTCGAATACGGTTACGGGTGCGGAGATCTGGCGCAGGCGCGGATCGGGGATTTCGATGATTTCAAGGATAGCCATAGGGGCCAGATAGTCGCGGGTTGCCCGGCAATCAAGTGACCCCACCCCTAACCCCTCCCGCAAGCGGGTGGGGGATTTAAATAACAGGACGCCTTGCCCGCAATGCTTGCGCCAAAGTGCCCTCGTCAAGGTAATCCAGTTCGCCGCCCACGGGCAGTCCGTGCGCCAATTGCGTGATACGCACGGGCAGGCCTTCCAGCCGTTCCGCAATGTAGTGCGCGGTGGTCTGGCCTTCCAGCGTGGCGTTCATCGCCAGCACGACCTCGTCAATGCCGCCAGCGGACACACGCTCAATCAATGGCCCGATGGACAAGTCTTCGGGCCGCACGCCGTCGAGCGCGGAGAGCCGTCCGCCCAGCACGTGATAACGCCCTGCGAACAGCCGCGCCCGGTCAAGCGCCCACAGGTCCGCCACGTCCTCCACCACGCAGAGCGAGCGGGAATCGCGGCGCGGGTCAGTGCAGATCGGGCATGGGTCTGCTGTATCGACATTGCCGCAAGTTCGGCATTCGACCAGCGTGTCGCGCACCGCAGCCAAGGCATCGAGCAGCCCGACCAGCGCAGTTTCGCGCCGCTTGACCAGCCACAGCACCGCGCGCCGCGCCGAGCGGGGACCAAGCCCCGGCAGGCGGGCCAATGCGGAGGCCAGTGTCTCGATCTCTTGCGATGCCATCCCCGCCCAGATAGGACGAGCGCCACAAAACGGAAAGCCTTTCAAAGCATGCGCGTGATCTTCATGGGAACCCCGGAATTTGCCGTCCCGGCGCTGATCGCGCTGGTGGATGCGGGGCATGAGGTGTTGGCGGCCTATACCCAGCCGCCGAGGCCGGGCGGACGGCGCGGCAAGGAATTGACCCCCTCGGCTGTTCAGCGCGAGGCGGAGACGCGCGGGATTGCAGTGCGCTATCCGGTTTCGCTAAAGGGTGTGGAGGCGCAGGCGGAGTTTGCGGCACTGGGGGCGGATATTGCCGTGGTGGCGGCTTATGGCTTGATCCTGCCGCAAGCGGTGCTGGATGCGCCCCGGCTTGGCTGCGTGAATATCCATGCCTCGTTGCTGCCACGTTGGCGAGGGGCGGCGCCGATCCAGCGGGCGATTCTGGCGGGTGACGCGGAGACTGGCGTGTGCATCATGCAGATGGAGCGCGGGCTGGATACCGGGCCGGTGCTGGCGGTTGCTCGCACACAGGTAGACGGCAAAACGGCGGGTGAACTGACGGCGGAACTGGCGGAGATCGGTGGGCAGCTGATGGTGGAGGTTCTCGCGAATTTGCCCAGCTATGTGGCGCAGGTTCAGCAGGAACAGGGCGTGACGTATGCCAGCAAGATCGACAAGGCCGAGGCGCGGATTGATTTTTCCGCGAGCGCCGAGGCGGTGGAGCGGCAGGTGCGCGCCTTTGCGCCGGTGCCGGGGGCGTTTTTTGAACTGGACGGGGAACGGTATCGGGTGCTGGCGGCTGAGGTTGTCGATACCAATACATTTCGTCATTCCCGCGAAGGCGGGGACCCATCGCATGACCTTGACTTGATCGAACCATCGGAGATGGGTTCCCGCCTTCGCGGGAATGACGAGGTTGGGGTCACACTGGATGATCAGCTGACTATCGCTTGCGGTGTGGGCGCAATCCGGCCCACGCTGGTCCAGCGCGCAGGGCGACCGGCGATGGAAACGGCGGCGCTGCTGCGCGGGCGGGCGATTGCGGTGGGGACTCGCCTAGCAGGGACTGGGCAGGGATGACCGGACATCAACTTTCTCCCCTTCAGGGGAGAGATACGCAGGCTTGGGAGCGAAGCGAACTAGCCGCAGTTGAGATGGGAGCCACAGCGCGACTCCCCCTCTCCCAACCCTCTCCCCCAAGTGGGAGAGGGCTTTGCGCATGACCCGCTTCGCTCTCACCCTCGAATACGATGGCGGCGCGTTCATGGGCCTGCAACGCCAGCCGCACGGGCTGACAGTGCAGTCGGCACTTGAGGCGGCGATTCATCAGGTTACGGGTGAGGCCAATACCGTTCACGCCGCCGGGCGTACCGATGCCGGGGTCCATGCGGTGGCGATGCGGGCGCATGTTGACATCGCCCGGACCATCACGCCGTTTCGCTTGCTGGAGGCGATCAATGCGCTGGTCCGCCCTGCCCCGGTGGCGGTGACGGCTTGCGAAGTGGTGGCGGATGATTGGCATTCGCGGTTTTCCTGCACGGGGCGCAGTTACCTGTACCGGGTCGCCAATCGCCGGGCGCCACTCACGTTGGAAGCCGGGCGGGCCTGGCATGTGAAGCACCCGCTGGATGCGGACGCGATGCAGCGGGCGGCGCAGGATCTGGTGGGCTTGCACGATTTCACCACCTTCCGCTCAGCCCATTGCCAGTCTGCCAGCCCGGTCAAGACGCTGGACCGGCTGGATGTGCGGCGAGAAGGGGGCCATGTCCTGATCGAGGCGGAGGCGCGCAGCTTCCTGCATCATCAGGTCCGCTCGATGGTTGGCTGTCTGGTGCTGGTGGGCCTTGGTCGCTGGCCAGTGGAGCAGATTGCCGAAGTGCTGGCGGCGCGGGATCGCACGCAATTGGGCTTGAACGCACCGCCGCAAGGGCTGTACTTCATGGCGGCCCGCTATCCTGAGGGTTGAGGAAAATATCATGACCGTCACGGCAAAGCAGATCACCTCCTCGCTTGCCGCCGATGGCACTTTGACGGTCGCGCTGAAAGATCAGCAATTGCCTGATCCGCAAGGCTTCGAGATACTGGTGCGGATTGAGGCTGCGCCGATCAACCCGTCGGACCTTGCCCTGCTGTTTGGCGCGGCAGACCTTGCCAATGCGGAATTTTCGCCCGGCAAAGTCGTTGCCAATCTGCCCGCCGCCGCGATGATCGCGTTTTCAGGCCGGGTCGGAGAGGCGATGCCCGTTGGCAATGAGGGCGCGGGAACGGTCATTGCGGCGGGCAGCGAAGTTTATGCCCAGTCACTGATGGGCAAGCGCGTTTCCTGTAGCAGCGGCGGGATGTACGCCAGCCACGTCATCACGGATGCGCGCCGCTGCATGCCGCTGCCTGATGGCGTGACCGCCGAACAGGGAGCGGCCGCTTTCGTAAACCCGTTCACGGCGCTGGGTTTTGTACAGACGATGCGCAAGCACGGGTTCACCGGCCTGATCCACACCGCCGCTGCGTCAAATCTGGGGCAAATGCTGGTCAAGCTCTGCGCCGAAGAAGGAATTCCGCTGGTAAATGTAGTGCGCTCGGCTGAGCAGGTTGCGATCCTGAAGGCGATCGGAGCGGAATACGTGATCAATTCCTCCGATGAGGATTTCTTCGCGCAACTGGTCGAAGCCATTGCCGCGACGGGTGCGATGATGGCCTTTGATGCCATCGGCGGCGGCAAGATGGCGGCGACACTGCTGACCGCGATGGAAGCCGTTGCGAGCAATGGCGCGCCCTATAGCCGTTACGGCAGCGATGTGCCCAAGCAGGTTTACATCTACGGTATGCTGGACACCGGGCCGACCATACTGAAGCGCACATTCGGCTTCACTTGGGGTGTCAACGGCTGGTTGTTGATGCCGTTCCTTGCCTCTGTCGGGGCAGCGGGCGTTGCCGCTATGAGTCAGCGCGTGATGAGCGGACTGACGAACACCTTTGCCAGCCACTACAAGGCGCAGGTATCGCTGGAGCAGATGCTGACACGCGATGCGGCGCTGGCATATAATGCCAAGGCGACCGGTGAGAAGTATCTGGTGGTGCCGTGACGATTACGCGCTTTTGCCCTCTCCCCTTGTGGGGAGAGGAGCCATTTACCCCTTACCCACCACGCTCTCAGGCAAATCCGTGCCGAACACGCGCTGGTAATATTCAGCCACGAGCATCCGTTCCGTCTCGTCGCACTTGTTCAAAAACGAGAGGCGGAAGGCGAAGCCGGGGTCTTTGAAGATCGCGGTGTTCTGCGCCCATGTGATGACGGTGCGCGGGCTCATCACGGTGGAGATGTCCCCATTCATGAATCCCTGCCGCGTCAGTTCGGCCACCTTGACCATCTGGACGACGACCGCGTCGGCAACCCCGGTGGCTTTCTTGAGGACAATCTCGCTTTCGACGGCGGCGGGCAGATAGTTCAGCCCGACGACGATGTTCCAGCGGTCCATCTGGCCCTGATTGATCGCCTGTGTGCCATGATAAAGCCCACTGGTATCGCCCAGGCCAACGGTGTTGGCGGTGGCGAAAAGGCGGAACCACGGGTTCGGGCGGATCACCCGGTTCTGGTCCAGCAAAGTAAGCTTGCCTTCGGTTTCCAGCACGCGCTGGATCACGAACATCACGTCCGGACGGCCTGCATCGTATTCGTCAAACACCAGCGCGGTCGGCGTCTGCAAGGCCCAAGGTAGCAGCCCTTCGCGGAATTCTGTGACCTGCAAGCCATCGCGCAGTACGATTGCGTCGCGCCCGATCAGGTCGATGCGGCTGATATGCGCGTCAAGGTTGATGCGGATGCACGGCCACTTCAGCCGGGCGGCGACCTGTTCGATATGGGTCGACTTGCCCGTGCCGTGATAGCCCTGCACCATAACCCGGCGGTTATAGGCAAATCCCGCAAGGATCGCCAACGTGGTATCGGGATCGAAGACATAGCTGTCATCCACATCGGGCACGCGCTCGTCCGCTTCGGAGAAAGCCGGGCACTGCATGTCGATATCGATGCCGAAATGTTCGCGCACATCGAGGGTCTTGTCTGGCGCGTCCAGAATAGTCGTGGCGCGAGGGTCGGGCTGGATGGTTGTGATCTTGGTCATTGTGCCCTCCGCCTATACGCGGCAGCGCGAGGCTGCAATAAAGTTTGCATGGCGAATCGGCCAAGGTGGAGAGTTCCGTGAAGATATTTGGCGTTTTGTTTTCTCCGTTCGTCCGCAAGGCCTATCTCGTCGCCGCCGAAAAGGGCGTGACGGTTGAGGCCGGAACCGGCGGGCCGGGCAATCCTACAGACGAGTTCGTGGCCGCCAGCCCGTTCCGCAAGATACCCGCCATGATCGACGGCGACTACTCGCTTTGCGATTCCACCGCGATTGCCGCGTACCTTGACGCAAAATACCCCGAGCCTGCGCTCTACCCCGCAGACCCCCGGCTTCGCGGCAAGGCTGTGTGGTTTGAGGAATATGCCGACACCATCATACCCGTCGCCGCCCTGCCGATCCTGCGCAATCGCTTCGTCCTGCCAAAGTTCATGGGTATTCCCGGCGACGAGGCACAGGCAGTTGCCGGCGAAGAGGCACTGGCCCCCATGCTTGACTGGCTGGAGCAAGAGGTGCCTGCTGAAGGCTGGCTGGTTGGTGAGGCCTTCTCTATCGCCGACATCGCCGTTGCCACGGCGATCAAGACGCTGAGCTATGTGTCGAGCCCGATTGAGCCATCGTCCCGGCCGAAAACGGCGGCATGGTATGACAGGGTATGCGCTCGCCCGGCATGGCAGCAGGTGGCGGCGATAGAGGGCTGACGCCCCGCCTTCACGCCACTACGCGGAAATCCGTGGCGCGGCAGGCGCGGTTGCGGCCGTCGGCTTTGGCGCGGTAGAGGGCACCGTCGGCCAGGCGGTAGAGGCGCTTCCAGTCGTCCTCTGTGGCGATCTGGCCTTCGGCGATGCCGATGCTGATCGACAGCCCCATGCCCTGCGGCATCTGGTGGGCGCGCACGGCCTCCAGCAGGCTGTCAGGCGTGCACTTGGCGATCTGGGCCAGCGGTACCAGCAGAGCGAACTCCTCGCCGCCTAGCCGGACTGCCAGGCTGCGCGGCGGGCGGCATTGCTGAATAAGGTCGGCCAATTCACAAAGCACCCTGTCGCCGCCCTCATGGCCAAGCTTGTCATTGACTGCTTTGAAGTGGTCGACATCGATCAGCAACAGGCGTTGCTGCGCGCGGCGTCCGATGGCCAGATCAAGAAACGCGCGGCGGTTCAGCAGGCCGGTCAGCGGATCGGTATTGGCCAGGCGGCGGGCGAGCTGCTCGCCCTCGCGCGCCTCGTCGCGTTCGCTGCTCAACGCGCGAAGGCGCAACGTAACCATCAGCGAACTGAGCAATGCCTCTACCATGAAGGCCAGCAGGTTGCAGTTATCCAGCACGAAGCTGTAGTCGATCAGCCCGAAACCGTGTGCCGCGCGCAGGATAGACGAGGCTATCGGCGCGCTCCACGCCAGCATGAAAAGCCAGAAATAGGGATTGCGGCGCTTGCGTGCATTGATCAGCACCGGAACAACGGTCAGCAGCAGGGCAGACATCGCGGCGGTGTAGAACAGATCGAGTGTGCCAATCATCGCTGGCGCAAAGGTGGCAAAGCACAGCGCGGCCGACAGCGCCGCGATCCCCGCCCAGCGTATGGTCTGGCGAATGCGCAGTGTGCTTGATGACCCTTCGAAAAAGTCGCGGATGAACCGCATCGCCGTCAGCGCCGTGAAGGTCAGCAGGATGTAGTTGAGGCGCAGCCGGTCGTTATTGTGCAGCGACGGTACGATCAGGCCAAGCACACCGGACGCGGAAAGAGTATAGGCGGCAAGCGCCCCGACCATAGTGGCATAATAGAGCTGAAAGCGGTTGCGCAGAGCCGTCCACAGCGACATGTTATAGACGATCAGCGCCAGCGCCATGCCGAAGAACGCGGCATAGAGCGCGGTCATCTGCTGTTTCAGCCGGTTGGCATGGCTGGTCGACATCAGCCGCGCGCCCTCTACGACTCCGCGCAAGTTGGCCGAATCGCGCGTTTCGATGACGATGGAACGCAGGGCTGCCTCACGGTATGGCACCGGATATTCCATGATCGCGCCGATTGTAATGAAGCCAGTGGCGCTGCTTGCCGGAACATTGAGCACCCAGTCGCGCCCGTCGGCATAGCTGTACCGGATCTGTGTGACAGTCTCCCACACGCTGGCGGTGCGCAGGACCAGCGGGTCCTGGGCGGAGGGGTGGACGGGGGCAAAGCGCAGCTCGGAACGGAAGTCACCCCGACCCAGCCGTGTCTGTCCGCCATTGCAAGTAACTGATTCGGGCCGTGACTTTGCGGCAACGCAGATTTCCAGCGGCACATCGCCGGCATGTGCGGTCGTGCTCGCCATGAAGGCAAGCAGCAGAATCGCAGCAAGACGCCGGATGAAGTCACAAAGACGCATGGGGCGGAATTAGCGGATCTACGACAACAAGCGGTTAACGCCCGGATTTTTCACGGCAATGTTTCCTTTCCCCCACTCTGTCATGCAAGATTTCGCGGACACGAACGGGCAAAAAACCGCATTGCATAGCCCATGACTCAAGCTCATGATTACGCGAAGCAATCTTATGGGAGTACGGCGCATGACAGACCGAGGTGGTTTCATCTGGTATGAACTGATGACCCCCGATGCGGATGCTGCGGCAGCGTTTTATGAAGCTGTCGTCGGCTGGAAGATTGTTGGCGAAGGGCCAGGCGAGAATGGCCTTGATTACCGCCATATCATCCGCGCCGATGGCGGCGCCAACGGCGGCGTGCTGGCGCTCTCGCCCGATATGATTGCAGGCGGCGCGCGGCCCTGCTGGATGGGCTATCTCCATGTCGCAAATATCGAGGACGCCGTTGCCGAAATCACCGCCGATGGCGGCAAGGTTCTGATGCCTACCACAACCATCGACGTCGGCAGCTTTGCTTTGGTCACCGACCCGCAAGGCGTGCCGATCTACATCATGGCCCCCATCGCCCCGGCGGGCCGCGAGGGTGAAAAGAGCGACGCCTATGACCGCTACGCCAATGGCCACGTTTCGTGGAACGAGCTTTACACCAGCGATCTGGATGGCGCCAAAGCGTTCTATTCAAAACATTTTAGCTTTGAATTCAACAATTCCATGCCAATGGGCGAGATGGGCGATTATTGCTTCATCGAGCACGGCGGGCAGGACATCGGCGCGGTGATGCAAAAGCCGCCACATGTGCCGCAATCTGGGTGGAACTTTTACATTCGCGTGCCCGATCTTGGCCCGGCGGTGGCCGCTATTAACGCGCAGGGCGGCAAGGTGCTCCACGGGCCGATGCCGGTGCCGGGCGACGACTGGATCGTCAACGGCATAGACCCGCAGGGGGCCGCGTTCGCACTGGTCAGTGCCAAGGGAGGATGAGCTATGGCCCGAGCAACGATCTGCCTGTGGTACGATGGCGGCGCAGAGGAAGCCGCCCGTTTCTATGCCGCGACGTTTCCTGACAGCGTGGTAAAATCGGTCGTCCGCGCACCGGGCGATTATCCCGATGGCCACAAGGGCGACGTGCTGATGGTGGAATTCACTGTGCTGGGCCTGCCCTGCGTTGGCCTTAACGGCGGCGCGCAATTCAAGCATAGTGAGGCGTTCTCGTTCATGGTGCCGACCGCCGACCAAGCGGAAACCGACCGCTATTGGGATGCCATCACCTCAGACGGCGGACAGGAAAGCCAGTGCGGATGGTGCCGCGACAAATGGGGCATTTCCTGGCAGATCACGCCTCGCGTACTGACCGATGCGATGTCCGGGCCTGACCGTGCGGCAGCCGGGCGCGCCTTCAAGGCGATGATGGACATGAAGAAGATCGACGTCGCCCGCATCGAAGCAGCGATTGCGGGATGAGCAACCTGCGCCTCTATGGCCATCCTTTTTCGTCCTATACGTGGAAGGCGCTCATCGCGCTTTATGCCAATGCAACTCCCTTCACGTTCTGCGTGGTTGATCCGGACCACCCGGAAAACGGCGAACTGGTTCGCAAAGCCTCGCCGCAGGGTAAGTTTCCGGCGCTCGCAGCATGGCGCAAGCATCTGCTGGCGCTGCCCGCCGTGGCGCGATGCGTTGATGACGCCCGCCCTTACCGGGCATATTTCCCGACCGCGACTAGGAGACCGTCATGGCTCAACTTAACCACACCATTGTCTGGTGCAGCGACAAGCAGCGGTCGGCCGATTTCCTGTGCCCCGTTCTGGGCGCTCCCCCCGCGCAGACTTTCAGCCATTTCCTGATCGGTGGACTTGGCAATGACGTGTCGCTCGATTTCATGGAACATGCCGGACCGATTGTTCGCCAGCACTATGCGTTTCTCGTCAGCGACGCTGAGTTTGACGCCGGTTTCGCCCTTATCAGGGAATGCGGGCTGACTTACTGGGCTGATCCCGCATGCAAAAAACCGGGCGAAATCAATTACCATTGGCAAGGGCGCGGGTTCTATTTTGAGGATCCGGACGGGCACTTGCTCGAACTCATCACCAAGCCCTATGGCGACCCGGAGCATTTATGAGCGACAGCCAGACAACAGACCCGCACGAACTTTCCGTCACCCGCTTCATCGCCGCGCCGCCCGAAAAGGTGTGGCACGTGATGGCCGAGCGGCTGACCGAATGGTGGTGCCCACTGCCCTGGCGCGCTGAGTTCGTCGCACGGGAAATGCGCCCCGGAGGCCGGGCAGAGATGATGTTCCACGGGCCTGATGGCGAGCAGCATCCGCAAAACGGCATTTACCTCGCGTGGGACGAGGGCCGCCGTTTTGCCATAACCGATGCGATAACCGCCGACTTGATGCCGCACGGGCCGTTCATGATCGGCATCTGGGAAATTGCGTCAGAAGCCGATGGCACCCGCTACACCGCCACCTCCCGCCACTGGACAGCCGAGGCCAGTGAAAAGCACCAGACTATGGGATTCGAAGCAGGCTGGGGCGCCTGCGCCGATCAATTGAAAGCGCTGTGCGAGGCCTGACCTTCAGCTGAAAATTGCCGCGCGCCGAAGTAATTGATAGGCATCGACCACGGCCTGCAACCGGGTTTCATAGCCGCGATCCCCGCCGTTACGGTCGGGATGATACTTGCGCACCAGTTCGGAATAACGCGCCCGCAATTCGCGCCGGTCGGCATCCACGCCAAGGCCGAGCGCATCGAAGGCCCGGCGCTCCTCAGGACTGATCATGCGGCCATCGGCGCGCGCGGCGGGTTTGCGCGCCCTGGCACGGGCGCTGATCGCCTCCAGCGGATCGGCAAAGTCGGCCCAACGCGGGGCCTGATCAACCTCAGCCGTAGGAGAAAACGCGCGGGTATGCGTCTCCCACCCGTGAATCGGCGATTGCGCGCGCCAGATTTCCTCGGAGGTCATGCCCTCGAACCAATCGTACCCGGCGTTGAATTCACGCACGTGATCAAGGCAGAACCAGCGATAGTCGCCCGGCCCATCAAAACCCGGCGAACGCGGCCCCGGCGCGCGGAATTCACCGGCCTCGCGGCAACCTGGCCGGTCGCAGCCGCGCGGGGTGCCGTTGACTCGGCCATGATAGCGATCGTGTTTCACGGGGTGGCACATGGCAATTCATGCGCTAGAAGTGAAGACATGACCGGACTTATGGCAGACGAAATTTCCACCGCATTGGCCAGCGCCTTTGCCCCCACCCACCTGGCCGTGATCAACGCCAGCGCCTCGCATGCAGGCCATGCCGGGCACGACGGCAGCGGCGAATCGCATTTTACGATAGAAATCGTGAGCGCAGCCTTCGTCGGCAAATCGCGGCTTCTGCGCCAGCGCATGGTCAACGCCGCATTAGGCGACATACCGGGCCAGCGGGTGCATTCGGTTTCGATCAAAGCCAAGGCACCGGGGGAGTAGGATGGACCGCCTGACGCTCCCATCCGGCATTGAGCTTGATTATGTCGATGTCGGCCCGCGCGATGCGCCGGTGCTGATGTTCCTGCACGGCTTCCCTGAAAGTCACCGAACCTGGCGGCATCAGATCGCCTATTTTTCGGACCATTACCGATGCATCGCGCCCGATCAGCGCGGCTATTGCGGATCATCGAAACCGCAGGAGGTCAGCGCCTATACGCCTGACAAACTGATCGGCGATGTCTTCGCGTTGGCCGCATGTCTGGGGATAGAAAACTTCACCGTCGTCGGTCACGACTGGGGCGGCGCAATTGCCTGGGGCGTCGCGTTGATGGGGCAAGCCAATGGCAAAGTCACGCGCGCGGTCATCGCCAATGCCCCGCACCCGGCCCTGTTCCAGAGCCTGCTCTATCTCGACCCGGCGCAGCGGGCCGCCAGCCAGTACATGAGCGTGTTCCGCGATCCCGCCAGCGATGCGCAGGTGCGCGAACATGGACTGGGTGCGGTGCTGATCAAGGCGTTCGGCGGGCCTGATTTGGGCGCTCTGCCCGATGCCGACAAATCGCGCCTGCTGGCAATGGCCGCCGATCCCGGTGTCGTCGATGAACAACTGGCAGACTGGCAGGACCGTGACGCCGCCTTCGCCATGCTCAACTGGTATCGCGCCAGCCCGGTGGTCGTGCCGCCGATAGACGCTCCGTTCGACCTGCCCGCTGACAGGCAAACTCCCGCCCTGCCGCCGCTGGCCATCCCCACACTGGTCATCTGGGGAATGGACGACCGCGCGCTGCTGCCGTGCAACCTTGACGGGCTTGATGCGATCATTCCGAACCTGACCATGTGCCCCATCCCCGGTGCCAGCCATTTCGTGACCTGGGGTGCGCCAGAAGCGTTCAATGGGGCAATGGAAGCATTCCTCGCCTCAACCTGATCGTCCAGCCTACCGCGCTCGAAACGGCACCCGTTTGGGATCAGCAAACCACCGCCCTAGCGCCACCAGAAACGCCACGTCCTCCGCCGCGCCGCCCAGTTCGATGCTGGGCTTAGCCACGTCACTCGGCCGGTGATAGTCCGTCTCGAAAAACCGCTCCATCCGTGCGATGTCGCCATAGGCGCTGGTCACCATGACCGCAGGTACATCGTGCTGCAAAAGCGCCCAGCCATCCTGCCGCCGGACATAAGCGGTGGCCGCCGCGCCATCGATCAGCTTGCGCTTCTGCGCCTTGGCAACGGCCGCGATCTGCGCATCAAGCGGGGTCATCCCCTGCCCGACAATCGTCAGCGGCGTTCCGGCGGGAGCAATCGCATTGCTGTCAATATTGAACGCAGCGACAATCTGCTTGAGCGGGATCGGCGGATCTTCGGCAAATGCCTGAGCGCCCAGTAGGCCCAGTTCCTCGCTGGTGGTCGCCACAAAATAAATGTCGCGCTCCATCTGCGGCACACGCGACAGGCGGCGCGCAACTTCGGTGAGCGAGGCCAGGCCGCTGGCATTGTCGATCGCACCATTGCAGATCAGATGCTCGGCCGGCGGCTCGGCACAGCGCCCGAAATGGTCCCAGTGCGCCATGAACAACACCGCTCCAGCTGACGGATTGCGCCCTTCCAGACGTCCGATCAGGTTGTGCGTGTGAATAGTCGTCTCGCGCGTGGTCGCTTCGAGCGTCGCGTTCACGTCCAGCAGGCGCGGGGCAAAGCCGGGCGTATCGGCATCGCGCTTCATCGCGGCAAAGGTCTGCGCATTGCCCGGAAACAGCCGTGTGAAAGCCTCCGCGCTGATGAAGCCCTCCAGATCACCGCCAAGACTATCACTCGCCAACGCATAGCCCGAACGGCGGCGGCGCGCGGCGACTTCGGCAATGTTGCGGTCGCCGTCCAGTACGGTCAGCACGGCGCTGGCCCCGGCCTTAAGCAAAGCGTTCTGGCGCGTACCGTCATCATGCGGCCCGGCCAGCAGCACGGCGACTCTTCCCGCCAGTTCATTGCGCACGGCCTCGGCGGCTCCGTTGCCGACGAACAGCAGCGGCGCGTTTTCCACCAACGCGCGTTTGCCCGAAGTCAGCATCAGGGCTTCGTTCTGGCCAACGTAGAGCCGCCTGCCCTTGCGGCTGAATTGCACCACCGACCCCGCAGGTTCGCGCGCCACCAGCGTCACCGGCACGAACCACGCATGGCCTGGATCGTTGGTTCCCGAAATCAGCCCCAGATCGAACCACTGCTTGCCCAGATAGCGCAGCGTCTTGGCCTCGCCATCGGTGCCCGGCTCGCGCCCGTCGAAATCGTCGCTCGCCAGCGTGGTGATATGCGCCATGAGCTGGCTTTCCAGCGCCTTGTCGCGCGGAGCGGCGTTCAGTGGGGGAGACAGCGCGGCCAGCGCGGCGCAGAGCAGCGCGCGCCACCAACGGTTCATCGTGCCCCAGTGTCGGTTCATCGTGCGGGTATGCAGGACGAACGGCCTGTGCCGCAAGCCAACCATTGCGAATTTCCCGGTTTGTTGCAGCATGGTGACGCTTTGCATGCCTTGCAGACCAGCCCCCTGCCGCGCAAAGTGCGTAACGAGGCGGAGCAGGCCGCGATTCGGCACATACGCAGCTTGTCAGCGTTCTGTTGACAACTTGCAGAAGGCGCGGCCCAAACCCCGCCAAACGGAGACAGTTCATGCGGCTCGACGAATTCGATCCCAATTCCATCGATGTCGAAGACCAGCGCGGCAGTGGCGGTGGCGGCAGAGGCTTTCCCCTGCCCATCGGCGGCGGCAAGTTAGGCTGCGGCACCCTGCTGATCGTGATCGTCGCCGCGCTGGTATTCAAGGTTGATCCCACCCAGCTGCTGTCGGGGATGCAAGGCGGCGGCGGGGGCACGATGGAACTGCCCGGCCAGGCTCCGGCGCAAAGCGGCGGATCGGCAGCAGAAAGCTGTGCGGTCAACGCGGAAAGCCGAGAAAGCTGTAACGCATTGTCATCGCTCAACAAGACCTGGGCCGGGATATTCTCTGCCGCCAACGCGCAATTCTCGCGCCCCAAGCTGGTGTTCTACGCGCAGTCCGGCAGTTCCGGCTGCGGCGCGGCGCAAAGCGCGATGGGGCCGTTCTATTGCCCCACCGACAACGGCATCTACCTCGACACCGATTTCTACCGCCAGATGGACCAGGAATTGGGCGCAACCGGCCAGTTCGCCCGTGATTATGTGATTGCCCACGAATACGGCCACCACGTCCAGAACCTGACCGGCATATCCGATCAGGTCCGCACCATGCAGCAGCGCAATCCCGGTAGCGCGAACCAGCTTTCGGTGCGCCTTGAATTGCAGGCGGATTGCTATGCCGGGGTCTGGGCGGCGAAAAACAAGGACCGGCTTGACCCGGGCGACATGGAAAGCGGCCTTAACGCTGCGCACCAGATCGGCGACGACACGCTGATGAAGTCCGCCGGCCGTTCCCCGCAAGAGGCCTCTTTCACCCACGGCAGCAGCGCGCAGCGGATGCAGTGGCTGCGCAAGGGGCTGGAGAGCGGGAACGAAGACGCCTGCGATACGTTTACCGACTTGCGGCGCTGATTTTGCGCCGGGGGCACTTCAGAAAGGTAACCTAGATATGCGCGCTTTTGGCGGTACGGCCTTTGCCATCCTGTTGCTTACGGCCCAGCCGGGTCAAGCTGCGGCTTCTGATCCCAAGCCCGCCGAAAAGCCGGTGGGGGAGAAGGACGCCAGCGCGGTTGATGTTGCCGCCACGCCCGCCAGCGACCTTAATCTCCGCAAGACCGCCATTCCGCAGGTTCTGCTCGACGCGCAAGTGGATCCATACACGCTTTACCGCATGACCCGCTGCCCGCAGATCGTCGCCGCCATAACCGAACTTGATGGCGTTCTGGGCGACGATATCGATGTAGCCGAAGCCAAAAGCAACAAGCTGCAGGCAGGCCGGGTAGCGCAATCGGTCGTCGGCTCGTTCATCCCGTTTCGCGGCATCATACGTGAGGTTTCCGGCGCAAATGGCCAGGATCGCAAGTTGCAGGCCGCGATTTTGGCGGGCACCGCGCGGCGATCATTCCTGAAGGGCATCGGGCAACAGCGCGGCTGCGCTTGGCCCGCCCGCTCGGCCACCACGGCGATTTTTACGCAGATCCAGACGCAACGACAAGGTGCGCAGGACGGGACCAAAACGCCCGCGACGACTGCGCGCCAACCTGCTTCTCCTGCACCCTCACGAAACCGCAAGCGCACTGGTCGTTAACACTGTTCTTGCGTGCCAACAGGCGTTAGCAGGAAAACATGCGACTTACCGACTGCTATAACATCGACGATTTCCGCCGCTTGGCCAAATCGCGTCTCCCTTGGCCTGTGTTCGATTATATCGACGGCGGGGCGGACGATGAACTGACCAAGGCACGCAACACTGCCGCCTTTGCCGATGTTGATCTGGTGCCCGACGTGCTGGCCGGGGTGGCGGAAATCGATACCTCGGTTACGATTATGGGCCGCAAAAGTGCGCTGCCGCTGATCCTGTCACCCACCGCATTGCAGCGTGTTTTTCACTGGCAGGGTGAGCGGGCGGTGGTGCGGGCGGCGGAAAAGTTCGGCCTGTGGTGCGGCATCTCCAGTCTGGCGACCGTCAGCATCGAGGAAATCGGCGCGCTGATCTCAACGCCCAAAATGTTCCAGCTTTATGTCCACAAGGACAAGGGCCTTAACCACAGCATGATCCAGCGCTGTCAGGCCGCTAAATTCGATGCCATCGCCTTGACCGTCGACACCATCGTATCGGGCAAGCGCGAACGCTGCGCCCGCAGCGGGTTCAGCTCGCCGCCAAAGTTCACCGCCGCATCGCTGCTGGGCTATGCGACCAAGCCGAAATGGGCCTTGGATTACGTGTTCCGTGAGAAGTTCGCCCTGCCCAATCTGGACACGCATGTTGACGTTGGAACCAAGGATTCGGTTTCTGTGGCAGACTATTTCAACACGATGCTTGACCCGACGATGACTTGGGAAACCGCCGAGCAGATCCGCAACGAATGGGGCGGCCAGTTCTGCCTGAAAGGCGTGATGAGCGTGGCCGATGCCCGCCGCGCGGTGGAAATAGGCGCGGATGCGATCATGGTGTCCAACCACGGCGGCCGCCAACTCGACGGCAGCCGCGCCCCGTTCGATCAGCTGCGCGAAATCCGCGATGCGGTCGGCGGCCAGATCGAAATCATCTGCGACGGCGGCGTGCGGCGCGGCACCCATGTGATGAAGGCACTGGCCGCCGGGGCCGACTGCGCATCGGGCGGCCGCCTATACCTCTACGCCCTCGCCGCAGCAGGACAGGCAGGCGTCGAACGCGCGCTGGGCCTGCTCAAAGACGAAATCGAACGCGGCATGAAGCTGATGGGCGTGAAGAGCGTGGCAGAACTGACGCCGGATCGGCTGCGGTGGCGGTGATTTGATGCGGTGATTGCGGGCGTTACCAATATTTGGTAAGGTGACGCATGGCCAGCAAAAACACCTCCATCGCCCTAGGCGCGCCCTTCATCGAATTCGCCCGCCGCAAGGTGGAAAGCGGCGAATTCGGCTCGACCAGCGAGGTGGTGCGGGAAGCCATGCGGCAGTATATTGTCAATCAGACCGAGCTTGAAGCGATCCGGCAAGCGCTGATTGAATCAGAAAACAGCGGCCCGACCGAGCCCTGGGACCTTGAAGCATTCCTGAGCGAGCGCCGACACCAACTGTGACCCGCCGACTGAGCATTGCCCCCGCCGCAAGGGCAGATATCATCAGCATTTGGGATTACACCGCAGCAAAGCACGGGATCGGTGCGGCTGATGCCTATGTCACTGATCTGGATACAGTGATGCTAAGGCTTCTCGACTATCCGATGCTTGGCGAAGACTGTTCCAGCATTCGCCGAGGTTATCGCCGAATCCGCGCACGCGATCATGTGATCTACTATGTCCCGCATGACGGCGGAATCGAAGTGATGCGTCTGCTGCACCCCCGGCAAGACAGCGTGCGGCAATTGAGGATTTGACAGGATGCCAAAGCGCAAACTCACCATCATAGCCGGATGCCAGCAAGACGAAAACGGTGTGATCCATTCACCCTACGGCGCGTTCAATCCGGTTACCGGCGAGGGATTGCCCATCGATGCCCCGCCCGAGTTCATGGAACAGGCGCTGCGCGATTTGTTGCATGAGGGGCTAGATAGTGGACCGGCGCGGCCCTTCGATTGGGATGAGCTTGAGCGGATGAAGTTTGGAGGTTGAGTGACGGGCTGTCGAAAATGACGCAATTGAGTTAAGCGCACTGTCACCGTAATGCCCGTAACCGGAATTTTTTTGGGGGGGCGTACCTGCCGCCGAAATCTCGCTGCCACCGCCCATTCAACTACGTTTTAGGGTCCGGACCCAATAAGCGGATTCCCACAGCGCCTGGAGTGTGATTCACT
>JBDTUQ010000003.1:0-113527 GCA_040007615.1 Novosphingobium sp.
ATGGCTTCAGCCCCTCCGCATGATCCTACCGGCGTCAGCCGGTCAGTCATTCAGAGCAAGGTGCCTTTAATCTGAATCGTCATCCCGGCGGAGGCCGGGACCCAGCCCAACTAAGAAGCAGCGACGCTTCGCGGGCAAATATTCAGAACGGCTGGGTCCCGGCCTCCGCCGGGATGACGGGTGGTTCAGATATTACGCACGATGCTCTATCCCAGTTTGGCAAAATCGAGGGGGTTAACCGGCACCCCGTCGCGGCGCAGTTCCAGTGTCACCACCGGACGCCCCGGCCCGGCGGTTCCGAGCGGCGATCCGGCGACGAGTTGATCGCCGACCCGCGCATCGGCCTGGCCCAGCCCTGTTACCAGACTGGTCCAGCCGCCGCCGTGGTCAATGATCACGATCATGCCATAGCCGCGATAGGGACCGGCAAAGGCCACGCGCCCAGCGGCGGGCGCTATCGCCTGCGCGCCGGGAGAGGCGGCGAGTGAAACCCCGCGCGATGCCGGTCCGCCGTTTTGCGCAGCACCAAAGCCCGCTATCAACCGGCCCTGTACTGGCAGCAGAAAACGCGGCGGCGCACTGACGGCAGGGATGGCAGCGGCAAAATCGGCGCTATTGACCCGCGCCTCGCCGGGCTGTGCGGGCCGCATGACCGGGCCAGGTAGACGGGCGAGCCGGTCGCGCATGGCTCCCGCTTTGCCAAGGTCGTCGGTTAGAGCATCAAGATCGCGGGCCTGCTCTGCCAGCGACAGCGCGCGTTCCGCCTCGCGGTCGGCGGTGCCGCTGGCGGTGCGCAGGGCAAGGCGCTGCTGCGTTTCCATGCCCGCCAGTTCCTGCCGCCGCCGGCCAAGCTCTGCCTGTTCACGCCTCAATGCATCAACCGCCGCCAAGGCCTGCTGGCGCAGCGCCTTGCCGCGCTGGATCTCTACGCGCAATGCAG
The DNA here is from genome assembly GCA_040007615.1 of Novosphingobium sp. Lineage (GTDB taxonomy): Bacteria > Pseudomonadota > Alphaproteobacteria > Sphingomonadales > Sphingomonadaceae > Novosphingobium. Next base: position 941 of record JBDTUQ010000003.1, read on the forward strand.
CGGTACGGCGCTGCACTTCGGGCAGCATGGTTTCCAGCATGGCGCGCAAGTGGACCGCGTCGGCCAGCGAACCGGGACGCAGCAGCGACACAATCAGCGGACGGCGCGACAATCGTTGCAATGCGGCAGTCAGGCGCATCACCGGCAGCTGGCGCTGTGCCAGTCGGGCGCGCAAGGCAGTGCGTTGGTGGTCGATCAGGCGGATATCGGCACCCCGCGCGGCGATCTGAGCCTCGGCCTGCTGGATGCGCGCGGCGGCGGCGGCGGCTTCGCGTGCGGTGCGATCAGCTGCCTGACCGGCGGCGGCGGCATCGCGTTCAAGTTGTTCGGCGCGGGCACGGGCAGCCTCGCCTTCGCGCCGGGCCTGCACGAGCGCGGCCCGCGCTTCGGCCAGGTCGTTCATTCCTGCCGGTACTTGCGCCGATACGCCAACGACTGCACCGGCCGCGCAGGCAAACGCCGCCACGGTCAGGATGATGCGCAAGTTCCCCCAAGCCCTCATCGCCGCTGCTTATCCTGAACGATGATAGGGGTGGCCAGCCAGAATGCTGGTCGCGCGCCACAATTGTTCGACCAGCATGGCGCGGGCCAGCATGTGCGGCCAGGTCATCGCGCCAAAGGCGATCAGCAGGTCGGCACGCTCGCGCGCAGCATCGCCGTGTCCGTCCGCCGCGCCGATCAGGAACCGCGTCTCGCGCACGCCCTCATCACGCCAGCGGCCAAGCAGGGCAGCGAATTCTTCGGACGACAGCTGGCGGCCACGTTCATCAAGCAGCACCTCACGCGATGGAGTTAGTGCGGGCGCGGGGATCGTGCCGCCGGTGTCGGGCAGTTCGGTCAGCTTGAACGGCCAGGCGAGGCGTTTCGCATAGCGATCGACCATCTCGCCCTCAGCCGAACGCCCGATTTTCCCCCGCGCGATGACGTGCAGGCGCATGAGCGAAAATCAGCCGTGATCGCTTGGCGAATCGCCGAACGCCCACATGCGCTCAAGGTTGTAGAAGCTGCGCACTTCGGGGCGGAACAAGTGGACGATGATATCGCCCGCATCGACCAGCACCCAGTCAGCTGCTGGCAGGCCCTCGATCCGGCAATGGCCAAAGCCGCCGTGCTTGATCCGCTCGGCCAGCTTTTGCGCCATCGCGGTGACTTGCCGGGTGGACCGGCCTGATGCGATGACCATGTGATCGGCGATCGCGGTCTTGCCCTCAAGCGGGATCGACATCACCTCTTGCGCCTGATCGTCGTCGAGCGACTGGAGCACGAGCGCGTGGAGCGAGCCTGGCTCTGCTTGCGCGGCAAGCGCTGCTCCCACTGCCGATGCGGCCATGTCGGGTTGTGATTGTGCTTGGTTCATGAAGAAAAAATCGGCTCCTGTGTCCGAACGTGAGGGGGAAGGATCAAGTGTCGGCAAAAATGCGGCGACGGGTCACGCCATCTCGTTGTGCGCGCGTGGTAATGCGGCTGGCCCAATGCGGATCGGTACCGCGCAATGCGGTTGCCGAACGCTTGTCGGGATCGAATCGCAGTATCACCAGTCGTGGCGCGCTCCAGTCTGCGGCGTTGCGGAATCGGGCTGCGGACCGCCGGTAACGGCCGAGCCAGACCATCGCGGGGCTCGCGATAGCCGCAGCATCATAGCCCGGACGGGCGATAACAGCAATCGGCACCATGCGGGCAATTGCGCGCCACTGCCGCCAGCGGTGAAACTGGGCCAGATTATCGGCGCCCATCAGCCACACGAACCGCCGTTTGGGCCAGCGCCGCAGGATTGCGCGCAGGCTATCGGCGGTGAACCGTGTGCCCAGTTCGCGCTCAAGCGCGCTCACCCGGATCGGCGCGCGGCGGGCCTGATTGCGTGCGGAAGCCAAGCGGGCGGACAACGGTGCCATGCCCGCTGAAGGCTTAAGCGGATTGCCCGGCGAGACCAGCCACCACGCCTCGTCCAGTCCCAGCGCATCGATGGCAAAGCGGGTGATGCGGCGGTGGCCGCCGTGCGCGGGGTTGAAACTGCCGCCCAACAGCCCGGTCAGCGCGCCGCCGCGTTGCTTGCGGGGCAGGCGGGTAGCGCCGATCAGGGCCGGACCTGCCCGCTGCCGCGCACTTGCCACTTATAGGTCGTCAGCCCTTCCAGAGCGACCGGGCCGCGCGCGTGGAGCCGCCCGGTGGCGATGCCGATCTCTGCGCCAAGGCCGAACTCGCCGCCATCGGCAAACTGGCTGGAGGCGTTGACCATGACGATGGCCGAATCGACCTCAGCCAGAAACCGCTCGGCCACTTCGGCGTCGGCGGTAACCACGGCGTCGGTGTGGCTGGATGAATGGCGGGCGATATGTTCCAGCGCCGCGTCCAGGCCGTCGACGACGGCAACCGACAGCACGGCGTCGAGATACTCGCTGTCCCAGTCATTGGCGCTGGCGGGCAGAATGCGGGGATCAAGCGCGCGGGCGCGGGCATCGCCGCGCAGTTCGCACCCGGCATCGAGCAGCGCCGCGACCACTTCGCCAGATGCGGGATAAAGCGCGTCAAGCAGCAGCGTTTCCATCGCCCCGCAAATGCCTGTGCGGCGCATCTTGGCGTTGAGAGCGATTCCCTTCGCCATCGCCGGATCGGCGGCGGCGTGGATGAAGGTGTGGCAGATGCCGTCAAGATGGGCGAGCACCGGCACGCGGGCATCGGCCTGAACGCGCGCGACCAGGCTCTTGCCGCCGCGCGGTACGATCATGTCGATCAGGCCCGCCGCTGTCAGCATCGCGCCCACTGCGGCACGGTCTTGCGTCGGCATCAACTGGATCGCCGCTGCAGGAATCCCGGCGGCCTCAAGCCCGCTGACGAGCGCCGCATGGATGGCGTGATTGGACCGCACCGCCTCGCTGCCACCGCGCAGCAGCACCGCGTTGCCGGATCGCAGGCACAGAGCGGCGGCATCGGCGGTCACGTTGGGGCGGCTTTCATAGATGATCCCGATCAGTCCGATGGGCACGCGCACCCGACTGAGGTTCAGGCCATTAGGCCGCTCTGCCCGGTCGATCACCTGGCCGACGGGATCGGGCAGCGTGGCGACCTGATCCACCGCACCGGCCATTGCCGCCACGCGCGCGGGATCGAGCCGCAGCCGGTCAAGCATCGCGCCGGTCAGCCCGTTTGCTTCGCCAGCGGCAACGTCCAGTGCATTGGCGGCGAGGATTTCGGCCTCTGCCGCGCGCAGTGCAGACGCCGCCGCGTGCAAGGCCGAGGCCTTGGCCGCATCGTCCACCCGCGCCAGCACGCGCTGCGCAGCGCGGCCCGCGATGGCGAGTCGTTCGACCAGTTGCGTAGGCGTTTCGGCCTGCGCGGCGAGGTTTTGTGCATTGTTGGTCATAGCCGCGCGGACCTATCACCGCTGCGACTGAATGTCAGCTTTATAGGTGAACGATCAGCTCACCGCGCGACTCTTTCGCCCTGCCGTGACTCCATGCGACTCGATTCGCCAAGCCAATGTGCACCTGCTAGCGGCGCGCTCGGGTAATAATACCAACCGGGTGTGGTCGCATTGCAACAAATCGCTAGCCGGGCGCTGTCCCAGCGCCTGCGGACATGGTTCCCTGATCGCGAGTTTTTCATGCGGTCGCAGGGTCAGGTCCGTTTCATCAAGCTCAGCTCGCGGGTGCAGATTTGCGCTGCCGCCGCGCTGTGTGCGCTGGTGCTGGCGTGGCTGGTAACGATGGCGGTGATGACCGTCGGCTCGCTGATGGCCACGCATGATCGCATGGCCCTCCTCGAACGCGAAGCCAAAGTGACCAACGCGGAAACCCGCGATTCCGCCTATCGCAAGGACGTGGGCGCTGCCGCCGCCGATCTCGCGCGCCGTCAGGACTTCATTGAAAAGATGGTCAGCGCGCATCTTGGCGCCTTGCCTAGCGATGCGGCATCGGGTGAAACGGTGTCCGACAGCAGCCAGGAAGCTGCGCGCACGGTGCAGAAAGTTGGCATGGCCGTGCCCGAAGCCGCACCGCTCGCCCGGCTTGAGGCGCGGCAGCTGGCGTTCGTAGAACGGTTGACCCGCTATGCCGATCGCCGCGCGCAACAGGCTGAAATGGCGATTCGCAAACTGGGGCTGAATCCCTTGGCGATGAGCGGCGTTACCGAAGATCGCAGCGCGATGGGCGGCCCGTTCATGGCGCTGGCGACCAGCGCCGATGGCTCGCTCGACCCGCGTTTCCAGCGGCTTGGCGCCAGCCTCGCGCGGATGAATGCGCTGGTCAGCGGCCTTCAGGGCATCCCCAACGTGCTGCCTGCCAGCATGGATTACATATCCTCAGGCTTTGGCTACCGCGCCGATCCCTTCACCGGGGCGGGCGCATTCCACGCCGGGCTGGACTTCAAGGGGCCGATTGGCGCGCCGATCTATGCCGCCGCGCGCGGCCGCGTCAGCTTCGTTGGCCAGCGGTCTGGCTATGGCAACTGTGTTGAAGTAGATCACGGCAACGGCCTCGTCACGCGCTATGCCCACATGTCGGCGTTTCGCACCGTGCTGGGCCGCGAAGTGACTGCAGGCGAACAGATCGGCGCAATCGGCAGTTCCGGTCGGTCGACCGGTCCGCACCTGCATTTCGAAGTGCGGATAAACGACCAGCCGGTCAACCCGCGCCCATTCCTGGAGGCTGCTCCCCATGTTCTCGAAGAAATCCGCAACCAGCCTCTGGCCAGCCGAAAGTAATACTGTGAAGGGTTCGACGTTCTCGGTGCTCGGCTCAGACATTGCCATCAAGGGCAATATCTCGGCACGGGCCGATCTGCATATCGATGGCAAGGTGGCGGGCGACCTCACTTGCGCCAGCCTGGTGCAGGGCGAAACCAGCGAGATAACCGGCGCGGTCGTGGCGGAAAAGGCTCGGATGGCAGGCCGGGTTATCGGATCGATCACGGCTGGCGAACTGGTCATCCTCAAGACCGCGCGGATCGAAGGCGACGTGTTTTATGATGCGCTGACCATCGAACAGGGCGCGCAAGTGGACGGAAAGTTCGCCCACCGCACGCCGGAAGCCGAGCCGCTGCTGAGCCTGGCTGCGGGGACTGACGCGGGCTGAGCAATGCTATTCTTCCCCCCTCCTATTCAGAGGAGGGGGAGTCATCTACCTCAACCGCAGCTCCGCCGCCACGCTTGCAGCATCAGCACGGTCCACAAGCCATACTGGTTGTTCGCCCGCCCGCTCAGGTGTGCCTGCCAGCTTGCCCGCACTGCCGGGACATGCACCAGCCCCAGCTCATCCAGCGCCGCCGGGGAAAGCAGGTCTTCCGCCCAGTCACGCATCGGCCCGCGCAGCCAGTCGCCGATGGGAATGCCGAAGCCGCTCTTGGGCCGTTCGAACAATTCGCGCGGCACGTCGCGTTCCAGCAGTTCGCGCAGGATCACCTTGGGGCGGCCGCCACGCATCAGCGTGTCTGTGGGCAGGCGGTAGCTGAGTTCCACCAGCCGGTGATCGAGCAGCGGCGCGCGCGCTTCCAGCCCCACGGCCATCGTCGCGCGGTCCACCTTGGTCAGGATGTCGCCCGGCAGGTAAGTCAGCAGGTCGAGCGTGCGCAGGCGCGCCACCGGATCGTCAAGCAGCGCCGCCGCCTCTCGCACAGAGGCCTCGTCCGGGCCTTCCTCGTCGATGCGGATGGCGGAAACGTCGGGCCACTGGCTGGTCACCTGGCGATAGCGTTGATCCGGCTCCAGCGGCAGCAAGGCGGCCAGCTTGTGCAGCTTTTCCCCGGCGCTGCGTGGGCGCATCGAAGCGGGCAGCAGGGCAAACACCCGGTCCCACGCACCGGGGCTTGGCCCGGCCATCGCCGCCGCCATTGCCCGGCGCAGCGGCGCGGGCAGAGTGTCCAGCCGCGCCAGCAACCCGCGCGCGGCGGCATAGCGATTGTACCCGGCGAACACTTCGTCGCCGCCGTCGCCGGTCAGCACCATAGTCACGTGTTCGCGCGCGCGTCGGGCAAGGATCGTGCTGGGCACGGCCGAGGGATCGGCGAACGGCTCGCCATAGATCTGCGGCATCAGGTGGACGGTATCCATCACTTCGTGGGGTGACAGGATGAAACTGTGGTGATCGGTGCCCAGATGCCGGGCGACCGCCTCTGCCTCTCGCGATTCGTCATAGGCGGCTTCGCGGTAGCCCACGGCAAAGCTGGAGACAGGCTGGCTGGACAGCGCCTGCATCCGGGCGACGACCAGCGAACTGTCGATCCCGCCCGAAAGGAACGCGCCGAACGGCACGTCTGACACCATGCGCCGGGCGACGGCATCGTCCAGCAGGCGCGCGGTTTCGGCCAGCGCCGCATCCGGCCCGCCTGGCAGCGGATCGGCAAGGCCATTGCGGATCACTTCTGCCAACCGCCACCACGCGCTTTGCTCCGGCTCGACCTGACCTGCGCGCAGCCGCAGCATCGTGCCCGCTGGCAGCTTATGCACCCCGGCATATATGCTCAGCGGTTCCGGGACGTGGCCGGTGCGTAGGTACGAAGCGGCGGCCTTGCGGTCTATCGTGCGGTCGATGGCGGGATGCGCGGTGATCGCCTGCAATTCGCTGGCAAAGGCCAGTCCGCCCGGCGTCTGCGCCCAGTAGAGCGGCTTCTTGCCCAGCCGGTCGCGCACCAGTACCAGCTCGCGCGAATCGCGCCACCACGCGGAAAACGCGAACATGCCGATCAGGCGCGGCAGCAGGGCTTCCACGCCCCATTCGGCCAGCCCGTTGGCGACCACTTCGCTATCGCTGTGCCCGCGAAACGTCCGTCCGGCGGACATCAACGCATCGCGCAGTTCCTGCGTGTTATAAAGCTCGCCGTTGTAGGTCAGGATCACGCGGCCATCGTCGCTGGCGATAGGCTGCGCGCCCGCTGCGCTGAGGTCGATGATCGACAGGCGGCGGTGGGCAAACCATGCCCCGGCCTCGGCATCGCACCACTCGCCCGCGCCGTCAGGCCCGCGCCGGGCAATCGCGGCGCTCATCCTGTCAAGCGTCGCCTGCGCCTGATCCGCCTGCGGCCCGCGCCGGTCAATCAGCCCTGCAATGCCGCACATCGTCGCCAATTCCCTTGATTGCGAACATTTTGTGGAAAGGGGGCCTTAGCGAGGCGGCCCCCGCTTTGCCAGCCCAAGGCGGAGTCCGATTTCACCGCCCAATAAAGTTGCACGGCCTGCCGCCCCATACTAACGGAGCGCAGCACTCCCCCCGATCATGCACATTATCGAAGACAAGGAAGCCGTCTCCCATGTCCGCAAACACGTCCGCAAATCTATCCGCGCTGGCCGGGCGCAAGGTTATCGTCACCGGCGGCGCAGGCTTCATCGGTTCGCACCTGTGCGAAGAACTGGTCGCCATTGGCGCCGATGTCATCAGCATGGACGATCTTTCCGCCGGCAAGGACAGCAATGTCGCGCTGTTCGCAGGCAAGAACAATTTCCGCTTCGTGCAGATGGACGTCTGCGATGACAGCGCGGACATGAAGGCAATTTTCGCCGGAGTGGATACCGTGTTTCACAACGCCGCGTCGAAGAAGAACATCTGCCTCGACAATCCGCAGCGCGATCTTGACGTCAACGCAGGCGGCGCGCTGAACCTGCTGCGTCATGCGATGGACGCTGGCGTGCGCAAGTTCGTCCACGCCTCGACCGGGTCTGTCTATGGTGAGCCGAAGATTTTCCCGACGACCGAGGATCACCCGCTAGCACCGGTTTCGTACTACGGCGTTTCGAAGCTGGCGGGTGAGCGTTATGTCGACGTGTTCCGCCATCTCTATGGGCTGGACACCACGATCCTGCGCTATTTCCACGTCTATGGCCCGCGTCAGGAATCGAACGAGTTCGGCGGGGTTGTCTCGATCTTCCTGCGCCGGATTACCGAGGGCAAGAACCCCATCGTGTTCGGCCACGGCGAACAGGTCCGCAGCTTTACCTACGTCAAGGATCTGGTCGCCGCCAACGTCGCTGCCGCCACCGATCCCGCCGCCAGCGGGCAGGCCTTTAACGTCGCCTCGGGCATCCGGGTGACGATCAACGACCTTGCCAAGGGGATGCTCGAAATCCTTGATCCGGAAGGCAAGCTGGCCGTTGAACATGGCGATCCGCTGATCGGCGACATCATGGAATTCGATGTCGCCAACAGCAAGATTCGCGGCGAACTGGGCCTCAGCTTCGAACAGGACTTCTGGGGCACCTTGCGCAGCGCGTTGAGCGACAAGGATGCCTTCCTGGGCTACAAGGCCGGGTGAATGCTCCCGTCCGGGACTGGTGCAAGGGATTGATCTGACATGATGTTGCCCTGGTGGAAGCAGTTGCCGTTCTCGCTGCTGCTTATCCTGTTCCTGCCGATCTACATCCTCGCGGCGATCCTGCCGGCGCGGCGCAAGCTGTTCATCTGGGGCAGCGCGCCGGTGATCAACATGGCCTATTGGGCGCGGGCGATCGATCAGGGCGTGATGCCGACGATGACGATCATGACCGGCGTGCAGCCGTTCGACGCGCCGGACTGCTATGACCGGGTGTTCAACGATTTTGCGCCGAAGTTCCTGCCCAGCCAGCTGCGCTTTGTGTTGGGCGGCTGTCTGGCCCAGCTTTATGTCCTGCGCCATGCCAAGTATCTGGGAACATCCTGTTTCGGCATGGTTTTCGGCTATACGCAGCTCGGCTGGATAGAGCCGTACCTTTACAAGCTGGCCGGTATCAAAACGGTGGTCATTCCGTTCGGCGCCGATGGCTATATCCACGCGCGGATCATCGATACTTCGATCCTGTACGGCCTGCTGGCCTCGCGCCCCGATTGGGCGCGGCACGAGGAGCGTGCGCGCAAGCGGGTCGAGATATGGAAGCGCCATGCCGACGTTATGATCACCGGGCTGATGGTCGACGGCATCGGCCGCTGGGATGTGACCACCAACCAGCCGATGGTCATCGACACCGATCTCTGGACCGCCAAGACCGACCATAACGACAATGATGGCCGCAACGGCGTCGTCCGCGTGCTGCATACGCCGAGTTACCGGGGCTTCAAGGGCACCGAATTCGTCATCGACGCTGTCGAAAAGCTGAAAGCCGAAGGCCTGCTGGTCGAACTGGTGCTGCTGGAAGGCGTGCCGAATGATCAGGTCAGGCAGCGGATGCAGGGCGCAGACATGCTGGCCGAGCAGTTCCTGGCCATCGGCTATGGGGTCAGCGGGCTGGAAGGGCTGGCATCGGGCCTGCCGGTGCTCGCCAACCTAAGCCACGAGGCTTATACGCGGGTGTTCCGGCGCTTTGGCTTCCTCAACGAATGCCCGATTGTCTCGTCCCCGCCGGAAATGCTGGTCACCAACATTCGCGCGCTGGTCACCAATCCTGCGCTCCGCCGCCAGCTTGGCAAGGCCAGCCGCGACTTTGCCGAAAAGTACCAGTCTTACGAGACGGCGCGGTACATGTTTCGCGCCGTGATCGACAAGCTGGAGGGCAAGGACGTGGACATCATGAACCTGTTCCACCCGCTGCTCAGCGAATACAACAAGCGGCGGCCGCAGGTGGATCATCCGCTGATCGAAAACCGGCTGCCGGCCGAATACGTCCAGTGATCGCTGCCGATTTCCGCCGGGTGAACGCCTGATGCTAAAACGGCTGGGAATGGACGTGATCATCTACGGCAGCGCCGAGCTGCTGTTTCGCGGTGCGCAGTTCCTCGTCCTGCCGCTTTACGCCAGCGTGCTGTCAGTCTCCGATTTCGGGATCATGGCGCTGTTGACGACATCGGCCTCGCTGCTGGGCATGGTGCTGAACCTGGGCATCAATTCGTCGGTCCAGCGTTTCTATTTCGAAGGCGGCAGAACCGCCTCGAACCGGGCGGTGCTGGTCACCACCGGCTTGGTGCAACTGCTGGTCAGCGGAGTGATCGTGCTGGGTGCGGCGCTGCTGCTGGCGATGACCAACTCGCAGGTGCTGGAGCAGCAATACGGTGTTGGGCAAGGGCTGGCGATGATCGCGCTGGCGGCGATCCTGCCTGACCAGATCACGCAGTATTCGCAGGACGTGATCCGGCTGCAATTCTCGCCGTTGAAGTTCTTCATCATCGCGCTGGTGAGGGGGCTGGTCGGTGTGCTGATCGGGCTGTACCTGCTGGCCACGCTCAAGATGGGCATCGCGGGCATCATGCTGGGTACTCTGGCGGGCGTGCTGCTGTCAGCGCCGCTGTCGCTGCTGATGATCAAGGGCGACATCACCCCGTCGTATGACCGCGAATGGGCGGGCAAGCTGTTCCGCTTTGGCTATCCCTATGTCTTTGCCGGGGCGGCTTACTGGATCTTCGGTTCGATCGACCGCTGGCTGCTGGCGCGGCAGGGCAGCATGGATCAGGTCGGCCTGCTCAGCATCGGCATGAAGTTCGCCTATGTCGTCTCGTTCGCGACCTTTGCCTTTGGCCGGGCGTGGAGTCCGTTTGCCTTCCGGATGCACGCCGAAGATCCTGATTACCGGCGCAATTATGCCCGCATCCTGTCTGCATGGTTCCTGCTGCTGGCGCTGCTGGGCTTTGCGCTCGGCCTGTTCAGCCAGGAACTTCTCCATGCGCTGACCCCGCGCGAATACTGGGCCGCCGCGCCGATTCTGGCGATTTCGGCGGCGGCGGTAGTGCTGGATGGCACGACGCTGATCACCGTGTTCGGCATCGTGCTGGAAAAGCGCACCAACCTGATGAGCTATGCCGCATGGATCGCAGCGGGGGCCAATCTGGGCCTCAACCTGCTGCTGATCCCGCACTTCGGCGCGCTGGGATCATCGGCGGCGACATTTGCCGCCTATATGCTGCTGACCGGCGGTTTCCTGACGATGAGCCAGCGTTTCCACCCCATCCCGCTGGAAAAGGGCAAGCTGGCCTATTGCATGGCCGTGGTTGTCGCCGGGGTTGTGCTGTCATTCGTATTCGGCAGCCGCGCGCCGTCGCTGGAGATGGCGGCGATCAAGCTGGCGCTGCTGGCTTGCGCGCTGGGCGGCGGAGTATTGACCGGCATCGTTGATCTGTCGCTGCTGCGCCGTCTTTACACCCACTTGCGCGGCCAGTTGCGCCAGTAAACTGCTATACCGCGCCCCGGATCACCCGCTCGCCCTTGCCGCCCGTGGCGATAACTTGCGCGGGAACCCCGGCAAGCGTCAGCCCGGCCTCGGGAAATGATTTGGTGACGACGGCATTGGCGCCGATCACGCATTCGTCTCCGACAACGATAGGGCCATAAAGCTTGGCGCCGGGGCCGATATAGACATTGTGGCCGATGCGGGGCGAATACTTGTGCGCCTCTGCCGGATCGACGAACTGAGCCGCCCCGCCGATGTGGCTGCCAACGTGAATGCGGCAGTTCTTGCCGATGCGCGCGGTCGGATCGATGACGATAGTACCGTAGTGGACGATAGCCAGCCCCGGCCCGAACACGTTTGGCCCGATGCTGAAGCCCAGCTTTACCGAAAGACGGCGGAACCACAGCAGGAACGGCAGCCGCAGCAGTTTGGGCTTGCCGGTGTTGATCAGGTACTCGTCCAGCCGCAACAGCACCTGAAACCGCAGGACCGGGTCCAGCAGCCAGCCGCGCAGGCTCAGCGGCGCGCCCCGGCTGCGGCAATCGGCGGCGACATAGGCCTTGCAGTCAGCCCAGCTGCCGATCATTTCAGCCGCCCCAGCCGCAAGTTGAACTTGCGGTACAGCGCCAGCAGCCGCTCCCACAGCGCGGCTTCGGAGGGATAGGCATCGTGCGGCACTTCGGGACGGGCGAGGTAGGCCTCGAACTTTTCTTCCGACCAGCCCATCTTCTTGAGGAAATACTGCTTGTCGGCATCCAGATCGCGCTGGCTGGGATAGGCGATCTCGTCCATCCGGGCCATCGCTTCGGCGCGGGTCATCTGACCGGTCATCACCAGCGTCGACAGGTGCGGCTTGCGCTTGTCGTAACCGAACTTGCGCGGCAGCATATAGCCTTGCCAGAACCGCGTGAACACCGACTCATAGTGTTTGTAGGCATAGGGTTTGTAGCCATAATCGCGCTGCAATTCTTCCAGCGCGGTGTCCTTGCGGTAATCGATGAAGTCCAGAAACGCGATCCAGTGCGCCCGGTCGATCAGGATGTGCTTCATGTAGCCAAACGTGCCGAGCGCGGGAAATGTCTTGAGCTTCGGCCCGCCGAACCGCTTTGAAATGCCGGTGATGTTGCGCTTGTCCAGCTTGTGCCAGGTCCACTCGCCCGGCATCCGCATGCCTTCGGTGGCCATGTTTGATCCGGCGAGGATATAGTGCAACCCGTGCCTGGCTGCCTGTCCGTAAACGACGCCCGCCAGCGCATTGTCATACAGCACTTCCACGTCGCGCACGTCGGCGGCGAACATCGCTTCCATCAGCCCGCGGATTTCCGGCCAGTCGATCACATGGGTATAAAGATCGACGCCAAGCCCGCGCACCAGATTGGCGATGTTGTTGGCCGCGACTTCGGCGTTCCAGCCGCTGTCCATGTGGACGGCCAGCGGGCGCAGGCCCAGTTGCACCGCGCGCACCAGCGTATAGCTGCTGTCGACCCCGCCAGAGACGCCGATGATGCAGTCATAGGGCTTGCCCTTGCCCTGCGCCTTCACCCGCGTGACGAGGTCATTCAGCTTACGCTCGCGCGCCACCGGATCAGGATCGACGAAGTGGTCAAGCCGGATGAGAAACTCTGTGCAGTAATTGCACACGCCGTCTGCATCAAACGTGATGTCCGCTGCGGTATCGTCCATGATACAGCGGGTGCAGATTTGGTGGTTGGCAGGATACATCAGGATCAATTTCCCCAGATTGCCTTGATTTCGGCCGGGCGCGGATACGTGATCAATACCGCGCGGTGCGGGCCTTGCCAGACGAAAAAGGCGCCCGCCGCCACCGCGCTGGCCCCGGCGTCAGTGGCTTCGCGCATATGTTCCAGCGATCCCGCGCCGCCGCATGCGATCAGCGGAATGTCGAGGAGCGCGCTCGCCTCGTGTATCAGAGTCAGGTCCATGCCGCTGCGAGTGCCTTCGCGGTCCACGCAGGTGAGGAGCACTTCGCCTGCCCCGGCGGCGACTGCCTGGCGCAGCACATCGCGCCAATCGCGCTTGTCCTTGCCCTTGGCGGTGCGCAGCCGGGTCTTGCCAAGCCAGTCCTTTTCCAGATCGACCGAGACGACGACTGCCTGACTGCCGTGGCGACTGGCAAGCTGCGTCACCAGCCCCATGTCTGCCAGCGCGGCGGATTGCAGCGCGACTTTCTCTATCCCCAGCCCAAACAGCCGCGCGGCATCGTCCGCATCGCGGATGCCGCCGCCCCAGCACAGCGGCATGAAGCATTCCTCTGCCAGCCATTCCGCCATCGCGAAATCGGGCGGACGGCCACTGCGCGTGGCTTCTATGTCCAGCACGATCAGTTCATCGACTTCCTTGTCGTTGAATATCTTCACCGCGTTGATCGGATCGCCGACATAACTGGGCTTGGCGAATTTGGTTGTCTTTACCAGTCCGCCGTCTTTCAGCAGCAGTGTAGGGATGATGCGGTGGTTCAGCATCAGGCGGTCAGCCCCAGAAAGCGTCGGAAAAGTTCCATGCCAAAGCGGTGGCTCTTTTCCGGGTGGAACTGCACGCCGCGCAAGTTGTCGCGCGCAAAGCCTGAGTGAAAGCGCGTGCCGTAATCGGCGCTGCACAGCACGTCTGCCGGATCATCGCAGACCATGCGATAGCTGTGGACGTAGTAATAGCGCAGTTCCTGCTCCTGTTCGGGCAGGATGTCGTGCGCGCGCTCTACCGTGGTCGCCGCCCAGCCGATGTGCGGGACTTTCAGCCGGGGATCGCCGCCGGTATCGATCCGCCGCACGTCTGCCGCGATCCAGCCGAGGCCGGGGGTGGAGCCTTCCTCGCTGCCCCGGCACATCAGCTGCATGCCCAGGCAAATGCCCAGCACCGGCACCCGGCGGCCCAGCGCGGCTTCGTTCAGGGGGGCAATCCAGCCGCCTTCATTGAGCAACTTCATGCCATAGTCGTAATGCCCCACGCCCGGCAGCAGCAAGGCTTCGGCATCGGCGAGATGGGCGGGATTGCTGACAAGGCTGGCCGTTCCGCCGATGTGTTCGACCATGCGCACGATCGACTTGATATTGCCGAGTCCGGCGTCGATCACCGACAAGTGCATAAGGAACTCCAGACGAAATGCAGCCCGCACCCGCACGCGCCTTAGCGCATCGCGCCAAAAAGAGGGAACCGCTTTTTCGCAAAATGTGCTGCGACCGGGCGGGCGGGCCGTGCGCTGTGTCCCGGCGCGCGCGATTGCCAAGCGCGGCGCGGACCTTTAGACGGCGCGGCAATGGCCGATGCGAACACAAGACCCAAAACCGGCAGGCGTGCGCTGCTGGTGCTGGACGCGGCCTATACGCTGGAGATGATTCGCGAGCGCGGGCTTGAGCCTTCGATCACCTGCCGCGATCTGGACGGGTTTTTCGACCACGTTTTCAGCGTGCATCCGTTCGCCACCCTGCTGACCTCGCCTGCATGGACGCCGCGCTATGGCCGTCAGGTGTGGCATGAACTGGCACCCCGCCACAGCTTTATCGAGGGCAAGGTCGGGCGTTTCGCGTGGCTGGCGCGGCTGTTTCCGGTCAATTTCCTGATCGCGCAGGCGGGCCTGTTCGTCATGCTGGCGCGGCTGATCCGGCGTGAGAATGTTGCCGTCATCCGGGTCGGCGATCCGCTCTATCTCGGCCTGTTCGGGCTGGCGCTGAAGGCGGTGACTGGTCGGCCGATGTTGATCCGTATCAACGGCAACAATGACAAGGTGCGCGCCAGCACCGGCAAGCCGATGTACCCGCGCTTTTTCCGCTCCACCGCGCTGGAGGAAAAAGTCGAACGCTTTGTGCTGCCGCGCGCCGATGTGATCGCCGCGCCCAATCAGGACAATGTCGATTTCGCGGTGCGCGGCGGAGCGAGTGCCGATCATGCGACGATCTTCCGCTATGGCAACCTGCTGGCCCCCGAACACCGCACCCCGCCTGACCAGCGCGGCACCGATGCGGCCCTGTTCCAGCGGCTGGGGATAGAGCCGGGCCGTTACATGCTGTGTATCGGGCGTCTGGGGGCGGTGAAGTTTCCCGATGATGCGGTGCGCGTGCTGGCTGGCGTCGTGGCGCAAGGGCATGACGTGAAGCTGTTCTTCGCGGGCGATGGCGATATGCGCGCGACCTTGCAGGCACAGGCGGCAGAGGCCGGTGTCGGTGACCGTCTGGTGATCGGCGGCAATCAGGATCAGCGCGCGCTCGCCCAGCTTAACGCCCACTGCGCGTTGGTGCTGTCGCCGCTGACGGGCCGTGCGCTGTCGGAAAGCGCGCTCGGCGGCGCGCCGATCGTGGCCTATGACCTCGATTGGCAAGGCGATCTGGTGCGCGATGGCGAAACCGGCGCACTGGTGCCGTTCCGCGATGTGGCTGCGATGACCGCCGCCGCCGCCGCGATGCTGGCCGACCGGCCCCGCGCGCGGCAATTGGGACTGGCCGCGCGTGACCGCGCGCTGGCGATGCTTGATCCCGAAGTGCTCGACGCGCATGAGCGGGATACCTACACCCGGCTGTTCGCCGGCCAACCGCCACTGCCCGGCGCATGATCGCGGGTCTTGTCACCACTGCTGTCGCGTTCGTCCGCCACTTTGCCGTGTTCTGGGGCAACGTGAAGCTGAAACTGGGCGTGGTGACCGGGCTTTCGCCCGATGCGCTGCATATCTATGCCGGACTTATGGTGCTGTTCGCGGTCAGCCTGCTTTTGCGGCGCGATCCGCTGAAATGGCAGTGCTGGGTTACCTTGCTGGCAATCGAGGCGGTGAACGAAGGGCTGGACCTGATGCTGGACGGCATGGGCAGTCAGGAAGCGACGCTGTCTGCAGGGCTGCATGACATGATCAACACCATGATCGCGCCGACTATGCTGATGATCGGCGGCTGGGCTGCGCGCCGACCGCGAGGGCTGGGCCGACGCTCACGCTGATACTTGCGCCAGGTAGACGAAGTCGCAAACCGCATCAGTCGGTGCGAATTCCGGCACCAAGGCCTGCAGGCAGCGGCGCACCGCTTGCGCATCGTTGGCGGCGATATGGCCGGACAGTTCATCCAGTCGGGGAGAAAGATCGGCCCACGCCAGCATCGGCTCGCGCGCTTTCATGATGCGCGGATGGTCGGTCGGCTGGTCGTCAGCGCCGATCAGCAGTTCCTCGAAAAGCTTTTCACCTGGCCTGAGGCCGACGACCGCAATCTCTATGTCGCCGTCGGGCGCTGCCGCATCGCGGACGCGCAGGCCCGAAAGCTCGATCATGTTGCGCGCCAGATCGACGATCCGCACCGGCTCACCCATGTCGAGCACGAAAACCTCGCCCCCGTGGGCCATTGATCCGGCCTGAATGACCAGCTCGGCGGCCTCAGGGATGCTCATGAAATAGCGGGTGATGTCGGCGTGGGTGATGGTCACCGGGCCGCCTTCGCGGATCTGCTTGCGGAACAGCGGCACGACTGATCCGCTTGAGCCAAGCACATTGCCGAAGCGGACCATCGAAAAGCGGGTCTTGCCCCCTTGTTCCGCCGCGAGCGCCTGTAGCGCCATTTCCGACAGGCGTTTGCTGGCACCCATCACGTTGGTCGGGCGCACGGCCTTGTCAGTGCTGATCAGCACGAAATCGCTGACGCCGTGGTTCCGTGCGATCTGCGCCGTTGTCAGCGTGCCGAACACGTTGTTATGCAGCCCCGCGCCGGGATTATGTTCGACCAGCGGCACATGCTTGTAGGCGGCGGCGTGGTAGATCGTGTCGGGCCGGAATGCGGCCATGATCGAGGACAGGCGCGCGGCATCGGTCACCGAACCCAGCAGCGGCACCAGTTCCGCAGGGGGCACGCCCTCTCCGGCTAGCGGTGGCAGGCCCTCCAGTTCGCGGTGGACGGCATAAAGAGCAGGTTCGCTGACGTCGTAAAGGATCAGGCAGCGCGGGCCAAGGCGCATGATCCGGCGGCACAGCTCAGACCCGATAGACCCGCCGGCGCCGGTGACCAGCACCGTCTTGCCCAGCACGTTGCGGCCCAGCAGCACCGGGTTGGGCGTTACCGGATCGCGGCCCAGCAAATCCTCGATGTCCAGTTCGCGAAGGTCGTTCACCGTCACCCGGCCCCGCGCGATGTCGTTAAGGTCGGGCAGGGTGCGGACTTGCACCGCGCTGTGTTTCAGCACCGACAGGATCTCGCTGCGCCGTGCCCGGCTGGCCGATGGCATGGCCAGCAGCACATGGCCGACCTGTTCTCTGGCGATCAGTGCTTCCAGACGGTCAGCCGGATGGATCGGCTGGCCGTTGAGCAGGCTGTCATGCAGCGAGGTGTCATCGTCGACAAAACCGACCACGCGCATTTCGCTGCTGCCCGCCAGGGCTGCGGCAAGCTGGCGTCCTGCGCGGCCTGCGCCATAGATCAGCACCCGGCTGCGGCTGTTCATCGCCCGGATCTGGGCATAGCCGCCGCCCAGCCAGAAGCGCACCGCCACGCGCGACATGCCAACTGCGGCGATCAGCAGGATCGGCTGGATCAGCCCCAGTGTGCGGGGTACGTGGTCGATGCCGATGAAGGTGAACACAGTGGCGAAAGTCGCGCCATAGACCGATCCCGCCAGCGCCAGCGCGCCCAGAGCGGCGCGGCCCGAATAGCGGAAGATCGCCCGGTACAGCCCGACACGGATAAACAGCGGTATTGCCAGAATGACCGAGACAGCGACCGGCAGCCACTGAATGCCCGCTGGCATGATCCAGAAGCCCAGCCGCAAATAATAGCCGCAAAGCACGGTCGCGACACAGAGCAGCGCGTCGAGCATGACCGCCAGCACGCGCTTGACCACCCGTGGCAAGCCGAGCGCCGCATCATGCAGGCTGTTCAGGATCACTTGCTGCGTCCGGCGTGCATTGCAAAGTGCGTCCGGCAGCGGATCAGCCGCTTAACCCCCCTCCTCTTCAGAGGAGGGGTTGGGGGTGGTGCCTTTTTCAGTGCAGCGGAATCGCGAGGAGCCACCACCCCCCGGCCCCCTCCTCTGAAGAGGAGGGGGGGAAGGCAGGATTCCTGCAAAACCGGAAACGCATCAGGCAAGCGCAATGTCCGGCGCATCTTCGCGCTTCATGCCGATGACGTTGTAGCCTGCATCGACATGATGGATTTCGCCGGTCACGCCCGATGCCAGATCGGACAGCAGGTACAGCCCTGCGCCGCCGACCTCATCAATCGTCACGTTGCGGCCCAGCGGCGCGTTCAACTCGTTCCACTTCAGGATCAGATTGAAATCGCCGATTCCGGACGCCGCAAGGGTGCGGATTGGTCCGGCAGAAATGGCATTGACGCGGATCCGGTCGCGGCCAAGGTCTGCGGCCAGATACTTGACGCTGGTTTCCAACGCCGATTTCGCCACGCCCATGACGTTGTAATGCGGCACGACTTTTTCCGCGCCATAGTAGGTCAGCGTCAGGATCGAGCCACCATCGGGCATCATCACGGCGGCGCGCTGGGTGATCGCGGTCAGGCTGAACACGCTGATGTTCATCGTGTTGATGAAGTTTTCCAGACTGGTATCGCTATAGCGGCCGCGCAGTTCGTTCTTGTCTGACGCGCCGATGGCGTGGACGACGAAATCGATCGTCGGCCAGCGCGCTGCCAGCGTGGCGAAGGCGGTGTCCAGATCGGCCATGTCGCCCACGTCGCAGGGAAACACGAAATCGCTGCCCAATTGCGCCGCCAGCGGACGGCACCGCTTTTCAATCGCCGCGTTGGGGTAAGTAAACGCAAGCTCCGCGCCGTGTTCGTGCAGCTTTTGCGCGATGCCCCAGGCCAGGGACTTGTCGTTCGCCAGCCCCATGATCAGGCCGCGCTTGCCCTGCATCAATCCGTTCATTCCCCGAAATCTCCACCCTTGGCAGCCGCGTTCCGGCTCGCCCGGTTATCTGTCTGGCCGATTATATCACGTCTCTCAGGCATATCGCGCTCCTCGGGTGTCTCTGCAAGCGCGGCGTTAAGTTCTGCCCCGATCACCAGCCCCAAGCCGACCAGCCAGAAAAAGAACAGTGCGATCATTACCCCGGCAAGGCTGCCATAAGTCAGATCGTAGTTGAACAGCGTGCGCAGCGCCAGCGGGAGCGCGACGGATACCGCCACCCACCACAGCATGACGAACAACGCGCCCGGCCACTTGGGATAGGCGCGCCCGCGAAAGGCCGTCGGGGTGAGTGACAGGAACAGCGCATAAAGCGACAGGAACAGCACACCCGCAGGGATCAGCCGCCCAATCGCGATCTCACTGATCAGCGTATCGGCGCGCGGATACCAGGCGTGGATCGCCTGCTCTACCGCCCCCAGCGCGACTTGCGCCAGCAGCGAGAATAGCAGCGCAATCACCGCCAGGATGATCAGCCCGGTAGAGAGCAGGCGCTGCCGCCAGAATGTGGCTGTGGGCGGCGCGCCATAGGCCCGGTGCAGGACATCGCGAATCGTCTCGATCAGGCTGCCGACCGTCCACAGCCCGACTATGCCGCCCACCCACAGCAACCAGCCGCTGCGCGAGGCGATGACATCATGCGCCACCGGGGCCAGTACCCGCGCGACGACCGGCGGCACCGCCTGAAGCAGCGCGTCGATCGAAGCCTCGCGCTGCCGCTGCTCGCCGATAACGGAAAATATCGCCGTTACCGTGATGAAGAACGGAAACAGCGCGACGATGGTGGTATAGGCCAGGTTGCCCGCATGGATCATCCCGTCGTTCCACGCGCCGGTCCAGACGCGGGTATAGATCCGGTGCACCCGCGTGCCCGGCCTGGCATGGCGCTGGCGCAGCGACATGCCCCGGCTTTGTGCTTCCAACGCTTCCTGTCGGCGCGCTTCGGCCGAAAGGTCCGGGACAAGTGGGGGCGGCGGGCCGGGTGCGTCCTGATTCTTTCCCCCCATATCAGAGGCCCAGTTTTGCGCGCGGATTGCGGGTATCCTGCCAGCCTTCAAGACGCTGGCGCAGATCGGCATCGTCGGCTGGCAGATCAATTTCCAGCGTGACCAGCTGGTCGCCGCGCGTGCCGTCCTTGCGGGAAAAACCCTTGCCGCCCAGCCGCAGCGTCTTGCCCGAACTGCTGCCGGGGGCGACAGTCAGCATCACCGCGCCTTCTGCCGTGGGAACTTTCACTTTGCCGCCATTGACTGCCTCGGCCAGCGTGATTGGCAGGTCGATGCGCAAATTGTCGCCATCGCGGCGGAAAAAGGCGTGCGGTTCGACCGCGATGGTAACGATGGCGTCGCCGCCGCCGCCGGGGCCAGGCTCACCTTTGCCGCCCAGCCGCATCTGCGTGCCGTCTTCCACCCCGGCGGGCAGTTTCAGATCGATAGTCTTGCCGTCGCCCAGCGTGATGCGCTGCGCGGCCTGGGTCACGGCATCGGTCAGCGACACTTTCAGCCGGTACTGGACGTTGGCCCCCTTGGGCGGAGCGCGATGCCCGCCCATTCCGCCCATGCCCCCGGCGCGTCCCCCCATGCCGCCCGCGCGCCCGCCGAACAGGCCCTCGAACATATCGGAAAGGTCGATGCCTTCATCGCCGCCAAAGCCGCCGCCCATGCCGCCTTGGCCGGGCCGCCCCCCGCCCATTCCGGCAAAGGGGCTGGCCGGGTTGCCATCGGCATCGATTTCGCCGCGATCAAAGCGGGCGCGCTTGTCCTTGTCGGACAAGAGGTCATAGGCCTGCGTCACCTCGCTGAAACGCGCGGTGGCCCGTGGATTGTCCTTGTTCTTGTCGGGGTGAAGTTCCTTGGCCAGCTTGCGATAGGCGGACTTGATGTCCTTTTCCGTCGCGCTGCGGGTTACACCAAGAGTTGCATAGGGATCGGCCATGCGCCCTAGCTAGTTGCCCCGGGGCCGGGACACAAGTGACCTGAGCCTGCCGAAACGCACAGGGCGTTATTGCGGGTGGTTCTCACTTTCCCGCTGCAATTGCGAAGGCTATGTTGATGCAGCCTCGCGTCTTTCCGGCGGGGCGATGTTGCGGGGGCCGTGGTGCCGACAAATCAAGACCATGATTCAATACCGCACGGCGATCCCTTTGCCCTGTTCGGGCAATGGTTTGACCGCGCGCGCGCGACTGAGCTGAACGACGGCAATGCGATGGCGCTGGCCACTGCCACGCCGCAGGGCGGGCCTTCGCTGCGCATGGTGCTGCTGAAAGGGCACGGGCCGGAAGGCTTCGTGTTCTATACCAATTCGCACAGCCGCAAGGGCGCGGAACTGGCCGCCAATCCGCAGGCCGCGCTGCTGTTCCACTGGAAGTCGCTGCGCCGCCAGATCCGCATCGAAGGCGCGGTGGAGCGGGTGAGCGATGACACTGCCGACGCCTATTTCGCCAGCCGCGCCCGCGATTCGCAGCTTGGCGCGGTCGCGTCAGACCAGTCCGCCCCGCTCGATTCGCGCGAGACTTTCGTTGAGCGATTTGCCCAGGCAGAGGCGCGGTTCGGCGATGGCCCGATTGAACGCCCCGCCCACTGGTTTGGCTACCGCGTCGTGCCCGCCGCGATAGAGTTCTGGCAGGACCGTGAGCACCGGTTGCACGAACGCCGCCGCTTTACCCGCGATTCCGCCGCGCCTTCGGGCTGGGCCAGCACGTTGTTGTATCCATGACTGACGCGAATCTCGCTACCTCGGCTGCGGCAAACACGGCCAGCAACAACTGGCTGACCCGCAGCGCCGCGTTTGCCAGCATCTCGGTTGCCACGCTGCTGGTGTTGCTGAAAGCTTGGGCCGCATGGTCGACCGGATCGACCGCGATGTTGGGCAGTCTGGCTGATACCGTGCTCGATCTGATCGCCAGCTTCGCCACTCTGGCCGGGGTCTGGGTCGCCGCGCAGCCCGATGACAACAATCACCGCTTTGGACACGGCAAGGCAGAAGCGCTGGCGGCAATGTTCCAGGTGGTGCTGATCGCGATTTCGGCGCTCAGCCTCGGCTTTCGCGCGGTGACGCAGATGATTGCTGGAACCCGGCCCGAAGCGGCCAACGACGGTATCGTTGTTTCCGGCATCGCTCTGGCGGCAACGGTGGTGTTGCTGGCATGGCAGCGCCATGTCATCCGCCGCACCGGCAGTCTGGCGATCACGACCGACAATGTGCACTATCAATCGGACCTGCTGCTCAACGTGGCGGTTATCGCCGCGCTGGCACTTGATCAGTATGCCGGAATTGCCGGGGCGGACCCGTTTTTCGGCCTGATGATAGCGGCTTGGCTTGGCTGGGGCGCATGGCGCGCGTCGCAGGCGGCGATGGACCAGTTGATGGACCACGAATGGCCGGAAGAGAAAAAGCGGCGCTTTGTGAAAGTGCTGGCGCGCCACCCCGAACTGCGCGGGGTCCACGATTTGCGCACGCGCACATCAGGCAACCGCGATTTCGTGCAGTTCCATGTGTGGGTCGATGGGGACATGACAGTCACCCAAGCGCATGTCGTGATGGACGAGATCGAGGCCAAGCTGCTGGCCGAGTTTCCCGATGTGGAAATGCTGATCCACCCCGATCCCGAAGGCCACGTCGACGCAGGCTTTGCCGGAAAGCCGGTGAAACTGGCGGGTTAGGGCCAGTTGTCAGCGTTTTGGAAACAGTCGCACAATTGCGCCGAGGTGGTCCAGCACGCGCGGACGCTGATCGTCGTCGCTGTGGCCAAGCCGCACCACGGTCAGGCCTTGCTGCGGCGAGACGAATACATACTGGCCCAGATGGCCGATGGCGGCAAAGGCGCTGGCGGGCGCGATGCCGGGCAACAGGCGGACTTTGCCATCGGGTTGCGGGCGATTGAGCCACAGCTGCGCGCCATAGCCGGAGTTGCGCGGGCTGGGCTTGGTCATGAATTCGATCCACCCGCGCGGCAGCACTTGAGCGCCTTGCACCGCGCCGCCGTTGCGCAGGAACTCGCCAAACCGGCCCCAATCGCGCGCCGTCGCGTGGATCTGGCTTGAGCCGATCATGGTTCCCGCCGCGTCAAACTCGGCGGTGATCGATTTCATGCCGAGCGGTTCGAACAGGCGGGTGTGCATGTAATCGACGACCGCAGCGCGGCGGATTTCGGGATCGGCGCTGTCAGTCAGCGCGCGGGCCATCAGGTCGGCCAGGATAATGCTGGTGGCCGAAGAATACTCCCACTTGCGGCCCGCCGCTGCCTCCAGCGGCTGCGCCTCGGCATAGGCGGCCATATTGTCGCGCCCGTCGAGGAACAGCATCCGCACTTCGTCGGAACGATATATCGGACTGCCCATTTCCGTGTGCCGCAGGCCCGATCGCATCTGCAGCAATTGGCGCAAGGTGATCGCGCCGCGCGGGTCGCCTGAACGCTGCCACGCGGGGATCGGCGGAGTCTCGTCCAGCCGCAAGCGGCCGTCGGACACCAGCTGGCCGATCAAGACCCCGGTGACGCTTTTTGACATTGACCAGCCGGTCAGCCTGGTATTGGCATCATAGCCCGCGCCATAGCGCTCGGCCACGATACGCCCGCCGGACATGACCAGCAGCGCGCGCGTCTCTCCCGCTGCGGCATCGCTGAACATGCTGTCGATAGCCCGCGCCAGGTCGCCGCGCGGCACACCCGGCTTGGCCACCACTGCCGCCAGCGCGGAGTCGGACAAGGCAGGAGCAGAATTGGCAGATGACGGCGATTCGCTTGCCTGCCCGCAGCCGGAAAGCGCGGCGATAAGGGCTAGCGGCAGGATAAAGGTGGTGCGGGGGGTCGACATCGTGTGCCCTCATGCGCAAGAATTGGCCATCATGGCAACCGTCAACCCAAGCAGTTTACAATTGGACCCCAAACCTGTCCGCCAGCGCGGCCGTCGCCGCTGGCCGTGGATCTTGCTTGCGGCTGTCGCAGGCGTGGCGGCGTGGCAGGGCGGCGCGATCATCGGCTATGCCCGCACCGGCGCGGCGATCGGCGCGCAGACCGGTTGCTCGTGCCGCTATATCGCGGGCAGGCCGCTGCCCGATTGTCGCAAGGACTTTGAACGCGGCATGGGGCTGGTGGTGCTGAGCGAGGACAAGGCCTTGCGCTCGGTCACCGCGCGGTTTCCGCTGTTGTCGAGCCAGACGGCGACTTTCCGCGAAGGCTGGGGCTGCGTGTTGGAGCCTTGGGGCAAGTAATCAGGCGGCCCGTAATCAGGCAGGCACAGCTGCCTCGGTGCTTTCAATCCAGCCGCCACCAACCACGCGCTCGCCCGCATAGATCACCGCTGCCTGACCGGGGGCGACGCCGTATTCCGGCGCGGCAAAGCGAATCGTGGTCGCCGCGCCGTGGCCCAGTGGGCCTTCCAGCGTGACCGGCACCAGTTTGGCCAGCGAGCGAACTTTGGCCATCAGCGGAACCTCGGGCAGGGGGCCGATGCGGTTGGTTTCGATTACCCGCGCCGAACGCACCGCCAGCAGGTGTCTTGGCCCCACCAGCACCCGCCGCGTCGGCGCGTCGATGCCGGTGACATAGAGCGGCTCGGCCAGTCCGCCGATCTCCAGACCCCGGCGCTGGCCGACGGTATAGTGGATGACCCCGCGATGCTGGCCGAGCACTTCGCCGGTCGAGGCATGGACGATCTCGCCGCTTTCCACACCCTCTGGCCGTACCGCGCGCACGACTTTCGCGTAATCGCCATCGGGGACGAAGCAGATGTCCTGACTGTCAGGCTTGGCGGCTACCGTCAGCCCGGCGGCCTCGGCCAGACGGCGCACTTCGGGCTTGGGCAACCCGCCCAGCGGGAAGCGGAGATAATTCAGCTGGTCTTCGGTGGTGCCGTAAAGGAAATAGCTCTGGTCGCGCGCGGGATCGAGCGCGCGGTGCAGTTCCGGCCCGGCTGCACCCACCACGCGGCGCACGTAATGCCCGGTGGCCAGACAGTCGGCCCCCAGTTCGCGCGCCATTGCGAACAGGTCAGTGAACTTTGGTCCCATGTTGCAGCGGATGCAGGGGATCGGCGTGCGGCCCGCAAGGTAATCGTCGGCAAAACGCTCCACCACCGATTCGCGGAAGGCGCTTTCGTGATCGAACACATAGTGGGCAATGCCCAGCCGGTCAGCCACGGCGCGGGCATCGCGGATGTCGTCCCCGG
The DNA here is from genome assembly GCA_040007615.1 of Novosphingobium sp. GTDB lineage: Bacteria > Pseudomonadota > Alphaproteobacteria > Sphingomonadales > Sphingomonadaceae > Novosphingobium. The sequence continues at coordinate 26,066 of JBDTUQ010000003.1, forward strand.
CGCAGCAGGCTCCTTTGCGCCCGCTGGCGGCCCCGTGATCATAGAGTTGCAGGGTGATGCCGATCACTTCCGCCCCGCTCTGCGCAGCCAGCGCGGCGACGACTGAACTATCCACCCCGCCCGACATTGCTACTACAATGCGTTTTCCAATTAGGGACTGGCCTGCCGTCATGGCGGCCTTCGGCTCCATTTGGAACAGGGTGGGAAGATCGAGCGAAAGCGTGGCCATGCGCGGCCCATACACGCGCAGCGGCCCTGGCAAAAGCCGCGTCTGGTTGTTCGCCTGTTAACCCCGTTCACACTTGTTAACGAAGATCAAGATCCGATGAACGCGGCCTTTACCTCCCCTTGACCTTGTGTGGGGTAGAGATGCCCTCATGGATTTGGGATTCGATCATCAGGAATGGCTGCAAAGGCCGCCGCTCGATGCGCAAGCCGCCGATCAGCGCCCCGGCGCGCTGGTCGCTCGTCCGCTTGACTGGTTTAGTCTCAAGGCGCGGTTCATTGCCGCACATGCCTTGGCCCATGAACTGCGCGATGTTGCTTTGGCGACGCCTCCGGGCGGCAGCTTTGTCGCAGACGGGGCACAGGTCCTCGAATGGCAACGCAAAATGTTACCTGACGTTAACCCAACTGGTTTAGCGGATGGCAAAGCCCGCTCAGGCACAGGATCACCTGTTGTCGGTAACCCCTCGCCGATAACCGAGGACTATTATGATTGAAAACCAGAACATCCGGCCGTCGATGGTCATTGGCCCCCTTGGTGAGCCGCTGACGCTTGATTCGTTGCCACCGCCCACGACCACGCGCTGGGTTGTGCGCCGCAAGGCAGAAGTGGTTGCAGCCGTCAACGGCGGCCTGCTGACGATTGAGGAAGTCTGCCAGCGTTATAGTCTAACGCTGGAGGAATTCGCTTCGTGGCAGCGCGCGGTTGATCGCTCGGGAATGCAGGGCCTGCGGGTGACGCGGATCCAGCACTACCGTGATCTCTACGAGCGCCAATTGAAATACTGATCCGCCGCCCGCTGCGGCTGCGGATACGATAAAAAGCGACCGAGCCTGCAAGGGTTCCGGTCGCTTTTCTTATGGGGTTTTGCGCGGCTAGAGCCTCCTGCCCGCAATCTGGACACCGCCAATCCTCCCCGGCACGGGGAGGTGCCCTGAAAGGGCGGAGGGGTCCCGCCTATCCACACCCGCTGCATATGGCGATAGGTGGGACCCCTCCGTCAGCCGCTTCGCGTCTGCCACCTCCCCTTGCCGGGGAGGATCTGGTTCAGATTTACCGCACGACGCTCTAACCGAAAGGCAACACCCCAGGGCGATGTTTTCACGCGCTTCCCAGATCAATTGCCACGCAGTCTCCGCAGGGGTATGTCGGCCATCGAAATGATCAGTCCCGATGCGGTTGCCGCAGGTGAATTATACCTGTAATACAGTGCGTCGGCTGATATTGCTCATGGCTGCGGCCATCAGGCCGTGGCAGGACACGTACAGTATGAACTACGAAACCAGGATCGACCCCTCGCATGGCCCGAGCGAAGCCGCCATGTCCGGCTCCGACTCGGCAATGGGCGACCTGGATGCCAATCCGCTCGAAACGCTGGACGATGAAGAACGGCGGTCCCGGCGGAGCACATGGCTGGTCATCGCTATTGCCGCCGCGATTCTGATCGGGCTGTGGTTCGTGCTCCACCCCAAGGAAGACGCCACTGCCGCTGCCGATCTGGCCAGTCAGGGACCGACGGTCACCGTCATTTCTCCAGGGCGGACGACGATCCAGGGTTCTGTCAGTGCCAGCGGCACGCTGGGCGCGCGGCGTGAAATGCCGGTCGGCTCCGTCGGAGAAGGCGGCCAGGTGGCGCAAGTCATGGTCGAAGCAGGCGCCTGGGTCCGTCAGGGTCAGGTTCTCGCGGTGATCGACCGTTCGGTTCAAGTCCAGCAACAGGTGGGGCAAAGCGCGCAAATCAATGTCGCACAGGCTAATGCCCGGCTGGCGCAGGCCAACCTAGACCGCGCGCTCAAGCTGGTGGCGCGAGGCTTTATCTCCAAGGCCGATGTCGACCGGCTGACCGCCACCCGCGATGCTGCCGCCGCGCAAGTCGGCGTTGCCAGCGCCCAGCTTGGCCAGTTGCGCGCGCAGGCCGCGCGGCTCAACATCGTTGCCCCGGCAGACGGTCTGCTGCTGGAACGCAAGATCGAACCCGGACAGACCGTCGGCCCCAGCAGCGGTGTGCTGTTCCGTATTGCCAAGGGCGGCGAAATGGAACTGCTCGCTCGGCTTAGCGAAACCGATCTTGCCGCCATGACTGTTGGCGCCAGCGCGGCGGTGACGCCGGTTGGCACAGCCCGCGCGTTCACTGGCCAGATATGGCAGCTTTCCCCGGTCATCGATCCGCAGACCCGGCAGGGCACGGCCCGCATCGCGCTCGCCTATGCGCCCGAACTGCGGCCCGGCGGCTTTGCCAGCGTGACGATCAATTCGGGCACTATGGTCGCCCCACAGCTGCCCGAGTCGGCCATCCTGTCAGACAACAAGGGCGCTTATGTCTTCGTGGTCGGCAATGACAAGAAGGCGCGCCGCCGCGACGTGAAGACCGGCCCGGTCAACGAAAGCGGCATTGCCATCGTCTCGGGCCTTTCCGGCAGCGAGCGGGTCGTGCTGCGCGCAGGCGGTTTCCTCAGTCCCGGCGATGCGGTTAATCCCGTCACCGCCCGGCCCTGAGAGCGGCAATGGGTTTTCGCAACATCTCCGCATGGTCGATCCGCAATCCGATCGTGCCAATCGTGCTGTTCCTGATGCTGACTCTTGGCGGGTTGGCGGCGTTTTCCAGCATGAAAGTGCAGAACACGCCGGACATCGAATTCCCGATGGTGATGGTTACCATCACCCAGCCGGGCGCCGCGCCCAGCGAAGTTGAAAAGCAGATCACCCAGCGGGTCGAATCCAGCCTGCGCACGATTGCCGGGGTCGATACGATCCAGTCCACCGCTGCCGAGGGGATGAGCCAGACTTTCGTCATGTTCAAGATCGGCGCAGACATCAACGCGGCGGTCAACGAGGTGAAGAACGCCATAGATCAGGCGCGCGGCGATCTGCCTGACGGCATCCTTGAACCACAAGTGGTCAAGTTGCAGACATCGGCCCAGCCCATCGCCTATATCGCGATTGCCGCCGATGACATGACCATCGAACAGCTATCATGGTATGTCGATGATACCGTGGCCAAGCGGCTGCTGTCGATTCCGGGCATGGCCGCAGTGCAGCGCAGCGGCGGTGTTGACCGCGAGATCGCGGTTACGCTCGATCCGGTGCGGATGCAGGCGCTGGGGGTTACCGCAGCCCAGGTCAACACGACGCTGCGTCAGGTCAATCTCAACGCGGCGGGCGGACGCGCAGAAATCGCCGGATCGCGGCAGTCCGTCCGCGTGCTCGGCAATGCCCGCGATGCCTATGCCCTGTCGCAGACCGAGATTGCGCTGTCTGGCGCGCGCACAATCAAGCTGGCCGATATCGCCAATGTCCGCGACAGCAACAGCGAGGCGACGTCGATTGCCAAGATCAATGGCAGGTCGGCGGTAACTTTCAGCATCGCGCGCGCGCGCGGCGAATCCGATGTCAGCGTTTATGACGAAACTCTGGCCGAACTTGCCAAGATGGAAAAGGAACAGGGCCACCGCATCCGCTTCACCCCCGTTTACAACAGCGTCGACTATACCAAGGTGCAGTACGAAAGCTCGATGTCGGCGATGGTCGAAGGCGCGGTGCTGGCGGTAATCGTGGTGTTCTTCTTCCTGCGTGACTGGCGGGCCACGATCGTATCGGCGCTGGCAATCCCGCTGTCGGCGATTCCCAGCTTCATGGTGATGCAATGGCTGGACTTCACGCTTAACCAGATGTCGCTGCTGGCACTGGGTCTGGTCGCCGGGGTGCTGGTCGACGACGCCATTGTAGAGATCGAGAATATCGTCCGGCATATGCGCATGGGCAAGACCGCCTATCAGGCCTCGATCGACGCGGCGGACGAGATCGGCCTGGCGGTGGTGGCGACGACGTTTTCCATCGTCGCGGTGTTCCTGCCGGTGGGCCTGATGCCGGGCGTTCCGGGGGAGTTCTTCAAGAACTTCGGCCTGACCGTGGTGGTGGCCGTGCTGTTCAGTCTGGCCGTGGCCCGCCTGATCACGCCAATGGTTGCCGCTTACTTCCTCGAATCGCACGGTCATGCCGAACATGGCGGAGGCAAGTGGATGGACCGGTATATGGCGGTTCTGCATTGGTCGCTGGATACCACTGCTGCCGCCGCCTACCGCGCCGCGAATCCCGGTCGGGGTATTGGCACCCGGCTGCGCGCCCGGCTGAGCGACCATCGCGTATGGATGATCGGCATCGGTATCCTCGCGCTGGTCTTTACCGTGCTGCTGATGATCCACGCCCCCAAGCAGTTCTTCCCCGACACTGACAGCGACTATAGCATCGTGCGCGTCGAAATGGTTCCCGGCACGACGCTGCAACAGACCGAGGAAGTTGTCGACCAGGTCTATTCGGTGCTGCACAGGCAGCAGGAAGTCAAAGTCGCGCTGCAATCCATCAAGGAAGGCAATGCTAATATTTTCATCAACTTGCGCAAGGATCGCAAGCGCAGCAGCATCGCGTTCGAACGCGAACTGACGCCTATCCTGCAGAAGATTCCCGATGCGCGGGTTTCGTTCCAGGAACTGCGCGGCGCTGGCCCATCGGGCGGCGGTTCGGGCCGCGCGATCAGCGTCATGTTGTCCGGCGGCAACCCCGATGTCCTCGCCCAGACGGCGCAGACAGTTGTCGAGCAGATGAGCGGGATCAAGGGCGTGGTCGCCCCGCGCGTCAGCGGTGACCTCAAACGCCCGGAAATCGTGATCACCCCGAATGCCGATCTGGCGGCTTCGCTGGGCGTCAATACGCAAACACTCAGCCAGGTTATCCGCATCGCAACGCAGGGCGAAATCGATCAGAACAGCGCCAAGTTCTCACTGGAAGACCGCCAGGTGCCCATCCGGGTAAAACTGCCCGTGTCATCGCGCCGCGATCTGTCGACCATCGCCAACCTGCCGGTCCCCACGATAAGCGGCGGGTCGGTGCCGCTGTCACGGGTGGCGGCGATCTCGTTCGGCTCCGGCCCAACATCGATCCAGCGTTATAACCTTAGCCGCCGCATCTTTGTCGGCGCCGATCTTGGCCCCGGCGTGGCGAAGGGCGATGTCGATATCGCGATCAAGAAATTGCCAATCATGCAGCATCTGCCCGAAGGCGTATCCAACGCGCCAGCCGGGGCAGACCGCTGGCAGCAGGATATGATCGGCGATTTCATAAAGGCGCTCAGCACGGGTGTGATCCTGCTGTTTTCGGTGTTGGTGCTGCTTTATCGCCGTGTGATCTCACCGCTGGTCAACATGGGTTCGCTGTTCCTTGCGCCGCTGGGCGGTCTGCTGCTGATGACCGCCAGCGGGCAGGTCATGTCGATGCCGGTCTATATCGGCTTGCTCATGCTGTTCGGCATCGTTGCCAAGAATTCGATCCTGCTCATCGATTTCGCGATCGAGGAAATGGCGACCGGGCGCGCCAAGCATGATTCGATCATCGAAGCCGGGCACAAGCGCGCCCAGCCGATCATCATGACTACCGTGGCGATGATTGCGGGCATGGTGCCCACCGCGCTGGCGATTGGCGGCGATAGCGGCTGGCGCGCACCGATGGGCACCGTGGTGATTGGCGGGCTGGCGCTGTCGACCTTGCTGACCTTGCTGATCGTGCCCGCCGCGTTCAGTCTGGCGGATGGGCTGGAAGCCCGGCTGGGGCCGCGCCTGCGGCGGATGCTGCTGACTTACAAGCCTGAACACGGGGCGAATGCCACTCACCCCTTCTCCGGAGGCGAGGCTCGTCCGGGGACGGAAGTGCATCCGGCAGAGTGACGCCGCCCTCCTCCAGTGTGGGTCAACGGCTGCAACGTCAGGCCCCGCCTGCCGACAAGGCAGCCCGGATGCGCCTGATCGCGACGACCCTGCTGGTCGTCATGGCCGCCTTGTTCCTGCTGGCGCGCATGATGATTTCGCACGGGCAGGCGGCACCTTGGCCGCAAGCATGGCCGTGGTTGCTGTCGTTCAGCGAGGCGGCGATGGTTGGCGGACTGGCGGACTGGTTCGCGGTGACGGCGCTGTTCCGCCATCCGCTCGGCCTGCCGATCCCGCATACGGCGATCATCCCTGAAAACAAGGATCGCATCGCCGATTCGCTGGCTGGGTTCATCCGCGAGAACTTCCTCACCCCGCAAGTGGTCGCGCGGCGGCTGAAAGCGATGAATCTGGCTGCTTCCGCTGGCGAGTTTCTGGGCAATCCGGCGCGCGGCGGTGAATCGCGGCTGCGGCAGGGTGCGGCCAGCCTGTTTGCCGACGTATTGCAGTCACTCGATCCCGAACAGCTGGGCACGATGGTCAAACGCGGCCTGCGCAGCCAGCTTGAACGCATCGACCTCGCTCCACTGCTCGGCCAGATGCTGACCGCCGCGATTGCCGACAAGCGCCACCTGCCGCTGATGGAATCGCTGCTCCACTGGGCCGGGCTGACGCTGGAGGCCAACGAAGACCTGCTCCGCACGCTGGTTCACGACCGCGCCAACGCGGTGATGCGCTGGACTGGGCTGGACGAGCGGCTCGCCAATGCGGTGATTGACGGGCTGTACAAACTGATGGCCGAATGCATAGTCGATCCCGATCATCCCTTGCGCCACAAGGTGGAAGAAGGGCTGGAAACGCTGGCCCGGAACCTGCTCCACGATCCGGAAACGCAAGCCAAGGTCGATCATTTCAAACTGGAACTGCTGGCCAACCCGGCAGTGGGCGCGTGGCTGGACGCGATGTGGGAGCGGGCGCGGGCGATGCTGCTGTCGGCCGCGCGTGATCCGGAGACGGTCCTGTCCGGGCAGTTCGGTCAGAGCCTGGCCGAGCTGGGCGGCGCATTGCAGCGCGATGTCCGGTTGCAGCGGCTGGTCAACCGCTTTGCCCGCCGCACGCTGGTCGGCACTGCCAGCCGCTATGGCGCGCAGATCGTCCGGCTGGTGTCGGAAACGGTCAAGCGTTGGGATGCCGGGACTGTGACCGACCGAATCGAAGGCGCGGTCGGCCGCGATTTGCAGTTCATCCGCATCAACGGGACGCTCGTGGGCGGTCTGGTAGGCGTGGTGATCCACGTGATAAACGCCGCCCTGTAAACCGGTTGCGCGATGGTCTACAATGCCGCGATGGCCAGAGCAGACAGACTATCGCGCTTGGACGAGCGCCGGGCGCAACTTGAAGAAGACTACGCCGCCGCGCTGATCGCCGCCTTGCAGGTGACGGCGGCGGGCAAGTGGGGCCTGTTCGATCACCGACAAGACCGCCACGACCGCAAGGCCGCTGCACCGCTGGTCGACGAATTGTGCGAAATGGGCGGGGAAATCGACGCCATGCGCGCGCAATTATTCATGGAGCCGTTCGCGCTGCACGCCGAATTCGATGCCTCACGCGGCCCGGTCGCGGCCACTGCGCCGGGAGAGCCAAAACAGGCGCTGGCGTGGCTGGCGCGCCTGAAGCCGCCGACCGCTTAGAGCGTCGCCGTAAATCTGGACCAGATCCTCCCCGGCACGGGGAGGTGGCAGACGCGAAGCGGCTGACGGAGGGGGCCCACCTATCGCAATATGTGGCGGGTGGGGATAGGTGGGACCCCTCCGCCCTTTCAGGGTACCTCCCCGTACCGGGGAGGATTGGCGGTGATTCAGCTTGCGGGCACCTGACGGGCCGCATAGAAAAAGGGGCGCGACTTGCGCCGCGCCCCTTTCACTCGATTGTCCGCAAGGTTCAGCGCGGCAGTTCGCTGGCGCCCATCAGTGCTTCGTCAACCGCGCGGGCGGCCTGACGCCCTTCGCGGATCGCCCAGACGACCAGGCTCTGCCCGCGCCGCATGTCTCCACAAGCGAAGATCTGCGGGTCGGACGTGCGGTAGTTGGCCACATTCGCCGCGACATTGCCGCGTGCGTCCAGATCGACCCCGGCCTGATCGAGCATGCCCTGCTTGAGCGGACCGACAAAGCCCATTGCCAGCAGGATAAGGTCAGCCTTGAGCGTGAATTCGCTGCCGGGAATTTCCTGCATCTTGCCGCCGACCCATTCGACGCGCACGCATTCCAGGCCCGATACGTCGTTTTCACCAACGACGCGCTTGGTCAGGATCGCCCAGTCGCGCGCGGCGCCTTCGTCATGGCTGGTCGAAGTGCGCAGTTTCAGCGGCCAGTTGGGCCACGACAGCGCCTTGTCTTCCTTTTCGGGCGGCTTGGGCATGATTTCGATCTGGGTGACCGAAGCCGCGCCCTGGCGGTTGGAAGTGCCGACGCAGTCAGATCCGGTGTCGCCGCCGCCGATGACGATGACATGCTTGCCGGTTGCGGTCAGAGAACCGCTCGGGGCGGCGCGCATTTCGTCGTCGCCCGCGTTACGCTTGTTCTGCTGGGTCAGGAATTCCATCGCCAGCCGCACGCCGGGCTTTTCCGCGCCGGGAATTTCCAGACGGCGGCCGTCTTCAGCGCCGCCCGACAGGACGATGGCGTCGAAGTTTTCCTTCAATGCCTGTACCGAAATGGTTACACCAACTTCAGTCGAGGTGCGAAACTGGACGCCTTCCGCTTCCATCTGCGCGCCGCGCCGGTTGATCTGGTGCTTTTCGAGTTTGAAGTCGGGAATGCCATAACGCATAAGTCCGCCGATGCGGTCGTTCTTTTCAAACACCGTGACGGAGTGGCCTACGCGGGCGAGTTGCTGGGCGGCGGCCAATCCTGCCGGGCCGGAACCGACCACGGCAACCGTCTTGCCGGTGCGCTTCGCCGGAATCTGCGGCGTGATCCAGCCGTTTTCCCACCCCTTGTCGACAATGGCGCATTCGATCGACTTGATCGTCACCGGCTGGTCGACAATGTTCAGCGTGCAGCTCGCCTCGCATGGGGCGGGGCAGATGCGACCCGTGAATTCAGGGAAATTGTTGGTCGAATGCAGCGTTTCCAGCGCGTTCTTCCAGTCCCCTTCATAGACCAGATGGTTCCAGTCGGGGATCAGGTTGTTCACCGGACAGCCGTTGTGACAATAGGGAATGCCGCAGTTCATGCACCGCGAGGCCTGCCCGCGGAGCGCCGGTTCGGCGTGCGGGATCACGAATTCGCGGTAGTGCGCCAAGCGCCCCTTGGGGTCCGCATATGTGCGGTCCACGCGGTCCAGTTCGAGGAAGCCGGTTTCCTTGCCCATGTTTTTACGACCCCAATTATTCTGCGGCGACCGAAGCGGCTTCGCGCCGTTCAGCCTCAAGCTGCTTCAATGCGCCGGCATAGTCGCGCGGCATCACCTTGACGAAGCGGGAGAGCGTGGCGCTCCAGTCGTCCAGCAGTTCGCGCGCGCGCTGGCTGCCGGTGTGCAGGTGGTGGCGTTCCAGCAACACGCGCAGCCGTTCGGCATCGTGGCGCAACATGTCGCCCATGCCCGCATCGTTGACGCCATTGGCGCGCTGCTGCGGACGGCCTGCATCGCCCAGATCACCGGCATCGTCCAGCGCCGAAACCGGCACTAGATCGACCATAGACAGGTTGCACAAGTCGGCGAAATTACCAGCTTCGTCATAGACATAGGCGATACCGCCAGACATGCCTGCGGCGAAGTTCCGCCCGGTCTTGCCCAGCACCGCGACCACGCCGCCGGTCATGTATTCACAGCCATGATCGCCTGTGCCTTCAACGACGGCAACCGCGCCCGAATTGCGCACCGCAAAGCGTTCACCGGCGACGCCGTTGAAGAAGGCTTCACCGGCAATCGCGCCATAGAGCACGGTATTGCCGACGATGATGTTGTCGGTTGCCTGCCGCGAAACATGGCCCGGCTGGCGCACGATCACGCGGCCGCCGGAAAGCCCCTTGCCGACATAGTCGTTACCGTCGCCGGTCAGGTCGAGCGTCACGCCATGCGCCAGGAACGCGCCGAACGACTGCCCGGCCACGCCCGTCAGGCGCACGTTGATCGTGTTGTCGGGCAGGCCGGTGTGGCCATAACGCTTGGCTACCTCGCCCGATAGCATCGCGCCAACGGTACGGTTGACGTTGATCACCTTGCGTTCGATCCGCACGGCGGCCTTGGTGTTAAGCGCATCGGCAGACGCGGCGATCAGGTCCTGGTCAAGCGCGTGTTCCAGCCCGTGATCCTGCGTTCCGCTCCAGCCCAGCGTGGTGCCCGCAACGGGTTCGACCCGGTGCAGCAGGCGCGACAAGTCAACGCCCTGCGCCTTCCAGTGATCAATTGCGGTGCGGGCGCCCAGACGGTCAACCCGGCCGGTCATTTCGGCCAGCGTCCGGAAGCCCATTTCGGCCATGATCGCCCGCAGTTCTTCGGCGACGAAGAAGAAGTAGTTGATCACATGCTCCGGCTGGCCGGTGAAGCGCGCGCGCAAGACCGGGTCCTGCGTGGCGACGCCGACAGGGCAGGTGTTCAGATGGCACTTGCGCATCATGATGCAGCCCGCCGCGATCAGCGGGGCGGTGGCAAAGCCGAACTCGTCCGCGCCCAGCAGCGCGGCAACCGCCACGTCGCGTCCGGTGCGAATGCCGCCGTCGGCCTGCACTGCGATGCGGCTGCGCAAGTTGTTGAGCAGCAGGGTCTGCTGGGTTTCTGCCAGCCCGATTTCCCACGGGCTGCCCGCATGGGTCAGCGAAGTCAGCGGCGAAGCGCCCGTTCCGCCTTCGTAGCCAGAGATCGTCACGTGATCGGCGCGCGCCTTTGAAACGCCCGCAGCGACCGTGCCGACGCCCACTTCAGACACCAGCTTGACCGAAATCCGCGCGCCCGAATTCACGTTCTTGAGATCGTGGATCAGCTGGGCAAGGTCTTCGATCGAATAGATGTCATGGTGCGGCGGCGGACTGATCAGGCCGACGCCCGGTGTGGAATGGCGGGTCTTGCCGATGATCTTGTCAACCTTGTGGCCGGGCAGCTGGCCGCCCTCACCGGGCTTGGCACCCTGCGCCATCTTGATCTGGATATCGTCGGCATTGACGAGGTATTCCGCCGTCACGCCAAAGCGGCCCGATGCCACCTGCTTGATCGCCGAACGCATTGAATCGCCATTGGCCATCGGCAGGAAGCGCGCGGCATCCTCGCCGCCTTCGCCGGTGTTCGATTTTCCGCCGATGCGGTTCATCGCCACGGCCAGCGTGGTGTGCGCTTCCCAGCTGATCGAGCCATAGCTCATCGCGCCGGTGGCGAACTTCTTGACGATTTCGCTGGCCGGTTCGACTTCGGAAATGTCGAGCGGATGCTCGGCCTTTTTCAGTTCCATCAGTCCGCGAATGGTCAGCATCCGCTGCGACTGGTCGTTGATAGACTCGGCGAACTGGCGGTACTTTTCCGGAATGTCGCCGCGCACCGCGTGTTGCAGCAGGGCGACGTTGTCCGCCGTCCAGGCATGGTCCTCGCCACGCAGGCGCAGGCCGTACATGCCGCCCACGTCGAGCATGTTGCGGTAGATCGGGTTGTCGCCATAAGCGGCAGCGTGGCGGCGCACCGCTTCCTCGGCCACTTCGAGCAGGCTGACGCCTTCGATAGTGGTGGCGGTGCCGGTGAAATAGGCCTCGATAAAGGCGCTGTTCAGCCCCACGGCGTCAAAGATCTGCGCGCCGCAATAGGACTGGTACGTGGAAATGCCCATCTTGGACATGACCTTGAGCACGCCCTTGCCGATGGCTTTGACGTAGTTTTTCTGCACGTCGTAAGTCGATAGCGGCAGTTCGCGGCGCAGGCGGATCTGTTCCAGCGTTTCAAACGCGACATAGGGATTGATCGCCTCGGCCCCGTAACCGGCCAGTGCGCAGAAGTGATGCACTTCGCGCGCTTCGCCGGTTTCCACGACCAGCCCGGTCTGCATGCGCAGGCCCTGACGGACGAGGTGATGATGCACGGCGGCGGTGGCCAGCAGTGCGGGCATGGGAATGCGGTCTGCCGACTGTGCGCGGTCTGACAGGATCAGGATGTTCTTGTCAGCCAGCACAGCTTCGGTGGCGGCCCAGACCATGTCCTTGAGCGCCTGCCCAAGCCCTTCGGCGCCGGTCGCGGCATCCCAGGTCATGTCGACGGTAGCGGTGCGGAAAGCTCCGTCCAGCGCGGCTTCGACCGAGCGGATCTTGGCCAGATCCTCATTCGTCAGGATCGGCTGGTCAACTTCCAGCCGCTTGTGGCTGCCGGCATCGTGGCCGAGCAGGTTGGGGCGGGGGCCGATCATCGACACCAGGCTCATCACCAGTTCTTCGCGGATCGGATCGATCGGCGGGTTGGTAACCTGGGCGAAGTTCTGCTTGAAATAGTCGTAGAGCAGGCGTGAGCGGCTGGAGAGCACGGCAATCGGCGTGTCCGTGCCCATCGATCCCAGCGGATCGTCGCCATAGATCGCCATCGGTTCAAGGAACCTGGAGATGTCTTCCTGCGTATAGCCGAACGCCTGCTGGCGATCGAGCAGCGTGGTGGTTTCCACCGCGACTTGCGCCAGTTCCGGCTCGACCAGCGTCAGGTCTTTCAGCTTGTACTGCGCGGACTTCAGCCATTCCTCGTAAGGCTCGTCGCCAGCGAGTTCGGCCTTGATGTCCTCGTCCTCGATGATCTGACCCTTTTCAAGGTCGATCAGCAGCATCTTGCCCGGCTGCAAGCGCCACTTGCGGACGATGTTGTCTTCCTTGATCGGCAGGACGCCGCTTTCCGAAGCCATGACGACGAGATCGTCATCGGTGACGATGAACCGCGCCGGACGCAGGCCGTTACGGTCCAGCGTCGCGCCGATCTGGCGGCCATCGGTAAAGGCCACGGCGGCGGGGCCGTCCCACGGTTCCATCAGCGCGGCGTGATATTCGTAGAACGCGCGGCGCTTTGAATCCATCAGCGGGTTGCCGGCCCAAGCCTCAGGGATCAGCATCATCACCGCATGGGCAAGGCTGTAGCCGCCTGCCAGCAGCAGTTCGAGCGCGTTGTCGAGGCACGCCGTGTCAGACTGGCCGTGCGGGATGATCGGCCACATCTTGTCGAGATCGGGGCCAAGCAGTTCCGACGCCATCGTGCGGCGGCGGGCGTTCATCCAGTTGACGTTGCCGCGCACGGTGTTGATCTCGCCATTGTGGGCGATGTAACGATAGGGGTGCGCCAGTTTCCAGCTGGGGAAAGTGTTGGTGCTGAACCGCTGGTGGACCAGACCGAGCGCCGAAACGCAGGCCGGATCGCGCAAGTCGTTGTAAAAGCTGCCGACTTGCGTGGCCAGCAGCAGGCCCTTGTAGACTACGGTGCGGCTGGAGAAGCTGGGCATGTAGAGTTCGGTCAGGCCCGGCAGGTTATGCTTTACCGCCAGATCGGCGAGCGGGTTCTGCGCCTGTTTGCGGATGGCAAGAATTTTGCGCTCAAACGCGTCCTGATCGGCGCAGCTTTCACCGCGACCGACGAAGCACTGGCGGATGACCGGCATCTGTTCGATCACTGCCTTGCCAAGGCCGTCCAGCGTGGTCGGCACATCGCGCCAGCCGATCAGGTGCTGGCCTTCCTTGGCGATGAACTTTTCGATCTTGCCGGTGGCAAAGTCGCGGGCCGCTTCGTCGCGCGGCAGAAAGCACATGGCGACGGCATAATCGCCCGCCGCTGGCAGTGAAACGCCAGCACCTGCGGTCCAGGTGCGATAGAGCGCGTCAGGGATCTGGATCAGGATGCCCGCTCCGTCGCCCAGCAGCGGATCGGCACCAACAGCGCCCCGGTGATCGAGGTTTTTCAGAATCTCCAGTGCCTGACTGACGATGGCATGGCTTTTGGCGCCCTTAATATGAGCGACAAAGCCCACACCGCATGCGTCATGCTCGTTGCGCGCGTCGTAAAGACCCTGGGGCTCTGGAAATCCCATCGATACAATCCATCCTGTCGTCAGCCGGTGTTGCGCGGGGGCATCCCGGTGTCAAAGCGCGACTCACCCCGCCGCGAAATGCAGCGAAGTCGTCCAAACCGCTCCCATGCCGATACGTTACCGTTTTTGCAACCGCGAAGGAAGTGCGGAAACGGTCATGCCGTTAGCGCGCCTTTCTGCGGGGAATGGTTAACCGGTGACCGGCCCTTTGGCCAGTCCGGCGCATCAATCGTCGCGCGAAACCTTCTCGCGGCGTTCGTGCGCTTCCTGCGCTTCTACCGTCATCGTCGCGATCGGGCGGGCGATGAGGCGGCCAAGGCCAATCGGCTCGCCCGAAACCTCGCAATAGCCGTATTCGCCTTCATCAATCCGGCGCATGGCCGAATCGATCTTGGCGATCAGCTTGCGCTGGCGGTCGCGCGTGCGCAGTTCGATGCCCCATTCGGTTTCGCTGGAGGCGCGGTCGTTCAGGTCAGGCTCGCGAATCGGGCCGTCCTGCAAGTTTTGCAGGGTGTCTGCCGACGAATCCAGAATCGCCAGCTTCCATGCCAAGAGCAGCCGCCGGAAATAATCCAGCTGCGGCTCGGACATGTATTCCTCGGCCTCGTTTGGCGCATAATCGCCAGCGATGGCGCGTTTGGCCTTTACAAGGATATCAATGTCATCCGACGGCGTGGCGGGCATGTAAACTATTTAGCCTCCCAGAGTGACAAGCGGGGCCCGCTGTTTCGGATGCTTCCGATAACCGCCCGCAAATGCATGTGAGCGCGCCTATAGTTGCGCGCCGATTTGGGCACAAGCGGCAATCATGCCGGTGCGCGTGTGGCTGGGGGCACTGGCGCAAAGTTTCCGGCGTCCACGTTAACCATTTGTTGACCATGATCGTTCAGCTTCACCCTTGTCGCCGGGCAAGCCTGTCCGCCAACAGGGGTTAAGTGAAATGAACGCAGTGTGGATCAAGCCGGTCGCCAGCGAAATGGCCATGATTACCGGACATGATGAATCGCAAGATGAATCGAGTGCCGACTTGCTGGTGGCAAGCTGCCTCGCCGCTGCCGCGCAGGGCGATCTGAGCGCCTATTTCGATCTGGGTGTGGCCTATTCCACCGGTAGCCACGGCGCATCGTGTGATCTGATCGAGGCGCACAAGTGGTTCAATCTGGCCGCAGTAAACGGCTATGACGATGCCGCCCAGTGCCGCGCCGATGTGGCTGACGACATGACCGCCCGCGAAATCGCCGAAGCGCAGCGCCGCGCCCGTGAATGGATCGCCGCCACCAGCCGCCGCGCTGCCTGAAGCCAGCTCCGCCTGAAACTAAGCCCGCTTGAAGGGCGTATGTTCGCCCAGGTGCAGTTGCTCGGCCACGACGCCAGCGCGTTCGCGGATGAGGAAATCCTCCACCGCGCGGCGAAATCCGGGATGGACGATATAATGCGCTGACCACGTCTTGCTGGGTTCATAGCCGCGCGCCAGCTTGTGCCCGCCTTGCGCCCCGGCCTCTACCCGAGACAATCCGCGCGCGATGGCCGCGTCGATGGCCTGATAATAACACAGCTCAAAATGCAGGAACGGCTTGTCGACCGTTGCCCCCCAATATCGCCCGTATAGCGTATCCGCGCCGATGAAATTGAGCGCACCTGCCACTGGTTTCCCGTCGATCAGCGCCAGTATCAGCAAGACCTGATCGCCCATTCGCTGGCTGAACAGGTCAAACGCCGCCCGCGTCAGATAGGGCTGGCCCCATTTGCGCGCGCCGGTATCCTGATAAAACCGCCAGAACGCCTGCCAGTGTTCGGGGCGAATCGCATCGCCGCTCAGGTGGACGATCTCGACGCCGTGTTGAGCGGCGGCGCGCTCCTTGCGGATATCCTTGCGTCTGCGCGATGATAACGCGGCGAGGAACTGGTCGAAATCGGCGTAGCCCCGGTTCTCCCAGTGAAACTGGATATCATTACGCAGCAGCCACCCGGCCGTCTCAAACTGCGGCACCTGATCGGGGGCGATGAAGGTGGCGTGGGCGGATGAGAGGCCGTTCTGCGCGCAAAGCTGCTCGGCGGCGCGCAGCAGCGGTAAGGCCAGCGCCGGGTCGCGGGTCAGGATGCGCGGTCCGGTGGCGGGGGTGAACGGCACGGCGATCTGGAGTTTGGGGTAATAGCTGCCCCCGGCGCGCGCCCAGGCATCCGACCAGCCGTGATCGAATACGTATTCGCCTTGGCTGTGATGTTTCAGGTAAGCGGGCAGGGCCGCCGCCAGCCTGCCGTCATCATCGGTGATGACCAGTGGCGCAGGATCCCAGCCGCTGCGACCGCCGACGCTGCCTGAATCCTCCAGCGCGGTCAGGAAAGCATGGCCGGTGAACGGATTGCCCCGGTGATCAAGCGCGTCCCACTCCGCCGCTGGCAGGCTGCCAACCGACGGGGCCATGCGGACGATCAGTTCGCGGTCGCTCACGCTACGCCAGCGCCCTCGGCAATCGGCGCATCGGCGTATTGGCGGGCGCGGTCGAGCAGTTCCGGGCTGCGCACGGTCCAGGTCGCCAGCGGAATCCCGCGCCGCCGCTGCGATCCGGCAAAGCGGCTGGGCAGGTCGCGAATGTCGTAAGCAAGGAAATCCGGCCGCGCGAGCCACAGCCACACGTGCCGCCGAATGCGGCCAAGCAGGGCCTTGTCGTCTTCCTCGGTCATCACCAGTCCGCGCGACGTCAGCGGCGAATGGCGGCGGAACCAGCGCCCGACGCGGGGGTCAAAGCTCATCACCCCATGCGGCCCGCGATAGCCCTCCAGCACCCGGCGCACCGCCAGGCACAGCGCCGCAACGGGCCGGTCAGCGCGCGATTTCACCTCGATCAGCAGCGGCACCTGCCCGTTCACCTGATCCAGCAACTGGCGCAAGCTGGGGATCGTGTCACTGCCGCCGGTCAGGGTGATCTGGCCAAGCTGCGCCGCGCTGCGGTCTGCCAGCGGGCCTGCCTGCCCGGTCAGCCGGTCAAGTTCCCAGTCGTGGAACACCATCGCCTGCCCGTCGCCGGATTTCTGGACATCGCATTCGATGCCCATGCCGCGCGCCATCGCAGCGGCAAAAGCTGCGGGGGAGTTTTCGGGAACGCCTGCCCCATGAAGCCCGGCTCCATGCAGGCCTCTATGTGCAAACCGCGCAGCCTTCAGCCACGCCACGCGCGCGGCGGCGGGGCTTGGCGCAAGCCAGCGATCAAGCGGGCTTAACAGCGACAATCGCATCCACCTCCACAGCGGCGCCCAGCGGCAGCACCGGCACGCCCACGGCGCTGCGGGCGTGCTTGCCTGCGTGGCCAAACACCGCCGCCATCAGTTCCGACGCGCCGTTGGCGACTTTCGGCTGATCGGTGAAAGTGCCGGTGGAACTGATGAATGCGCCCAGTTTGACGATCCGTTCCACCCGGTCAAGCGAGCCGAGCGCGGCCTTGAGCTGCGCCAGAATCATCAGCCCGCATGCCTGCGCGGCGGCGGTGCCCTGTTCAAGGCTCACATCTTCGCCCAGCCGCCCGGTCACCAGCTTGCCGTCCACGAACGGCAATTGCCCGGAAACATGCGCCAGCCCGCCAGCGATCACCACCGGAACGTAAGCCGCCACCGGCGCAGCAGCGACCGGCAGGGCAAGGCCTAGCTCGGCCAGTTTCTTGTCAATTTCGCTATCGGTCATGGTGCTTCCTGCAATTCAACGTCTTGGTAAATCCGCTCCAGCAGCCAGGGCAAGGCCTGATCCCACGTATCGATGCGGGCATGGGCATGTCCGGCCTTGAGAGCGCAGGGGATGTGCGGGGCAATCAGCGGCTCTCCGCACAGATGCAGCCGGTGGACGTGGGGCACCATTTCGGCCGCAGAGCCGATGTGCTGGGCAATATCGTCGATGTAAACGGCGCTGCTGGGGGCGTATTCCGCCACGATCCGCGCCAGCGCCGGGCCTTTCGGACCCTGGTTGGTATAGACTTTCACGCTCAGCCCGTGCCCGGCCAACTGCTCTGTGCGGGCATCGCGGTGCTGGTCGCCCAGGTTGGTCAGCACGACCACGTCGGCCACCTCGCGCAACCGGTGCATGGCTTCCAGCGCCCCGGCAATCGGATATTGCCGCGACATCTCGGTATCGAAGAAGCTGCCGAGCAACCGCCACATTTCTGCTTGGGGCACGGCGTCGCCGGTGGCTGCATAAGTCATCGACTTGGCAAAATCATGGCCGCCTGCGGCAAAAGCGACGCCTTGCGTCTCGCCCAGCCACTCGCGAAACGGCGTGACCATGTGCAGCAGCACTTCGTCGCAATCGGTGATAACCAGTGGGCGGCTCATGCATTCAGACTTTCGTTGGCGGCGGCAAGGTGTGCAGGAGAGACGCCCAGCGCATCGGCGGCGGCGACCAGATCGGGTTCGTGGCTGCACAGGAACGCCAGCACTGCGCCCAGCATGGCTGGATCGCCCAGCCCGGCGCGCAGTTCGTCCGGGGTCAGCCCGGTCAGGTCGAGCAGCCGCTGCGCGCGGTCCTCATCGGCCAGAACCCACGCCAAGGCGCCAAGCGCCAGCGCCAAAGGATCATCATTTACCGGGGGTCTGTGGTCACGAAGAATTGTCAGCGCCTTTCCGAAAGCATAGAGGTGGGCCACGGGGCCATGACGGCACCGGGTAGCAGGCTGGAACCCGTGGCAAAGAGAATCCTGATTGTCGAGGACAACGATCTCAACCGCAAGCTGTTCTGCGATGTGCTGAAAAGTCAGGGCTATGCGGTAGAGGGCGTGGCCGATGGCCTGATCGCGTTGGACCGGGCGCGTGAATTCGTGCCCAATCTGATCATCATGGACATTCAATTGGCGCAGGTGTCCGGCCTTGAACTGATCGAAAAAGCCAAGGCCGATGCCACTTTGCGCCATATTCCGGTGCTGGCCGTCACCGCCTATGCCGGCAAGGGCGATGAGGAACGCATCCGCGACGCCGGGGCCGAAGGCTACCTCGCCAAGCCGGTGTCGATCGGCCCGTTCATGGCCGCCGTGCGCGGGCTGGTTGAAAAGGCGATGGCTTGACTTCGCTGTCCCCCGCCGCTCTTGCGCTGCAAACCCCGCGTTATTGAGGAACCACAAACATGGACCGCGCCGCCACTGACGAAAGCATCCGCGCCCTGCTCGCCCCCTTCGACAAGAAGGGCGTGGAAGTGACCGATGCCACCACCTTTGCCGACGATCTGGAGTTTGACAGCCTGACTGTGATGGACTTCGTCGCCGCCATCGAAGACGAATTTGACATCATCATCAGCATGAATGCACAGGCAGAGATCGAAAACTACGGCCAGCTGGTTGATGCCGTGGTCAAGCTGCGGGGCTGATGTTCAAAAGATGACTGACCTGTTCTCGAAATTCGATCCGCTGATCCAGCAGCGCAATGATCTTCTGGCGACCGGGGTGACCGATCCGTTCAGCCTGGTGATGGAAAAGGTGCTCTCGCCCACTGTCGCCGTGTGCAATGGGCGCGAGACGATCCTGCTGGGCACTTACAACTACATGGGGATGACCTTCGATCCCGATGTCATCGCGGCGGGCAAGCAGGCGCTAGATGAATTCGGCGCGGGCACCACTGGCAGCCGCGTGCTCAATGGCACGTATGCCGGGCACCGCGCGTGCGAGGATGCGCTCAAGGAATTCTACGCGATGGATCACGCTATGGTGTTCTCCACCGGCTATCAGGCCAACCTGGGGATCATCAGCACGATCGCGGGCAAGGGTGATTACATCATCCTCGACATCGATAGCCACGCATCGATCTGGGATGGCTGCAAGCTGGGCGATGCCGAAGTCGTGCCGTTCAAGCACAACGATATCGAGGCGATGGAAAAGCGTCTGAAGCGCGTTCCCGAAGGTGCGGGCAAGCTGGTCGTGCTGGAAGGCGTCTATTCGATGATGGGCGACATCGCCCCGCTGAAGGAAATGGTCCGCGTGGCCAAGGCAAACGGCGCGATGGTGCTGGTGGACGAAGCGCATTCGATGGGCTTCATCGGCCCCAACGGACGCGGCGTGGCAGAGGAACAGGGCTGTCTGGAAGATGTCGATTTCGTCATCGGCACGTTCTCCAAAAGCGTTGGCACAGTGGGCGGATTCTGCGTTTCCAACCACCCGAAGTTTGAAATCATGCGGCTGGTCTGCCGCCCATACGTGTTCACCGCCAGCCTGCCGCCCAGCGTGATGGCGACCGCCGCGACGTCTATCCGCAAGCTGATGCACGGATCGAACAAGCGCGCGCACTTGTGGGAAAATTCGCAAGTGCTGCACAAGGGGCTGCGCGAACTGGGCTTTCAGCTGGGCACCGAAACACCGCAAAGCGCGATCATCGCCGTGATCATGCCCGATCTGGAACGCGGCGCGATGATGTGGGAGGCGCTGCTGCACGAAGGGCTATACGTGAACCTCGCCCGCCCGCCCGCCACGCCTGCGGGCATGACCTTGCTGCGCTGTTCGCTGTGCGCCGAACATTCGGCAGAGCAGGTGCAGACCATCCTTGGCCGGTTTGAACGGGCCGGCCGCGCCGTGGGGATTATCGGCTAGCGCGCGATGACGGTTTGCGCGCCCCGCGCCATGCTCTATGCCTAAGCCCATTGGCCTGTGGGGCAACAGTTCGGGACCAGAATGCACTTCAGCCATCTCGCAATTGCCGGACTGGTCGAGATCACGCCCCGGCGCATTGCGGACGGGCGCGGCTGGTTTGCCGAAGTGTTCCGGGCGGACCTGTTGGCCGAACACATCGGCGCGCAGATTTTCGTGCAGGAGAACGCCGCATTCAGCGCGGCCACCGGCACTGTGCGCGGGCTGCATTTCCAAACCCCGCCCCATGCGCAGGGCAAGCTGGTAAGCTGCCTTGCCGGGGCGATCTTAGACGTGGCGGTTGATCTGCGCCACGGCTCGCCCGGCTTTGGCCAGTGGCTGACGGTCACGCTGGATGCGGCGAAGGGCAATCAGCTATGGGTGCCGCCGGGATTTGCCCACGGGTACTGCACGCTCGCGCCCGATACGACCGTGGCCTACAAAGTCACCGCCCCCTACAGCCCGGCGCATGACAAGGGGCTGGCCTGGGACGACCCGGCGCTGGCCATCGCATGGCCCGCTCTGGCCGATCCGCACACCTTGTCGGCCAGGGACCGCGACCAGCCGCGCCTGGCCGATCTGCCCGCGTATTTTGGCAAGGAAGGCGGGCCGCCATGCGCGTGATCGTCACCGGCGGGGCGGGCTTCATCGGATCGGCGCTCGTCCGCCATCTGGTGGGGCAAGGGTGCGAGGTGCTGAACATTGATGCGCTGACTTATGCGGGCAACCCTGATTCCCTGCGTGAGGTAGAAGGCCGCGCCAACTACCGCTTCTTGCACGCCGATGTTTGTGACCGCGCGGCGTTGGCGGCGGCGCTGGCGCAGTTCCGGCCAGACCGGGTGATGCATCTAGCGGCGGAAAGCCATGTCGACCGATCTATCACTGGCGCGGCGGATTTCGTCCAGACCAATGTCGTCGGCACGTTCACCCTGCTGGAGGCCGCGCGCGAATATTGGGCGGGGCTGGACGGGGCAGCACAGGCGGCGTTTCGGTTCCTGCACGTTTCCACCGATGAGGTTTACGGATCGCTGGGGCAGGGCGGCCTGTTTGCCGAGACTACGCCATACGATCCCGCATCGCCCTATTCGGCATCGAAAGCGGCGTCCGATCACTTTGCGCGGGCGTGGCAGCGCACGTATGGCCTGCCGGTTATCGTGTCGAACTGTTCGAACAATTACGGCCCCCGCCAGTTCCCCGAAAAGCTGATCCCGTTGACCGTGCTGAACGCGCTGGAAGGGCTGCCGCTGCCGGTTTACGGCGCGGGGCAGAACGTGCGTGACTGGCTGCATGTCGACGATCACGTCGCCGCGCTTTGCCTGATTGCAGAGCGGGGGCGGGTGGGCGAAACCTACAACGTCGGCGGCGGAAACGAGCGGCGCAATATTGATGTCGTGCGCGCGATCTGCGCGGTGCTTGACCGGCTGGTGCCCGCAGAAGGCCCGCACGCCGACCTGATCACCTTCGTGCCAGACCGCCCAGGCCACGATGCCCGCTATGCCATTGATGCGCGCAAGCTGGAGGGTGAACTGGGCTGGCGAGCGAGCCACGGCTTCGACAGCGGGCTTGAGCAGACCGTGCGCTGGTATCTGGACAACGCATGGTGGTGGCAGCCCTTGCGGGCGCGCTATCGCGGCGAGCGGCTGGGTCTGCCCGCGTGAGACTGGCGGTTACCGGGGGGCCGGGGCAACTGGTGTTGTCGTTGGCCGAACGGGGCGTATTGGCGGGTCATCAGGTGATCGCTGTCGGCCCGCCGCAGCTTGATCTGGCCACGGGCGATGACGACGCCATTCTTGCCGCCCTGCGCGCTGCCAGCCCGCAAGCCATCGTCAATGCCGCCGCCTATACCGCCGTTGACCGGGCCGAGAGCGAACCGGAACTCGCCAGCGCCATCAACGCACGCGGGGCAGGGGCGGTGGCTCGTGCGGCGGCGGCGATGGGCGTGCCGCTGGTACACATCTCCACCGACTATGTGTTTTCAGGGACCAGCGCCGCGCCATACCGCGAGGATGATCCCGCCCATCCAGCCACCGTCTATGGCGCTTCAAAGCTGGCGGGAGAATGCGCGGTGCTGGCGGCGGGCGGCGATACGGCGATCCTGCGCACGGCGTGGCTTTACAGTCCGTTCGGCAGCAACTTCGTCAAGACGATGCTGAACCTTGCGGCGACGCATGATGAGGTGCGCGTTGTGGCCGACCAGCTGGGCAATCCGACATCGGCGCTCGATCTGGCGGATGCGGTGCTGGCGGTGGCGGCGAACCTGCTGGCTCGGCCCGACCCGGCCTTGCGCGGTGTGTTTCATGCGTCAGGCGCGGGTGAGGCAAGCTGGGCGGGGCTGGCCGAGGCGGTATTCGCGGCGTCGGCGGCACTTGGCGGGCCTTCCGCGCGGGTAATACCCATAACCACGGCGCAATATCCCACGCCTGCCAAGCGCCCTGCCAATTCGCGGCTTGATTGCAGCAGTCTGGCGCGGGTGCATGGGCTGCGTCTGCCGGACTGGCAATCGAGCGCCAATGCGGTAGTGAGTCGGCTAATCATGCAGAAAGCAGTCGGCACATGAAGGGCATCATCCTGGCCGGGGGCACCGGAAGCCGCCTGTTCCCGATGACTTTGGCGGCGTCGAAGCAACTGATGCCGGTTTATGACAAGCCGCTGATCTATTACCCGCTGTCCACCCTGATGCTGGCGGGCATTCGTGAGGTGCTGGTGATCACCACGCCGCATGATGCGCCCGCGTTCCAGCGATTGCTGGGCGACGGATCGCAGTGGGGTATTTCGCTCAGCTATGCCGTCCAGCCCGAACCAAAGGGGCTGGCGCAGGCCTATACCATCGGCGCGCGCTTTGTCGGCGGTGGGCCTTCGTGTCTGGTGCTGGGCGACAACATCTTTTTCGGCCACGGCCTGCCCGAAACCCTGCAAAAGGCCGCCGCGCGAAACACCGGGGCGACCGTGTTTGCCTATCACGTCGCCGATCCGGGCCGCTATGGCGTGGTCGAGTTTGATGCAGAGCGGCGGGCGGTGTCGATTGAGGAAAAGCCTGCGCTCCCCCGGTCCAACTGGGCGGTGACCGGGCTGTATTTCTATGACGCGCAAGTGGTCGACATCGCCGCCGGGCTTTCCCCTTCGGCGCGCGGAGAACTGGAGATCAGCGACATCAACCGCGCTTATCTGGAACGCGGGCAGCTTAATGTGGAACTGATGGGCCGGGGCTATGCCTGGCTTGATACCGGCACGCCCGACAGCCTGCTGGAAGCCGCCAATTTCGTCGCCACGCTGGAACGCCGTCAGGGCATGAAGATCGCCTGTCCCGAAGAAATCGCCTGGCGCATGGGCTTCATCGACTTGGCAGGGCTGGACCGCGCCATCGATGCCCACGGCAGCAGCGCCTATGCGGCCTATCTGCGCGCGCTGGACAAGGGCTGAGCCAAGCATGAAACGCCGCCTCCCCGCCCGCGAAACGCTCCCCACCCGCGAAACACTGGCCCAGATCGTCCGCTTCGGCATCAGCGGCCTGGCGATCACGGTCGCATCGGCGGCCAGTTACTGGCTGATCGCGGAAAAGCTGCGCGTTGATCCCAACGTCTCTTTGCTGATTGTCTTTGCGGTGTTTTCGCTGGTCGGGTTCGTGCTCCACAGCCGATGGAGCTTTTCCGGCCACGGCGACCGCGACAATCCGCTGGTCCGGCTGGGGCGCTATACTGCGTCGAACCTGATCGGACTGGCGATAAACCAAGGGTTTGTCTGGCTGCTGGTCAAGGGACTGCATGGGGCAACATGGTGGCCGATCGTGCCGATGATTGCCGTGACCCCGTGGCTGACTTTCGGGTTCAATCGGCATTGGGTTTTCGCCAAGACGATCAAGTGATGCGCCCGCAACGCCGCAGACTATTCGGGTCGACTCAGCACGGCCGCTAGGGACACCCCGAAGGGCATCGGAACACGTCCGATCAGGTGACGTTCAAGCCCGAAGACCCCCGCGAACATCGCATTGAGCGGTGCGGGCGGCTGGGCATCGTCAGCCTCTTCCCGTCCCGTCACCTTTCCAGCCACGCGAAGTGCGGCGGCGAGTGGGAATAGCAGGGTATTGAAATGGCTGATGAATTCTAGCCTTAGTTCGGCCTTCTCGGCAACATTGCGCAAGCTGCGTGGGTTGTACCTGCGATAGTGATGGTGAACGATATCGTGTGCCGACCACATCCACTGATTTGCCGGGACGGTAACCAGCAACCGGCCTCCCGGCCTGAGCTTGGTGCGGATGTTGGTCAGCGCTTCCCGATCGGCTTCGATATGTTCCAGCACATCCAGCAAGGCTATCAGATCGTAATGGGAATCCGCCACCCCATCGAGGTCTGGCAAAGGAGCCGCGCCAATCTCGCGCCCTAGCCGCTTGCTCGCCAAGGCGCGCGCAGGCTCATCCAGCTCAAGCGCGTCTACATGGCCAAAGCGTTCCAGAACAGGGAAGTTATGCCCCGTTCCGCAGCCGATTTCGAGGATTTGCGCGTCCTTCGGCGGGTTGATTTCACGTGCGATAAGGTCGGTCAGGATGCGCCGCCGTGCGACGTACCACCAATGCGTCTGGTCGAGCTCGGCCATGCGGTCAAAAACGATTCGCTCCATCAGCCGCGATCCTCGTTGGTAAACCCGATCTTGTCGCGCACGACATAGATCGGGCGCTGCTTGGTTTCGATCAGGATGCGGCCGACATATTCGCCAAGGATGCCCAGCGAAAGCAATTGCAGTCCCCCAAAGAACAGGATCGCCACCATCAGCGAGGCATAGCCCGGCACCGCGATGCCTGAAATCATGGTGTGGATGGCAATGAACGCGGCATAAACCAGCCCGCTGGCGGCGATCACCGCACCGGCATAGCCCCAGATTCGCAAGGGGGCGGTGGAGGCTGAAGTCAGCCCGTCTAGCGCCAGGGTCCACAGCTTCCAGTATTTGAACTTGGTGGTGCCGATAGTCCGCTCGACCCGTTCGTATTCGACTTCGGCCTGGCGGAATCCAGACCAGGCGAACAGGCCCTTCATGAACCGGTTGCGTTCTGGCATGCGGCAGATCACGTCCACCACCTTGCGATCCAGCAGCCGGAAATCGCCTGCGTGTTCGGGGATCTTGTCGGACGAGAGCCAGTTGTGCGCGCGGTAATAAAGATCGGCTGTCAGCCGCTTGGGCAGGCTGTCCTTCTGCCGATCACGCCGAACGCCGTAGACGACATCGAAGCCGCTCTGCCATTTGGCGACCATCTCGGTGATGGTTTCCGGCGGGTCCTGCAAATCGACATCAATGGGGATTACCGCCTTGCCTCGCGCATGGTCCAGCCCGGCGGACAGCGCCGCTTCCTTGCCGAAATTGCGCGACAGGGAAATCGCCCGCACGCGGGCATCGCGGTCATGGGCAAGCAGGATCGCGGCCAGTGTTGCGTCGGTACTGCCGTCATCGATGAACACGATTTCCCACGAATCAATGCCCGCCGTCCGGTTCAGTATCGCGCCGACGCGGTCCACAAACGGGCCGATGGCGTCCTGTTCGTCCTTGACCGGGACAATGACCGACAGGGTCGGAATATCGCTGCTGATCATCGCCCGCCCTTTCGCGACCCCTCGGTTGGCGCGGCGTTTCCGCGCGGCCAGCCCCAAAGCCGCTTAGGATATGAATTCACCGCACTTGTCCAGCCGACTTGTGCGGCAGGCGCGATCGGTTACTAGAATAGCGCGAGTGCTGCGGCACGTCTGGTTCGGGGGAACACGGTTGATCGTGCGGAATGAAGGGCAGCGGCTCAGCCAAGGTCGGGCGCCCGTTGTCGGCTGGTTGCAAAGCCCGTGGACGTTCGTGCTGCTCTGCGTGGCCGCCGCCTTACCGCTGGCGTTTCTGGATACGCTGCCGCTGATCGATCTGGGCGGACACCTGGGGCGTTATGCCATCCAGATTGACGGCGGCGCGTCGCCGGTATTGCGGCAATGGTACAGTTTTCATTGGGGGCTGCTGCCCAACCTGGGCGTCGATCTGCTGGTGCAGGTACTTGCGCCGATCATGGGGCTGGAACCGGCGGTCAAACTGATCGTGGTCAGCATTCCGGTGCTACAGGTCGCAGGATGGCTGCTGATCGCCCGCGCGGCGCACGGCCATATTCCGCCCACAGCCTTGCTGGTGCTGCCGCTGGCCTATAGCGCGGTGTTTCATTTTGGCTTTATCAATTTTAACCTGTGCGCTGCGCTTGCCAGTCTGGCCCTGGCTTTGTGGATCGAGCTGGGTAACCGCAATCAGACGGCTTTGCGCACAGCCATCTTCGTGCCGCTGTCTTGCGTTCTGTGGGTATGTCATCTGGCCGGCTGGGCGATATTCTGCGTTCTGGCGGCGGGGGTTGAGCTTGCCCGCCTCTATGACAAGACGGGGAACATCCGGGATACGATCCTGCGTTCCATATTGCCGCTGGGCGCGCTGCTGTTGCCGCAAATTATTGGCATGATCATGGCGCCGGTCCATTCCGGCCGTGGCGTTACCGTGGATTTCTTCAACTTTTCCAACAAACTGATCTGGATCGTGATCGTGCTGCGCGATCATTGGCAGAATTGGGATGCTGCCTCGGCCATATTCCTGCTTCTTGCCGTGGGGGGTGCCTGGCACCTGCCGCACTTCCGCTTGCACAAGGGGCTGGCGCTGGGGGCGATTTTCCTGCTCGTCTGCTTTGTCGCGGTGCCTACGACCCTGATCGGATCGGCGTTTGCCGACATGCGGCTGGTGCCGACGCTTTTGGCGGTAACCCTTCTGGCGGCGCGTCCCGGCGCGGATTGCGGGCGCAGGCTGCTGCTGGCCGTGACGATCGCGGGCGTGGCCTTCGCCGGAGCGCGTTTTGCGGGAAATGGCATAGCCCTTGCCCGGATCGACCGTCAATTTACCCGGACCCTGTCCGTCCTGCCCGCAGTTCCGCGCGACACTTTGCTGGTAACGGTGGCGATTTCGCGCTGCGACATTTCTTTGCCGTGGGATGCTGATCGCCGCCTGCATCTGGCGGGCTATGCGCTCGCGCGCAGGGGAGCCTTTGCGAACGACCAGTGGGTGCTCCCTGGGGCGCAGTTGCTGACCGTGCATAACCCGGCGGCGGGCCGCTTTGTTACTGAACCTTCGCAGGATGCTTACGAGATATCGTGTCGCGGCATGGAGTCGGTCATGCAGAAGGTCACCCTCATCCCGCAGACGACGCGCTATATGTGGGTATATGGCGGCACCCGGCGGTTTGTTTTCCCCGGCTGGCACGTCATCCGGGCAGCAGGGGATTCGGTGGTTTACCAGCGCGACTGAGCCGCGATCCGGACAGTCAGTGGGATCGCGAAAGGCAGTTGCTTCGGCACGATAATTCGCCCAACGATGGCGCGATAACATAAATTGCGCCGCTGTGCGCAAGGAGACCGAACATGCTGACCCTGGCCCGCTGCGGCACCAATGACCTGCCCCGCGCCCGCGTTTTCCACGATGCCGTGGCCAGCGTGCTGGGCGCCAGCGTTGCGTTCGAGCAGGACGATTTCGTCGCCTACAAGGGGCCAAATGGCGGCATGTTCATGGTCGGCAAGCCGTTTGCGGGCGAAGCCTGCTTCGGCAACGGCACGCAGTTCGGCCTGACTGCGCCCGACCGGGCAACGGTGGATGCCGTCCATGCCAAGGCGCTTGAACTGGGCGGCACTTGCGAGGGCAAGCCGGGACTGCGCGGGCCGGAAGAAATGAACTTCTACGCTTGCTATTTTCGCGATCTGGATGGCAACAAGATGATGGTCTACTCGTCTCCCAACATGTAGCCGCGACAGATTCGGGGGGCCGACGCAGGAAACAGCCGCATGGTCCACCAGCGTATCGAATGCAGCCCGCAAGAATGGGAAGCCCGCCAGCAACTGGCGGCGTGTTACCGCATATTCGACCTGCTCGGTTGGTCAGAATCGCTGTATAACCACATCTCGCTGCAGGTGCCGGGAGAGGATCATGCGTTCCTGATCAACCCGTTCGGCCTGCTGTATGAAGAGGTCACGGCATCAAACCTCGTCAAGATCGACATTGATGGCAATACCCTGGACGGCAGCCCCTATCCGGTGAACAAGGCGGGCTTTACTCAGCATTCGCATTTTCACCGCCATCTGCCACGTGCCCATGCGATCTGCCACGTCCACACCACCGCGACGATGGCGGTGGCCAGCAGCGAGCATGGCCTGCTGCCGACGAACTTCTATGCCTGCGCCTTCATCGGCCAGATGGGCTACCACGATTTCGAAGGCGTGACGGTGCGCGCCGAGGAAGCTGAGCGCCTGCTGGCCAATCTGGGAAATCGCCGCGTGCTGATGCTGCGCAACCACGGTCCGGTGGTGATCGGGCAGACGCTGCCTGAAATGTTCTTCTCGATCTGGGCCTTGCAGCGCGCCTGCGAGATTCAGGTCGCGACGCTGGGGATGGGTCAGCCGGTGCTTGTGCCCGACGAGGTGGTTGCGGTCCACCAGCGTGACCTGTCGCAAGTAACCCTGCCCGGCGGCACCGGCGCGGCTGACTTTGCCGCATTCGTGCGCAAGATTGACCGGATCGACCGCAGCTGGCGCGATTGATGTCGCGCGGCGGGCTGGCGCTTCTCTGTGCCGCCCACAGTTCTTTTGTTGCCGCATCACTTTTTGCCAAAAACCGGTTCCCACTTTTTGGCGCGATGCTTTAGAGCCAGATGACGTTAGATTGCACCGCCGTGACGGAGCCAAATTTGGTTCAGGGCGAGGAGCGAGGAGGGAGTTATGCGAGCATATAATGACCGACGAGTAACGCTGCGCTGGACCAAATTTGGCCCGCCGCTTGCGGTTGCGTCAGGAAGCCCCTCGGACTGCGTCGCGCTGCTTGGACGGGCCACCAGCCCGCCCTGCGCAACGCTCCTTGCCGAGAAGCTTCCTGACGCAATCCCGGCGGTGCAATCTAACGTCATCTGGCTCTAGAACCCGGCTATGGCCGTCCTGCCCATCCGCCCTACCCCGTTCTTCGCCAACAAGAACCGCGCCTTCTGGCGGCTGCAAGTGCTCGGCTGGGGCGGCGCGCTGGCGATGCGGGCGATGTCCAGTCTGGCGAACGGCCAGCCGTTCTCGTTTTTGGTGCTGGTGCTGATCGCCACGGTTACCGGATTTTCGATCTCGCTGATCCTGGCGGTGATCTATCACCAGCTGATCACCCGCCGCGCGCTGGTGACCTGGGGGATTACCGCGATCGTCCTGCCGCTGGCGGTGACGTTCTATGCCTTTGTCGATGCCTGGGTGATCTCGCTCTACCGCCCGGACAGCGCGGCCAGCTTTGCGCAACTGCTGATCGGGGTGTTCTATCTCGACATGACGCTGCTGGGGGCATGGTCCGCTCTCTATTACGCTATCAACTTCTACGTGCAGATCGAGGAGCAGAACGACCAGCTGATCCAGCTTGAGAATCAGGCGACTTCGGCCCAGCTGGCCATGCTGCGTTACCAGCTTAACCCGCACTTCCTGTTCAATACGCTCAATTCGATCTCTACACTGGTGCTGCTCAAGCAGACCGAACCGGCCAATGCCATGCTGACGCGCCTGTCTGGCTTCTTGCGCTATACCCTGATCAACGAACCGAGCGGGCGGGTGACCGTGGCGCAAGAGGTTGAAACACTACAACTATACCTCGATATCGAACGGATGCGGTTCGAGGAACGGCTGCGCACCCGGTTCCAGATCGACGATGCGGCAAAGCCCGCGCTGCTGCCGTCACTGCTGCTGCAACCGCTGGTGGAAAACGCCATCAAATACGCGGTCAGCCCGCAGGAAGCCGGCGCGGAGATTACCATCATCGCGCAACTCATCGGACCAAATCTTCGTATCGTCGTCTCCGACACCGGCTCGGGATTGCAAAACAATGCCGCCGACAACAGATTGTCTGGTGTGACGTTCGACGGCGGGGAACAGGTTTCCACCGGGGTCGGGCTGACCAACACGCGCGACAGGTTGGTGCAGGCTTATGGCGATGCCCACCGGTTCGAGATTTTCGACCCCGGCGAAGGAGGGTTTGCGGTTTTGATCGAGATTCCCTTTGAGCGTCGCGAGGCAGCTTCACAGGCGAATGCCACTGCCTTGCCCGCTGCGCAGCGCCTTGCCGCTGCCGCAATCGGCTAGCACTATCCCCAGCGTCGGCTGTTTGTCGGCGCAACCAAGGTTATCTTATGAGCATCCGCACGATCCTCGTCGACGACGAAAAGCTCGCCATTCAGGGCCTGCAATTGCGGCTCGCCAAATTTCCCGATGTTGAAGTGATCGACACTTGCTCGAACGGTCGTGAGGCGATCCGCAAGATCAAGACCGAAAAGCCCGATCTGGTGTTTCTCGACATCCAGATGCCGGGGTTTGACGGGTTTTCCGTGGTCAAAGGCGTGATGGAGATTGAACCGCCGCTGTTCGTCTTCGTGACCGCCTATCAGGAACATGCCGTTCGCGCGTTTGAGGCCAACGCCGTCAATTACCTGATGAAGCCCGTGGACGAGGACAAGCTGGCCGATACGCTCGACCGGGTACGCACGCGGATCGCGGAAAAGCGGTCTTCCGAAGAAGCCGAAAAGCTCAAGATCGTGCTGGCCGAAGTCGCACCAGAGGCGATGGACGCGATGCCCGACGAAGGCGATCCGGCCACCGCCAGCGGCGCGGCGCGGTTTGAGAAACTGATCAACATCAAGGATCGCGGCCAGATCTTCCGCGTCGATGTCGATTCCATCGAACATATCGAGGCGGCAGGCGATTACATGTGCATCCGCACCGCCGACAATTCGCTGATCCTGCGTGAGACTATGAAGGATCTGGAGCGGCGGCTCGATCCCAGGGTCTTCCAGCGGGTGCACCGGTCAACCATCGTCAACCTAGATCTGGTGCGCGAGGTGAAGCCGCACACCAATGGGGAGTGTTTCCTGGTGCTGGAATCGGGGGCGCAAGTGAAGGTTTCGCGGTCTTACAGGGATGTAGTGGCGCGGTTTGTGCATTGAGGTATGAATGGGTTTAAGGGGTTTCGCGCGGAGACGCGGAGAAGAAAGAGCAGAGACGCAGAGAGGTTGGCCGCAGGCCATTTTCAATAATTGCGTCGTCGCATAATTGACCGAAGAGAGTCTGAGGCGGCTTCGCCGTAAGCACAATCTCCGCGCTCTCTGCTTCCTCTGCGTCTCTGCGCGAAACCGTTCTGCTCTTCCCGATAGCCAAAAATCTTGCACTCCCCGCCCCGGTCGGCAATGCGTCGGCCATGAGCATATTTTCCATCCCCGGCTTCGATCTCGACGCCTTCGTCAGCGCCACACTTGCCGAAGACCTGGGCGAAGGCTGGCCGGGCGGCGGGCGTGATGTCACCAGTGAAAGCGTGATCCCTGCGGACGCGCGGTTTGCCGGGGTGATGGACAGCCGCGATGCGATCGTGGTGTGCGGACTGCCGATTGCTGCCGCGTTTTTCCGCCGCCTTGATCCGGCGATGGAGATCGAACTGCTGCGCGCCGAGGGTGAAGTGGTGCCCGCCGGCAGTGATCTGATGCGGCTGACTGGCAATGCCCGCGCCATGCTGACGGCGGAACGCGCCGCGCTCAATACCGTGCAGCACTTGTCTGGCGTTGCGACCATGACCCGCGAATATGTTTCCGCGATGGGCGCTGCCCGCGCAGTACTGCTCGATACGCGCAAGACCATCCCCGGCCTGCGCCATCTGGAAAAATACGCGACCCGCATGGGCGGCGCGCAGAATCACCGGCTGGGCCTGTGGGACGCGGCAATGATCAAGGACAACCATGTCGCCGTCGCGGGCGGCGTGGGCGAAGCGGTGCGGCGGGCTAAAGCAGCTGGCGTGGCGCGGATCATCTGCGAGGTTGATCGCATCGACCAGATCGAACCGGCGCTGGCTGCCGGAGCGAGCCATCTGCTGCTCGATAACATGACCCCGGCGCAGCTTGCCGAAGCGGTCAAACTGGTCGCAGGCCGTGTGCCGTGCGAGGCATCCGGCGGCGTCAGGCTTGATACCATCGCCGCGATTGCCGCCAGCGGGGTGAATTATGTGTCGGTCGGGCGACTGACGCAGAGCGCACCAGCGGCTGACATCGGCCTCGACTTTACGCCGCTTTAAGGTGCATAGGGGCGCTCAGGATCGTCAGCCAAGGTTGGCGGCCTGGAACGGGGATCACGGAAAGGTCATGTCAATGCGTCCGGCTTCGATGCGCAGCTTCGAGAGGTTGTATCTGTTCGCCATTATTGTTGGCGTGGTCGATGCGCTGCGGTCGATCGATCACCTGACTGTCGCCAACCAGCTTGG
Source organism: Novosphingobium sp. (assembly GCA_040007615.1). Classification (GTDB taxonomy): domain Bacteria; phylum Pseudomonadota; class Alphaproteobacteria; order Sphingomonadales; family Sphingomonadaceae; genus Novosphingobium. The sequence continues at coordinate 58,919 of JBDTUQ010000003.1, forward strand.
CATGGGCCGCGCGCCCGTGATCGCCGCGTTGTTCATCAGCACTGGTTTCTCGCTGCTGCTGTGGTTCCTTACCGCGCGCAAGGGCAATGTCGTGGCGATGTGGCTGCTGGTCGCGGTGACGGCATCGGAAGTGCTGTTTCTCGTCTGGAAGCTGGCTAACTTGAGCGACAGTCCGGCGCTGGGGCTGGCGGTGACGTTCACGCTTACTGCGCTCAAAGTGCTGGCGCTGTCGTACCTGTTCCGCGCCGACGCCCGCCTGTGGCTGCGCGCCGAAGCGCATTGAGCAGGGCGCTTATCGGGCTGGCGGCGGCGATTGCCTGCGCCGCTCCGGTTGCGGCGATGGCCCAGGCCGCGCTGTGCATGCTGCCTGCGCAAATCGATCCCTTGCCGCCGATCCGGGCCGAGTCCGCGCGGCGGATCGTGCCCGTCGGCGGCTATACGCTGGCTGCGAGCTGGTCGCCTGAATTCTGCTTCAGCCACCGGGATGACCAGTCCAGCGCGATGCAGTGTTCAGGGCGGATGGGCCGCTTCGGCTTCGTACTTCACGGCCTGTGGCCGGAAGCTGCGAATGGCCCGCCGCCCGAATGGTGCGCGGCTGGCGGGATCGCGCCGCCGCCCTCTCCCCAGGCCTTGCGCCCGCACTTGTGCATGACCCCTTCGGCGCGGCTGCTGGGCCATGAATGGGCGCGTCACGGCACCTGCATGGCTCCCAGCCCGGAAGCTTATTTCCGCACTGAGGCGGGCCTGTGGGGCGCGCTGCGCTGGCCCGATACCGCCGGGATGGCCCGCCGACGCGGACTAACTGCGGGCGATCTGAAAGCTGCGTTCCTGCGCGTCAATCCGGCGTGGCGGGCAGGGCAGGTCGCGGTGATGGTTTCGCCCAAGGGCTGGCTGACCGCGATCCAGCTTTGCTATGGCCGCGACTTGCACCCGGCCGCCTGCCCGGCGCAGCGGCGCGGTGCGTCTGATGACGCGGCGATGAAAGTGGCGGGTTTCCGCTAGATTCCCATCCGCTCAAGCAATGCAGCGATGCCATCGCGATAGCGGGCAAAGCTGAAATCCTGCGCCCGCACCGGCGCGGCGGCGCGCCATGCGTCCAGCCGGTCGCGGTCGGCGATGGCGTCCAGCATGGCCTGATGCAGGCTGTCGGTATCGATCCGGTCGAGCATGATCCCGGTTTCCGGCGTTACCGCATGGGCGCAGTTGCGCGACTGGATCAGCGCCATGCCGGATGCCAGCGCCTCGTAAAGCGTGATCCCGGCGCCCTCGAAATAGCTGGGCAGCAGGAACACATGATGCGCGCGCATGATGGCGGGAACGTCGGCACGGGCCACCGTGGGTATGTGAGTGACGCGGCTCGCAAAGGGGGCAAACGCCCTCGCCGGTACTCTCAGATCGCCAACGATGGTCAGTTCGGCCTGGTCTGCGGGCAAGCGGGCGATGGCTTCCAGAACGTGGTGGATGCCCTTGCGCGGGATGGCCGTGCCCAGAAACAGGAACCTGACCGGGCCTGACCGGGGCACCGGCAGGGGAGCGGGCGCGCCGCCGAACAGAGCTTCGTCATAACAGTAATCCATGACCTGCAGCTTGGCGGCGATGGCCGGGTGAGGCTCGGCATCGCGGATGGTCTGCGCGGCGAAGTCGCAGCCGACGAGGATCGTGTCGGCCAGTTCGTATTCGCGCGCATCGCGGGCAATGTTGGCGGCGGGCTCTGCCAGTTCGGTCGGCAGGAACCAGTCGCCATAGGCCTCACGCAGATCGGCCATCATCGCGTTGTAGATGCGGAAATCGCCGTTCGTCCGATCAAGGATGCAGCGGCGGCCCTGGCTCCGCGCCAGTTCGAAACTGGTCAGCGAACTGCCGTTATAGCCCCACAGCGCGAACTCCCGGTCGGATCGCAAATCCGCCGCGATGGCGGAAACAAAGCGGCGGTTGCCATAGGCATCAAGCCAGCCCGCTGTACGCCGCAGCCCGGTGCGGGCGGCGATCCGCTCGGCCCATTCGGTGAGGCCCGATGTACGCACCAGCGCCGGATCGAGCGCCGGATGGCTGAACCGCCTGAATTCGCGGTGCAAGTGTGCACCAATCCTCGGCAGCCGCTCCAGCAGATAGGGGAAACGCTCCGGCTGATAGAAGATCGAGGTGGCATAGAATTCCAGTCGGCCAAGGTCCTGCAGCGCCGCCGCCGTCTGCCAGCTGTGCTGGGTGCCGGGATGAAACACTGCCACCTGCATCTGAAAGTTCCCCGCCACGTAAGCGGACTCTAGCCGGTTGATCGGGCGAACGACAGAGGCTGCCCGGCAAGTTTTCGCTTATCTATCCGGTTAACAACTTTCCTACAACTAACCATATCGGTTATCACGGTGCGAATCAGCTTCCAGAAAGGAATTGCGATGCCCTCCGTCCCGCTTTTGTCCCCGGCGCGTTATGCCCCGCCTTTCGCCATGTCGTTTGCCAACGGCGTGGGCGATATCGATGTGGTCAGCGCGGCCAATCCCATGCCCGTCGCCAGCGCGCCTCTGGCTGCCGCCACCGCACTTTCCGGCTCGATTTCGGCAACTGGCGTGCGCGGGCCGTTCCAGCCAGTGCTCGGCCGGTCGGTCATGTTGTCACTGGCGGGAACGTGGGTCGGCACCGTGCGGCTGCTCCGCTCGGTAGACGGCGGCACTACCAAACTGGCGCTGACGGCGATGGGCCAGGCCTATGGCAGCTATACCGCCAACATCTGCGAGCCGGTTTGGGAAGAGGGCGAGGTCGGGGCGACGCTCTATCTGGATGTGACGCTGACGTCCGGCTCGATGACTTACCGGATGGGGCAGTAATCATGGGAATGGACCTGATCGCCCGGGCTGTAGCGACAGCAGCCTCCACCAAAGCCAACGCGGCTTCCGCAACGGCCAACAGCGTATCGGCCACGGCCACCGCCGCGCAGACGACCGCAAACGCGGCTTCGGCGACCGCCACGGCCGCGTCGACGACCGCAAACAGCGTTTCCGCAACTGCAACGACTGCCTTGGCGACGGCGAACGCGGCATCGAATACGGCCAATGCCGCTTCTGTCACGGCTAACAGCGTCTCGGCCACCGCGACGACTGCGCTGGCGACAGCAAACGCCGCGTCGAACACGGCGAACGCTGCTTCCGCGACAGCCAACAGCGTTGCGGCCACGGCCAACACCGCACTGGCAACTGCCAATGCCGCATCGAACACGGCCAATGCTGCCTCCACCACGGCCAACAGCGTTGCGACCACCGCCAGTACCGCGTTGACCACAGCCAACGCTGCATCCGCCAGCGCCAGTTCCGCGTCGACTTCCGCCGCTCAGGCGCTGGCCAAGGCGGCGCCGTTTGATGTGTTTACCGCGATCGGTGCCAAGACCATCGACACCACGATCACCGCCATCGTGTCGAGCGGCTACACTACAGCCGGTCTGGGCGGCGGCATCTATGTGGCCGATGCGCTGGCGACGGCGGCACTGGCCACGGCCCATCCGCGCTTTTGCAAGGCGACGGCCAACGGACGCTATTTCCGTCTTGCCGGTGATGGCGCGAACGAGATTTCGGTGCGTCAGGGCGGCGCGGTCGGCAATGCGCCGGGCATTAATGCCCAGCCCGCCATTCAGGCCGCGATCAACTATGCCTGCGCGGTGGGCATCGCCTCGGTCCACTTCCCCGATGACTGCGAACTGTGGTGCCCGCTGGTCACCGCCGGAAACGGCTTGACCGGAACGCCAATCATCATCCCCACCACCGGCGGCCTGCGCCTGCGCGGGCGGCCTGATCAGACCCGGCTGACGCTGAAAAACTCGGCCGGGGGGAGCAAGAATACGATCACCCAGACGCTCAGCTCTGCCCCGTGGGGCGGCGGCGGTATCCGTGTTTCGCCTAATGGCGGATTTGCCGGGGGCACGATGCAATGGGTGGCCATCGAGGGCCTGAACATCGACGGCGGCGTCACCTATAACCCCGCTGACCGCAGCAATACCGACATCTATGACAAGGGATTCTGGGCTGACGCGGCCATCGGCAAGGTCGATCTGCGCAACGTGACGCTGAAGAACTTTGGCGGTGAAATCTATTACATGGGCGGCAGCGGCGTCGGCGAACAGTTCCTGGAAAACTGCGTGTTCGATGGATCGCCGCAATCCGCGCTCAATGCTGGCGGCAGTGGCAGCACGTTTGTCGGCATCAACGTGCAGGCAGGAAACAGCTATCAGGCCTGCGAGATCCTGAGCGGCAACGGGTTTACCATGATCGGCGGACGGCTGTATGATTTCTATTCGTCGACCATCTTCGGCGGTCCCGATCCGACGTTTCTGGGCGGCTATCCCTATAACTATCCGGTGCGATCAACGACCCGCCGCCCGCCGTGGATTTTTCTGCACGGCGTCCGCGTGGAAGGCGCGACGGACGGCCTGTCGCTTGGTTCGTGGACGCGCGGGAGGATCATCGCCACCGATGCGGTGATCGCGCTGGGGCCGATGATTTCCGACGTCAATGTCGAGATCGAGGCCTGGCTTGACCAGCGTTCAGGGACGGAGGCCGTGCGGCTGAGCGGGCCTCCGACTACCACGACGCAGATAAGCGGCGCGCCGGTTGGTACTTATGTGCCGCCGCCGTCGAACATCAATGTAAGGGTCGTCTGCAAGCGTACCGCGCTGGCCCAGGCGAACAACCGCTCGTTTGCTGCGGGCCTGCGCATCTATGCGGGGCTGGTTGACAGGAATACCTGCCAGATCGCCGTGTCCGGAGATGCCGATCAAGTGTTCCAGATTCAGGGCACCGTGCCCAGCGGCTTTGCCCTGCCGCTGATCGAAGCCAGCAACTTTCGCTCAACCGGGCAGCCATATGGTGGCAGCTATGATTATCCGGCGGCGGATACGGCATACGATGTGCAGTGGGCGGCGATGGCCTTTCAGGGCGGATCGGGCGCGCCCAAGATCACTATCGGCAGCGCCTATGCCTATCCGAATGGGCAGAAGGTGACGTTCTACAAGGCCAGCGGCACCGCCACGCCCACATTCCAGGCCAGCGCATCGATGTTCAAGCTGCCCACGGACCGCGTGCTGGCCAGCGCGGGCGACCGGATAGAGCTGATCTATGACGGCTATATCGGCAAATGGGTCGAGGCGCTGTTCGAAGGGCCGCTGCCTAGCGGCGGATCGTCATCCGGCGGCGGTACCAGCGTGTTGGGCGAAGTGGTGACGGGCGCGGTCAACGGCGCGAACGTCACGTACACCTTGGCCAATACACCGCTGGGCGGGGCCGTGGCGCTGTTCCTCAACGGCGTTCGCCAGCAGGCCGGGTCGGGCAAGGATTTCACGCTTTCAGGCCTGACGATCACGATGGCCGCCGCGCCCTCCTCTCCCGACGTGCTGATCGCCGACTATGCATATTGATGGCTGGCGCGCCCGTCTTTTCCCTATGCAATCAAGGATCGCTGACATGAAAACCACGTTTCGCATCGCCTGCCTGCTGGCGGCGCTGACTACCGCGATGACGGCTGCGCTGCCGGTCATGGCGCAAAACCGGGTCAACCTTGGCAGCCAGGTCAACGGCACGCTGCCGGTGACCAATGGCGGCACCGGCACTACCACCGCGACCGGCACCGGCGCGGTGGTGCGGACCAATTCTCCGACCATCACTTCGCCCGTGATCACCGGCGGGTCGCTGGACAACACCGTTATCGGCGCGACTACCAAGGCGGCGGGTTCATTCTCTACCCTGACCATTGCCAGCGGCGGCTCGCTTTCCGCCTCGGTCGGCGCGGGCAGCATCAACATGGTCACCACCGGCGCCGGGACTATCGTGCTTAATTCTGGCTCGACCGGATCGATGAACAATATGACCATCGGCAACACCAATTCGCAAAACGTCACCGGCACGACGGTAAAGGCGCTGACTGCGATGCAGGCGTCAGGCTATTTTCAAGGCACGACGCCAACCAACGTCACCGCATCAACTTACTCGGCAACCGGTACTGACAATTACATCAATTTCAACGTCACCGCGACGACAACGCTGACCCTGCCGACGGCGACCGCCGGGCGGATGCTGTGGCTGCGGAGCACGGCGGCCTTCGCCATCAACTCGGCGACCGCCAACGTCCTGCCGATGGGTTCGACCACCGCAGGCACGGCGATTCTGGCGGCGACGGCGGGCAAATGGGCGCTGCTGGTCGGCAATGGCACCAACTGGACGACGATGGCGGCGAACTGAGCCGGTCGCTACGGATCGTTTTGCCGAAAAACGGTTCCCTCCGCTTCACCCGATGCTCTAAGCACCTGTCAGGGCGGCTGCAGGAGCACGGGTGGGCCAGGGAAAGACACCAAGGATCGCACTGGTCTGGGCGCAATTCGCCGCATATCATGTTGATCGCTGCGAGGCGGTGGCGCGGCGTTTCGCTGACCGCGCTGATCTGCTGGCGGTGGAAGTCGCCACCACCTCCACCGACTATTCGTGGGAGCCTTCGGGTGCGGTTGCCGGGGCAGCCAAGCTGACGATGTTTCCGGGCCGGTCATACGAGGCCATCGGACACATGGCGCGGATATGGGCGCTGTTCCGGGCGCTGCGCCGCTGCGACTGGGTGATGATCGGCCTCAGCTATGCCGAGTTTGATGTCGTGATCCTCACCCTCATGCTGCGTCTGTGCGGTGTGAAGCTGGTTGTGCTCAGCGAATCCAAGTTTGATGACCGCCCCCGCAAGCCCTGGCGCGAATGGTTGAAGCGCGCGGTGCTTAGCCTCTATCACGGAGCCATCGTCGGCGGGGCGCGGCACCGTGATTACTTCCGCTATCTGGGGTTCCGCCGCCGACCCGTGCTGCCCGGCTATGACGGCGTGGGGCTGGACCGGGTGCGGCGGCAGGGCGGCGGGGTGCTGGCACCGCACGGCGCGCCATATGCCACGCGGCCCTTCGTTTTCGTCGGGCGGTTTGTGGACAAGAAAAACCTCCACGTCCTTGTCGCTGCCCATGCGGCCTATGCACTTATGGCTGGTGAAGGCGCGCGCCGGTTGGTGCTGGCCGGTTCCGGACCGGAAGAAGCGTCCTTGCGCGCCCGCATCGCTGATCTCGGCACCGCGCACCTCGTCGATTTTACCGGCTTCCTTCCCGCTGCCGAAGTTTCAAAGCTGCTGGCGGGCGCACTTGCGCTGGTGCTGGTCAGCGTTGAGGAGCAATGGGGGCTGGTGGTGAATGAGGCGCTGGCCTTTGGCCTGCCGGTGATCGTCTCCACACCAGTCGGCGCGCGCGACTTGCTGGTGCGGGATGGTGTGAACGGGTTTGTCGTGGACCCCGCCGACATTGATGGCATCGCCCGCGCGCTTCATGCCATATCAGGGAATCAGGCAGATTGGGAACGCATGGCAGGGGCTTCGCACCAACGATCATGGCTGGGCGACAGTGACCGGCTGGCCGACGCGGTGGCGGCGATGGTCGGCCTGCTCGAAGCGCCCGGCCTCAGCCGCATGCACGAAACCATCCAGGCGATGGAGCAGGCAGACTGATAGGCAAAAACACCCGGCGTTTGATCGTTGACAAGTTTTCACCGGCACCCGGCGCCCGCGCTGCTCGGCGATGTGACGTTCCCGCTGTTCGCTGCCCGCCTCGCAATGGACACAGGGAGCCCGCTGGTGCAAGGTCGCGCAGCGGCACAGTGGCCGGGGTATTGGGGCCGGTGTATTGGGGCCGGGGCGCTCAGGAGGAACGGATGTACTTTGCCGCGCTCGGCCTTGGCGTGCTGATCAGCCTTGGCGTGCTGCTGGTATTTTCCAAAAGTCCGGCGTTCAGCCTGTTTCACCCGCTGGCGATCTACAGCGCTTTTCACGTGCTGATCTTCGTGATCCGGCCGATTTTCGCCTACCTGCTGGACTATTCGGCGCTGTATGTCGGCTACAGCTTCACGCCTTCTCCGGAAGACAAGCTGACGGTCATTCTTGCTGCCAACCTGGGCTTTGTGGTGTTCGCCTTTTTCAGCCTGCGGGCGGGCAACATTGCCGTGCAGTTCAAGGCCGATGCCGCCGCGATCGAGGAACGCGCCCGGCTTGCCCGCGCTTTTGCATGGACGGCGGCGATCTGCGCGCCGCTGGCGATCTATTCGCTGGCGCGCAATTATTCTACCGAAAACAGCCTCTACGCCGGGATGGTCACCGATTACCGCACCGGCATTTCGATCAATACCAAGGGCAATGGTTATATCTCTGACGCGCAGCTGATGCTGGTGTCGCTTACGGCCTATTGGGCTTGGCTGGGGCGGTTCCGGCTGGTCGCGCTGGCGCCCTTCGCCGCCTATGTCGTGCTGCGCGCCGGCACCGGCGGGCGCGGGCCGTTCGTTGCCGCGCTGATCATCGCCGGGCTGCTTTACCTTTATGATCGCCGCCAGCGCTTTCCCGGCTTCAAGATCGTGCTGGCCATCGTGGCGGCGGCCACGTTCTTCGTCTCGGTCGGCGCTGATCGCGGCCAGTCGCTGCGCGTGCTGATCGGCTTGCAAGACGCCAGCCGCACCATCGAATATGGCGGACAGGACGAAAAGTTCATGGAAAGCATGGACTTCGCCAATCTTGAGTTCTTCGAATACGTCGTCTGGGTGGTGCCACGGCAATCCGGCACTTACGATTATTTCCTCAACAACCTGCAACTGTTCACCGAACCGATCCCGCGCGTGCTGTGGCCCGGCAAGCCGGTGGGGGCGCCGATCCAGCCAGTCAAGCTATGGGATTATGGCCAGCCGATCGGCATGACCATGTCGCTGCCGGGGCAGGGCTGGTTTTCGGCCGGGTGGCTGGGCGTGGTGATCTGGTGCGGACTGTGGGGCCATGCGCTGGGCTGGGTCTATCGCCGGTACTGGCAAAGCGACCAGTCGGCGCTGAAAACCGCCACCTACATGACATTTATGGCAACGCTGGTGGTCGCTTTCCGCGACGGCAATCTGGTGACGGTGGCCAAGCAGGCCGGGCCGTACCTGCTGCCGGTGCTGGTCTGGCATATCGTCGCGCGGTTTCAGGGCGTGCCCCGGCTGGGGCAGTTACGCGCTCGGCTCAGGGAATGGCAGGGACACAGAGAATGGCAGGGACAGGCGGGCGCTGCAATCCGGGCAGTCCCGACCCCAACCCCGATCCCGACCACGGAATACCTGCCCCCCGCCGTGCGCCGCCGCCGCGCGTTGCTGGAAGCTGCGCGGCAGGGATGACCTCGCCACTGACCGGCCGCCGCATCGGCCTGCTGACCGCGTCAGCCTCGCGGCAAGGGGGCGGCGTTTTCGAGGCGGTGGTGGCGCAGGCCGCGCTGATCCGCTCACTGGGCGCAGAGGCGCTGATCTTTGCGCTGGACGATAGCGATGCAGGCCGGGACCGCGCGCGGTTTGATTGCAGCCCGGTCATGCTGGCAAAGGTGCGCGGCCCCCGGCAGATCGGGTTTGCCCCGCAGTTGTCGCAAATGCTGCTGGATGCGCGGCTCGATTGCCTGCACTTGCACGGCATCTGGATGTACCCCAGCCGCGCCGGACTGCTATGGGCACGGGAGAGCGGGCGGCCTTACGTCATTTCCCCGCACGGGATGCTCGACCCCTGGATCACCGCGCACGGGCGCTGGAAAAAGGCGCTGGCCCGCGCCGGATATGAACGGGCGAGCTGGGCGCAGGCCAGCCTGCTCCATGCGCTGACCGGGCAAGAGGCGGCTGACATCGCGCGCGAAAGCGGGCGCGGTGACAGCGTGGTCATTCCCAATGCCCTGCCGCCCGGCGCAATCGATCCCGCGCCGGATGTTACTGCGCGCGGCCCGGTCGTTGGCTATCTGGGCCGGATACACGCCAAGAAGAACCTCGTCGCGCTGGTCCGGGGCTGGCATCTGGCCGCCAGACCAGCAGGCGCGCGGCTGGTGATCGCGGGCTGGGGGGACGGCGCGGACGTGGCTGACCTCCGCACTGAAATCGCGGCTGGGGACGGCAGTGCCGAATGGCTCGGGCCGGTGTTTGGCGATGCCAAGGCCGATCTGCTGCGCCGCGCCCGCTTCATGGTGCTGCCATCGCACAGCGAAGGACTGCCGATGGCGATGCTGGAGGCCTGGGCCTGCGCGACCCCAACGATCATGTCGCCCGCCTGCCATCTGGACGAAGGCTTTGCCGCAGGTGCCGCGATCCGCTGCGGCACATCTGCGCCCGAAATTGCCGCTGCCCTGACGCAGGCCTTGGCGCTGGGCGAGCGCGAATGGCAAGGCATGGCCGGGAACGCCCACGCACTGGCGCAGCGGCGCTTTGCCGCGCATCTCGTTGCGGGGCAGTGGCGCTCCGCCTATAGCCGGGTGATCGAGGGACCATGACACCGCTGCCCGCCGCCACATCGCGCCCGCTGGAAGGCGGACCCAGTTTTTCGCTGGGCAACCGGGCCTTGCGCGCGGTGTGGATCATGGCGTGGCTGGTGCTTGCGCGCTTTACCCCCCCGCCGCTGCACGGCTGGCGGCGGCTGGTGCTGCGCTGGTTTGGCGCGAGCGTGGGGCGCGGCGCGCGGGTCCACGGCAGCGCGGTGATCTGGCTGCCCGGCAACCTCGATCTGGGTGAGAATGCGCTGATCGGGCCGGGCGCGCGGATCTACAATCAAGGCCGGATCACCATCGGCGCGTGGACGGTAATTTCGCAGCGCGCGCATCTTTGTGCCAGCACGCATGACATTTCCGACCCGCACTTCCAGCTGGTGTGCAAGCCCATCGAGATCGGCGCGGGCTGCTGGGTGGCGGCAGAGGCTTTTGTTGGCCCTGGCGTGCAGATGGCAGACGGCGCGGTGCTGAGCGCGCGTGGGGCGCTGTTCAGCGATGCCGAAGCGGGCGGGGTCTATGCGGGCAACCCGGCAACCTTCCTTAAGGCGCGCGCGCTGCCACAAGGCTGACACGGCTTAGCCGCAAGGTGCCCGGCCCCGGCTGGACGGCGAATTCGATCCACCGCCCCTTGCATTCCGCTTGCAGATGCAGCTCGGCTTGCCACGCCCGATCCGCCGCGTTCCAGTTCGCTTCGGCCCGGCTCATGCTGTCCTTGCCGCAACCGGTGCTGAGTGTGATCAGCGCGCTGGGCTGCCCCTCCGCATCCACCGTGCGCCATGACACGCGGTAGCTTCCCGCCGGGACGACGACCATCTGGCGCAGGAACGTGCGGGTCAGGCCGCTGGCGTTGTGGATTTCCACCGCTCCTCCGTTTTGGCCTCCTCCGCGCTGGCCAGACGTGGGCGGCAGGACGGTGAGGTCAAGGTCGCTGTTGCCGATGAGGTCCCATTCGAAAGCCGACCGCGCGCCGCCGCTGCGCACAAAGACCAGTTCGGGGTCGCCCAGGACTCCGCCACCCGCTTCCGCGCAATGGCTGCGCCACAAGGCCCTTGCGCCTGCCGGATCGCCCACTTCGGTCAGCGAGATCACGGGCGGCCCGATGGTGTCACAGCCCACCCGCACGCCCCGCCGCGCCAGTTCCTGCAAGGCGGCGGCGTGGAGCGGCACCGCGCTGCGCGGGACGCCCTCGATCAGGTTGGCATAAGGCGTCAGCCAGCCGGGCCGCAGCGCCAGCCGGTCGATCAGCGCGCGCTGGCCATTGGCATCGCTTTCGAACGGCTGGAGCAGGGCATAGTCGCTGATCATCTCGGGTGATTGCCGCAGCAGGGCATCCAGCCGCAGCGCCGCCACGGGAAAATCGCGCACATCAAGCGCGCGCTGCATCCAGTAGCCTTGCGTCATCGGCACGCGCCAGCCCAGCTGTCCAGCGACAAGAAACGCCCGTTCCGCGCCAGCCGCATCGCCCAGTTCCAGCCGCGCCGCGCCCAGCAGCGCCGGGTTCACCGGATCGACCGGGGCATCGCGTACAGCCGCCTCGCCGCTTTGCAAAGCCTGCCGGAAATGGCGCGAGGCCACTTGCGCCTCGCCTTGCGCCGCCAGCGCGCGGTGGGCGAACGGCCACGGCAGACGGGCGGCCAGAGCGGGATTGAATTCAGCGCGCCGGTCAAGCCCGCTGGCCAGCGCCAGCCCGGCGTAAAGCAGAGCGGCGGCAAGGCCGATCCAGCCTGCCCGGCTTACGCCTGCGCGGTTCATGCCAGCGCGCCGCACAGGCAGATCACTCCGCCTTGCTGCCGCCGTACTGGTAATAGTCATAGCCATAATATTCGGAATGGCGGTTGCCCGCCTTCTGAGGATCGAACTTGGTCAGCACCGCGCCCAGCACGATCGGGCGGACACTGGCCAGACGGCGCAGCGCGGCCTTCAGCGATCCTCGGCGGCTGCGATCCGCCTCAACAATGAACACCACGCCGTCGACCAGCGCCGCCAGCGCCGGGGCATCGGCCAGGCCAAGGATAGGCGGACTGTCGATCACCACCAGTTCGAACCGGCCCGCTGCCGCCTGCAGCACTTCTTCCATGCGCGGGGTAGAGATCAGCTCGGTCGGGCTGGGCGGGATCGGTCCCGAAGGCAGGATTGCCAGGTTCGCCTGCGGTCCGGCCACCGTGGCGCTGTCCAGCCCGTCGCGCGTTGTCAGCAGCGTTGAAAGCCCGCGTTCGTTGGCAAAGCCCAGCCGCCGGTGGAGCGAAGGCCGGCGCATGTCGGCATCGATCAGCAACACGCTGCGGCCCATCCGGGCAAAGCCCGATGCGATGGCCACCGCGCTGGTGGTCTTGCCTTCGGATGCCTGCGCGCTGGTGACCAGCACGACATGCGGCATTCCCGACGAGGTGGAATACAGCAGCGACCCGCGCAGCGAATTGTAGGCTTCGGAAAGCGGGGACTTGGGATCAAGCAGCGCCTGCTCTGGATCGCCGTCTGCCGATCGGGGCACGACGCCCAGCAGCGGCATGCCCAGCTTGGCCTCGACATCTTCGGGAACCCGGATCGAATCGTCGAACTGGTCCTTCAGGAACACCAGCGCGGCGGCCATTCCGGCACCGATCACCAGCGCAACGATCAGGTTCTTCATCAGGTTGGGCGACGATGGGTAGCCGGGTATATCGGCGCTATCGATGATCGATATGTTGCTGCTGGCGATCCCGGCGGCGGCGTTCAGCTGTTTGTAGCGTTGCAGCAGCCCGTCATAAAGCTGACGGTTGGTGTCCGATTCCCGCGCCAGCAGCGCATATTGTACGGTGCGGTCCTGTTCGCCCAAGGTGTTGTTTTTCAGCCGCGCGACTTCGCCGCCCAGTTGCTGTTCGGTGGCGAGCGCGGCCTGATACTGCGCGAGGATTCCGGCGCGGACGTTGTTTGCCGCCTGCTGGATCTCGCGGTCGATCACGGTCAGCGCCTGCCGCTTGGACCGCACGGTGGGATAGTCTTCCAGATGGCGGGCGAGTTCCTGCTGCAAGTCCGATTCGATCTTGGCCTTCTGCTGCAACAGTTCGTTGACAGTGGGATTGGCCAGCACTTCCTTGGTCGCCAGCAGCGGCGTGTTCGCCACCGCGCGCCATTGCCCCTCAGCCTCTATCCGCCGCGCTGTAGCGGTGTTGGCGGCCTCGTTCACTTGCAGCAGGCTGGTGGTGGTGATCGACGATCCGCCGCCGCCGTTGCCGTCCTTGTCGGTGGGGGTAGAGGCATCGCGCGTGCGGATCAGCCCGGCGCTGCGTGAATAGGCGTTAAGCGCGCGTTCCGATTCCTCCAGCCGCAACTTGGCCTGGCCAAGCTGGTCTGAGACAAAGCTGCGGGCATAGGCGGAACTGTCAAACTTGCGCTGCAAGTCGGCCTGGATGAATTCCGAAGCGTAATTGTTGGCGATCATCGCCGATGTGCTGGGGTCTGTGCTCTGCCAGTTGATGGTGACGATCCGCGAATCGCGCGGCATAACTACGCTCAGCCCGCCCATGACGATGCCGATTGCGGCATCGTTGATCACTTTGGGCTGGGTTCCGGCGGGAAATGCCTCCATCCCCAGCTTGGTGAAGAACTGCGAATTGCTCGCCAGTTTCAGCTTCTGCACCACGCGCTGGGCCAGAGCGCGGCTTTTCAGGATGTCGATCTGGGTTTTCAGGCTGCGATCGAAATCATAGTCGGCCTCTACCGGGCGGTCTTCCTGATCAGGGCCGAGAACGCGGCTGCTGGCGCTGCTGATCTGGATCGTCGCCGAAGCGGTATAGCGCGGGGTGTCCAGCATCGTCGCGATCACCGCCAGCGCCAGCGCGGCGGCCATGATCGCCGCAATCAGCAGCAGATTCGCGCGGAGCATCGAGACGATATAGCGAAAGCCGGATGCGGCGCGGCCCGCGTTCGCCGCGCCCGATGCGTCGTCCACCGGAAACGGATAGGCGGCTGGGCCGCCGGTTGCGGCAGATGCATCGAAAGGCATGGGAGTGGCCAAAGTCGGACCTTTCCTGCTCACGGTCAGGCCGTCAGTCAAAAGAAGCGGAAGGTGTTGAACGCCGGGGCGGCGTCAAGGAAGTCGCGCCACGCGCTCTTGATTGCGGAATTGCCGACGACAACCGTGTCCCCGGCCAGAATCTGCGGATCGGCGGCGCGGCCACGGCGGATGTCGTACAAATTGAACCGCCCGCCTGCGCGCCTGCCATTGATGACGCGGAAGACCATGATCTCGTCCAGCTTGGCGGTCTTGTCAGGGCTGTGCGCCTGCGCCAGCGCGGTCAGCAGGGTAGAGTTTGAACTGGCTTCGAACACGCCGGGCTGGCTTACATGGCCTTCGACCGCGAAAGTAAAGCGCGGGCGGTCAGTGATGGTCACCGCCACTTGCGGGTCGCGAATGTAACGACTGCCCAGCCGCCGGGCGATTTCCGCGCCCAGTTCGCGCGGGGTCTGGCCGCCTGCGATCAGTTCGCCGACCAGCGGCATCTGCAGATAACCGGTGCTGTTGACGCGGTAATTGTCGGAACTGAGTTCGGGTTCGCCGAAAACCTGGATCGATATCCGGTCACCGGGTCGCAGGCGTTCGCCCTGTTCGCCATTGTCAGCCTTTTCGGGGATCGCGTCATACGCCGCCGGGCCAATCGGCAGCGGGCTGGGGCCTTCCGAGGCGCAGCCGCCCAGCAGCCCACCCAGCAATAAGGCCGCGCCTGTTGCCAGCGCGAGATTCCGTCCCTCAAGCATGTTTACTCACCCGGTTTCGCCCCCACGGCAACGGCATCAGCAGCCCCGCACATGCCGCGCCGACAAATCCCAGCGCCATTGATCTCAGCGGATAATCGACTTGGCTATGCAGCGCAATCACGGCCAGAGCGGCAAGCGCGAATAAAATCTGCGGGCGGCTGGCGTGGTGGCCGCTGTTCCATGCCCGCCGTGCGGCGTTTGCCAGCATTGCGGCGATCACGGACATCAGCGCCAGGCCGAAAGCGCCGCCCTCGATAGCCAGTTCCAGCACATCGTTATGCGCGCGGCCGGTGCGCGACCAGGCCACTGCTTCCAGCCGCTCCGCCGCATCGAAGACCGGCGCGAACGTGCCCATGCCGCTGCCGAACGGGAAGTATTGCTGCATCGCATACAGCGCATCGCGCCAGATTTCGGGCCGGCCCTCTCCGGCAAAGTCATAGCGCGCCGCGATTCGCGCGACCGCGCCGTTGCCGCGCAGCAGCCATGCTGCCAGCAGACCGGCGAACAAGGCCGCGACCAGCGCCATCGCCATGTCGCGCGCGCCGATGCGGCGGCCCGGAAAGCCTATCGTGCGCAGCCACGGCCAGGCGATGACGGCAACCGCCAGCAAGGGCACGGGCAACAGCACCATTCCCGCGCGCGAACCGCTCAGGAACACGGCGAGCGAAAACAGCAGCGCGGTAAAGCCTGCCGCGCTCAGCGCCAGTGCTGGCGACACTTGCCGCCGCCGCGCGCCATTGGGGCCGGAGCCGGGCGATTCCAGCCACTCGCGCAAAGCTGCCACCAGTGCCACCATGCCGATCATCAGCATGTCGGCAGAACTGTTATGGTTGGCCTGAAAGCCGTTAAGGAACCGCGCCTCTGGTACATAAAAGCGCAAGGAATTGCCGCCTCCTCCGCCGACTGTGCCACCGCCCGATATCTGTCCGGTGCCGACGATCAGCGCCAGCACAGCCATTACCGCGATAGTCGTCACCACCAGCGCGCGCCCGCGCCCGCCAAGGCTCGCCACCAAGGGCACCAGCGCCGCAGTTGGCAACATGACCAGCAGTGAGGCAAACGTGCGTGAGGGGGACAGGGACCAGGGCATCCAGCGGCCCGATGCGCCGACCAGCGCCAGTGATGCAGCCTCCAGCTCCCGGCCCGGCAGGCGCTGCCACAAGGCGGGGGGCAGCGGCACGAGCTGGACCAGCGGCAACACCACGATCAGAGCGGCCACGATCCACGCACGGCGGTCTGCCCGGGCCAGCGCAGCGGGGCCACCGGGCGAAAGCATGAGCGCCGCCGCGATCAGGGCGGCGGTGCATTGCAGCAGCATTTCCGGCAGCGGAGCCGCAGACCCGCCTCCGCCCAGCACGATCCCGGACGCCACCAGCAGCGCGGCGAGCCAGTGATTTCGTGAAGGGGTGGCAGGCACGGAGGCGGTAAAATCGGTCATGGCAGCGGCGCTATGGTCAATCGGACGGGCAAAGAAAAACCCCCTTCGCAGGAAGGGGGTTCATACTCATACGGCGCGAATCGGGTCTGACCCCGCCATGACACAGTACTGTGAGATCAGGTGCCGCTGCTGCTGGAAGGCTTGGCCAGAACCAGCTTGAAGCCCGAACCGGGGATCGGCGTGCTGGTGCCGCCACCAGAAGTGATCAGCTTGTGTGCATCACCGTGCAACACCATCGCGGGAATGCCTGCCGGCGAACGGGTTTCACCCGTCAGCGCTGCTGCCGAGGTGACGATTCCGGTGAATGCAAGTGCTGCAATTATCTGGCTTGTCACGTCATTGCCCCATCAATCTGTGTAGTCACGGATTTTCTAACGGCACTTTGTAACACAAGTATTAAGCCCTAGTCTACAGCATAGTAAAGGGCAGTAATCCCCGCGTTAAGCCTGTTTCAAAACGCCTTGTCATGCACCAGTACGCGCAAGGTTCCGGCAATGATCGCCAGATCGCGCCACAGCGACCAGCCGTTCATATACTCCAGATCGGCATTGAGGCGGCTGGCGAGGTCTGATTCGTGCGGCGTTTCTCCGCGCAGTCCGCGCACTTGCGCCAGCCCGGTCAATCCCGGCTTCAGCGCATGGCGCAGCCAGTATCGCGAATCGACTTCCCAGAATAGCTTGTCCCCAGCTTGCGAACCAATGGCGTGCGGTCGCGGGCCGACCAGGCTCATGTTGCCGGCAAGGACATTGATGAGCTGCGGCAGTTCATCGATGCTGGTACGGCGGATCAGGCGGCCCACCCGCGTCACCCGCGCATCGCCCCGCGCGGCGGAAACCAAGCCATCGGGATCGGTGCGGCTGACCGTCATCGAACGGAACTTGTACATCGCAAAAAACGTGTTGCCCTGCCCCATGCGGCGCTGGACGAACAGCACCGGGCCGCGATCTTCCAGCACGATGGCCAGCGCGGTAATCAGCATCAGCGGCGCAAAAAAGACCAGCGCGATGCCGGTGAGGACCAGATCGAGCAGCCGCTTCATCGCCCGCGCGCGCAGGCCCAGCGTGCCGACGGAAACCAGCAGCAACCCGCGCCCCCCGGCATGGCGCGCGCCTTGGGCACCCAGCGCGATCACTGCATCGTCGATCACCTCGCCCTGAATCGCCGCGCCCTTGAAGATCATGGCCCATGCCACCCGGCGCTCTGGCGGGCAGGAAACGATGGCCCGGTCGACATGGCGCAGCACCATGCCGATCCGGTCCATCGCCACCGGGTCTGACAGTTCAGGCACCAGCCCCAACGATTCGGCGCTGACGGTGCGGACCCACGGCAGGTCGATCGCCGGGCCGCCATCGTCGATCACCAGTTCGTTGATCGCCTGCGCGCCGCATCGCCATGCCACCAGCTTGCGCATCTGTGCCCGGCACCAGGGGATCATCAGCGCCGCCAGCAAGACGCCCATCGTAAACGCCACGCGCGAGAAATCGCGGCTCGATTTGGTGTAAAATGCGATGAAGATCACCACCAGCGACGATATCAGCAGCGCGATCAGCGCGCGGATCATCGCGCGGCTGGGCCGCAGCAGCGTCTCCAGCGAATAGGCCCCGTTATACAGCGACACGGTCAGGAACACCGGCAGCACCAGTTGCGCCAGCAGCAGCCCCGCGCCCCATCCCGCCGGGCCGAGATAGGCATAGCCCGCCACCGCGAATGCCGCAACCAGCATGGCGATGTCGCCGCACATGATCGCCAGATAGGCCTGCAGCCGCCGTCGATCCAGATCAGGCATGGTTTCGGCCTGAACAGCGCCGTCGGACATACCGGGCCTCAAATCGACATTCATCGCAAGGCTTGCCTCACGGGGCGCGCTGGTCTGCTGGATAGCCCCAACCCCCATCGCTTCCTTAACGGAAATCAGGGACGATGCAGCTATGTTTTTTGCTGATCAGTTCCGTTGCGCGGCAACCCGGGTAATGTCGGCCAGCCCCTGGATCAGCAGCAGTTCGGCGGACTGACTGTTGGCGAGCAGGCTGCGGTGCAGGCCGACCAGCCGGGCAACCAGCCGCTCAAGCCGCCGCCCGCGCCAGCGTTGCAACTGGCCGCGCAGATCGCGCTCGTCCTTGAAGAAGATGCGCCTGGCCGCCTTTTCGCTATCGATCAGCGCGCCAACATCGCCGCCCCTGCCCAGTTTTGCCGAAAGCTGCGCCAGTTGCGCTGCGCGCCGCTCTATCGCCAGCAACACGCCCACCGGGTTCAGCCCCAGTTCGTGCAGGCGGCGCAGTTCGCCCGCCAGCTTGGCCGTTTCGCCGGAAAGCACGGCATTGACCAGCGGCATGAAGCCATCGTCATCATTGCTCGCGCCGATCAGATCGAGCGCGGCGGCATCGGCAGTGCGGGGGCGTTCGGGGCTGGCATCAAGGTAAAGCGCCAGCTTATCCACCTCGCTCTGCGCCAGCCGGGTATCCAGACCGGCGGCGCGGGCGATACGGTCAGCCATGCTGCCATCGATGCGCAGGCCCGCCGCGCCTGCCATTTCGCGCACGGCGGCGGAAACGGTGCGTGCATCGGGCGGCCAGAACATCGCCACCAGCGCATCCTTGCGGTCAGCCAGCAGCTTGGCGGTGCGCGACTTGTCGGTGGCGCTGGTGGCAAGGATCAGCACCGGGCAGGGCGGCACGTCGCTGGCGAGCAGAATCTCGACCGCGTCATGCGACTCGTCGCCCGATGTCCGCACCCAGATGTGGCGGGTATCGCCGAACAATGAGGTTGATCGCGCCTCGTCGCTCAGCCGCACGGGATCACGTTTCAGTTCTGCGCCCGCCAGTTCGATGCGTTCGCCCGGATCAGGGATCAGCGCCAGAATGCGGTTGGCGGCATCGAAAGCGCCAGCCTCGTCCGGGCCGCAAAAGAAGAACACCCGCGCCTGCTCCGCCGCCTTGCGGACCTGCGCGCCAAAGGTCTTGTCAGTGACCTTCATGTTACCATCATGGCGCGGCGAAAGCGCCCTTGCGCAATTGCAGCGCCAGGTTGGAAACGATGCGGCTGGCGACTTCGCGGGACAGGTTTTCCAGCGCGGTCTGTTCCGCCGCGATGGTCGCGTATTCGCTGCTGACCACATCGATGCCCGCATCCGCCCCGGCGGTGGCGTCTACCACGATCCGTCCGCTGGCCAGATCGACCAGCTGATAGCGCGCGCGCAAGGTGCGGCGTTCGCGGCCGATGGTATCGTCTGACAGCAGGCCCAGCCCTTCCAGCCTGTCATCCAGCCGCACATCCAGCCGATAGCGCGTTTCCCCGCCGGAACCGGATGCGCGCAACTGATCGTTGAGGGCATTGCGCATCAGCCAGCCGTTGCGGCCCTCGATCGGCGGCACATCGATGCCCGACAGCCCGCGCGCCACTGTGCCGCTGCTGCCACCGGCATACATCGGCTGGAGTCCGCAACCGGCGAGCACCGGGAGCAGCGCAAGGAGGATCGCTCCGCGCTTCATATGACGAGGTTTACCAGACGGTCAGGCACGACGATCACCTTTTTCACTTCGGCCCCATCCAGCGCACGCTGCACGTTCGCGCTGGCAAGGGCAAGCGCTTCCAGTTCATCGCGGGGTGTGCCCTTGGCTACGGTGAGCGTATCGCGCAGCTTGCCTTTGACCTGCACGGCGATGGTCACTTCGTCCTCGACCAGCAGCGCCGGATCAACCGGCGGCCATGCTGCCTCGGCAATCAGGCCTGTTCCGCCGATCATCGACCACGCTTCTTCGGCCAGATGCGGCATCATCGGCGCGACGAGCAACAGCAGCGTGCGGATCGCAGTTTGCTGGTCTGGTGAAGGGGATGCCTTTTCAGTCGCGTTGGCCAGCGCATAGATTCTGGCAACCGCCTTGTTGAATTGCAGCGCGGCAACGTCATCGGAAACGCCTTGCACGGTCTGGTGTGTCAACCTGCGGAGTTTGACATCGTCCGCGCCAGTGGCGGCGGCATCGAACTGGGCGAACAAGCGCCACAGGCGCTGGACGAACCGCGCGCAGCCTTCGATGCCCGCCTCAGACCACGGCAGATCGCGTTCGGGCGGCGAATCAGAGAGCATGAACCAGCGCACCGCGTCCGCGCCGTATTTGGCAACGATGTCGTCCGGGTCGACCACGTTCTTTTTCGACTTCGACATCTTGATGACGCGGCCGACTTCAATAGGCGAACCATCCGATTTTAACGAGGCGCTGTCCGAACCGCGCGTCACTTCATCGGGCGAAAAATAGACCGGCTGGCCGTTCGCCGCGTCGGTGCGGAAATACGTCTCATGCGTCACCATGCCCTGCGTAAACAGGCTGGCGAACGGTTCGGCAAAGTCGATCTGGCCGATATGCTTCAGCGCGCGGGTCCAGAAGCGGGCGTAGAGCAAGTGCAGGATCGCGTGTTCGATGCCGCCGATATATTGCTCGACCGGCAGCCACTTCGCCAGCACGGCGGGATCGAACGGGCGGTCAGCGGGCTGGCTGGCAAAGCGCAGGAAGTACCACGAACTGTCGACAAACGTGTCCAGCGTATCCGTCTCGCGCGTGGCGGGCTTGCCGCATTGCGGGCAGTCGACATGCTTCCACGTCGGGTGGCGCAGCAGCGGATTGCCGGGGGTGGCGAAATCGACGTCTTCCGGCAGCACAACGGGAAGCTGCTTTTTCGGCACCGGCACCACGCCGCAAATCTCGCAGTGGATGAACGGAATCGGCGTGCCCCAGTACCGCTGGCGCGAAACGCCCCAGTCGCGCAACCGCCACACGGTCTTGCCCTCACCCCAGCGTTCCGCTTCGGCACGGGCGATGACGGCGGCCTTGGCAGCGGGCACTTCCATGCCATCGAGGAAGCGCGAGTTTACCAGCTTGCCGGGGCCGGTGTAGGCCTCGTTACCCTGGAATACCGGGTCGGTCAGGTCGCCATCGGCCACCACGCGAAGCACTGGCAGGCCATATTTACGGGCGAAATCAAGGTCGCGCTGGTCGTGCGCCGGGCAGCCAAACACCGCGCCGGTGCCGTAGTCCATCAGCACGAAATTGGCGATATAGACCGGTAGAGTCAGCGACGGATCAAGTGGATGCGCCACCTGCAGGCCGGTGTCATACCCTCGCTTTTCAGCGGTTTCCATCTCGGCAGCGGTCGTCCCGCCCCGGCGGCATTCGTCGATGAAGGCGGCGGCTTCGGGGTTTTCACGCGCCACGGCGGCGGCGAGGGGATGCTCGGCGGCGATGGCGGCAAAGCTGGCGCCGAACAGGGTGTCGGGCCGGGTGGTGAAGACGTCGAAGCTGCTTAAGCCCCTCTCCTTTAGGGGAGGGGTTGGGGTGGGGTCTGTCGACAGAGAAATGCCGCTTGTTTGGATAGACCCCACCCCCGGCCCCTCCCCTGAAGGGGAGGGGAGGATATTGAAAGTGAACTGCAAGCCCTGGCTCTTCCCGATCCAGTTCTCCTGCATCAGCCGCACTTTTTCGGGCCACTTGTCGAGTTCGCCCAAGCCATCGAGCAGATCATCGGCAAACTGCGTGATTTTCAAAAACCACTGGCTCAGCTTGCGCTTTTCCACCAGCGCGCCCGAACGCCAGCCGCGACCGTCGATCACTTGTTCGTTGGCCAGCACGGTCATGTCGACCGGATCCCAGTTGACCGCCGATTCCTTGCGGTAAACCAGCCCGGCAGCGTACAGGTCAAGGAACAGCGCCTGTTCCTGACCATAGTAATCCGGCTCGCACGTTGCCAGTTCGCGGCTCCAGTCGAGCGCGAAGCCCAGCCGTTTAAGCTGTGCCTTCATGTTGGCGATGTTCTCACGCGTCCAGCTGCCGGGGTGGACCTGCTTTTCCATTGCCGCGTTTTCGGCTGGCATACCAAAGGCGTCCCAGCCCATCGGGTGTAGCACTTCAAAGCCCTGCATCCGCTTGGTGCGGGCCAGAACGTCGCCCATCGTGTAATTGCGGACGTGGCCGATGTGGATGCGCCCTGATGGATAGGGAAACATCTCAAGCACATAGCTGCGCGGTTTGGGGCTGTTGTCGTCAGCGCGGAAACACTGCGCCTCGTCCCACGCGCGCTGCCAGCGCGTATCGGCAATGGCGGGATCGAATCGTTCGGCGGTCATCTGGTTACCCTTGGCCGCTGGTCCCGAGCTTGTCGAAGCTCAGGACAAGCGCAAGGGTAAGCGGAATTTACGTAAGTTTTTGCGGATCAGCCCGCGATGGCAGACCGGCGCAAATCGCGCGCCTTGGTCAGGATGATATCCTCAAGCTTCTGCACGGTGGCGGCCTGAACCGGGGCATCGACCCAGCCGCCGTTCTGGGCGACCTGGCGGCTGGCGGCAACGCGCAGCGCATCGGCGCGCAGATCCTGATCAAGGATGGTGACAGTCACCTTCACCCGCTCACCGGGGTTGCGCGGGTTGGTGTACCAGTCGGTCACGATCACGCCGCCCGAACTGTCAGTCTGCACCAGCGGCATGAACGACAGTGCTTCAAGGCTGGCGCGCCAAAGATAGCTGTTGACGCCGATGGTGGTGACGCGCGACGCGGCGAGGTCGGCCTTGGGGCGGCTCTTGTGGCCGCAGCCGGTCAGCCCCAGCGCCATCACGGCTACCAGCCCTGCCTGCGCGATCAGTTTCATCCTGCTGCCAGTCATCGTCGCTCAATTCCCGTTGTCTGTATGCCGCGACGGTAACGCTCGCCGCTGCTGCATTCGCCTCTATAGCCACGCGCGGGCCAGCGGCAAGCCTTCTGTCCGGCTCCGCCTGCCAGGAATACCGAATGCCGCGCGACAGATTGCGGCAGGGTGAACGGCGGCACGAAAGACAATTGCCTGCGGGCACACGCGAATCTGCTTGGCAGCGACAGCGCATAGGCGCAAAATAGCCAACGTGGTTCAGTCCGAGTCCCGAGTCCGCGTTCTGGATCGGTTAAGGCTTTGGCTGCGATAAAACTAGCCAGTAACAGGGCGGCGATATCCGCCCAATGGAGCGTAACGGGGGAAATGAGCACCAAGGCAGATCGGCAGAAGCGTGGCGGGATTACCCCGGCAATGCTTATTTCCGGCGCGGTTGCCCTGCTCGCGTTGCCCAGCGCCGTGCTCGCTTTCGCCAGCGGATTCGATTCGCATCAGGCCCTGCCTGCCCCGGCGATAGGTAACAGCGATTCGATCAGCACGTTCACCACATCGTCCGTCGATCCCCGGCTGGCGCGCCAGATTTCCGTCAGCAGTCTGCCCAAGGGCCACGTATTCCGCTTTACCCCGGCAGGAACCGCCACCCGGCCTGACCGGTCGGTAACCGTGGCCGTTCGCGTTGATCCGGCGCTGGCGCGGGTGATCGGCACGCAAAAGGGCGCTGCGCCACTTGCCTTGAGCCCCACTTCCGCCCTGCGCATCGCTCCTAACGCTTATAACCTTGGCGTGGCGCGCGGGTTTCAGAGCTTTTCGCAAGGGCTGACCCTGCCGGCCGAAATCCGCAAGATCGACATGCCTGATCTTTCCGCGTTCCAGCCCAGCAGCGGGGCCAAGGACGCACCGTCGCGGTTCAGTCCGCGCATCGCGCTGGACGAGCGTGAGAAGACCGGCCGCGCCCCGCGCACGTTGGAAGGTGGCGGCGCGCAGACGGTCGACCTTGGCGGCAGCTACCGCCTGACCGGCAATCTCAACGTCACCGCCGGGGTGCGTTATTCGCAGGAACGCGACCGAATCGTTGCGCCGGTCGATGGCCGCAAGGATGGCCAGGCGGTCTATGTCGGAACCCAGTTCCGCTTTTGATTGGTGCGCCCGGCCCGGACCATTGCTCCCGCACAAACAATCTGCAAAGCCCTCGTCTCCGCCGCTTGCGCGGCTATCGCGATGTTGTAACTTGCCCAGGTGAGTCCGCGCCCACAGGTTTGGCACGGACCGCTTATTATGGAGGGCAGGAATGGCACGAGTGGCAATCGTTACCGGGGGCACACGCGGCATCGGGCAGGCAATATGCCTCGCACTTAAGGATATGGGGTTCACCGTTGCAGCCAATTATGGTGGCAATGATGCCAAGGCCCAGGCTTTTACTGCCGCAACAGGCATCCCATCCTATCGCTGGGACGTAGGCGATCATGAAGCCTGCCTTGCTGGCTGCGAAAAGGTGGCATCCGAACTCGGCGCGATTGATGTGGTGGTAAACAACGCCGGCGTCACGCGCGACGGGGTGCTGCACAAGATGAGCTTCGATGACTGGAACGAGGTCATGCGTATCAATCTGGGCGGGTGCTTCAACATGGCCAAGGCCACCTTCCCCGGTATGCGCGAACGCGGCTGGGGCCGGATCGTCAACATCGGTTCGATCAACGGACAGGCGGGCCAGTACGGACAAGTCAACTATGCCGCCGCAAAATCAGGCATCCACGGCTTTACCAAGGCATTGGCGCAGGAAGGTGCCAAGTTCGGCGTCACCGTCAACGCCATCGCACCGGGCTATATCGATACCGACATGGTTGCCGCCGTGCCCCCGCCGGTGCTGGAAAAGATCGTCGCCAAGATCCCCGTCGGCCGACTTGGCCAGGCCAGCGAAATCGCGCGCGGGGTGGCGTTCCTGTGCTCGGAAGATGGCGGCTTCGTCACCGGCTCAACGATGAGCATCAACGGCGGGCAGCATATGTATTGAGGCGAATGTTGCGCGTGTGCTTCGACAAGCTCAGCATGAGCGGGTTTTGGGAGTTCACACTTCTCCCGCTCATCCTGAGCCTGTCGAAGGACACGCGCAACGCCAGCCAAGCATGACCACACCCTATCACCCTCCCGTCAAACGCTCGGTCGAGATCGCTGGTCACAAGACCTCGATCAGCCTTGAACCGCTGTTCTGGGACATGCTGAAAGCCGCAGCAGAGGCCGAAGCCGTGCCGATCAACGCGCTTGTCGCTAGGATAGATGCCGAACGGATAATGGCCGAAACCCCGCCGGGACTGGCGAGCGCGGTGCGGTTGTGGCTGGTTGGCCGTTGGTGCTTGCGGTTGTAGTGATGAATCCGAAGTTGGGTTCCTGCATCACGCGGGCAGCGTGAGATCACCACCCAAACCGCCCGCAAATCGCGCAACCTTAATCTCACCCTCGCGCCGCCTCGCCTGCGCGATGTCAAAACTGTTCTGCATCCGCATCAAGGTATCCATCGACACGCCGAAAGCCTTTTCGATCCGCAGCGCCATTTCGGGTGACAGGTTTGCCCGTTCGTTGAGCAGCGCGGACAAGGCCGGGCGCGTTACGCCGAGCGCCTGCGCCGCGTCGGTCACGGTCAGCCCGAGCGCTGTGACTATTTCATGTCTCACGAAGCCGCCGGGATGGGCGGGGTTTTTCATGCGGATGCCGGTCATTGTCCAACGATGCAAATTGTGGTGGAGAGTTATGGGATGGTAGCGGCTTCGGGGGTTAAGTAAACTGTCACCGCAATTCCATGTCACCGCAATTCCAGGTGCTTGAATTTATCGATTTGACTCTTTGGGTCGGGGCGTTGATCGTTCATCTCTATGATAATCCTTGCTAGCGCAGCACGAACCCCCGCTGATCCTAACTTGCTTCATGACATCTACTGTGATGAAAGCAGCCAGACAAGACATCGATATATGGCTATGGGCGGCCTCATAATTCCGACTGGTAGGGTAATCCAAGCGGAAGCACTTTTTGCGACGTTGCGGCTACCAGAGCTTCCGAGTGGTGAACTGAAATGGGGCAGCGTTTCAAACGGCAAGTTGGAAGCATATCGTCGCATGGTAGATGCATTTTTTGGCCACGACATCTTTCGAGGCGTAGATTTCCATTCAACTATCATCGATACATCACAGCAGGATCATCAGCGCTTTGGCGGCGGCGACCGGGATAAGACATTCAACAAAGAACTGTACCAGCTTGCCGCTAAATTTGCCCGATTATATCCTAGGGCGTTATTCCATCTATACCCCGATGAACGTCAGACTACCCATAGGCCGGGGGAGCTGCGCGACATTCTAAATCATGGCCGTAGGAAGAACGGAGACAGGCGCGACTTTCCTTACAGGCGATGCCATTTTCGGAATTCGCGTCATACACCGCTTTTGCAAATCGTAGATATTCTGCTGGGTGCCATCACTTATCGAGTGAACGGACACGCGAATGCCATAGATGCGTCGCCTGCAAAGGTCGAGTTATCGCGATATATACTGACAGCCGCCAATATCACGAATGTTATGAGAGACACGGCGAGGTCTGGCAAATTCACCGTTTGGCATAGGCAATTGCAACAAACGAGAGGCGTCCCCCGGCCTTAGATCGGTACACCGATCACCACCAGTCGGTGGCTCCCGCCGCCTAGGCGGGGGGCTGGGCCGGGAGAGTACACCATATATAGGAATCATTGCATCACAGTCAAACACCTTCATCTGCGATGCGGCTTGGTACGCCAGCGGCTTCGAACGCGCTTCTTCGCGGACCCATTAGTCCGCTCGGATTGGGTTTCGGTGGGGTTTCGGTGACAGTTTACTTAACCCCCTCAATCCCCGCCAACCCGCTCAATCTGTGCGCCCAGCAGGGCCAGCTTTTCCTCAAGCCGTTCATACCCGCGATCAAGGTGGTAAAGCCGGTGGACCTGCGTTTCCCCCTCTGCGGCCAGACCGGCGATGACCAGGCTCATCGAAGCGCGCAAGTCGGTGGCCATGACTTCGGCGCCGGTCAGTTTCGGCACGCCGTGGACGACTGCCGTGCGCCCCTTGGTTTCGATATGCGCGCCCATGCGGTTCAGTTCGGGCACGTGCATATAGCGGTTCTCGAAGATCGTTTCGGTCAGCACGCTGGCCCCGTCGGCGCGGCACAGCATGGCCATGAGCTGCGCCTGCATGTCGGTGGCAAAGCCGGGATAAGGCGCGGTGGAGAGCGTGATGGGCTTCAGGGGGCCATCGGCAGCAACATGGATGCCGCCCGGCACCGGTTCCACCGAAACGCCGGCATCGCGCAGGGCCTGTACGGTGGCGTCCATTTCCTCGATAACGGCGTGTTTCAGCGTCACTTCGCCGCCGGTGATCGCCGCCGCGCAGGCATAGGAACCTGCCTCGATCCGGTCCGACATCACGCGATAGGTTGCCCCGTGCAGACGCGGGACGCCGTGGATCGTCAGGTCGCTGGTGCCGATGCCCTCAATCTCCGCGCCCATCGCCACCAGCAGGCGGCATAAGTCGACGATTTCAGGCTCGCGCGCTGCATTGTGCAGGGTCGATTTGCCGGTACAAAGCACCGCCGCCATCAGCGCATTCTCGGTCGCGCCGACGGATACCACGGGAAAGCTGTAGCGTCCGCCAGGCAGGCCACCATCGGGTGCGATGGCACGGACATAACCCGCAGCCATCTCGATCTCCGCGCCCAGCGCCTCCAGCACTTTGAGGTGCAGGTCGATGGGCCGGTTGCCGATGGCACAGCCGCCGGGCAGCGACACGGTCGCCTCACCCATCCGCGCCAGCATCGGACCGAGAACGAGGATCGACGCACGCATCTTGCGCACCAGTTCATAGGGCGCGACCGAACTGGTGATCCGCGTCGCCTCCAGCGTCATCACCCGGCCGAAATCCTCGGGCCGCGACCCGGCGATCGAGGTGGAGACCCCGAACTGGTTCATCAGGTGCTGGAATCCGTCAATGTCGGCCAGCCGTGGCAGGTTGCGCAAGGTCAGCGGCTCGTCCGTCAGCAGCGTACACGGCAGCAGTGTCAGCGCCGAGTTTTTGGCCCCGGAAATTGGCACAGTGCCTGACAGGCGTTTACCGCCTTGGATAATGATTTTGTCCATTGTCGTCTGTTAGACACAGTCGCGGCGCAGGGAAAGTGCCTGGCAGCAAAACCCCGTGTGCAAGGGCGGAGCCAGCCATGCCAGCGTCGATGACATCGCTGGTTGCGTCAGAACGATGTTTCCGTTTAGCCGTAACAGTCACTATGCTGTAATGGCTTCATTAATACTATATTTCGCTTGGAGATTCTGTGAAAAAGCCCATCCGCAAGGCAGTGTTTCCGGTAGCCGGCCTCGGCACCCGCTTCCTGCCCGCCACCAAGGCCATCCCCAAGGAAATGCTGCCGATCATCGACCGGCCGCTGATCCAGTACGCCGTGGACGAAGCGCGCGAGGCGGGGATCGAGCAGATGATCTTCATCACCGGGCGCGGCAAGACCGCGCTGATCGATCATTTCGACATGGCGTTCGAGCTGGAAACCACCCTGCGCCACCGGGCCAAGGACATGTCTATCCTTGAACCGACGCGGCTTTCCCCCGGCAACCTCGTCACCGTGCGCCAGCAGGTGCCGCTGGGCCTGGGCCACGCCATCTGGTGCGCGCGCGGTATCGTTGGCGATGAACCGTTCGCCATCTTCCTGCCCGACGAACTGATGATGGGCGCGCCCGGCTGCATGAAGCAGATGGTCAATGCCTATAACGAGGTTGGCGGCAACCTGATCAGCGTGCTGGAAGTGCCGCATTCCGAAGTATCGAGTTATGGCGTGATCGCACCCGGTGCCAAGGTTGACGGTTTTGGCGGCGCACTTACCGAAGTGAAAGGACTGGTTGAAAAGCCAAAGCCAAAGGATGCCCCGTCCAACCTGATCATATCCGGCCGTTATATCCTCCAACCCGAAGTCATGGGCGTGCTGGCAGATCAGGAAAAAGGCGCGGGCGGGGAAATCCAGCTAACCGACGCGATGGCACGGATGATCGGCACCCAGCCGTTCCACGCGGTGACGTTCGCGGGCAAACGCTATGACTGCGGATCAAAGACCGGCTTTGTCGAGGCGACTTTGGCGGTGGCGCTGCAACGCGAGGACATGGCCGACGACGTGCGGGCTATGGCGCGGCGATTGCTGGAGGAGTGAGGCCTCCGTCGGTTGAGGTAAACCGGGTTACTTCGGTTTTATCGAAAACCGGTACGGAATATAAAGGAACACCTGCGTGTTGCTTACTTGCGTCCACGCCAGTTGTTCGTTCAACCCGCCAACTTCAACGCCATACTCAGGGCCAAAATAGCTGGCATAGCGTTTGGCATTCTCTGCCACCAGCTTGACCACTTCGTCGCGGTATTGATCGGGGTTTATGATCGTCAGCGTCAGATTGCCTTGCTTCTCCATCAGGGCGCGCCCGTTTGACGGCACCGCTTTGACGAAATCGTCAATTCGCATTTGTGCGTTACCGGTTGATCCGGCGAGCTTGGCTTTGACAAAGAGCGCAATCTTGCTGGTATCGGGGCGGTTGCCGGGCAAGAATACCAGATCCCGGTAGTTCGCAGCTGTGACCGTGACGAGTTCAAAGTCGCCCATGACCAGTTGAACACCGGCCGCCCCGGCGCGTTGCAAGGCCGCAAGTAGCATCGCATGGATTTCACTTTTGCGCATACTCTCAGCGCGCGAATCAGAGGTTATCCAGATCGCCTGCACCGCAGAATCAGCATCACGGCGCAAACCGATAACCGTTTGTTCGTCAGAATAGTAATCACCGCTACGCCGCTGGGCAGTGACGACAATTTCGCCCAAATCATTCTGAGCCTGCCCTGCTGTAGGCAAGCTCAGCAATATTGCTGCCAATACTACTCCGAATTTGCGCATCATTCATCCCCTCGCAGTCCATTCTGGCGGAATTATAATGCTTTGCAATCAAAAAGGGCGACGGTTGGCCCGTCGCCCTTTTCGGTGCACCCTCTCCAGAAAGGTACTCAAACCGTCCGCATCTTTGTGCGGTACGGCTGTCTGAACTTATTCCTCGTCGATCCCGGCGACCGCAACCAGAGTGCGGTCAGCGGCGGGGGCGGCGTGGTGGAAGCCGCCCGACTGCATGTAGGGGATCGGATTGACCGCGTTACCGGCGATGCGCACTTCGTAGTGGAGGTGCGGGCCGGTTGAGCGGCCAGTGGTGCCGATGAAGCCGATCACGTCGCCCTTGTGGACCATCTGTCCGGCGGCGACGTTCAGGCGCGACATGTGGCCATAACGGGTTTCGATGTCGCCGCCATGTTCCAGCGCGACATAAAGGCCATAGCTGCTGAACCAGTCAGCGCGGCTGACGACGCCGTCTGCTGTGGCGTGAACCGGGGTGCCGATCGGGCCGGCCAGATCAACGCCCTTGTGCTGGTGGCGGCCACCAAGAACGGGGTGCCAGCGCATGCCGAAATCACTGGTCAGCGCGACGCCTTCAACAGGCATCCGGGCCGGGATCGAGACAGTGCTGGGCATGGTGTAAGCGGGGCGGGTAATGCCCGGAAGGCCGGTCAAACCCGGAACAACGGCGGAGGTGCGGGTGGCGGCGGATGAGGCTGCTAGGTAGCCCTTGTCCAGAGCCTGCCAGCCGTTGAACAACTGGC
Organism: Novosphingobium sp.; assembly: GCA_040007615.1. Lineage (GTDB taxonomy): Bacteria > Pseudomonadota > Alphaproteobacteria > Sphingomonadales > Sphingomonadaceae > Novosphingobium. The sequence goes on from JBDTUQ010000003.1 coordinate 89,727, forward strand.
GGAATTCTTCATCGCCATTGCCCATCGCAGGCTGCTGCTTGGCGGCCTGTGCGGCGCGCAGCGGGGCGATGATGTCGGCATTGGCGCTGGCATTGGCCATGACGGGGTTGGACCCCACCAGCGTGACCGCAGCGGCAGCAATGCCTGCAAGCGTCCGGAACTGTGTCAGAAAGGCAGAAAAGATCACTCTATAACCTTGTTTCCCGATCCACCCAGTTGTTCGGGCGTGATCGTGCAGACCCCGTATTTTCCAAAATGCGGTCCAGTCTGAAGACCGGGCCGCACGGCTAATTCAAGTGACAGGAACCCCCGGCCATCTCGTGAGTTGTGGCTACTTACCCCTTCCGGCAAAGGCAATACCGCCGCCCGACATCAGCGGTAAACCGGCAGCGGCGCGCGCTGAGTCGTTGAACGGCGGCTTAACGGCTCCGCGAAAGTGGCGGATTACCAAGGTTTCCCACAGGCTCTCCATCGCTTCGCCGCGAGAATTTGCCACTGCGGTGAAATGATTTGCGCCGAATCGAACATGGGAGATTTCGTCGTCAAGGATTCGTTCCAGGATGCGCGCGCCTGCACGATCACCCTGGCCGCGCACCCGTTCGATCATCCCGGGCGTCACGTCCAGCCCGCGCGCCTCAAGCACCATCGGCACTACGGCCAGCCGCGCGGCGACATCGTGCCGTGTCTCGTCCGCAGCTTCCCACAAACCGTCATGCGCGGGCAGCGCGCCATAGTGGCTGCCAAGGCGGCGCAAGTGCCGGTCGACCAGCGCGAAATGCATCGCCTCGTCAGCGGCGGTGGTCAGGAAGTCGATGGTGAACTGGCGGGGCATCTCTCCGCCAAAGCGCCCCGCCATGTCGAGCGCCAGATCGATGGCAACGAACTCGATATGCGCCAGCGAATGCCATAGCGCGATTCGCGCCCGGTCCGATTGCCCGCGCCCGCGCTTTGGCATCCGGTTCGGCGGCAATAGTTCGGGGTGTTCGGGCCGCGCGGGCCGATCCGGCATGTCCACGTCAAAGCGAAAGTCCAGCCGTCCCAGCCGCCAGTCGCGCGCCACTTTGCGGGCAGCCATGACCTTGCCGCGCGGATTGCCGCACAGCAGTGCATCGCGGATTGCAGACGATACGGTTTTCACAGGTTGCGGGCTGCTTCCAGCACTTCGGCGGCGTGGCCCTTGACCTTGACCTTGCTCCAGATGCGGGCAATTTTCCCAGCTGCGTCAACAAGATAAGTCGATCGCACCATGCCCATATAAGTGCGGCCATAATTGACCTTCTCGGCCCAGACGCCCAGCGCGTCGGACAGACCGCCTTCCGCCGCATCGCTGGTCAATGGGGCTGTCAGCGCATATTTGGCGATGAACTTGGCGTGGCGCGCGGGGGTGTCCTTGCTGATGCCCAGCAGCGCGGTGCCAGCCGCCGCGAACTCTGCCGCCAGCGCGGAAAAGTCCTGATTTTCCGTCGTGCAGCCCGGTGTGTCGTCCTTGGGATAGAAGAACAGCACCAGCTTTTGCCCGGCAAAGTCGGACGGTTTGACCTCGCCGCCATCGGGCGTGGTCAGGGTCATGTCGGGCATCATGTCGCCGGGGCCGGGGAAAGTGGTCATGGCTGGTCGATCTCCAAAGTTTCGCCGAATGTCTGCGCCCATACCGCCGCCACCGCCGCGCGGGCGTGCGCGAATCCGGCAAGCAGGCAGTCCCAATCGTCGTAACCGCAGGCCAAGGCAAGCGCCGCGCGCGGGCCGTCAGGCGGAACTGCGGTGTCGGGTGCCAGCAGGCGGGCGGCGACCAGCAGGCGGGTCAGCCGGTCATGCGCGTCGGCCAAGGCGAGGGGCACCAGTCCCGCCGCGATCAGCGCCTCCAGCGCATCGGGCAATGATGGGGCCAGCCCAACCCCATCGCGCAGTTGCAGGAAGTGGACGATGAATTCCAGATCGACCAGCCCGCCGCGCAGCAACTTGGCGTCCAGCGGGCCTTTGCCTGGCTTGTGCCGCGCCATTTCGGTCCGCATGTGCAGCACGTCCTCGCGCAGCTTTTGCGGTTCGCGCGGGGCGGTCAGCACTTGGGTTATGATCGCTGCCAGTTCCGCCTGCCCCTCTTCCGGGCCATAGAGCGGGCGGGCGCGGCACAGGGCCATGTGTTCCCACGTCCAAGCCTGCTCGCGCTGATAGCGGGCAAAACTGTCAAAGCTAACCGCCAGCGGCCCTTGTGTGCCCGACGGGCGGAGGCGCGTGTCGACCTCGTAAAGCGCACCAGCCGCCGTCGGCACGCTGAGCGCGGCGCTGACCCGCTGCGCCAGCCGGTTGAAATAGAGCGTCGTGCCCAGCGGCTTCGCACCGTTCGATTCGCCCTCATGCTGGCCGGTAAAACAGAACACAAGATCAAGGTCGGAAGCATGAGTCAGCGCGCCGCCGCCCAGTCGGCCAAGGCCCAGGATGACCAGATCGACGCCGGGAAAAGAGCCGTGGGCGCGTTCGAACTCGGCAATCGTCGCCGCCGTCAGCACCGCCAGCGCGGCTTCGGCGACGCGCGAATTGGCTTGGGCAATGGCCAGCGGATCGGTGATCGCGTCGATCAGTTGCACGCCAAGGGCAAAGCGTTTTTCGCCGACTTTACGCCGCACCCGGTCCAGCACCTGCTGGTAATCGTCCTCTACCTCGCCGCGCGAAAATTCCTCGATCAGATCGCCAATGCTGCCGGGCAGGGCAAAGGCGCTGGCATCAATCAGCGGGTCTAGCAAGTCCGCCCGCGCCGCCAGTGCATCGGCCAGCGGCGGGGCGAGGCTGAGCACTTTGGCCAGCAGTTCGACCAGCGCCGGCCGCGCTTCCAGCAGGTGGAACAGGTTGATCGCGGAAGGCAGCCGGGTGAGCAGTTCCTCCCACCGGTTGAACGCGCGGCGCGGGTCAGGCGCGCGGGCGAGCGCGGCCAGCAGGGCGGGCTGCACCGCATCGAACGCCGCCCGTGCGGTATCGCTACGCAGCACGCGCAGGCCGCCGTTGTGCCAAGCCTCAATGCGCCGGGCGAGTTCGTCGGCGTCGGCAAAGCCCAGCGCGGTAAGCCGTGCTGCGAGGCCATCACCCGATGTCGCGTGCAGGATGGCGGCGCGGGCGGGCGCGGCGGGGCTATTGGCGTGGGCGGCCAGCAGGGTGTCGTAACGCTGGCCGACAGTTTCAGTGATAGCGGCCACTTCGGCTACCAGTGCCGCGCCATCGGGCAGGCCATCCAGCCGGGCGACGCTGTCGAGCGCGGCGGGGTTCATCGGCAAGCGGTGCGTCTGCTGGTCGGCTACCATCTGCAAGCGGTGCTCGATCACCCGCAGCCGGTCGTAACTGTCGCCGAGCAGCGCGGCATCTTCCGGTGCGATGATGCCGCAACCGGCCAGCGCATCCAGCGCCGCGCGGGTGCCGCGCTGGCGCAGCGCCGGGTTGCGGCCGCCGTGGATCAACTGGTGGGTCTGGGCATAGAACTCGACCTCGCGAATGCCGCCGCGCCCGCGCTTCAGGTCAAAACCGGGGCCGGGGAGCAGAGCGCCGTCATGGCTGGCACGGATGCGTGCGGTCAGGCGCGCGATCTCGGCAATCGCGCCGAAGTCCAGGCTTTTGCGCCACACGAATGGCCTGATCGCGCCAAGGAACGCTTGCCCGGCGGCAACATCTCCGGCGCAGGCGCGGGCGCGGATGAAGGCGGCGCGCTCCCACGCCAGGGCAGAGCTTTCGTAATGCGTCAGTGCCGCGTCGACCGAGATCGCCAGCGGGCTGACTTCGGAAGCCGGTCGCAAACGCAGGTCGACGCGAAAGACATAGCCTTCGCCATCCGGACGCGAGAGGGTCTCCACCAAGGTCCGGGCGATGCGCTGCGCAGCGTCGGCGGGGTCATCACGCTCACGCCGGGGCAGCAGCGCCGGATCGTAGAGCAGGATCGGGTCGATGTCTGAGCTATAGTTCAGTTCCTGCGCGCCGTGTTTGCCCAACGCCAGCGCGATCATGCCGCCCGGCTGGGCGTCAGGTGTGCGGCGCTGGATCGCATCGCGGATCGCCGCGTCCATCGCCCGGTCGGCAAAGTCTGAGAGTTCGCCCATGACCTGTTCCAGCGGAAAAGCGCCCGCCAGATCGCCGATTCCCAGCGCCAGCGCCAGCGCCAGCCGCTCGCGCCGCAGTGCAGTGGGAACATCGCCAGCGTCATCGCCTGCACTGCGCGCCCATGTCAGCGCCGCATCACCCTCGCCAGCAGCCAGCAGGCTGACGAGATCGGGCAGGCGATCCATCGCCTGGGTCAGGAACGGGGCGTGAGCGGCGGCGCGGTCCAAGGCGGACTGCCAATTTGCGGACGAACTCATATCCGTCCCTCATAGTGGGCTAATGAGAGCCGCGCAGCCTGTTCGTGCAGCCGCCGGTCCCGCGTCCACAATACGACGCCGGCTCCTGCGGCGGCGCTGGCCAACAGATGCGCATCGACCATGCCGATCCCGGTGCCGTAAAGTTGGTTTTTATCGATGTAATCGTACAGCCCCTCTTCTGCGACCACGCTGGCTTGCGGGAGGAGGCGGAGCATCATCACTAGTCGGCTGCGATCACGGATTGATCCCAATGCCAGTTCTGCGGTGACAAACGGATGCTGAACAACCCGGCGCTCGGCCAGCGCCAGCGCCAGCCGTGCGTCAGCCAGACGCAGATGGTCAATCCAGATCGAACTATCGACCAGAATCACGCAAAGGGCCGTTCACGCGGAGCCGAGGCTGCGTCGGGCATGGTTCCGCCCATCCCAACGAGCGCAAGCGATGCTTCCCGCTGGATCAGCGCCGTCAGTGCGGTTTCGATTAACCGGTCACGGTCCTTGATGCCTGACATTGCCATCGCTTGACCCCACAAATCGATTTTCTGCGAAGCATCGGCGTCATTGCCGCCTGCTCGTTCAAACCGGACCAAGCCACGTCGAAGGTCAACCTCGCGGGTTTCCCAACCAGCCTCTTGCCAACCGGCCGTCTGACTGTGATTGCCGTTGCGCTGGTTAGACCACCAGGCGCGATGTTCACTGGCACTACGCGGCAAGGGAAAGCCCAGCCTTTCCTCTATTTGGGCAAAGGTTGCGTTCCAGCTGTTTTCCTCACGCGATTCAAGATAACGCGCCAACGGTTCGTATTTGCCCATGATACTGCCTCCTGATCCAGAAATAGTAATGGAACTATTTTGTGAATTCAAGAACTATTTTCATGCCCCCCGAATGGCACCCGCAAGACTGGCTGTGGATCGGCTTCCCCCATGACGAAACCGAGTGGCCGGGGTTCCTTTCCCGCGCGCAGGAGCAGATCGCCGCGTTCGCCAATGCGGTTGTGGATAGCGGGCAGGAAGTGCGCCTGATTGTGCGCGATGCCGCCAATGCGGCGCGGGCGCGGGAACTGTGCAGCGCGGACGTTAAGCTGGAAGTGCGCGAATATGGCGACGTCTGGCTGCGCGATACCGGGCCGCTGGTGGTGCTCGAAGGTGCTCAGCGCCGCGCCATGCGCTTTGGCTTTAACGGCTGGGGGGGCAAGTACCTGATGCCCGGCGATCAGACGATTGGCGCGGAACTGGCGCGCGATGCGGGGCTGGATGTGGCGACCGCCGACTGGATTCTGGAAGGCGGCGCGCTGGATACCGATGGCACCGGGCTGGTGGTGACGACCGGGCAATGCCTGCTCAACCCCAACCGAAATCCGTCGCTGACGCGCGCCGACATCGAAGCACGGCTGACGCGCGATCTGGGATTTAACCGGGTGCTGTGGCTGGGCGACGGGCTGATCAATGATCACACCGACGGCCATGTTGACAACCTCGCCCGCTTCGTCGCGCCAGGCGTGCTCGCCCTGCCGCGCGCCACGGGGGCGGATGATCCGAATGCGGCGATCTATGCCGATGCCAAGGCCCGCGCCGAGGCGTTTGGCGTGAGGTTACGCGAAGTGCCCTCGCCGGGGCGGGTGATGACGGGTGATCGGATCGAACCCGCCAGCTACATGAACTTCTGCGTCACCACGCACCTTGTCGTCGTGCCGATATACGGCTCGCCGCATGATGCGGACGGAGTCGCGGCAATCGCTGAACTGTTTCCTGATCGGCGGACAGTGGGGATCATGGCCGATGCCGTGCTGGCGGGCGGCGGATCGTTCCACTGCGCCAGCCAGCAAATGCCCGCCCTTTAACGAGTCGCTAACCTGCGCGGGTGCATGAATGCTGGATGACCAGCGGCTTCACCCTGACCCCCGACCTGATCCACTCGCCGCGCATGGAATGGCTGCGCCGCGTGCTGGTGCTGGGCAGCCCGCTGGCGCTGATCCTTGCCGGACGCCCGCTGCCGTTTTGATTTGGCGAGGTTAACCCCGCAAATCCGGCGGCGTCGCTTCCAGTTTCAGCATCGTAATTGCCTCGTCCAGTGAGACGAACTTCTGCCGCTCTTCGCCCAAAGTGCGGATGGCGACGGTGCGTTCCTCCGCCTCGCGCTTGCCGACGACCAGCAGGTGCGGGACTTTCTGCAGCGAATGTTCGCGCACCTTGTAGTTGATCTTTTCGTTGCGCAGATCGCTTTCCACGCGAATGCCTGCTGCGCGCAGGGCCGCCTCGACCTCGCGCGCATAGTCATCCACGTCCGACACGATGGGCGCGACAACGGCTTGCACCGGGGCGAGCCAGACGGGCAGCTTGCCCGCGAAATGCTCGATCAGGATGCCGACAAACCGCTCGTAAGACCCGAAGATCGCGCGGTGGAGCATGACCGGGCGGTGACGCGCGCCGTCCTCCGCGATATAGCTGGCATCCAGCCGCTCGGGCAGCACGCGGTCTGACTGGATCGTGCCAACCTGCCATGTCCGGCCAATCGCGTCGGTCAGGTGCCATTCCAGCTTGGGGGCATAGAACGCGCCTTCGCCGGGCAGTTCTTCCCAGCCATAAGCCTCGGTGGCCAGCCCGGCGCGGATGACTGCGTCGCGCAGTTCCTGTTCGGCCTGATCCCACATTTCCTCGGTGCCGAAACGGTTTTCCGGACGCAGCGCCAGCTTGATCGAATAGGTAAAGCCGAAGTCTTTATAGACCCGGTCCGCAAGTTCGCAGAAGGCCTGCACTTCGCTGACAATCTGGTCCTCGCGGCAGAAGATATGCGCGTCGTCCTGCGTGAACTGGCGTACGCGCATCAGCCCGTGCAGCGCGCCGTGGGGTTCGTTGCGGTGGCAGCAGCCGTTTTCGTAAATGCGCAAGGGCAGGTCGCGGTAGGACTTGATGCCCTGACGGAAGATCAGCACATGCGCCGGGCAGTTCATCGGTTTGATCGCCATCCAGTCGGCGGCGTCGGAGATGACCGGGCCTTCGTCGTCCACGTTGGGGACTTCATCGGGCACCACGAACATGTTCTCGCGGTATTTGCCCCAGTGGCCGGACTGTTCCCACTGGCGGGCGTCCATGATCTGAGGGGTTTTGACTTCCTTATAGCCCGCGCCGTCGATGGCGCGGCGCATATAGGACTCAAGCTCGCGCCAGATCATGTAGCCCTTGGGGTGCCAGAAAACGCTGCCGTGGGCTTCGGATTGCAGGTGGAACAGGTCCATTTCCTGACCCAGCTTGCGGTGATCGCGCTTGGCGGCTTCTTCCAGCCGGGTCAGGTGCTCGGCCAGCTGCTTCTTGTTGAGCCAGCCGGTGCCGTAAACGCGGGACAGCATCGCGTTCTTCTGATCGCCGCGCCAGTATGCTCCGGAAACCCGCGTCAGCTTGAACGCGGCTGGGTCGAGCTTGCCGGTCGATGGCAAGTGCGGCCCCCGGCACATGTCGGCCCAGTCACTGCCGGACCAGTAGACCGAAATATCCTCACCCTCTGGCAGTTCGGCGGCCCATTCGGCCTTGAAGCTTTCGCCTGCCGCCTGCCACCGCGCGATCAGTTCGTCGCGGCTGACGACTTCGCGGCGCAGCGGCTTGTCGGCGGCGATGATGCTGCGCATTTTCGCCTCGATCGCGGGCAGGTCTTCTTCGGTAAAGGCGCGGTCTTTTGGCGCGAAATCGTAATAGAACCCGTCGTCGGTCGATGGCCCGAAGGTGATCTGCGTGCCGGGGAACAGCGCCTGCACCGCCTCTGCCAGAACATGCGCGAAATCGTGGCGGGCAAGGTCCAGCGCGTCCGCCTCATCGCGCGAAGTCACCAGCGCCAGCGCGGCGTCGCCGGTGAAGGGCCGGGTCAGATCGACCAGCTCGCCATCAATCCGCGCGGCAATCGCCGCCTTGGCCAGACCGGGGCCGATGGCGGCGGCAACGTCGGCGGGGGTGGAGCCGGATGCCATCTGGCGAACGGAACCATCGGGCAGGGTGATCGAGAACATTTCAGACATGGCAGCAGCCCTTAGCGAGGAGAGGCTACCTCGTCCACAACCAGCGCTTGCTTAAGCGACACTCGCGGGGCCATGAGTTATGGAATGACTGACATCAGCTTTTACACCCAATCAGACCAACCCCGCATCGCCTATCGCTTTACCCCTGGCAGCACCCCGACGCTGGTGTTCCTGCCGGGGTATATGTCCGACATGTCCGGTAGCAAGGCCGCCGCCGTGTTCGCGGCGGCGCGGGCGCAGGGTCGGGGCTGCCTGCTGCTCGATTATTCGGGCTGCGGGGCGAGTGAGGGGGACTTTGCCCACGGCACGCTCAGCCGCTGGCGGGGCGAGGTTTGCGCGCTGATGGATCATCTGGAGCTGGAAGAGGTCGTGCTGGCCGGATCGTCGATGGGCGGCTGGCTGATGCTGTTAGTGGCGCTGGCTGCGCGGCAGAAGGTGCGCGGGCTGGTCGGCATTGCCGCTGCGCCTGACTTTACGACATGGGGTTTTGACGAGGCGCAGAAGGCGGCGCTGATGGCGGGTGAGACGGTGCTTGAGCACAACCCCTATGGCCCCGAACCGACGCCCACCCATGCGGCGTTCTGGGCCGATGGAGAGCGGCAATTGCTGCTGGACGCGCCGATCCCGATAGATTGCCCCGTCCGCCTGCTGCACGGGCAGGACGATGCCGATGTGCCCCCGGCCATTTCGCTGCGGCTGGCGGCGGCGCTGCGTTCAGCCGATGTGCAGGTCACGCTTATAAAGCAGGGCGATCACCGCCTGTCGCGTGAGGGTGATATTGCGCTGCTGCTGCGCACTGTCACGAGTCTAGTGGAAATGGAGTCGCTGTGATGTCGTTACTGCTTGCCGTGCTGATGCAGGTCGGTCCGTTTTCATCGCCTGACGCGCGGCCAGCCTCACCGCTGCCGCCCGAATTGCAGGACCGTTCGCGCCGTCACCGCACGACTGCCGCCCTGCCGCCGCTGCTCCGCCGCGCCGAACCGGTTGAATGTACCGAGGCGATCAAGGCCGATCCCGTTTCCGCCGCAGCAGGCGCGCAGGCGGCGCTGGCCAAGGCATCGGGGCTGGAAAAGATTTCCGCAGGCCAGTGCCTTGGCATGGCGCTGACGCAATCTGGCCGCTGGGATGATGCGGCGGCGGCGTTCAAGGATGCGCGCGCTCTGATCCCGGCCGATGCGGAGGCGGAGAACGCCCGCTGGTCGGCCCGGCTGGGCGGTATGCAGGGCGTTGCCACGCTGGAGGCTGGCCATAATGACGATGCCGCCGCCGTTCTGGCCAGCGCGGTCGCCGATGCCCGTCGCGCCAGTTCGCCAACGCTGGCGGGCGATCTGCAAGTCGATCAGGCCCGCGCGCTGTTGCGGCTGGGCCGGGTGGACGAGGCAGGGGCGACGCTTGACGCCGCGCGCGCTGCGTCGCCGACTAATGCCGAGGCCTGGCTGGGATCGGCCACCCTGTCGCGCAAGGCGCACAAGCTCGATCAGGCGCAGGCGCAGATTGCTCGCGCCGGTGAACTCGATCCACGCGACCCGGCTATCGGCATAGAGGCAGGCGTCATCGCTATCCTTGCGGGCCGCGAGGATGCGGCGCGCAAATCGTGGCAGTCGGTCATCCTCACCGCGCCGGATAGCCCTGAGGCGGCGCAGGCGCGGGCTTATCTTGATCAACTGGGCGGGCAATCGGCGACCCCGGCGGCGGCAGGTTCTCCCGCAACGGCCCCTACTTCGGTTGTAATCGGCGGCAAATAGGGGCCAAATCCGGTTGCCGTTGCAACCAGCCCCCCGTAGTCTACCTAGAATTGCCACGCGATATGGCAACCTTACGTCTCTAATCGCCGTTATCCAAAGATAGGCGCAGGAGAGTGCAAGTCATGGCGACACGCGCGATTAACCGCAAGCAGGGCGGGGCGGAAGGCCCCGGCGGCCTGTCCGCCACGCTCGCTCAGCGATTGCTGGATGCCGTGCTGCCCGGCGAAGCATCGTTCACCCCGCCCGAACTGGAAGCGGCGGCGCGGTTCATCCTCTCCGCCGCAGCCGCGCGGAAGGGCCGCGAACCGGCGATCATTATCGAATCGGTTTCCGGCAGCGCGGCAGATCGTTTCATGCGCATCGCGGTGATCAATGACGACATGCCGTTCCTGGTCGATTCCATCGCCGCGACCGTTTCCGCCGCCGGGTTGGGGATTGATCGGCTGGTCCATCCGGTGCTGGCCGTGCGCCGCGACGGCGACGGCGCGATCCTTGATCTGCCCGCAGGCAGCGCGGCCACGGGCGAGCGCCGCGAATCGATGGTCTACCTCGAAACTGACCGCGCCGATGCCCGCCAGCGCCGCGACTTGTGCGATGCGCTGGAAGCGACACTGGCCGATGTGCGCGGCGCCGTGGCTGATTGGCCCAGGATGCAGGCCGCGATGGCCGCGGACGCTGACCGGGTGGGCGACGGCGAAGGCGCGGCGCTGCTGCGCTGGCTGAACGAGGGGATGCTGACCCAGCTTGGCCATGTCACCGTGCGCCGCGACGGCAGCTCTGCCGATGCGCTGGGTGTCTGCCGCAAGGGCAACCGCCCGGTGCTGGCGGCGGAAAGCTTTGCCCGCGCCTTTGCCTGGTTTGATGGCACGAAAAAGGTCGCTCGGGCGCCGCTGGTGGTCAAATCGAACCGCATCGCCAATGTCCATCGCCGGGTGCCGCTGGACCTGTTCATCGTGCCGGTGGTGAAGGACGGCAAAGTCAGTGCGCTATCGGTTCATGCCGGCGTGTGGACCAGCGCCGCGCTGGCCGCTGCGCCGACCCAGATTCCCCGGATGCGTACCGCTCTGGCGGACCTGATGGCGCGGTTCGGGTTCAATCCCTCGGGCCACGCCGGAAAGGCGCTGGTCCATGCGCTGACCGCGCTGCCGCATGACCTGCTGGTCGGCTTTGCTGACAGCGACCTTGAACGCATTTCCACCACGATGATGAGCCTGGTTGACCGGCCGCGTCCGCATTTGGCGCTGGTGACCGCGCCGCTGGAACGGCACTTGTTCGCCTTCGTCTGGCTGCCGCGCGACGCCATGTCGACCGACACGCGGTTGCAGATAGAGACTATGCTGGTGTCCGCCTGCGATGCCCCGGTGCTGGACTGGAGCCTGCAGGTCGAAGGCAGTAGTCTGGCGCTGTTGCGCTTTGTGCTGGATATCCGCGACGGCGCGAAAGTGCCTGACGAACGTGCGCTGGACGATCGGCTGAAGGTCATGCTGCGCGGCTGGAGCGGGGCCGTGGAAGGCGAACTGGCCCGATCGGAAGAGCCATCGCGCGCCGCCGCCATCGCTGCGCGCTATGCCGACAGCTTCCCGCCCGCCTACCGCGCCGCATACGGTGCGGCAGAGGCGGCGACCGACATTGTGCGCCTGCGCCGTCTAGGCGGTGAGGGAGACGACGCCGTCAGCGCCGCGCCTGCCGCGCGCGGCGTGCGGATGCACCGCATGGACGGCGACGGGCCGGGCCAGATCAGGCTCAAGCTCTATCAGCGCATTGGCGCACTGGCCTTGTCCGATGCCGTACCGGCGCTGGAAAACTTCGGCTTCCGCGTGATCGAGGATACCCCCACCGCTCTGGCCAACAGAGGTGAGCCGATGGGCGCGATCCACGATTTCCTGCTGGCGCTGCCCGCCGGGCTTTCTGCAGAGGCCGCGCTGGCCGGGGCGGCAGAAATCGAAAGCGCGCTGACTGCCGTGCTTAACGGAGCGGCAGAGGATGACGCATTCAACCGCCTGATCGCCGCCGTGGGCATTCCCGCTGGTCAGGTCAACCTGCTGCGCGCCTGGTATCGCTATCTGCGGCAGGCGGGCATGACGTTCGGCATCGCCACCGTGGTCGATGCGCTGCAAGGCGCACCGGAAGTAGCCCGCGGCCTGATCGCGCTGTTCACCGCGCGCCACGACCCGGGCTTCACCGCTGACCTTGCCGCCGCCGAAGTGACCGCCGATGCGCAGATCAACGCCGGACTGGCCGGGGTTTCCGCGATCAACGACGACCGCCTGCTGCGCGCCTATCGTGCGCTGGTTTCCGCCGTGCTCAGGACCAATGCCTTTGCCCCCGCAGGCGCGGCGGCGCTGGCGTTCAAGCTGGATTCGGCCCTGGTCCCCGGCCTGCCAAAGCCGCTGCCGTGGCGTGAGATCTTCGTCTATTCGCCGCGCGTGGAAGGCATCCACTTGCGCGCCGGGCCGGTGGCGCGCGGCGGCATCCGCTGGTCGGACCGGCGCGACGATTTCCGCACCGAAGTGCTCGGCCTGATGAAGGCTCAGCGGGTGAAGAACGCGGTCATCGTGCCCACCGGGGCCAAGGGCGGCTTCTATCCCAAGCAGTTGCCCGATCCGGCACAGGACCGCGACGGCTGGCTGGCCGAGGGTAAGGCCAGCTATCAACTGTTCATCCGCACGTTGCTTTCGGTGACCGACAACATCGTCGGCGCGCGGGTGGTCCATCCCGCCCAGATCGTCATCCATGATGGCGACGACCCCTATTTCGTCGTCGCGGCGGACAAGGGCACGGCGAGTTATTCCGACACCGCCAACGCCATCGCTGCAAGCCATGATTTCTGGCTGGATGATGCCTTCGCCAGCGGCGGGTCAAAGGGTTATGACCACAAGGCGATGGGCATCACCGCCAAGGGCGCGTGGCTTTCGGTGCAGCGGCATTTTCTGGAACTGGGCATTGATGTGCAGACCCAGCCGGTGCGCGTGGCGGGCTGCGGGGATATGTCGGGCGACGTGTTCGGCAACGGCATGTTGCTGTCAAAGCAGCTGAAGGTCGTGGCCGCATTCGATCACCGGCACGTGTTCCTCGATCCCGATCCCGATCCCGCCGCCAGCTGGGCCGAGCGCGCACGGCTGTTTGCGCTGCCCCGGTCAAGCTGGGCGGATTACGATGCCTCGCTGATCTCTACGGGTGGCGGCGTGTTCGCGCGCAGCATGAAGGCCATTCCGCTGTCCCCGGCTGTGCAGGACATGCTCGGGCTTTCAGCTGCCAGCCTAGATCCCGATGCGCTGGTGACCGCGATCCTGAAAGCCCCCGTCGACCTGATGTGGTTTGGCGGCATCGGCACTTATGTAAAGTCGTCGGCGGAAAACAACGCGGTGGTCGGCGATCCGGCGAACGATGCCTTGCGCGTCGATGGCCAAGACGTGCGGGCGCGGGTGATTGGCGAAGGCGCGAACCTGGGCTGCACGCAGGCCGGGCGCATCGAATATGCGCTGGTCGGCGCGGACGGGGTTGGAGGGCGCAACAACACCGATTTCATCGACAATTCCGCCGGGGTCGATTGCTCTGACAATGAGGTCAACATCAAGATCGCGCTGGCCGGTGCCAAGCGCGCCGGGCGGCTGAGCGAAGCCGCGCGGGTCAAGCTGTTGGTGGCGATGACCGGAGACGTCGGCGCGCTGGTGCTGGAGGATAACCGGCTGCAGGCGCTCGGCCTGTCAATCGCGGCAGCACGCGGCGCGGCGGCAACTTCGGCGCACGTGCGCCTGATAGAAACGCTGGAAACGGCGGGCCAGCTTGACCGCAAGACCGAAGGGCTGGCTGACAACGAAGCCTTGTTGCGCCGCGCTGCCGAAGGACAGGGGCTGACCCGGCCAGAACTGGCGGTGCTGCTGTCCAGCAGCAAACTGGCCTTGCAAGAGGCGCTGGAGCACTCTGCCGTGCCCGACGATCCGGCAATGGCCGACGAACTGCTCACCGCGTTTCCCACGGCCATGCGTAGCCGGTTCAAGCGCGAGATACTGGCCCACCAGCTGCGGCGCGAGATCGTCGCGACACGGCTGGCCAACCGCCTGGTCAACCGGATGGGCCTGACCCATCCGTTCGAACTGGTCGAGGAAGAAGGCGTCACCCTGGCGCAAGTGGTCGCGGCCTTTGTTGCGGCGGAACAGTTGCTCGGCCTGCACGATCTGTGGGCTGGAATCGAAACGCAAGTCATGCCTGAAGGCGCGCGCATCCTGCTGTTTGACCGGGTCGCGGCGGCAACCCGCAATCACATGGCGGATCTGCTGCGCGCCGGGGCAGGGCTTGCTCCGCCATCACGGCTGGTGGCGGAACTTTCGCCCGGCGTCATCCGGCTGGCCGCAGTAACCGACCTGCTGAGCAGCACCGCCCGCGCAGCTTCACAGCGGCTACGCGCCGATCTGACCGGGGCGGGCGCGCCGGAAGAGCTTGCGGCGGCGGTGGTGCGCCTGTCCGATCTGGACGGCGTTATCGGACTGGCGCGGCTGGCTGCCGACCGGTCGCTTGAGCCGGAAGAGCTGACCGGGGCGTTCTGCGATCTGGGCGCGGGGCTGGGGCTGGATTGGGCGCAGCAGGCCGCCGCCCGGCTTGATCCCAGCGATCCGTGGGACCGGCTGCTGGTTTCGGGTCTGGCGCGCGATTTCCAGCAGATGCGGCTCGATTTCCTGCGGCGCGGTTTGGGCAAGGCCGCGCGGCGCGGTGATCCCCGGGCTTATGTCGCGCAGTGGGCCACGGCGCAGGCCAGTGCCGTCCGCCAGTTTCAGGCGATGGTCGCCCGCGCGCAGGCGGCACCGCTATCGACGCCCGCGATGCTGGCCCAGATCGCCAGTCAGGCGCGCAACCTGCTGGCCCGGTAACGCTTCCCTCGCGCGGGCCAAGCGGTTAGGACCGGGCCATGCCCAGCCTGACGCTTAACGGCCAGCCGGTCGAAATCCGCATGGACCCGCAAACCCCGCTGCTGTGGGCGCTGCGCGATGGCGCGAACCTGACCGGCACCAAATACGGCTGCGGAACGGGCGAATGCGGGGCCTGCATGGTGCTGATCGACGGTGAGGCGCGGCCTTCCTGCGTGCTGTCGCTGGCCGAAGCCGATGGGCGCGGGGTGACGACTATTGAGGGGTTGGGCGACGGGAGCATCCCGTCAGGCCTGCATCCGATGCAGCACGCGATGGTGGCTGAAGGCGCGATCCAGTGCGGCTTTTGCACACCCGGCATCGTTATCGCCGGGGCCGCGCTGATCGCGCGCAATGCCGATCCCGACGAGGCCGAGATCAAGCAGGCGCTGACCAACTTGTGCCGTTGCGGCGTCTATCCGCGCCTTGTCCGCGCAGTGCAGCGGGCGGGGCGCATCGCGCGCGGGGTAGAGGCAGCGCCGGGTCCGCAAGCCGTCCCCGCGCTCCAGCAGGGCAAAACCTGATCAGGCAGCGTATTGCGTCCCGTCAGTCAGCCCCGCCTCGGCAAAACCGGTCCGGCGCAAGCGGCAACTGTCACACTCTCCGCACGCGCGCCCGTCTGGTTGCGGGTCATAGCAGGACCAGCTCATCCCGGCGTCCAGCCCCAGCCGCGCGGCGGCGCGGGCGATGTCGGCCTTGCCCATGTATTGCAGCGGCGCGTGGATCGTGAACCCGTCACCTTCGGCCCCAGCTTTCGTCGCCAGTTCCGCAAGGTGTGAAAAGCCCGCGATGAATTCGGGGCGGCAGTCCGGATAGCCGGAATAATCCAGCGCGTTGACGCCGATGAAGATGTCGCGCGATCCGATCGCTTCCGCCCAGGCCAGCGTCAGTGAAAGGAACACCAGGTTGCGCGCGGGGACGTAAGTGACGGGAATATCCGGGCCGACGCCGTCCTTGGGCACGGTGATGTCCGCCGTCAGCGCAGAGCCGCCAAACTGCCGCAAGTCCAGCGGCAGGATGACGTGGCGCACCGCGCCCAGCCGTTCAGCGATGGCCCGCGCGGCGCCAATTTCCACGCGGTGACGCTGGTTGTAATCGATGGTCAGCGCGTAAAGATTGAAACCCGCCTCTCTGGCCATCGCGGCGGCGACCATAGAATCGAGGCCGCCTGACAGCAGGACGACGGCGTTGCGTGCGGGGGGAGCATCCTGAGGCATTCGGCAGCGCTAGCGCGAGCGGGCGTATCAGGCAATCGCTGGCCTGAAATCACTGGAAGACTCAGCAATCGCCCAGTCGGCGGCCTTCGGCGGCGAAATCGAATGGCAGGCCCCCGGCTATGCCCTGGGTTTCGATCTGGATCAGCCGGTTCGTTTCGCGCCTGATATGCGTTCGGCCATAACCGCGTCCCCGGCAAGTGTACTGCACGGTGACGTCGCCCGGCGTGTCTTCCACCACGACCCTTTCGCAGGGCAGGTCCGGATGGCGCACCTGAACGAGCGCATTGCCGCTTTGCAGACAGATCCGTTCGGAAGAGCTGCTCGGCCCGCGCGTCCGCAGTTCCCAGCGCCCTGGTTCGAGCCGGGAGAGCAGGGCGAGCGAGCCGCCATCGGCCAGCACCGGCGGCACGCCAGCTGCGCCAATTCCCACAGCTGCGCCCAGCCCAAGAGTCATGAGCGTCAACAGCGTAATCCAGCGCCGCTTTGAAGCATGTGCCCGCACGTAAAATGGTAATCCCGTATAAACCGCTCGCAGCAGACTATAGCGGGGGAACAGGCGTAGACCAAGCGTGCATTTCAAGCGGCAGGCCGTTTTACAAGTCCAGCAGAAAAACCTTTGAACAGAACGCGCAATCTACTGCGATTTTCCCGGCATCATCGCGCATGTGTTCGCGTTCTTCTTCCGGAAACTTTGACAATACAGAGGCATAGTGGGCAGAGGTGCAGCGGCACCCGCGCGACAGCAAAGCGCCCTGTTCAACGCGGATTTCGTCCTCTTCATGGAAGATGCGCCAGACCAGCGATTCGAGCGACAGTGCGCCATCCACCAGTTCCTCGTGGCGCACCGATCCGCCCATCACCGCAACGTGTTCCCATTCGGGATGATCCAGCCGCACGTGCAACCGTTCGCGGCCCTCCTCGCCCTCGGCCAGGTGTTGCAGGATCATGCCGCCCGCAACGCATTGCCCGCCAGAAGTCATTGATTCGACACGGATCAGCGAGGGAATCTGCTCAGACTGCGCGAAATAGGCCTCGCAGCATTGCGCCAGCGAATCGCCTTCCAGCGGCACGATCCCCTGATACCGCTGGCCCGCCTTGCCGACATCGAAAGTCATCGCCAGATAGCCCTGCCCGAACAGCGCATAAAGCGAAGGGTTGGCCCCCAGCCCCGCGAGCCGATCGGCATCATGGCGGACATAGCCGCGCAGTTCTCCCGCCCGGTAATCGCACACCAGCAGATCGACGATGCCGCCTTCGGTTTGGGCCTGCATCGTCAACTGGCTGTCGCTGTCCTTCAGCAGTGAACCCATCAATGCGGCCAGAACCAGAGCTTCGGCCAGCAAGTGCTTGATAACTGTCGGATAATCATGCGCCGCCAGAATCACGTCCAGCGTCGGCCCCAGCCGCACCATGCGCCCGCGCGCATTGCGGGCGGGAATGGTGAAGGCCAGCACCTGGTCAAACCCGGTTTCGCCCGCCGGAATGGCCTCGCCCGGACTCACAGTTGCCCGAACGCCCAGCGCAGGACCGACTTTTGCGCATGCATGCGGTTTTCCGCTTCGTCCCATACGCAAGAGGCCGGGCCGTCAATCACGCCCTCGCTCACTTCCTCGCCCCGGTGCGCGGGGAGGCAGTGCATAAACAGGGCATCAGGAGCGGCGAGCGCCATTAGCGCTTCGTTCACCTGAAATGGCGCCATCGCGGCGATTCGCGCCTCGGCCCCGGTCTGGCCCATCGATACCCAGGTGTCGGTGACCACGACTTGCGCGCCGCGCGCAGCCTCTTCGGCGGTGCGGTACAGCGTGATCGTCGCCCCTTGTTCGCGCGCGCGGGCGACGAAAGCGGCGTCGCAATCATAGCCCTCTGGCACGCCGATGCGGACGTTGAACTTCATCAGCCCGGCAGCTTCGACGATGGAGTTCAGCACGTTGTTGCCGTCACCCAGCCAGGCGACTTCCAGCCCGGGCAGCGCCTTGCCGCGCTCGATCACGGTCAAGAGGTCGGCCATGATCTGGCAGGGGTGCGACAGGTCGGTCAGTCCGTTGATGACCGGAACCGTGGCGTGCTGCGCCAGTGCCTCGATCTTGGCGTGATCGTCGGTGCGGATCATGATCGCGTCGACCATGCGGCTGAGCACGCGGGCGGTATCGGCGATGCTCTCCCCCCGGCCAAGCTGCATGCCCCCCGCCTCAAGCACCAGCGCGCTGCCGCCAAGCTGCCGCATCGCCATGTCAAAGCTGACCCGGGTGCGGGTCGAGTTCTTTTCGAAGATCATCGCCAGCACGCGGCCTGCCAGCGGCGCATCGGCATCGCTGCGGCCCTTGGCAAAGCCCGCCCGCGCGGTCTTGCGATCAAGCGCGTCGTTCAGCATCGCGGCGATGGCATTGCCCCCGGCGTCGCTCAGGTTCAGGAAATGTCTGGACATCATACGTCCTCCGGCACGGGATAAGTGGCTGCCCCGGCAGACAGCCGCTCGATAAATTCGTCGATATGGCTGTCATCGATGACCAGCGGCGGCACTAGCCGCAGCGTGGTGTCGCCTGCCGAAACGGTGAGCAGCTGGTGATTATCGCGCAAGTGGGCGACAAAGCCGCGCGGCTCGACCTTCATTTTCAGGCCCAGCATCAGCCCCCGCCCGCGCACCAGTTCGAACAGCTCGGGATAATTGCCGATGAACTGTTCAAGCCGCGCCTTCAGCCGGTCACCCATAGTGCGCACATGGGTCAGGAATTCGTCGTTAGCCACCGCATCAAGAACCGCCGTCCCTGCCGCCATCGCCAGCGGATTGCCGCCGTAAGTGGAGCCGTGCGTTCCCGCAACCATGCCTCGTGCGGCCTTTTCGGTGGCCAGACACGCGCCCAGCGGAAAGCCGCCGCCGATGCCTTTGGCGGTGGCGACGATGTCGGGCGTGATGCCATAGTGTTCATAGGCATAGAACGCGCCGGTACGGGCATAGCCGCACTGCACTTCGTCAAGGACCAGCATCAGGTCGTGCTCGTCCGCCAGCGCGCGCAGACCGTGCATGAACTCATCCGAAGCGCAGCGGATGCCGCCTTCGCCCTGAATGGGTTCGACCATGAACCCGGCGGTGTGCGGGCCGATGGCGGCCTTTGCGCCCTCAAGATCGTCGAACTCGACATACTTGAATCCCGGCAGCAAGGGCAGGAATCCGTGGTGCATCTTTTCCTGGTTCGAGGCGCTGATCGTGGCCATCGTTCGGCCGTGGAAGGCGTTCTTGAAGGTGATCAGTTCGTACTTTTCGTCATTGCCAGCATGGCTGTGATAGGCCCGCGCCGTCTTGATCGCGCACTCTACCGCCTCGGCCCCTGAATTGGTGAAGAACACGGTATCGGCAAAAGTCAGGTCCACCAGCCGCTGAGCCAGTCGCTCGCCTTGCGGGCTGCCATAAAGGTTGGACACGTGCATCAGCGTTGCCGCCTGCTGCTGGATCGCGCCGATCAGGCCGGGGTGCGAATGGCCAAGGATATTGACCGCGATGCCTGCAGCAAAGTCCAGATAGCGCCTGCCATCCTCGCCGATGAGGTGGCAATGATCGCCGCGCACCGGCCGGAAAGCGGTCCGGGGATAGACGGGCATCAGCGGGGTAATAGACATCGGGGCGTTCCCTTATCTGCGACTTGATAAGTCTGCGAATTGATTGTTTGTTTGCGGGATCGTGCCGCGGAAACGACAAATGGCGGCCCCGCAACTCCATAGAGTCTGAGGGACCGCCACTTGCGCGTATTTCAGTTTCGCCAGTTCCCGGTCATGTGCCGGAAACGGTGCTGACGGTTCAGCCCTGACGCGGCACCAGGTTAACCGCCGAGTACTTGCCTCGTCGATCGACTTCGATGTCGAATTCAAGCCGGTCACCCTCTTGCAGCTCGCGCATGCCAGAGCGTTCGACCGCGCTGATGTGAACAAATGCATCCGGCTGGCCGTCATCGCGCGTGATAAAGCCGAAGCCCTTCATCGCGTTGAAGAACTTGACCGTGCCAGTGGCCTTTTCGCCCGTCAGCTCGCGTGAGGCAGGTGCCTCGCGCTTGGCAACGGGGATGACATCACCCTGCACGATCAGGTCGCTGGCAGAAACCTTGCCGCCGCGATCGACCAGTGTGAATTCCAGTTCCTGACCTTCGGCCAGACCTTCAAGGCCGGCGCGTTCAACCGCGCTGATGTGCACGAACACATCTTCGCCGCCGCCATCCTGCTGGATGAAGCCGAAGCCCTTCTGGGTGTTGAAGAATTTGACTGTGCCCTTGCCCTGGCCAACGACCTGGGCCGGCATGCCGCCGCGATCACCGCCGCCGCCGCCACTGCGCGGAGCACCAAAGCCCCCGCCGCCGCCACGATCACCGCCGCCGCCGAAGCGCGGAGCGCCGCCGCCGGAAAAGCCGCCGCGATCACCACCGCCGAAGCTTCCGCGACCACCACCGCCGCCGAACCGGTCACCACCGCCGCCCGAGAACGGGTCGAAACCTTCTTCGCCGAAACCATCCCGCTTGTCGCGACCACGTCCGCGACGACCTCTATCGAAACCCATAAACCCAAACGTACCTTCGTTCGCCCAGCTACCGTCCGTCCGAGCGGCTTGGACGAAGCCAGCTGGACGACAGGCTCAAGCAACCATGCATAGACATGGCCTTTTCCTCTGCATCTTCAGGCATAGCGTAAAATATCCACAAGTGCGAACGGATTCCTGTGCATGCTATATTGACGGCGACGGCGTGACATTTCTGCACAAGGCCGCAAGCGTATGGCCGCCGCCGCTTGCCAGACTGGCGAGAAATAGGCAGATAGCGGGCATGGATATCATTGCCCTGCTGTCAGAGCCCGCGACGTGGCTTGCCCTGTTCACCCTGATCACTCTGGAGGTGGTGCTGGGCATCGATAATCTGGTTTTCATTGCCATCCTGTCGAACAAATTGCCCTTGCACCAGCAGCACAAAGCCCGGCAGATCGGGCTTTTCCTCGCCCTGTTCATGCGAATTGCGCTGCTTATGCTGATCGGCTGGCTGGTCACTCTGGAAGCCTCGGTGTTCGACCTGGGCATTGCCGGAGCACCCGGCGCGCATGGTGAACCGACCTTCGAAACGGCTTTTTCAGGGCGCGACCTGATCCTGATCGGGGGCGGACTGTTCCTGCTGTGGAAGGCAACCAACGAAATCCACCACAACATGGACCCCGAAGGGGCAAGCGGCGAACTGCTGGACCATGACAAGGGCGTGGTGGCCCTGGGCTTTTCCTCGGCCATTGCGCAGATCGTGGCGCTGGACCTTGTGTTCTCGGTCGATTCGATCCTCACCGCCGTCGGCATGACGGACGACATTCCGATCATGGTCGCCGCCGTGGTCATCACCGTGGGCATCATGCTGGTCGCCGCTGACCCGCTGGCAAAGTTCATCGGCAAGAACCCCACGCTGATCATGCTGGCGCTGGCGTTTCTGGTGATGATCGGGCTGGTCCTGATCGCCGACGGGTTTGGCGTCCATATCCCCAAGGGCTATGTCTATGCCGCGATGGGCTTTTCCGCGCTGGTCGAAACGCTCAACATCATTGCCCGCAACCGCCGTGCCCGGCTGCGCGCGGCCAGCCAGAATTGAGGGTTTGCCATGTTTCGCAAACTGACTGACCGGATCGAAGCCAGCCCGCAGATCGGCCTTGCCGAAGTGGCCGAGGCGGCGCGGCAGGGCTTTGCGCTGATCATCAACAACCGGCCCGAAGACGAAAGCCCGGACCAGACGCCGGGCGCACAGATTGAGGCAGCGGCACGGGCGGCGGGCATGGCCTATGTGGCGATTCCGGTCACGCACGCCGGTTTCAGCGAGCCGCAAGTCGCGGCGATGGCTGAGGCGCTGGAAAGCTGCGACGGGAAAGTGCTGGCCTATTGCCGTTCGGGCACCCGTTCCACCCTGCTGTGGGCGCTGGCCGAGGCGAGCGGCGGGGCCAATCCCGATGCCTTGCAGGAATGCGCGGGCGAGGCGGGCTATGATCTTTCCCCGATTCGTTCGCTGCTGGACATGCTCTCCGCGAGGGCAGGATGAACACGGCGTGAGCCCAGGGTGAGCGAAGCGGGCTTTCCTGCCCCGGTTCTGTTTGCCGCCCAACTGGGCGGATCGCTGGTTGCAATCCTGATTCTGGCATGGTTCGCGCGGCTGCTGGGGTTGGGCGGCGACGTGCGGCTAAGCAGCGCAGACGAGGCGAAGGAACTGGCCCGGGCGGCGCTGTGCGGGTTTGATCCGGTGGAAGTCGGCCTTGACCGTGCGGGAATCGGCGCTCTGCTGCGCGACCGGCAGGGCCGCGTTATGCTGCTGCGCCGCCACGGCGCGCACTTTGCCGCGCGGATGATATCTGATCATCACGGGGCGCGGCTGGATCGCAATTTCCTGACGCTGAGCGCTGACGATGCCCGTTTCGGAACGATAACGCTGGATCTGGGCGCGGAGGCCGGGGCATGGGCAGGCAGCCTGCGCCGGCTGGGAAGCTGAGTGATGGCCGGACCTGATCCCGTGGCTTATGCCATCCCCGTTTTCATCGCGCTGATCGCGGGCGAGATGCTGTGGGCCAGCCGCCGCGCGCCTGCCAGCTATGAACCGCGCGACACGCTGACGTCGCTGGCGCTGGGGCTGGGCAGCACCACCATCGGCCTTGCCACCAGCGGCGCGGTATTCGCCGCCGCCATGTGGCTTTACCAGTTCCGCAGCGTGACCATCGGCTGGGCATGGTGGGCGTGGGCGCTGTGTTTTGTGCTGGATGATCTGGCCTATTACTGGGCGCACCGCACCGGCCACCGGGTGCGCTGGTTCTGGGCGAGCCATGTCAATCACCATTCAAGCCAGCACTACAACCTCAGCACCGCGCTGCGGCAGACCTGGACGGGGTTCATCGCCCTGTCATTCGTGTTCCGCCTGCCGCTGGCGCTGGCGGGCGTTCACCCGGGCATGATCCTGACTTGCGGCGCGGTGAACCTGATCTACCAGTTCTGGGTCCATACAGAGGTCGTGCGCCGCCTGCCGCGCTGGTTTGAGGCGGTGATGAACACCCCCAGCCACCACCGCGTCCACCACGCCACCAACCCGCAATACCTTGATCGCAATTACGCCGGGACATTCATCGTCTGGGACCGATTGTTCGGCACCTTCCAGCCGGAACTGGACGGCGTGCGCAATCATTACGGGATTGTCCGGCAGCTCGGCAGTTTCAACCTGCTGTGGAGCGTATTCCACGAATGGATCGCCATAGCCCGCGACGTGCGGTCCGCGCCGTGGCGGCATAAGCTGGGGTATCTGTGGCGCGCGCCGGGGTGGAGCCATGATGGGACGCGGGATACGAGCGATATGATCCGGGCGCGGTGGGGGATTTGATTGTCACGAGCGGAAGGGCACATCCGAGGTGTTTACGGGAACATTATAACCTTTTGTTTCTAAGAAAATCTCCGCACTTTTCGCTGTGAGTAGCTGATCAGGTCCCGGACCAATGCGTACTGAGGCGATGGGAAGACGAGCCTTGCTGTGGCCGATTTCTATGTAGGGGACGATCTTAGAGGCTGACCGAAAAAGAAGGTGGGCAATATCAGCGACATGTGATTCAGCC
>JBDTUQ010000004.1:0-88290 GCA_040007615.1 Novosphingobium sp.
GCAGAATCGCAAGCCTCTGCAATCAAAACAAATGATTATGAGTCAGCCTCTAACGAACGAAACCGACACTGTCCTCTTTGGCGAACCGCCGAAGCAAATTTGGCCCGAAGGTTAAATTCCATGATCGGCAAAAGAGCCGGGCATCCTGAGGGGTAAAGTGCACTGTCACCGTAATCCAAAATATTTTCTATTCAGAACGATAGCGCAGTTCAATCAATGAGCCTCATGAAATCAACCAATTGGATATACGTCTTGTACCGTACAGCAACGCTTGAACGCGCGCCGTATATCCGGTATACACACAGATATGAACACGCCTTTCCATTCCCGCACCTTCAAGTCAGGCAACAGCGAAGCTGTTCGGCTGCCAAAGGGCATGGGTTTCGGCATTGGTCAGGAAGTTGAAGTTGAGCGGCAAGGGGATAACGTGATTGTTCGTGCCGTACGCAGTGCCGAGGATGCCAAACGCGAGCTTTCTCGGCTAGTTGCTGATCTTGCGATGATTGGCAGGCCAGATGATGGGGTGCAGTCTCGTCCGGATTTCGAAGCGCCGGACCGTTCGGCGCTTTAATCGTTGAATTATTTGATCGACACCGATGTCGCGATTCATTTGCGCGATGGCTCGCCCGAGATTGTGGGGCGGATTACTGCGCTTGAATCGGTCCCGGCGATTTCAGTTGTGACGCTGGTGGAACTGCAAGCCGGAGCGGCCCTTGATCGATCAAGCGGAGGACTGCGCACTGCTCTGCTTTCCCGCCTTCGCGAAACATTGAGTGTGTTCCCGTTCGATGAGGCCGAAGCTGACGCATATGGCGAGATTGTTGCCGCAACCGGGCATGATCGCAGGCGCGTGTTGGACCGGATGATCGCGGCGCAGGCGATTGTTGCGGGCCGGACGCTGATAACGATCAATGCGCGTGATTTTGCGGATATTCCGGGGCTTATGTTGCGGGCTTGGCCTGCTCCGGTGGCTTAAGCAATTCCTAGCGCGTTAACGCTGACAGGGCCTCCCCCAACCCCTCCCGCAAGCGGGAGGGGAGTTTTTCTTCGATAAAATCTGGATGATTGGGGGTGTGGGGGCGATGGCCCCCGCGTCTTCCCGCTTATTCCTCACCCATCCGCATCCTTCGACAGGCTCAGGACGAGCGGAGGTTGTTCTACTCCTCCCCCATCCGCAGCGCAGCGATAAACGCCTCTTGCGGGATGCTGACATTCCCATACTCGCGCATCCGGGCCTTGCCCTTTTTCTGCTTGTCGAGCAGCTTTTTCTTGCGGCTGATGTCGCCGCCATAGCATTTGGCGGTCACATCCTTGCGCATCGCGGCGATGGTTTCGCGGGCGATAACTTTGCCGCCGATGGCTGCCTGGATCGGCACCTTGAACAAGTGGCGGGGGATCAGGTCTTTCAGGCGTTCACACATATGCCGGCCGCGTTCTTCGGCTACGCCGCGATGGACGATCATGGATAGCGCGTCGACCGGCTCGCTGTTGACCATGATCTGCATCTTGACGAGGTCGCCTTCGCGCAGGCCGATCTGTTCGTAATCGAAGCTGGCATAGCCGCGGCTGATGCTTTTCAGGCGGTCGTAGAAATCGAACACGACTTCGTTGAGCGGCAGTTCATAGGTCACTTGCGCGCGGCCGCCCACGTAAGTCAGGTCGGTCTGCATGCCGCGCCGGTCCTGGCACAGTTTCAGGATCGAGCCGAGGTGTTCGTCGGGCGTATAGATCACCGCCTTGATCCACGGCTCGTCGATCTGCTCGATCCGGCTGGGATCGGGATAGTCTGACGGGTTGTGCAGCATGATCTCGCGCGCGTCGTCGGTCTTCGATTTGCGGAGCTGGATGCGGTAAACCACGCTTGGCGCGGTGGTGATCAGGTCAAGGTCGTATTCGCGGGTCAGGCGTTCCTGGATGATTTCCAGATGCAGCAGGCCAAGGAAGCCGCAGCGGAAGCCAAAGCCGAGCGCCGCGCTGCTCTCCATTTCAAAGCTGAAGCTGGCATCGTTCAGGCGCAGCTTGCCGATGCTTTCGCGCAGCTTTTCAAAGTCTGCAGCGTCAACCGGGAACATGCCGCAGAACACCACGGGCTGCACTTCCTTGAAGCCGGGGAGCGCCTTGGTTGCGCCCTGTTTTACCGTGGTGATCGTGTCGCCGACCTTGGCCTGTGCCACTTCCTTGATCTGCGCGGTGATGAAGCCGATTTCGCCGGGGCCGAGTTCTTCGAGTTGCTCGATCTTGGGGCGCATACAGCCGACCCGGTCCACCAGATGTTCGGTGCCGCCGGCCATGAACTTGATTTGCTGGCCCTTTTTGATGACGCCATCGATCACGCGGACGAGGATGACGACGCCGAGGTAGGGGTCGTACCATGAATCGACCAGCATCGCGGTAAGCGGCGCATCGCGGTCACCTTTGGGCGGGGGGATTTTGTTGACCACGGCTTCCAGCACTTCGGCGATCCCGATGCCTGACTTGGCGCTTGTCAACACCGCTTCGGAAGCGTCGAGGCCGATGATTTCCTCGATTTCGGCGCGGACTTTTTCCGGTTCGGCGGCGGGCAGGTCGATCTTGTTGATGACCGGCACGATTTCGTGGTTGTGCTCGATCGACTGATAGACGTTGGCCAGCGTCTGCGCTTCCACCCCTTGCGCGGCGTCAACGACCAGCAGCGCGCCTTCGCATGCGGCAAGGCTGCGGCTGACTTCATAGGCGAAGTCGACGTGGCCGGGGGTGTCCATGAGGTTCAGCTCATACGTCTCGCCATCGTTGGCGCGGTAGTTCAGGCGCACTGTCTGCGCCTTGATGGTGATCCCGCGCTCGCGCTCTATATCCATGTTATCAAGTACTTGAGCGCTCATCTCGCGCTCAGTCAGGCCGCCGGTGTATTGGATCAAGCGGTCGGCAAGGGTCGACTTGCCGTGGTCAATGTGAGCAATAATGCTAAAATTACGGATCTTGGAGAGTTCGGTCATGCCGGGCCGTTAGCAGTGCTGGCTGCACCTGTCACCAATGGCGGCAAATCGGGGCGAATTGGCGGGCAGCGCGGCTCGTTCAGGCAGCCCGGTTATGCCGCGCTGCGTCAGCTGCGGTGCCGAACTTAGGCAGGTTTATCCCGCCGACAGAATTGAGCGCGACCACGGATGGCCCGCCCGGTCCGCTGGGCATACCCATCGCCTCAAGCATGGCGGGGGCGACACGGTGGCGCGTCATCAACCCGCCCGCGCCGTCGTCAACCAGCCGCGATTCAAACTGCAAGCCCTGCACCGAACCTTCTGAGCGGCGGACTGTGCAGACGACCAGTTGCCCCTCGCCCAGATCGAGCACGAACTGGGTGCCGATGGGCACGTCGACCAGCCCTTCGATGGCCGCGCCATTGACCGACACGTTGCGCATCATGACTTCGTAGCGGAAATCCTCATGGATCACGCCCACCCTGCGCAGCACTGTGCGGCGGTCTTCACGGGCAAACGCGGGGCCTGCCGGTTCAATCACCCAGCGCCCGCTGGCCAGTACGTCAGTGATTTCGTCCAGTGAACACGGCGGCGAATAAACGAAGCCCTGGATCTGCGTGATTTCCAGTTCGCGCATGGCTTGCAGTTCGTTCAGCGCCTCGACGCCGATGGCGCAACTCACAGGGCCAAGCTGGCGGGCCAGCGCCACAATGGCTCCGGCAATCGCGGCCGAGCGGCTGTTAGACGCGGTGAGATCTAGGACTACAGAACGGTCGAGCTTGATCTTGTCAAACGTGATGTGGCGAAGGTAGCCGAGCGACGACTGGCCAGCGCCGAAATTATCGAGGGTCAGTTTGACACCCAGCTTCCTGATATCGGCCAGGATATCGTCGGTCATGGTCGCATCGACGGCGAAACTACCCTCGGTCAGTTCCAGTTCGAGCCGTTCGGGGTCAAGACCCGATTCCTCCAGCGCCTGCTCAACCGTTTCCACGAAGTGCTGGCTGGCGAACTGGGCGGGGGCCACGTTGACCGCTACGCTGACCCGCCCCGGCCAGCCCATCGCCGCCGCACTAGCCTCGCGGATGGCCCATTCGCCAAGCCCGACGATAAGGTTGGTATCCTCTGCAATCGGCAAGAAGATGCTGGGTGCGATCTCACCATATTCGGGATGCTGCCAGCGCATCAGCGCCTCCAGACTGACCACAGTGTTGCCATTCAGGCTGACCATCGGCTGGTATTGAAGGCGCATCTGGCCAAGCGTCAGCGCATCGCGCAAATCCACTTCCAGCCGTCGGCGCTGTCCGGTGCCCATTTGCAACTCACTGGAATAGAACCGGAACTGGCCACGCCCGCTGCCCTTGGCGGCGTAAAGCGCAAGATCGGCGTTGCCCACCAGTTGTTCGGCGCTCTGGCCGTCGAAGGGGAAAATGGCGACGCCAACCGATGCGCCAATCGAGCAGCGCGTATCCTGCACCCGGTAAGGCTGTGACAGGAGCGCGATGATCTGCCGCGCCAGTTCGCCCAGCTTGCCGCGATCGTCCACATCGGGCAGCAGCATCTGGAACTCGTCACCGCCCAACCTGCCTACCTCGCAGCCGCGTTCTACCAGCGTGGACAGGCGCTCTGACACCTGCCGAAGCAACTCGTCCCCAGCCTGATGGCCCATGCTGTCGTTGATCTTCTTGAACCTGTCGAGGTCGATCATCATCAGCGCGCAACTGCGCTGCGATGCCTTGTAGGCGTTAATCGTACTTTCCAGCCGCTGGCCCATCGTGTGCCGGTTGTTCAGCCCGGTCAGCGAATCGAACTTCGCCAGCCGGGCAGCATCGCGCTGGTCACGCAAAGTGGATGTGACGTCGGAACCATTGCCGCGATAGCCCAGAAATTCGCCGTTATCGTCAAGCTGCGGGCGGCCTGACACCGCCCACCACACTTCGGAAGACGGGCTGCGGGCCTTGACTGCGAAATCAGAGAAAGTCTTGCGCGTACCCAGCAGCAGGGGCAGCGAACGCGCGACATTACCTCCGCTGGCATCTTCAAGGATCAGCAGTGAACTGAACGGCTGGCCAAGCAATTCATGCCGCTCGCATCCCAGCGTCCGGGCCACGCAATCGGAGATATAGGTCAGGTTGCCAAGGTTATCGCTCGCCCAGAACCAGCCTAGTCCGGACTTCTCGTAATCATGGAGTAACGCTAGGGCTTCGGAATGTTCGTCAAGGGGTTCACGGACCGGCAAAACCCCTTCATTCTTGCGCCGCATTCCGCCAAACCGCTTCAACATTGTAATCCCAGTCGCCAGTTTGAGTCTTATCGGCGCGGGTCGGGGCGGGACCAGTTTCCGACCCATCCTGCGCTGGGGAGACTCAAGCTTGTTAACGAAATCTGGTGAATTAATCGCTAACGACTACGTGCAACTCCAGAGCAATCGACTGGAGATTAGCCGGCGCGGCGCAACAGAAAACCATCGCCTCTGACTGTCCGCCGCCGTTCGGGAGAGAGGATCAGGCGTCCCGTATCGTCCAGCGGCATTTCGCTCAGGAACTCCACGCCAATCCGGTCCTCATTGCTCCAGCGGGTGGCCACGGCGACCGACTGACCCTCTCCCAGATCCAGGTTGAATGTGGTCCCCGGCGGCACATTCCACAGGCCTGCCACCAGCGCCCCGGTAGACGAGATGTTGCGGATCGTAGCATCGTACCGCTCACCGTCGGCATCAAGCACCACACGGCGCAACATGGTCTGGCGCTGCGGGCGGGCCGAACGCGGGCCTTCCGGGTTTACGGTCAGCCCGTTGATCAGCAGGGCCGATGCCTCGATCAGGCTCAACGGCTTGGCGTAGATATAGCCCTGCACATGGCTGCAACCCAGCAGGCGGATCAGGTCAAGCTCGTCGTGCGTTTCCACGCCTTCTGCCGTGGTTTCCATGTCCAGCGCCTCCGCCAGACTGACGATCGACGAAATGATCGCCCCGTTGCGGCTGCCCTTGATCGTCGCCCCGCGCACGAAACTCTGGTCGATCTTGATCTTGTCGAACGGCGCTTTCTTGAGATAGCCGAGCGAGGAATAGCCGGTGCCGAAATCATCCAGCGCCAGCCGCACGCCCAGCCGCTTGAGCGCGGCGAACATGGCATCGGTGCCTTCGCTGTCGTTCAGGAAGACACTCTCGGTAATCTCCAACTCAAGCCGCGCCGGCGTGATCTGCGACGCAGCGAGCGCGTTAGTGACCAGTGCTGGCAGAGATGGGTTGGCAAATTGCAGCGGCGAGACGTTGACCGCCACGCGCACGTTTTCCGGCCATGCGGCCATGTCGTGGCAGGCAGTGCGCAGCGCCCATTCGCCAATCTGTGCGATCAGACCCGATTCCTCGGCAATCGGGATGAACTTTGCGGGGCTGAGCCAGCCTCGCTTCGGGTGGTTCCAGCGCAGCAGCGCCTCAAACCCTGAAATCCGCTCGGTCATAGTGGTGACGACCGGCTGATAGGCCAGCGAAAAGCCGCCGCTGATCAGCGCATCGCGCAGATCCTGTTCCAGTTGTCGGCGCTCTTCAGCGTCTGTGTGCAGGTCAGAGGCATAGAAATGGTGCCGCCCTCGCCCACCGTCCTTGGCGGCATATAACGCAAGGTCAGCATTGCGGATCAAAGCTTCTGAGGTCACACCGTTATCCGGCGACAGCGCGATGCCTATGGAAACTCCGATCACGACCTGATGGCCATCAATCGAATAAGGCTGCGATAGCCCCTCGATAATGCGCTCGGCCAGTTCGGCAAGGCGGGCCTGCTCGATCCGGCCGGGAACAATCACCTTGAACTCGTCTCCGCCCAACCGCCCGACCCGGCCATGCGTTCCGACGATCCGCTCCAGCCGCTGCGAAACCTGCGTCAGCAGCGCATCGCCCGCAGGGTGGCCCAGCGTATCGTTGACTTGCTTGAACCGGTCGAGATCGAGCATGAACACCGCGCAGTCCCGCTGATCGAGCACCCGCGCGTTGAGGATCTTTTCCAGCAGTTGCGAGATTTGCAGGCGGTTGGCCAGGCCGGTCAGCGAATCGTAATGCGCCAGCCGGGTCGCGTGTTCATCCGACCGCCGTTTTTCGGTCAGATCGCTGCCCGATCCACGAAAGCCCTGGAAATTGTCATAGTCATCATAGACCGGCAGCCCATTGATGCTCCACCAGCGTTCCTCATCGTCAGCAGATGCAGCGCGCACCGCCAGATCGTGGAACGAACAGCGAGTCGACATGTGAAAGGTCAGCGTGCGTTCGTTTTCCAGCGACTGGCCATCAAGGATGAACAGTTCGGAAAACGGCCGCCCCACAAGCTTCGCCGCGCTCCGCCCGACGACGTCGCCAACGGTGGAGGAAACATATGTAATCGCGCCGCGCCGGTCGGTTTCCCAGAACCAGCCTTGCCGCGTCTGCTCGAAATCCGAAAGGATCAGTTCCGCTCGCTGCTGGGCGCGGTCCACACGCTCCTGCTGTTCCTGCATTCCGCGATCAATTTCCAGCTGCCGACGTATGGCCCAGCTGCTGACAATCGATCCAGCAATGATGACGATCATCGGGCGCAAGTCGTGCATGGCCAGCGCAAAGCCGCCCCATTGGCAGCCCAGAGCCGTCGCCAGTGTTACATGCCGCCCGGAACTGAGGATGCTCGCCACCATGCACGCGACAATCAGCCCCGCCACGCCGACATGGGCGATGTCTGGCTGAGCGTTGTTCCAATAGCCAATTCCGGAGCCGAACAGGAACATCGGCACGCCGACAAATCCTGTAACCAGGCCGCCTCGTGCCAAAGCGGGCCGCCTTTCGCCCCGTTCGAACCGCACGCCATATCGGGCAGCGAATGCCAGCACCGACGCCAGAATGACGAGAGCGATCGACAGGACCGGCGGAATGCTGGTTGTTATCGCCGCGCAGGCCGCCAATGTGCCCAGCATGAGCGGGGACATGATCGGCCACAACCTGCCCAGAGTATAGCGGGCAACGTAGCTGTGCCCCCGCACTTGTGCCGTACTGGCCGATCGGCGTGAGGCGCTGCTTGTGGCCCGCGCGCTGGACGCAAATGGTCGCGCAGCGGCGTCTCCGCGCCGCATAACCTGCTGCTGCCCCGTTTTTGAACTCATCGGGCCACTTGGCGGATTTTCGCTTGCAAAACAGTTAAGCGCCACAAACTTTCCTGCTCACGGACAAACAGCGCCCCATCAAGACAAACCGCGACAAGAATCTGCTTGCTTGCCGCGCGGAATCGGATTGCATGTCACCAAAGCAAAAATGGATAGGATGACGTGTGCGGCATATTGCAATCATCGGATCGGGACCGGCAGGCTATTACACCGCAGAAGCGGCGCAGAAACTGTGGGGAAGCGATGTTCGCATCGATATTTTTGACCGTCTGCCTGTTCCTTACGGCCTGATTCGCACCGGCGTCGCGCCCGATCATCAATCGATCAAGGCGGTGGCCAAGCGGTATGAAGCGGTTTCCCTGTCTGAAAACGTGCGCTTCCTTGGCAATGTCACCATCGGCGAGGATGTTTCAATCGCCGAACTGGAAGGCTTTTACGATGCCGTGGTTCTCGCCACGGGCGCTCCGCACGACAAGAAAATGGGCCTGCCGGGAGAGGACCTGGCCAATGTCCACGGCAGCGCCGCATTCGTCGGCTGGTATAACGGCCACCCACAATTCTCGAACCTCAACCCCGATTTTTCCGGCGGCACCGCAGTGGTGATCGGCAACGGCAACGTCGCGCTCGACGTGGCGCGAATCCTGTCAAAGACCCGCGCGGAATTTGCCGGCAGCGACATCGTCAGCCACGCGCTCGATCAGCTGGAAACCTCGAAGATCGAACGGATCGTCATCCTCGGCAGGCGCGGCCCGCACCAGATTGCCATGACCACCAAGGAACTGGGCGAACTGGCGCATCTGGAACGCGCCTGCCCGCGCGTCGATTCGGCGGACTTGCCGGATGAGGGCGATGATGCCCTGCTGGAACCCGGCCAGCGCAAATCGGTCACGCACTTGCGCAGCTTTGCCGCCATCCCCGAAAGCCACCGCGCAGACAAGCCGATCGATATCGAGTTCGATTTCTTCGCCGCCCCAAAGGCAATCCTTGGCGAAAACGGCAAAGTCAGCGGCTTGGACGTTGAACGCACGCGGCTTGACGGCGGCCGGGCAGTCGGCACGGGCGAGATGTATCGCATCCCCGCCAGTCTGGTGATCGCCTGTATCGGGTATCAGACTTCACCCATACCCGGCGTCCCGTTTGAGGAAAGCGCCGGACGTTTCGCCAATCTCGATGGGCGTATCCTGCCGGGGCTGTACTGCGTCGGCTGGGCACGGCGCGGACCATCAGGCACCATCGGCACCAACCGCCCGGACGGTTTCGGGGTAGTGGAAAAGATCGCCGAAGATATCGGCACAGGCAGCGGCAAACCCGGGGGTGCGGCCTTTGACGCCTTGGCAGCCTCGCGAAGGCTCAAGATCGTGGCGTTCGAGGACTGGAAAAAGATCGAAGCCGCCGAAACCCAGCGCGCCCGCGAAGGCGCGCCAAGGGAAAAATTCATCGCGGTGGACGAGATGATTGAGGCGGTCGGGGGGTAGAGTCGGATACCTTCACTTTGAATCGCCTTCTCATTCCCCTTTGAGCGCAGGGCAATCGCATTTGAATATTCTGACCCAAGTTTCCTCTTACTATTCGTCATGCTGAACTTGTTTCAGCACCCATCGTGCCGATAGCGAAGGGGCGGAATGCAGAAAAAGACCGTGCCGCAAGCACTTTTCGACCTTTCGAACGCAGGATGCGCCGCGAAATGGGTCCTGAAGCAAGTTCAGGATGACGAAGAAATTTTCATATACGATAGGCCTGCCCTTGTGAGTGGAGGGAGACGTCACCGATCAACCGTAACTCATCACGCTATCAGCCGGCAACCGACCAGTCGCCCCCCTAAACCCGCATCGGCATCAGCACATAAAGCGCGGGCGACTTGTCGTCCTGGCGGATCAGCGTCGGCGCCCCGGCGTCGGCCAGGTGCAGCTCCACGGTGTCCCCGCCGATCTGGCCAAGGATGTCCTTCAGGTAATTGGCATTGAAGCCAATTTCGAACCCCGGCGAGTTGTAATCCGCCGCCAGTTCTTCCGCCGCCGTGCCGTTGTCGGGCGAAGTGACCGACAGGGTAACCTTGTCATTTTCCAGCGCAATCTTCACCGCACGGGTCTTTTCGGTGGCGATCGTCGCCACGCGGTCCACGCCTTCGTAAAACGCGCGTGGATCGAGGCGGAGCAGCTTGTCGTTGCCGGTCGGGATAACGCGGCTGTAATCGGGGAACGTGCCGTCGATCAGCTTGCTGGTTAGCACTACGCCGGTTTCGCCGCCGAAGGTGAAGCGGATCTTGGAGGCCGAAAGATCGATCAGGACGTTGGTATCGAGCGATTCTTCCAACAACTTGCGCAGTTCGGCCACGCATTTGCGAGGCACGATCACGTCGGGCATTCCCGAAGCGCCATCGGGCTTGGCAATGGTATAACGCGCCAGACGGTGGCCATCGGTCGCCGCAGCCTTCATCTCTTCGTCAGCGACGTGGAGGAAGATGCCGTTGAGGTAATACCGCGTTTCCTCGGTCGAAATCGCGAACCGGGTGCGGTCGATCAGTTCGGCCAGCGTCGCGGCGGGCAGTTCGAAGCTGGTCGGCAAATCGCCTTCCACGATCGAGGGAAAATCATCGCGCGGCAGAGTTGGCAGGCTGAACCGGCTGCGGCCAGCCTTTACCGTCATCCGGTTGTCCGCCGCCTCAAGGCTGACCTGGCTGCCATCGGGCAGTTTGCGGGCGATATCGAACAGCAAGTGCGCTGAAACGGTGATCGCGCCGGGGCTGTCAATCGACACGGCGCGCATCGATTCAACCACTTGCAGGTCAAGATCGGTGGCCATGACCTTTACCGAGCCGCTGGCCGAAGCCTCGATCAGCACGTTCGACAGGATGGGGATGGTGTTGCGACGTTCAACGACGGACTGCACGTGCGACAGGCACTTCAGCAGTGTCGCGCGTTCGATGGTAGCCTTCATGCTGCTCTCGGTCCCCCTGAAGCGCAAGCGCGGGATCGCGCCGCTTCGTCAAAACTGCGGACTTGCTGTCTTAACGCGAGGCGCAAAAGCGGCAAGCGCCAAGCTGGGTTTCGGGCCGTAAACTGGGGATAAATGCGGGAATTACGCGCAAATTCGCATCAGCTCATCATGGCCATGCCGCCATTTACGTGGATCGTCTGGCCGGTGACATAGCCCGCCTCGCGCGATGCGAGGTAGGCGACAGCAGCGCCGATGTCCTCACCCTCACCCATGCGGCCCATCGGGATGCGGGCATTCAGGGCGTCTTTCTGGGCGTCTGGCAGCACATCTGTCATGGCCGTGCGGATGAAACCGGGGGCGACGCAGTTGACCGTGATGTTCCGGGTGGCCAGCTCCTGCGCCAGACTTTTCGACATCGCCACCAGCCCGCCCTTGGCTGCGGCATAGTTTACCTGCCCCGGATTGCCGGTCGCGCCGACCACGGACGTGATCGTGATCATCCGTCCGAACCGCGCCTTCATCATCGGCTTGCTGGCAGCGCGCATCAGGCGGAACGCGGCTTCCAGATTGACGCGGATGACGGCATCCCACTCCTCATCCTTCATCCGCATGGCCAGATTATCGCGCGTGATCCCGGCGTTGTTGACGAGGATGTCGATCTTGCCGAGCGTATCGAGCGCCGCCGGGACCAGCTTTTCCACATCTTCGGCGTTTGACAGGTCGCAGGTGATCGCCACGTGATCGACCTGCTGAAGGTGCTGCGGCGTGTGCTCGTCCAACTCATCGCGAAACGCGCGCAACTTGCCTGCATTCGACCCCGAAAGCGCAAGCCGCGCGCCCTGCGCCGCCAGCGACCGTGCGATGGCCGAGCCAATCCCGCCCGAAGCGCCGGTGACGAGGGCGGTCATTCCTGTAAGGTCGAACATGTTCAAATTCCCTTCAACAGCGCTTCGATATCATTCATCGATATCACATTGCTCACATCCACTTCCCCGGCGCTGCGGGTGATCATCGGGCCGAGCACTTTGCCGCCCAGTTCGACGAAATGTTCCACACCCGCATCCTTCATGGCGATGGCACTTTCGCGCCAGCGGACGCGGCCGGTGACTTGTTCGACCAGCAGGCGCTGGACCTCGGCGGGGTCACTCACGGCGGCGGCAGTCACGTTGGCGAATACCGGCAGGCGCAGCATCCCCGGCGGGGTCTTGCCCAGCGCCTCGGCCATCGCATCGGCGGCGGGCTGCATCAGCGGGCAGTGGAACGGCGCGGAGACGGGTAGCAACATGCCGCGCTTGATGCCGTGGTCCTTGGTCAGGGCAATAGCGCGTTCAATCGCCTCGCGGTGGCCGGAAATTACCACCTGAGTCGGATCATTGTCATTGGCGACGGTACACACCTGACCTTCCGCCGCAGCTTCGGCCAGAGCGGTTGCCTTGGCGATATCAGCGCCCAGCAACACCGCCATCGCGCCAATGCCGACGGGCACGGCAGCCTGCATCGCCTGTCCGCGCAGTTTGAGCAGGCGGGCGGTATCGGCCAGGCTGAACGCCCCGGCGGCGCAGAGTGCGGTATATTCGCCCAGGCTGTGCCCGGCGACAAAATCGGCTTTGTCGGCGAGCGAAATCCCGCCTTCGCGCTCAAGCACGCGCAGGATGGCGATGGCATTGGCCATGATCGCGGGCTGCGCGTTTTCGGTCAGCGTCAGCACATCTTCCGGGCCATCGCGCATGATCGCGGTCAGGTTCTGCCCCAGCGCGTCGTCAACTTCCTGAAACACCTCGCGCGCGTGGACGCTGGCGGCGGCGAGATCGACGCCCATGCCGACTTTCTGGCTGCCCTGCCCCGGAAAAACAAATGCCCGCATGGAAATCTCCCTATTCTTGTTGCCCCCACCGCCGGGAGGGGACGACCCCGCCCGCGCCTCTAGGTTTGCCGGGCCTTTGCGGCAAGCCCGAACGGCACGATCCGGTTTTGCGCATCATGGCCGATGTCTGCGGTGCCCAGGAACGGGATCGCGTGACGCTGGCACCAGAACCGCGCGATTTGTTCTGCCGTAGCGCCGAACGGACGGTCATTTTCGGGTACGTCGCAGACTCGGCCAAGCCGATACCCGGCAATGCCAGCCCCAGCCTTGCCAGCAAGGTGCGAGGTGATGTGAAAGAACAGGCGGTCAACGGCATACAGATGCTCGCTCACTTCCTCGACCATCACGACATGGCCTGCCAGATCGGGCATCATCGGCGTACCGCAGAGCATCGCCAGCGTGGTGAGGTTGAAGGCGACTGTCGGGCGATTGTCCAGCGATGGCTCAAGCCCCGCGTGGTCGCCGCACAGCCAGTCCAGCACCCGCTGCACCGCCGCCTCGCCGCCCTCGCGCTTGATGTCGGCGGGCATCGATGCGTGGACGGGCTGGCCAATTCCTGCCCGATAGAGTGCGGCCAACAGATAGCCGCCGTCGGAATAACCAAGGTATTGCTTGCCCCGTGCCGCTGGCCCCAACCGCTCGATTGCTGCCTCTGCAATGCGGTTCGAGCCATAGCCCCCGCGCGCGAACCACACTGCGTCAAAGGCGGGATCGTTCGCCAGTTTTACGAATTTTTCCAGCCGCAGCTCGTCCGGCCCCGCGAAATGCCCTTCGGCCACGAAACATTGGGGATCGAAATGCAGTTCGATCCCGCCATGCGCCGCTGCAAGGTCGGTGACCCGGGCGGCATCCTCGCGTGAAAACGGGGCAGACGGGGCGCAGATGGCGACTTGGATCATATGCCAGTCCTATCCGAGGTTGTGTCCGCCGGAAAGGGCGCATACCGGGTGTGCATGACCAAGGCCCATTCAGACCTCACCTCGCACCCCTGGTTCTTCTGCGGCATCGGCGGATCGGGCATGTTGCCGCTGGCGCTGATCCTGCACGGCGCGGGCGCACAGATCGCCGGATCGGACCGCAGCCGCGACCAGGGGCGCACGCCGGAAAAGTTCGCCTGGCTGGAAAGCCTCGGCATCGCGCTCTATCTGCAGGACGGCAGCGGCGTGAACTCGCCCGCGCAAACGCTGGTCGCTTCGGCGGCGGTTGAGGATACCGTGCCCGAAATGGTCCGCGCCCGCGAACTCGCCTGCCCGCGCATGAGCCGGGCCGAACTGCTGGCCCGACTGTTCAACGCCAGCCCGTCTGGCATTGCGGTGGGCGGCACCAGCGGAAAATCGACCGTCACCGGCATGATCGGCTGGATTCTCACCGAAACAGACCGCGATCCCACGATCATGAACGGCGCGGTGATGAAGAACTTCGTCAGCCCGGTTGCGCCATTTGCTTCCGCGCGGGTCGGACAGGGCAGTGTGTTTGTTTCCGAAGTGGACGAGAGCGACGGCTCGATTGCGCTCTACCGGCCTAGCGTGGCGGTGCTTGGCAATGTCAGTCTTGACCACAAGAGCCTTGAGGAACTGCGCGATCTGTTCGGCGCATTTCTGGCCTGTGCCGATGTTGCCGCGATCAATCTCGACGACTCCGAAACCGCTGCGCTGGCGGGCCGCGCACAGTCGCTGGTGACGTTCGGGATTGAGAGCAAGGCGGCGCAAATTGGTGTCCAGCCCGGTTCCCTAGTCGAGGCAACGACCAGCCTTTGCGCCACTATAGTTGACCGGCGCGATGGATCGTCCTGCCCGCTCGCCCTGCAAGTTCCCGGGCGGCACAACCTCGCCAATGCGCTCGCGGCCATCGCCGGGGCCAACGCGGCGGGGGTGCCGGTGGCAGAGGCGGTCAGCGCGCTCGGCTCGTTCGCGGGGCTTGCGCGGCGGTTCGACATTGTCGGCACCAGCCCCGGCGGCGTAACGGTGATCGACGATTTCGGGCACAATCCGGACAAGGTTTCCGCGACGCTGGCCACCTTGAAGGCGCATCCGGGCCGGGTAATCGCGTTTTTCCAGCCGCACGGTTATGGTCCGTTGCGCCAGATGGGCGCTGAACTTGCGGAAGTTTTCGCGGCTCAGCTTGGTCCTGATGATCTGACCCTGCTGTGCGATCCGGTCTATTTCGGCGGCACCGTCGATCGAAGCCAGGGCAGCGAGCGGATCGTTGGCCTGATTAACCAACATGCTGGCAACGCTCGCTATATTGCTGACCGGCAGGACTGCGCCGCGTTCATCATTGGCGAGGCAAAGCCGGGCGACCGGGTGGTCGTGATGGGCGCGCGCGATGATACGTTAACCACTCTGGCGCACGAAATTCTGGGGCGTTTGCCATAGGCCCTATAAAACCCGTTTACCCCGCCGTTCTCCGTCATGTGGTTAACAGCATCGGGGGAAAAGCGATGTTACAAAATGCAATCGAAGCCGAAGGCACGATCCTGCGCCGGGCCGAACGTGTCGCCTTTGATCTGATGGCCCGCTACCGCCTGTGGGCGTTTCGCGGCACCACCATCCTCAAGGACATGACGCCCTATGGCGCGCGAATTGAAGGCCTTTCGGACTTGCGGCTGGGCGATGAAATCACGCTGATGCTGCCGGGCCTTCAGCCCAAAACGGCAACCATCGTCTGGGCATCCGGGCGCTCTGCGGGGGTAGAGTTTGACCATCCGCTGCACAATGAGGTGTTTCGCTCGCTGACCAAGGACTATGCCCGCAGTCGGCCTGCTTACGAACCCGCCGGCTATCCGATCAGCGCGGCGGCGTGAACGCAGGCGCACTCAGGCGCACTCACGCAATGGTATCCTGATAGCGGCGCACGGCGACGAAGCCCAGCACCAGCAGCATGGCGAACAGGATCGCCAGCGACGGCCATGCGGTAGCCAGTGTCCACCCTTTCAACATGATCCCCCGGATAAGCCGGATATAGTGCGTTGTCGGCAGCAGTTCGGCAAACCACTGCGCCCAGAGCGGCATCCCGCGAAAGGGAAAGGCAAATCCCGACAGCAGGATGCTGGGCAGCATGTAGAAAAAGCTCAGTTGCATGGCCTGTAACTGGCTGGCGGCAAGCGTCGAGAAGGTAAAGCCCAGCGCCAGACTGACCGCGATGAACAGCAGGGTGGCTACTACCGCCAGCACCAGCGAACCGGCGAACGGCACGTGAAAGATCAGCGCCGCAAACACCAGAACCACAATCATCTGCACGATCCCCATCATCAGATAGGGCACGATCTTGCCGATCATCACCTCCACCGGGCGCAGCGGCGTTGCAAGCAGGTTTTCCATCGTCCCCTGCTCCACCTCTCGCGTGACCGACATGGATGTCAGCATGACCATAGTCATCGACAGGATGATCGCCAACAGGCCGGGGACGGTATTGTGGCTGGTGATCCCTTCGGGATTATAGCTTTTGTGGACGATCACCTGAACCGGCGGAGGACCAGGCATTCGTCCAGCCAGCGGACCGATCAAATCATGCGCAAGCGCGGCGTTCACCGCCTCGGAAATCGCATTGAGCGCCGGGCCGGTCGATGCCGGATCGCTGGCATCGGCGGTCACCAGCAATTGCGGATGGGCGCCGCGCACCACGTCGCGGGTGAAATCAGGCGGTATGGTAACAAGGAACTGCACGTCGCCGCTGGCGATCAGGCGCTCCCCCTCGCCATAGGATGCGATCACGTTGCGCACCTCGAAATAGCCGGTGTTGCCCAGCGCAGCAGTGACGCTGCGGGTGATCGCAGAATTGTCGTTCGCCTCGATCGCCAGCGGCAGGTGGCGGGGATCGTTGTTTATGGCAAAGCCGAAGATCATCAGCTGCATCACCGGCATCACGAACATCATCGCCATTGTGCCCGGATCGCGCACCGTCTGGCGGATTTCCTTATAAACCATAGCCCCGACGCGGTTCCAGTTCATGCCGCGACCACGCTGTTGTCGCTGGCAGTACGCATCAGGTTGATGAACACATCCTCAAGCGAGGGCGAGGTTTCGCGCCAGGTTGCGCGGTCGTCCCACGGGCGCACGGCGTCGCGCAGGGCGACCGGATCGGGGCCGCAGACGTGCAGCGAGGTGCCGAATGCCGCCGCCATCGCCACGCCGGGCCTTCCCTCGATCTCGCTGGCGAGCCGGTCGACCCCCGGCCCCTCACCCAGCAGCGCGTAAAGCCCCGATCCGGCAATGACTTCCGCCGTCGTCCCGCGCGCCAGCATCACGCCATAGGCGATATAGGCGATCTCATGGCACCGCTCTGCCTCGTCCATGTAGTGCGTGGAGACGAGCACGGTCATCCCCTCACGCGCCAGCCGGTGAATCTGGTCCCAGAAATCGCGCCGCGCCTGCGGATCGACGCCCGCAGTCGGCTCGTCCAGCAGCAGGATGCGCGGTTTGTGCAGCACTGCTGCGGCAAGCGCGAGGCGCTGCTTCCAGCCGCCGGAAAGTTTGCCTGCCATCTGGTCCGCCCGGCTGGCAAGGCCCAGTTCCTCAAGCGCCACGGCCACCTTGCTCGCCCGATCTGGCAGGCCATAGACGCGGGCGATAAACTCCAGATTCTCGGCAATGGTCAGGTCGCCAAACAGGCCGAACTTCTGCGTCATATAGCCGATCTGCGCC
This sequence comes from Novosphingobium sp., assembly GCA_040007615.1. GTDB lineage: Bacteria > Pseudomonadota > Alphaproteobacteria > Sphingomonadales > Sphingomonadaceae > Novosphingobium. The sequence goes on from JBDTUQ010000004.1 coordinate 17,523, forward strand.
TTGATCGCGGCGCGCTGTTTCCGCAAATCCAGCCCCAGCACCTCACCCTCACCCTCGTCGGGGATGATCAGCCCACAGATCATGCGGAGCGTGGTGGTCTTGCCCGATCCGTTGGGACCAAGAAAGCCGCAGATGCGCCCCTGCGCCACATCAAGATCGCAATGATCAACCACCGTGCGCCCGCCGAACCGCTTGGTCAGCCCGCGCACCGATATGACCGGGGCGTCACTCACCGGGCGGCCACTTCCACCGGCACGATCTCTACCGGCAAGCCGGGTGGCAGAGGCTTGTCGGACGCAGGCAACGCGGCTTCGACCAGAAACACCAGCTTGGCCCGCGCGCGTTCGCTGTAGATCACCGGAGGCGCATATTCGCTGCGCGGCGCGATATAGCTGACCCGCGCCTGCCGCTCCGCGCCGCAGCCGTCGCAGGTAAAGCGCACCGTCATGCCGGGGTGCAGTGCGGCGATGCGGTCTTGCGGCACGAAAAAGCGCAGCTTGCGCTTATCATCCGGCAACACGGCAACAACCGGCGAATTGGCCGGAACCCACTCGCCCGGATTGAAAAACACCTGCTCGATCACGCCGCCAGCAGGCGAAACGGGCGCAATTTCAGACCGCAACTTGCGCTGTGCGCGCAGGGCCGCCTCCGCCCCCGCCACGCCTGCCTGAGCCGAAGCAATCTGGCCCTGACGTCCGGCAGAAAGCTCGCCCGAACGGATTTGCGCCCTCGCCTGAGCCAGCGTCGCCTGCGCAGCATCACGCGCCGCCCGCGCTGCGTCCAGCTGCGCGCGCGAAACGATGCCTTCACCCGAAAGCGCGGAAACGCGGTCAAAATCGCGCTGCGTGCGGGCAAGCTGCGCCGCCGCTACGGCTTCTCCTGCGCGCGCCACGTCAAGGTCAGCCTGCCGCTGACGCGCCTGTCCCAGATCCTCGACCTGCGCCTCATTGGCGCTGACTTGCGCCGATAGCCGGGCAAGATCGGCGTCGGCAGTCTCTCCATCCAATGCAAACAGCGGCGCCCCGGCGGCAACCCGCGCCCCGCGCTCGACCGGACGCGCAGCCAGCCTGCCCGGCACCGGCGCGGCGATATACAGCGTTTCGCCTTCGACATAGCCGAGCCAGCGCTCGTCCCGAGCCTGTGACCACAACAACCAAAGGGCAATGGCCGCCGCCGCGACCAGCAGCGCCGCAGCGATCACCTTGGGGTTCAATTTCATCCGCAACGTTCCCCAGAGCGATCCCGGCGGGCGCTTGTCATAAACGTTATAGCGACGGCGAACGGGCTTTATCAAGCGAAGCAGGCTTGACCGGGCGAACCGGGGCCAATAATTCAACAATTATGGAAATATCGAATCAAGCCATGACTCCCGAAGTCGCGGTTACCGCGCTCGGCGCGCTGGCGCAGGAACACCGGCTCGCCGCCTTTCGCCTTCTCGTCCAGGCGGGTGCGCAAGGCATGGCCGCTGGCGCACTGGCTGAGGCGCTGGGCATCGCACCGTCATCCGCCAGCTTCCACCTCGCCCAACTGACCCACGCCGGGCTGATCCAGTCCCGCCGTGAAAGCCGCTCGATAATCTATGCCGCCAACTACGGAGCAATGAACGACCTCATGGCCTACTTAAGCGAAAACTGCTGTCAGGGCGCACCCTGCACCGTGGATGCCGGATGCGCAGCGGAGAATGCGGCATGATCCCCGACGAGTTCAACGTGCTGGTGCTGTGCACCGGCAATTCCGCGCGCTCGATCCTGGGCGAGGCGATTTTCAACGAACGGGGCAACGGACGGCTCCGGGCCTTCAGCGCCGGAAGCAAGCCAAAGGGCGTGCCCCATCCCGGCGCTCTGCGGCTGCTGCAAAGCAAGGGCATCGAGACGGCGGGCTTCCGCTCGAAAAGCTGGCTGGAATTCACCGGACCGCAGGCGCCGGAAATCCATCTGGCGATTACCGTTTGCGGCAATGCCGCTGGAGAGGCCTGCCCGGTGTTTCCCGGCACGCCGCTGCGAGCGCATTGGGGCTTGCCCGATCCGGCGGACGTTTCGGGCAGCGACAGTGAAGTGGACGCCGCCTTCGCGCAAACCTGGGACTGGCTAGACATCCGCGTTCGCGCGCTTTTGGCGCTGCCGTTCGAAACGATGGAGCGCAAGGAACTGACTGCCTGCCTCGCCGAAATCGGCCAGATGGAGGGCGCGGGATGACCCACATACTCTCTCGCAAGCTGGCTGCCGAGGCACTGGGCAGCTTCCTGCTGTTCGCCACCGTCGTCGGTTCGGGCGTGATGGCGCAAAACCTGTCGGGCGGAAACTTGGCCGTGGCGCTGATGGGCAACACGCTGGCGACCGGCGCGGCGCTGTTTGTGCTGATCGTCATGCTGGGGCCGATTTCAGGGGCCAACTTCAACCCCGCAGTCACGCTGGTCTTTCGCCTGCGCGGCGAATTAAGCAGGCGCGAGATGATGACTTACCCGGTTGCGCAAGTGATCGGCGGCGTGCTGGGCGTATGGGCCGCGCACCTGATGTTCGGCCTGCCGATCCTGCAACTGTCAACCAAGGCCCGCACAGGTCTGGGCCAGTGGAGCGGCGAGTTTATCGCCACTTTCGGGCTGGTCCTGACCATTCTGGGCACCTTGCGCACCCGGCCCGAGCATGTGCCCGCCAGCGTCGCGCTTTATATCACGGCGGCCTACTGGTTCACATCCAGCACGAGCTTCGCGAACCCGGCGATAACCATTGCCCGCTCGCTCAGCGATACCTTCGCCGGGATCGCGCCTGCTGACGTACCGGGATTCATCGCGGCGCAGCTGGCCGGGGCGTTGGCTGGCCTTGGCGTGGCGCGGGCGCTGTATGGGCCGATGCGGGCCTAACGCGCGCTGTTCGGGCGGGTCGGGCGGCCGGTCTTGTTTGCCCACTCCTCGATGAGGCTGTCGTAAAACGGCTGGCCGATCAGTTCGTGCTTTTCGGGGAAATTGAAGTCCATCTTCACCGTGCCGGTTTCCATCAGCTCGCGCGCCTTGGCCAGATGGAACTGCGCCGCGCCGACCCAGCCCCAGCCGGTGCTGAGCGTAAACGCGGTGTCGGGCAGGTTGAAACCCAGCGTGCAGAACCGGATAGTTCACCTGCGCGATCAGCGGCGGCTGCGCGGCGGGCGGGCAGCTGGCGAAGACGATGGCATCGGCCCCCGCCTCGCCATAGGCATTGGCCCGGCGCACGGCCTCTGCCGGAACAGACTTGCCGCCGCCGCCGTTCTCGATGGCGTACATCTCGTCACAGCGGGCGATAATGACCAGATCACCGCCGCTGTCGGGCACCGCATAGTGGAACGCGCTGCAGGCGTGGCCGCCCATATAGGCCGCCTTGAAGCCGACATGCTCCACGATCCGCCCGGTCAGCGCGCTATAGGCTTCGGCGGCGACGAAATGTTCGCCGCTTTCGATCAGCGCGCGCAAGGTGGCACCGGGGCTTGGCATGGGGTTCTCTCCGTCTGATTTCGCCATGTTCTAGCGCAAGCAGGGGTGGCAGGGGAACACGGCCCGACATTTGATCGCTTGGGCGGCGGGGATTGCTCTGAAGGCTTGCCCCGCAGGCGATCCGGGGGCATAGGCCCGGCTTGGCAGCCATGCCCCACTACTCGATTACCTGACTCAGCAAGAAGGTTTCCCGCGATGAAAGTCCGCGTATCCGTCAGCCTCAAGAACGGCGTGCTCGATCCGCAAGGACGCGCGATCCATCATGCGCTGGAAGGACTGGGCTTTGCCGGGGTCAGCGATGTGCGCGCGGGCCGGATGATCGAACTGGAAGTGGACGACAGCGTAACCGACGCCGCGCTGGACGAGATGTGCCGCAAGCTGCTCGCCAACATGGTGATCGAGAATTACCGCATCGAAAGGGTCGCGGCATGAGCGGGTTCCGCTCCGCCGTCATCACCTTTCCCGGATCGAACTGCGACCGGGACATGGCCGATGCGCTGGAGAAGGTTTCCGGCACCGCGCCGCTGCGGGTATGGCATGGCGACGGCGAATTGCCTGAAGGGCTGGACTTCATCGCCCTGCCCGGCGGTTTTTCCTATGGCGATTACCTGCGTTCTGGCGCGATGGCTGCGCGCTCACCCATCATGCAGGCAGTTGTCGCCGCTGCCGCGCGCGGCGTGCCGGTGCTGGGCGTGTGCAACGGCTTTCAGGTGCTTACCGAAGCAGGCCTGCTGCCGGGCGCGCTGATGCGCAACGCTGGCATCCGCTTCGTCTGCCGCGACGCAGCGCTGACGGTGGAAAACAACCAGTCGCTGTTCACTGCAGGCTATGCGCAGGGCCAGCAGATCACCATCCCGGTCGCACACCACGATGGCAACTACTTCGCCGACGATGCCACGCTTGACCGGCTGGAAGGCCAGGGCCGCGTTGCTTTCCGTTATGCAACGCCGGTCAATGGCTCTGCGCGCAACATCGCGGGCATCCTGAATGAAGCAGGCAACGTACTGGGCATGATGCCGCACCCCGAACGGATGATCGAGGCAGCGCAGGGCGGCAGCGATGGCCGGGCGATGTTTGAAAGCGCGGTACGGGGGCTGGTGGCCGCCTGATAGCCGCTGCTCAAGCCGCCTTGCCGCCGCGCACTGACGGGGTCTGGTAAAATAGACGCAGCGCCTCTGTCGGGATCATCGGACGGCCGAAGTAAAAGCCCTGGATCTTGTTCGCGCCCAGTTTGCGCACCATCGCTAGTTCGGCTTCGGTTTCCACGCCTTCTGCCGTCGTCGACATGTCGAGGCTTGATGCCATCGCCACCACCGCGCGGATGATCGCCAGACTTTCCGCATTGCCCGTCGCCGCGCCTTTGACGAAGCTGCGGTCAACCTTGATCGTGGAAAAACGCATCTTGCGCAGATAGCCCAGCGACGAGTAGCCGGTGCCGAAATCGTCGAGCGCCACGCCGCAGCCCAGCCCCATGATCCGCTCCAGCGTGGCCCGCGCGGTATTGGCATCGCGCACGAAAATACTTTCGGTAACCTCTATCTCAAGGCGGCTGGCCGGAAGGCCGGTCACCGCCAGAGCCGCGACGACGGTGGAAGCAAAGTTGGGATCGAGCAGTTGCTCGCCCGATACGTTGACCGCCACCTTCACATGACTGGGCCAGCGCATCGCCTCGTGGCAGGCCTCGCGCAGAACCCATTCGCCGATGGGGACGATCAGGCGGGTATCCTCGGCCAGCGGGATGAACTTGGCCGGGCTGACCACGCCGTGTTCCGCACTGTGCCAGCGCAGCAGCGCCTCAAAGCTGACGACCTGCTCGGTGTCTGAATCGACTACCGGCTGATATTGCAGTGTCAGTTCGTTGCGGTCGAGCGCGCGGCGGAGAGAAAACTCCAGCTGGCGGCGCTCTTCCGCATGGGCGTGAAGCGCTGGCTCATACGTGAAATGCTTGCCGCCGCCCGCATCCTTGGACCGGTAGAGCGCCAGATCGGCATTGCGCATCAGCGTTTCCACTGTTGAGCCATCGCGCGGGCCGATGGCGGAGCCGACGCTGGCACCAACGTAAAGCGTGTGGTGATCAACCTCGTATGGCTGCGAAAGCCGCTCGATCAGCGCGTTGGCGACATGCTCCACCCGGCCCATATCGCTGGCGTCGCGAATGACGATGGCGAATTCATCGCCGCCCAGCCGCCCGCACGTCTCGTTCTCGGTCACCAGTTCCTTGAGACGGCTGGAAACGCGCGCCAGCAACTGGTCACCGACGACATGGCCGAGGGTATCGTTGACTGCCTTAAACCGGTCGAGGTCGATCATCAGGAAGGCGCATTTGGTCCGCCATTGATCGGCATAGCGCATCGCCTCGGCCATCGCTTCGGTCAACATCAGGCGGTTGGGCAGCCCGGTGAGTGTGTCATAGCGCGCCAGCCTTGCAATCTTTTCAGAACTTTCGCGCTGCTCGGTTACGTCTGAACCGACGCCGCGAAAGCCGTCGAACACGCCGTTTTCGTCAAGCCTGACGGTGCCGGAAAGCTCCCACCAGCGCGCCCTGCCAGCGATGGTGACGCGCACCAGCAGGTTGGAAAAGTTCTCCCGCCGTTTCAGCCGCTCGGCCAGATCATGCAGGCTGGATGGGAACTGCCCGGTTTCCCACGCATCCCCGGCAATAAGCTGGATGAACGGCTTGCCTTCGATCTCGTCCTTGTCCAGCCCCAGGGCATAGGCAAAGCGCGGGCTGATAGAGCGGACCCGGCGGGCGGTATCGACCTGCCACAACCAGTCGGCATCGCCTTCCTCAAATTCGCGCAGCAGCAGCGAAACCACCTCGTTCTTTTCGGTCATCACCGATTCGGCCATGTTTGATGACAAGAACATGCGCGCAGACTGCACCGCGCCAATCAGCGAATAGCCAATGAACATGGCGGCAATGACGATCATCTCGTAAGCGTGCGAGATCGCCATCATCAGCATCGCCGCACCACCAACCACAAGGCTGAACACCACCGTCCCCAGCGGCACCGCCGGGGCCAGCGCGACAGAGGCGGCGATCATCATCGCCAGTACCGCCCACAGTTCAAGCGACTGAACTTGAGTTCCGGATCGGACGAACGCGATACTGGGAATGATCCAGGCAATCGCCAGCGCCACCGAACTGACGGTTTGTTCGTTGATTTCAGAATTGGATGCGCGGCGACGGTCGGCATCACTGAGCAAGCGGTCAAACCGCGCGCAGTTATACAGCGCCGCCGCCAGCGCCATCAGCCAGGCAAAAACAAACAAATTATAGGTCGTAGGCAGATAGATACGGGTCACCGCCAGCGCCCCGATCACGTGGGCTACCGTGCGCCGCAAGGTGACTTTGCCAAGGCTGGCAAATTGCAGCCCGCGCAGCCGCGACCAGTCACCCTCCAGCGGATCTTTCAATCCCAGGATGGCAAGGACAGGCATCTTCCTTGGCGACAGGTGTAGTTCCGGCGTTGGCTTCACCCCGCTGGACTAGCGCCCCATTAGTTATCATGCGGTAAAGTGTGCGGCGAAATGCAGATATATGCGCGCCCTGCAGCTAGGGTTTGCCTATTCCACGGTAACGCTTTTCGCCAGATTGCGCGGCTGATCAACGTCCGTACCCTTTGCGCAGGCAACATGATAGGCCAGCAGTTGCACCGGCACCGAATAGACCAGCGGCGCGATCAGCGGGTGGACTCGCGGCATTTCGATAGTCGCCAGACACCCTTCTCCCGCTTCAGCAATGCCTTCGCGGTCTGATATCAGCACGATCTTGCCGCCGCGCGCGCGCACTTCCTGCATGTTGCTGACGGTCTTTTCGAACAACGGCCCGGATGGCGCGATGACGATCACCGGCACGGCCTCGTCAATCAGTGCGATCGGCCCGTGCTTCATTTCGCCAGCGGCATATCCCTCGGCATGGATATAGCTGATTTCCTTAAGTTTCAGCGCGCCTTCCAGCGCCAGCGGATAGTCCAGCCCGCGCCCCAGATAAAGCACGTCGCGTGCCGGGGCGATCAGATGGGCCATCGCCGCAATCTCTGCATCGTGAGCCAGCGCGGCGTTGAGCGCGGCGGGCGCTTCGATAAGTTGGCTGACGATTTCCGCCTCTTCCGCACGGTCCATGCGCCCGCGCTTTACTGCCAGATGCGCCGCCAAGGCCGCCAGCACGGCCAGTTGGCAGGTAAACGCCTTGGTCGAGGCAACGCCGATTTCCGGCCCCGCATGAGTTGGCAGCAGCAGGTCAGCCTCGCGCGCCATCGAACTGGTTGGAACATTGACCACCACGGCGATAGTCTGCCCAGCCGCCTTGCAATGGCGCAGCGCCGCCAGGGTATCCGCCGTCTCGCCGCTCTGCGAGATGAACAGCGCCAGACCGCCCTCTTCCAGCACTGGGTCGCGATAGCGGAACTCACTGGCGACATCGATGTCCACCGGCAGGCGGGCGAACTGTTCGAACCAGTACTTTGCCACCATCCCGGCGTAGAAACTGGTCCCGCACGCGACAATGGTAACGCGGCTTATCTTGCTGAGATCAAAGTCGATTTGCGGCAGGGCAACAGTCTGGTCGACCTGGCGGATATAGCTGCGCAAGGTCTGCGCCACCACGGTCGGCTGCTCGAAGATTTCCTTCTGCATGAAGTGGCGATACGGCCCCTTCTCGATTGTCGCGGCAGAGGCGCCGGATGTCGTCACTTCGCGGGTGACGGGCTGGTTGTCCTTGTCAAAAATCACGGCCCCTTCGCGGGTGATGACCACCCAGTCGCCTTCATCCAGATAGGCGATCTTCTGCGTCAGCGGAGCTAGCGCCAGCGCGTCTGACCCAAGATACGTCTCGCCATCGCCAAAGCCCACCACCAGCGGCGAGCCAAGCCGCGCGCCGATCAGCATGTCGGGATATTCGCGGAAAGCTATCGCCAGCGCGAAAGCGCCGCGCAATTGCGGCAGCGCCTGTTTGACGGCGTCCTGCGGAGAAAGGCCGGATTCGACCAGTTCAGACACCAGATGAGCGACGACTTCGGTATCGGTATCACTCTCAAACGTGCGCCCGCGCGCCGTCAGTGCTTCGCGCAAGGGGCGGAAATTTTCGATGATGCCGTTGTGAACCAGCGCCAGCTTTTCGGTGGCGTGTGGGTGGGCATTGGCGGCGGTTGGCGCGCCGTGAGTCGCCCAGCGGGTATGGGCGATGCCGACCTTGCCGGGCGCGGGGTGCAGCGCCAGTTCGGCCACCAGATTGATCAGCTTGCCCGGCGCGCGGCGGCGCACCAGTTCGCCGTCGTGCAGCACGCAGACGCCCGCGCTGTCATAGCCGCGATATTCCATCCGGCGCAGGCCATCGACCAGACGGTCTGCCACATCTTCCTTGCCGACGATGCCGATAATGCCACACATGAATCGCCAGTGCCTTTCAGTTTCAGAAGCCGGTCAGGTATAAGGTACGCGGATGCCGGGGATAGTTGCCGGAAAATCCTTGATATTTCGAGTCACCAGGATCGCCCCATGATCCTGCACGGTCGCCAGCACAAGGGCCGCTGGCAAACTGAGTGCCGGCCGCTCTGCGTGCAGGTTTGCCGCGCGGCGGGCGATATCCGCCGTAATCTCACGCACGGCGAAATTGCCGAGGAAGCTTTCGGTCTGATCGCGCGCGGCGGCGGGCGCATCAGCCATAACCTCAAGCCAGGTGATCCGGCTGATCCACGGCCGCGCCACCCGGCGCAGTTCAGACATCGCGCCGTGGTGGCCCGACAAGGCATCGACCAGCACGCACGTATCGAAATAGGCCGGGGTCAAGGCGCGGCGTCCCCGTTTGCAGTCCATGCCGCACGTATCGCCGCCTCAAACTCGGCCCCGTCAGCGCCGTGGCCGAACCGGGTCCACAGGCCAAAGCCTTGCTCAAGCCAGTCCCGCTCACGCGAACGGAAGGCGGTGATTGCTTCGCGCATGACCGCCGCCCGCGATTTACCCTGCGCCGCCGCCTGGGCATCGAGCCAGCGGATATCTTCGTCAGGCAGATCGGCAAGGATACGCATGGCAGGGCGATATCAGGTTATGATATCAAGTCAATACGGGGGATTGCGGAGATAAAATCGCGCCCACTTCACCACTCCCCACCAATTTCGTCATCCTGAACTCGTTTCAGGATCCATTTCTCGGCGCAACCGGAGCGTGTTTTCAAGCAAACCGAGGGGCAGGCTGTTTCAGGTCAGCACCGCGTATGCGGCACGATGGACCCTGAAACGAGTTCAGGGTGACGAGAAAAGAGAGAGATACTTCGGCTGCGATCTCAGCCCTTCTTGTCCGCTTTCTTCTTTTTCATCGCATCGTGAAACCTGTCGGCCCAGCCGGGCTTGACCATTTGCTCGGCCCGCACCATGCGCAGTTCGCCGTCGGCCACGTCGCGCGTTACCGCGCTGCCCGCAGCAACGATAGCGTCCGCGCCGATCCGCACCGGGGCGACCAGCGCCGAGTTCGATCCGATGAACGCACGTTCGCCAATTACCGTCTTGTGTTTGAAATAGCCGTCATAATTGCAGGTGATGGTGCCCGCACCCAGATTGGCCCCTGCCCCGACTTCGGCATCGCCGACATAGGACAAGTGGTTGACCTTGGCCCCCTTGCCCAGCACCGATTTCTTGATTTCGACGAAGTTGCCGACCTTGACCTTCTCGCCCAGTTCCGCCCCCGGACGCAGGCGGACATAAGGGCCGACCTCAACACCACTGGCCAGCGTCGCGCCCTCAAGGTGCGAAAACGCGCGGATCGTCACCTTGTCGGCCACTGTCACACCGGGGCCGAAGAACACGTTGGGTTCAATTACCACATCGCGGCCCAGAACGGTGTCCCAGGCGAACCACACCGTTTCCGGCGCGATGAGCGATGCCCCGTCGGCCATCGCCGCCAAGCGCCGCCGCGCCTGCCAGTCAGCCTCTGCCCCTGCCAGTTCGCTGCGACTGTTGATCCCGGCAACTTCCTTTTCGTCCGAGGTCACCACCACCGCGCAAGTGCGGCCATCGGCGTTGGCCACGTTGACCACGTCGACGAGGTAGTATTCCCCTTGCGCATTATCGTTGCCGACGCGGGCCAGCAGGGCGAACAGTTCATCAGACCGCGCCGCCATCAGGCCCGAATTGCACAAGCGGCATTCCCGCTCCGCCGCGTTGGCATCTTTATGCTCGACCATTTTGGTGATCAGGCCGTCCGTCGCGATCACCCGGCCATATTGCAGCGTGTCCGCCGGTTCAAAGCCCAGCACCACGACCGCCGGATTGTCTGCCCCATGCAGCCGCTCGATCATCGCGCGCATGGTGTCCGCGCGCACGAACGGCACGTCTCCGTAAAGGATCAGAACGTCGCCCGAAAAGCCATCGAGCGCGCCTTCCGCCTGCTGCACCGCATGGCCGGTGCCCAGTTGCGGCTCTTGCACCGCGATGGCCGCGCGGGTGCCCAGCGCCGCCTCAAGCTGTTCGCGCCCACTGCCGACAACAACGACCTGCCGCTGCGGGGCAAGATCGCTGGCGCTGGCAAGCAGATGATCGAGCATCGGGCGACCTGCGATAGGGTGCAGAACCTTGTGCAGGTCACTTTTCATGCGGGTGCCCTTGCCTGCGGCGAGGACGACAATAGCGAGCGGGGTGGAAGTGTTGGCGGTCATGGTCAAAGCCTTTGCCAGTAAACTGTTGCCGTTTCCAGAACACCGCGCCATCGGAACGTGCAATGAACAACTTTCCTTTCCAGATCGTCGGTTTCGACCTTGATGGCACCCTGCTCGATACCCGTGCAGACCTTGGTGCGGCGCTGAACCATGCGCTGGCCGGAGTCGGGCGTGATCCCGTGCCAGTGGCCGAGCTGGCCGATCTCATCGGAGGCGGGGCGCGGCTGATGCTGGAACGGGCGCTGGCCAGAACCGGCGGCGCGGAGGGGATCGACGTGGGCGTGCTGCACCGCGAACTCATCGCCTATTACAAGGTCAACATTGCCGTCCACACCCGGCTGTTTCCCGGCGGGGCGGACATGCTGGACGCGCTGGAGCAACGCGGGGTCAAGCTGGCGCTGGTGACCAACAAGCTCGAATCGCTGGCCCGCATCCTGCTTGAAGAACTGGACCTGACGCGCCGCTTTGCCACCATCATTGGCGGCGATACGATGGGTCCGGGGCGCAACAAGCCCGCGCCTGACCAACTGCACGAGATGATTGCGCGGCTTGGCGGGTCGGCGAGCCACACGGCCTATGTCGGCGACACCACATATGACACCAAAGCCGCCCGCGCCGCTGGCATTCCCAGCGTCGCGTGCAGCTTTGGCTTCAATGATGTTCCGCCGGACCAGCTTGGCGCCGATGCAGTGATCGGTCACTTTTCCGAGCTGGTTCCAGTTTTGGCGCTGTTGGGTTGAAAGTTTCACCTCCCCCAACCCCGCCTACCCTGAGCTTGTCGAAGGGCTGTTTTACCTTTGGGCCGCTGGCGCAGTCGCAAAGTGAAAGGCAATCCTTCGACAAGCTCAGGACAGACGGGTTTGGGGTGTCTGGTGTTCAAACTCCGCTAGCGAAGGTGTGTCCCTTCACTTCAGCGAGGCCGGATCAAGCGGGGTAAACCCGCTGGCAATGGCGCTGCTCTTGGTCAGCACGTCATCCGGGGCAACGACCATGCCCTGCTTGGCCAGCAGTCCGCCCTTGCTCCAGGTCTTGGCCCATTCGGCAACGAATTCCTTCAGCCCGCGAATGGCATCAAGATGCGCCGCCTTGACGTAGATATAAAGCGGACGCGCGCCAGGATAGCTGAAGTCGGAAATCGAGGCATAAGTCGGTGTCACGCCGCCCATCGTCAGGCCCTTCAGCTTATCAGCGTTTTCTTCCAGATAGGAATAGCCGAACACGCCGATGGCGGCAGGGTTGGCTTCCAGCTTCTGGACGATCAGGTTGTCGTTCTCACCCGAATCGACATATGCGCCATCGGTGCGGACATCGCCGCAGAACTTGTCGTGCGCAGCCTTGTCGCTGTCCTTCAGCGCCTTCATCGCCGGATCGGATTCGCAGCCCTTGGTCAGGATCAGTTCCTTCAGCGCATCGCGCGTGCCCGAGGTTGACGGCGGACCGTAAACCAGGATCGGAACGGCGGGATAAGCCGGGTTCACGTCTTTCCAGGTCTTGGCGGTGTTCGGCTTGCCAAAAGGATTGGCGGCCAGCGCCTTGTAGACATCAGCCGGGGTCAGCGCGAGGCCGGGGCCGCCGGTGGCTTCGGCAAAGGCGATACCGTCAAGCCCGACCTGAATCTCGATCACCTTGTCGACGCCGTTCTTGGCGCATTCTTCGAACTCTGACTTCTTCATCTGGCGCGATGCGTTTTCAACATCGGGGAACTGGGTGCCAACGCCGGCGCAGAACAGTTTCATGCCCGCACCCGTGCCGGTCGATTCGATGATCGGCGACTTGAACTGCGGGTCCGACTTGGCGAGCGAATCGGCTACTGCCTTGGCAAACGGATAAACGGTGGACGAACCGACTGCGCGAATCTGGTCGCGCGATCCGCTCTGGCCGCCGCTGCAGCCCGAAAGCAGCGCGGCAATGGCGGTGACGATGGCAACAGCGGGAATGGATTTCTTCATGGATTTGGCTTCCGTGTAGGGTGGCGTGTAGTGAGGCTTCTCATAAGGTGGAGCCGCTCTGGCGCAGTTATGTGACAGGGGCGTGACAGTTGCTTGTCACGGCGGCGGGGCGGTGGAAGGATTTTCGCGTTTCTGGCGGTTTTACGGCACTTTGAGGCCATTTGTTGCTATTAAACTGGCGCAAAAGGGGTAACCTGAGCGGCCCGCATTCTGGAGAGGATGGGCGATGAAGTGGACTGTTCCCGTGGCGCTGGCGGCATGTGCGGCATCCGTAATTTTCGCCGCACCCGCCCAAGCTGAAAAACTGACAATGGACCACCGCCTTCAGCCCCGGCTTGAAGCGGTCATGGCTGCAAACCGGGACGGCAGCGTCTATTACGAAGACGCCAGGCCGAAATACGTGCTCGACCGGATCGTGATCCAAGGCGATTCAGCGCAGGATTGGCGCGAGGCGCTGGAGATCTGGGTACTACCGCGCGGGCGCAATTTCCGTGACGCGGCGGACTGGTACGCGGGCTATCGCCAGCAGGAATCAGCGGCCTGCACGGGCGAGTGGAGCGCGGTGGCGCAGGATGACCGTTCGGCCACTTTCACCCGCCAGTATCGCGACTGCCCGCCGGGTTCAGGGCCGATGTCGGGCATCTACCGCATGGTTCTGGGCAAGAAGACCGTCTACCTGCTCAAGGCGCTCTATCGGGGCGAAATGGACGAAACTTCACGGCAGCAATGGCTGGCGCTCATGGCGTCTGCCCACATCAACCCATGATATCAGAAGCTGGCGATCAGCGCGGTTGAGATATAGCGGGTGTTGCCTGTCTGCGGTGCGTTAGGGGCCACGCGCAGGAAGCGGCCCTTGGCGAGCCAGTCTGCGTTTATCTCGCCGCGCAGCAGGCCCGGCACCAGCCAATAGCGCAAGCGCGCGTCGATCTGGTGCCCGGCGAAACTGCCTGACGCGCCGCTGACATCGCGCACGCCGGTGGAGGAGAACGCATCGCGGCGGTTCGCCAGCCACATCGCCCGCCACCCCAGCATCGCGTCAAACCGCTTGCCCGGAGCCACTTCCAGACGCACGCCCGGACTGCTGATGTTCGCCCGGCCGATGGTGGAATAAATACCCGACGGGCCAAACTCCGCGCGCCGCGATCCATAGAGCGTGTCGAAGCGGTTATAGCTGCCGTTCGGTCCAGCGCCGCTGACATAGTCATACGTGGCGGAAAGCCGCGCATGGGCCGGGCCAGCGAAAGTATAGCCCAGCCCGGCGTGGACGAATCCGGCGTCCACATCCAGCACGCCCGCACCCGGCGCCGTGCTGGCGCTAATCCGCCCGCGCTGCACCGCGCCTTCCAGATCAAAATCCAGCCGCCCCGGCGCGGGATCGCGCACCAGCCGCGCGCTGATCGTGGAAAGGTGGCGGTCACGGGTGGCGCGGCCCGGCGTGTCGCGCTCGTCCAGCCGGTAAAAGCCCATCTCGGCGCTAAGCCCCTTCATCGGCAAGGGACGGCTGATCAGCGCGCCCCACAGCGACAGGTCAAAGCCCTCATGGTCCAGCTGCACCCGGTTTTTCAGCACCGATGGCTGGTCTTCCGGCAAGTGCTGCTGCGGCAGGACATAGAACAACGTCGCCGCCGCCCCGCTCGCGGATTTGAGGTCGACGCGCAGCCCGGTCATGGCGCTGGTGGCGTTGCGGTATTCGTCCGCCGTCACCAGCCGCCGCGAACCGAGCAGCATGGTGAAGCGGCCCGCCTGAAACGATGCCTTGCTACCCTTGCCAAAAGCGCCGGGAAACTGCGCGCCCACATAAGCCTGGACCGGCTCGAACGCATTGACGTCGTTCACGCCAGCACTGCTGCCCGGCTTGCCGAGATAGGCGCGGCTGTCGTCCAGTTCGGCGCCCACGCGCCAGTTGCCCTGGTGATACTCTGCCAGCAGGGCGGTCTTGATCGCCAGCAGTTCATCGTGGGCGTTGACCCCGGTGCGCGCCTGCCCGTCCAGCGCCTCATACCGCACGCGGACACTGGCGGAAATCTTCAGGTCTGCCGGATTGCCGATCATGGCCTGCAAGCTGCTCTGGGCAGCGCATGGGGTGGCGCAGGCGAGCGTCAAACCCGCCACGATCCGGCCCGCGATTTCCATGATTATGGGCACTCGGGGCATGGGATCGTCCTGACAGCTGGCGTGGTCGCCTCACTCGGCGGAGAGCCATAGCGGCGGCGGCAGGGATTTCAATCACACGTTGCGTGCCCGGCATTCCCGGTTGAAAGGCACCGGCGGGCGTGCCATTCGCCGCTGAAACCCTTGCCCGGCCAACTGGAGCTTGCGCGATGACCATTTCCTTTGCCAACAGGGTCGCCATCGTCACCGGCGCGGGGGGCGGGCTTGGCCGGGCCTATGCGCTGGAACTGGCGGCGCGCGGAGCGCGGGTGGTAGTCAACGATCTGGGCAGCGCGCGGGATGGCACCGGGCACTCCGACGCTGCGCTTCAGGTGGTTGAAGAGATCAGGTCCGCAGGCGGTGTAGCCATGCCGAACAGCGGCAATGTCGCGGAATATGACCAGATGGCCGAAATGGTCGCCCGCACGCGCGAGGCATGGGGCGGCGTCCATATCCTGATCAACAACGCGGGCATCCTGCGCGACAAGACCTTTCTCAAGATGGACCCCATCGATTTTGAACTGGTCGTCCGCGTCCACCTGCTTGGCAGCGCCTTTGCCTCCAAGGCGGTGTGGGAGACGATGCGCGAACAGAACTATGGCCGCATCCTGATGACCACGTCGTCTTCCGGGCTGGGCGGCAATTTCGGCCAGTCAAACTATGGCGCGGCCAAGCTGGGCTGCCTCGGCCTTGCCAAGACGCTGAGCCTGGAAGGGGCAAAATTCAACATCCGCGTCAATTCGCTGGCTCCCACGGCGGCCACCCGGATGACCGAGGACATCTTCCCCGAAGAGGCGTTCAACGCCTTCACACCAGAAAGTGTGACCCCGGCGGCGCTGTTTCTGGTGTCTGACGACGCGCCCAGCAACGCCATAGTCGGCGCAGGCGCAGGCGTTTACCAAAGCGCGTGGGTAACGATGAACCAGGGCGTCCTGCTGCCCGAAGCAGATCGCACGCTCGAAGGCTTTGCCGCCGCATGGGACCATATCAGCGACCGCAGCGGCGACCGGGTGATTGGCAACGGCATGGAGCAGTCAGAAAACGCCATGACCATGCTGATGGCGGCGGCGCAGGGCTGAGCTATTGAACTGTGTTGCAGTCCAATGCCTTTTACACGAATATGCAAATCAGGGTAGCCACTGCAAAACGTGCAACCACTAGGCTGCCATACCCAAAATCTGTATCCGTCAATGAATTGGCAACCGCTATATATACAGCTGAGTTCACGATGGAGATATAGCCAAAAAATGATACTTTACGATTTTTCAGAAATGGATCGTGTAATTCCAATAGAAAAATTGCCACATACGCTGAAAATACAGTTGAAATGAGGCAAATGGCAAATGATAATGCCATTACTATAATAATTTCAGATATTATTAAATTAAACACGCTTCCGTAATATATAGTTTTAATTATATAATTAACAATTACAGACGCAAAGCAGTACAATAGTATTAATTTAATCGTAAAATTATCTCTGTTTGGCGAATTATCACTATTTATCACAGTTCAATTCCCAATGTTTCCATGCTTGTAATCATGGTATCCGCTGACAATTAACCTGCTATTCTGAGGGTTTCCCCCGTATGGCCCACTGTGATCTCCACCCAAGTGCAAGGCATATATGCCTGCCCCGCCAGCCAGTGCTGTGTCCAGAGACATTCCGGATGCTGCCGCGTACACGCCAAAATTGTAATTTCCGATCGCGATAAATCTCTGATCGATCAAGGTGCTTCCGTTTTGATCCCGCAGAGTGCTGTATGTTCTTTGGAAATCCATTGGTCCAACGCGACCGAACGCTTCAACACCAGCAGCATGCCGGTTAAGGGGTGAACTAAACATTTTAGCAAATCTGACCGTATTTTTAATCGACACGCCTTCCGGGACCAGCATCGGCAATCCTGAACGAGGATCGATGATTGCTGATCCACGCTTCGTCACATATTTTCGTGCTGGATGTGCCCCAATTTGTATGATGTTTCCATGTTTCGCCGGAGATTCGACAGCGGAAGAATGACGCGCACTATCCGCTTGCGAAGTATGTCCGGATGATCGAGCATTAATGCCAATTACATGCCGCATTGGCGCTACACCATTTTGCGCAAAAGTGAACCTGCCGATTTGGTCATGATTGTGGTTGAACTTATTTTCCCTGCGCCATTTCCATTCAGCAGAGGTAATTTGCTGTCCTGTACGCAGATAGTGCTCGAAAGCTTGATCGTGATCTGATTTTCTTTCAATTTTAGTAGACGCGCTTGACATAACCATTTCCCAAATTGTGTGCTGGCCCAATATCAACGCTTGCTTTGCAGCGGATTTATTGGAACATAACGTAAACATTCAAGTTTGTCAAGAATGTCACGTCAGGAAAGGCCATGCTTACAAAGCCTCACACCACCTTCAGCAACCGCCGCTCAAGCGGGAACAGCACGCCAGCCAGTTCGTGGCCGCGTTTCAGTACCTGACCTGCTTCGCCGAACAGGGTCCACATGCCCTGCTTGCCGCGCAGCGCGGGACGCTTTTCCACGCGGGCCTGCGGGCGCTCTGCCGCGCGGCGAAAGGCGCAGAAGCTGGCGGCATCACGGGTGAAGTCCATCGCGTAATCACGCCACTCCCCAGCAGCGACCATGCGTCCGTACAAATCGAGGATGCGAGCGAGTTCCAGCCGGTCAAACCCGACTTGCAGCGCCGGATGCGGCGAAAAGGGCAGGATAGTGGCGCCACCAAAACCGCCAGATCCCGAACCCATTACGCCCGAACTCATAGGCGATCAGCCCCTCGTCCGCTTGCGCGTGGCCGTGTCGGCAGACGTGTTGGCCGATGTTTCCGCCAGCGCCAGCAACCCGTCGACTTGCGCCCGCAGTGCCGTCACGTCAGCCTCAAGCTCGGCAATGCGGCGATAATCGGCATCCCCGAATTCGCCCGAAATCACCGGCGCGCAAGGCTCGCACGGCTCACGGCAAGGAGTGCCATAAGGCATGAATTCGCGCAGCCAGGTTTCCGCTGACACAAGCGTCGAGCGCGCCTTCAGCCCCACCATTGTCGCGCCTTCGGGCACATCGTCGGTAATCACCGCATTGGCCCCGATGCGCGCGCGGCGGCCCACAGTAATCGGCCCCAGAATTTGCGCACCGGACCCGACGATCACGTCGTCCTCCAGCTTTGGGTGCCGCTTGCCGCCCTTACCATTGGCAGGATTGGTGCCGCCCAGCGTGACGCAGGGATAGATGGTGACGTTATCGCCAATCTCAGCCGTTTCACCGATTACGGTAAAGCCGTGATCGATAAACAGATGCCTGCCGATTTTCGCGCCGGGATGGATGTCGATCGCGGTCAGAAAGCGGGACAGGTGGTTGACCACGCGGGCCAGAAAAAACAGCCGCGCTTCGAACAACCAGTGAGCGACGCGGTGCAGACCCACAGCCAGCAGACCGGGATATAGCAGCACTTCCCACCGCGAACGTGGTGCCGGATCGCGCGCCGCGATCGAGTCCACATATCCAATCAAAGCCTTAAACATCGCCCGCGATTGTCCTTCATTATTCCGTTCAAAGCAAGCGCGGCTGCTTTCGCCCGTCCAGTTCATCCAGCACCTCGCGCCAGATTGCCTGGCCGGGGGCCTGCTTGCGTTCAAGGCTGAGCCGGTCAATCCCGGCGACGAGCTGTTCAACGCCCAGATGGCTACGCTCTGCCCTTGGTACAAGGTAGGCGGCGGCATCCGGGCCAAGCGCCATGCCGCGTTGCTCCGCATGAAGCGCGATCAGATCACCCAGCATGGCATCGTCCGGCTCACCAATCTGCAAGTGCAGCGCCGCGCCAAGGCGTGATGCCAGATCGGGCAGGCACACCTGCCAGCCATTTTCCTCGGCATTGACGACCAGCAGCAGCGGCGCCCCGCTTTCCTGTGCGTGGTTCCAGCGGTGGAACAGCGCGGTTTCGTCCACCTGCTCGGCATCGTCGATGGCCTCACCCGATCCGCTTTCGGCAAACCAGCGCGCCAGCAGCGATTTGCCAGAGCGCGGCGGGCCAAACAGGATAGCGGTGCGGAACGGCCACGCATCTGCCCGGGAAAACGCATCAAGCACCGCCGCATTGGCATTGCCGACCACGATGCGGGTAGCCGCAGGCCCCGCCCCGGTCGCGAGCGGCAAGGGAATCTGTCGCATTGCGCCTGCTATCGCCGGATGCTGAGCGCGCCATTGCCCGCCGATACCGACCAGCCTCGCGATGAAAGCGCCGCTCGCAATTCTTCCTGCGTGCCTGCGAAAGTCACGCGCATCACCGAAGTGCCGCCCATCGCCAGACTGCTGGTGCCGACACTGCGCACACCGGGCACGCTGCGCACTGATCCCAGCGCAGAATCAACCGCCCGCGCATCGGGCGAGGCGAACTGGACGACAATGGTGGTCGCCGCCGCCTGGGCCGTAGTCGGCGTTGCAGCTGGAGTCGGCGCTCCATCCGGAAGGGCCACGGGGGCAACACCTGCCGCAGCGGCTTCCTTCTGGGCCGAGGCCGTGATCAGCGCGGCAATCGCCGGATCAAGCGCCGGGCTGTTGGCATTGAGCGTCGGGTCAGGCCGCAGCCTGCCGCTGATCAGCGCATCGGTATAGAGTCGGTCCATCCGCACAACCGCTTCAGCAAGCATTTGCGGCAAATGCGCTTCATCGCTGGCGTTAAGGTCGAACGAACCCAGATATGTGTCATCCGGGCCGAACCTAGCGGTGAAATGTCCCGCTACCGGGCCGCCGGGCCATTGCCGTTCCAGCCGGGCAACGGGCATGATGACGTCAGAGGCGCTGAACTGGTCAAGCACGTTGCCCCACCACAGCCGGCTGCGACGTCCGGACTGACCCGCCGTCAGCAGCAGCGAATCGCCGCCGCTACCCGATGGTCGGACATAATCGATCGTACTGGCTCCGGCGTTGAATTGCGCCCAGGCGGCCTGCCACGGCCCGCGCACTTCGAACACTTGCGCGGCTCCACCGGAATAGAGAATCGGCAGGGTCAGCATGGGCGCGGAGTGCTGCCCTTGCCCCGAATCACCTCCGCCAACAAACTGCCCGGCGCGGGTGCGATCAAAGATCACGCCCAGCGTGGCAATATAGCGATGCGGGCCGATCTGTTCACGCTCGACCACCACCGCCGAGACCATCGAATCGAGCTGGCCATCGGCCATTTGCGGCCCGCCGATCTTCTCCCAAGCCTTGCGCCGGGCCTCTGCCCAGCCTGCCATGCGGGCTTCCTGCGCGGTTTTACCGGTAGTATTTACCGTGATGCCGCTGACTTCGATGTCATGCGAAACGGCCAGCGGGGCAATGCCGCGCTCCCCCTCAATCTGGGCCAGCAGACGTGCGGGACCGATGAATATCAACGCTATGGCCGCCGCGCACGCCAGCGCGCCACCGACCCAGAGGGCCTTGGCAGAGCGCCGCTGGGGCACGTTCGGAAGGGGATAATGTGATGCCATTTGTGTTGTTGCGGGCCTTTTGCCGAAACGGACGTGGAAATCCAAGCAGGAAAGCGTTAGGCGCTGCAACGATGTCTCAGGAACCCGAACAAAAATCGTACAGCTATGCCCAGGCAGGCGTCTCCATCGCTGCCGGCAATGCTCTGGTCAAAGCCATTGCGCCGCTCGCCCGGTCCACTGCCCGGCCCGGCGCGGACCCGGAACTGGGGGGCTTTGGCGGCTTTTTCGATCTCAAGGCGGCGGGCTATAAAGACCCGTTGCTGGTCGCCGCCAATGACGGCGTCGGCACCAAGGTAAAGTTGGCCATAGACCATGACCGGCATGACAGGATCGGCATCGATCTGGTCGCCATGTGCGTCAACGATCTGATCGTGCAAGGCGCGGAACCGCTGCTGTTTCTGGACTATTTCGCCACCGGACGTCTTGAAAACGGCATTGCGACACGAGTCGTGGCCGGAATCGCGGAAGGCTGCAAACAGTCCGGATGCGCGCTGATTGGCGGCGAAACCGCTGAAATGCCCGGAATGTATGCGCCAGGCGACTATGACCTTGCGGGCTTCTGCGTCGGCGCGGTTGAGCGGGGGGAGCAGTTAACCGGGTCTAAAGTGGCCGCTAATGACATCCTGCTAGGCCTCGCCAGTTCGGGCGTCCACTCGAACGGCTATTCGCTGGTACGGCGGCTGGCGGCGGACAAGGGCTGGAAGCTGGACCGCCCAGCCCTGTTCGATGCGGACCGCCTGCTGATCGACCACCTGATCGAACCGACCCGCATCTATGTCAAAAGCCTGCTGCCGGTGATCAAAAGCGGGCGAATTCATGCGCTTGCCCATATCACGGGCGGCGGATTGCTGGAAAACGTCCCCCGCGTTCTGCCCGAAGGCCTACACGCGGTGATCGACGCGGGAAGCTGGCTCCAGCCCCGGCTGATGGCCTTCCTGCAAGCGCAGGGGAACATCGAGCCTGAGGAAATGGCCCGCACTTTCAACTGCGGAATCGGCATGGTTCTGGCGGTTTCCGCCGACGATGTCTCCAGTGTTACCGCCGATCTTGAGGCTGCGGGAGAGCAGGTCCACGTCATCGGCGCCATCGAAACCGGCCCGCGCGGCTGTACCGTTCAAGGCAGCGCCGAAGTGTGGAGCGCGCGGGAAAGCTGGTCGGCCACCCATGCCAGCTGATCGTACCAGTGCCGGGAATCCCTGAATGAACCGCGCGAAAGTCGCCGTGCTGATTTCGGGCGACGGCACCAACATGGCAGCGCTGCTCTATGCTAGCCGGGCCGAGGATTGCCCGTTCGAGATCGTACTGGTCGCCAGCAACAATCCCGATGCCAGCGGATTACGTCTGGCCAGCGGTGAAGGCGTGCCGACCTTCGCGCTTGCCCACAAGGGCATGGCCCGCGCCGATCATGACGCGGCGATGGACGCCGCCATCCGGGCCAGCGGCGCGCAATACGTCGCGCTGGCCGGATACATGCGCATCCTGACGGCAGAGTTTGTCGCCAGTTGGCAAGGCCGGATGATGAACATCCATCCCAGCCTGCTGCCGAAATATCCCGGCCTGCATACACATGACCGGGCGCTGGAAGCTGGCGACAGCCACGGCGGCTGCACCGTCCATCTGGTGACTGCCGACCTCGACGCCGGCCCCGCGCTTGGCCAGACGGCGGTGGCGATCCTTCCCGGCGACACGGCGGACAGTCTGGCCGGGCGGGTGCTGATTGCGGAACACCAGCTTTATTCGCGCTGCCTTGCGGCACTGGTGAGTGGCGCGCCCGCCGCTTAAATCTGGCTGCCATCCACCAAAGGGCGGCTTTCCCTAGTGCCGCGATATTTGGTTTCAGGGTTAAGCGGATCGCCCGCAATCACCACGTAATCGTCATGCACTTCCAGCAATTCGCCCATGAAGGGGAATTCGTCCATCGTCGACACGCGGTAACTGACCGTATCGCCGGGCTTGAATGTCTTTTCATCGAAGTTGAATTCGAAGGGACAGCTTCCGTCACCCATGTTCTGCATATTGAATGCTCCTTTGATCGTAGCGATAGGCCTGCCAACACCCTGCGATCAACGAAAAAGGCCGCCGGATCACTCCAGCGGCCTCTCATTTTTCGCGCTAGCAGCGAAATCAGCCGACGATTTCTTCGGGCTTGAAGAAATAGGCGATCTCGATGGCGGCGTTTTCGTCGCTGTCTGATCCGTGGACGGTGTTGGCTTCGATCGATTCAGCGAACAGCTTGCGGATCGTGCCTTCTGCGGCGTCCTTGGGGTTGGTGGCGCCCATGATGTCGCGGTTGGCCTGCATGGCGTTTTCGCCTTCCAGCACCTGAACGACGACCGGGCCGCTGATCATGAAATCAACCAGTTCGCCAAAGAACGGGCGTTCCTTATGCACGGCATAAAAGCCCTCAGCCTGTTCGCGGCTCATGTGGATGCGCTTCGAAGCGACGACGCGCAGGCCGGCATTTTCCAGCGTGGCCGTGACCGCACCGGTCAGGTTGCGGCGGGTGGCATCGGGCTTGATGATCGAAAAAGTGCGGGTAACCGCCATGTCAGGTTCCTTAGAGTGCAGTTTTACTGGGCGAGGTGTGATCGAGTTATGTTGTAAAGTGGCGCGCCCCTAGCCGGGAAAATGCTGCGCCGCAAGGTAGCGCGGCGGTTTCACAGGCTGACCGACAAGTGTCAGGCCGCTTCGATCCAGCGCCCGCCCTCCTGTTTCCAGAAATGCCGCTCGGTTCCATCCTGCCCGCCAAGTTCGCGCCAGACGCCGCGCGCATGGTCAATCGTGGAGTTGTCGAACACCAGAAAAACGCGATCAAAGCCATCCGGCGCGCGCCATGTACCATCGGCCAGCGCCAGAAAACTCGCGCCATTCGTGGCCTCCAGCGTTTCCGACAGCAGCACCGGCTGGCGAGCCTCATGCCCCGCCCCGGCGCGGCCATTGGCGAGGAATGTGTCGCTTCTGCCCCACAGCGCGTTGCTGATCCGATCAAGCCGGTCAGGCTCGCTGGCAACGACCAGCAGCCGCTTGCCCGCCTTCAGCGTATTGCGCGCGATCAGCGCCACCACCGTTTCGGCGGGATCGCTGCCGACCTGATAGAAATCGACGCGCATCAGCCCTTCAAGCCCCCATCAGGCTTCAAGATTGTCGCGCACGAAGCGGTCAAGGATGCGCACGCCAAAGCCGGTTGCGCCCTTGTCCCACGTCGTGCCAGGCTTGTCCGCCCAGACAGTCCCGGCAATGTCGAGATGCGCCCAGGGGGTGCCCTTGTCGATAAACCGGGCGAGGAACTGCGCCGCGGTGATCGAGCCGCCAAAGCGCGCGCCAGTGTTCTTCATGTCGGCAATCGGGCTGTCGATCATCTTGTCATAGGCCGGCCCCATCGGAAAACGCCACAAGCGGTCGCCAGAGGAAGATCCGGCGGCGGTCAGCTTTTCGGACAAGTCATCGTCATTGCTGAACAATCCGGCATATTCGTGCGCCAGTGCCGCGATGATCGCGCCGGTCAGCGTCGCCAGATCGACGATAGCGGATGGCGCATGGCGCTTTTGCACCCAGGTCAGCGCATCGCACAGCACCAGACGCCCCTCGGCATCGGTATTGATAACCTCGATCGTCTGGCCGGACATCGAAGTAACGACGTCGCCCGGCCGCTGGGCATTGGCGTCTGGCATGTTCTCGACCAGTCCACAGACGCCGATCACGTTGGCCTTTGCGCCGCGCAGCGCCAGCGCCAGCATCGCGCCAGCGACGGCCCCTGCCCCGCCCATGTCCCACTTCATGTCTTCCATGCCCGCAGGCGGTTTCAGCGAAATGCCGCCGGTATCAAACGTCACGCCCTTGCCGACGAAAGCCATCGGCTTTTCGCCCTTGCGCCCGCCGTTCCACTTGATCGCCAGCAGGCGCGGCGAGCGGGCAGAGCCTTGCGCCACACCCAGCAACGCGCCCATACCAAGCTCCCGCATTTCGGCTTCATCAAGGACGGTCAGTTCCAGCCCGGTTTCCGCCATACGCGCCTGACAGCGGGCGACGAAGCTTTCCGGATAGATCACGTTGGCCGGTTCAGTCACCAGTTCGCGGGTGAACTCCACCCCGGAGGCTACCGCCGCCGCGCTGTGCCACGCGGCCTCAGTGCCCTCAGGCGCATTGACGACAATTATCGCGGAAAGTGAGCGCTTCTGATCATCCTTCAACTTAGTGCGATAGATGTCATGCCGCCAGGCCCGCAACCGCGCGCCGAGCAGGACAGAGGCCGCTGCTTCGCCCGAAAGATTAGTGTCGGCGAAATCGATGGTCAGTTCCGTTTCGCCCGAAGTCAGGTATTTCGCCGTCAGCGCCGCGCCAGCGCGTTCCAGCGCGGAAACCCGGTCAGCCGAGGACTTGTCACCCAGCCCGGCCAGCACCCGGCGCACGGCCCCGGTGCCGCCCGGTACGAACGCTTCGAACACTTGCGCTGCCTTGCCGGAAAAGCGCGAGGCCTTGGCCCCTGCGGCCATGACCGGATCGAGTCCGGCGGGCAGTGCATCCTGATCGACCAGCCGGGCAACCAGCCGCGCGGCAGGATCGAGCTTGGCAACAAACGTGATGTTCATGAAATCTCCGCTTAAAATCCGGGGCCTGCGTTCAGGTCTGGTCTGCCCTTGCGACGACGAATGCGCAAAAGGACCGTCGAGGCGGATTGCAGTTAAGCGCGGGCAATGCGATAGGCAAGTGATGCCCTGTGTTTCGATGTTTCCGCTGCAAGCTTCGCCGCGCCGCTTGCAGCCCTGGCTGGCAGGGGCAGCGCTGCTCTGCCTCTTCCCGCTGAGCCAGACCGCTAAGGCCCAAACACAGGCCCAGGATTCCGGCTCGGAACAGGTCCGCCCGATCGACGCGGCGGTCAATCCGTTGCCTCCCCCCGCACCTACCCCGTTCGCTGGCGCGCTGGATAGCGATAGACCTGTCGCTTTTGAGGCTGACAAGGTCGAATACGCTTATGATTCCGAGCGGGTGACCGCTTCCGGCAATGTCGTGCTTCGGCGCAATGACGAATCGGTGCGCGCGGACACTGTCACCTGGAACCGCAACAGTGGCGAGATACTGGCGACGGGCAATGTCCGGCTGGTCGATGCCAGCGGCAATCAGTTGTTTACTGACAAGGTAGAGCTGACCAGCGACCTCAAGGCCGGGGCGATGCAGAACCTGCTGATCGCGCTGCGCGAAGGCGGGAGACTCGCCGCTGAGACAGGCACGCGCGACGCCAGCGGCAATATTGTACTGACGATGGCCGCCTATAGCGGCTGCGCGGTGGAAGGTGACGACGGTTGCCCCAAGAAGCCCAGCTGGCAAGTGGACGCAAAGCAGGTCACGTATGACGAGGCCAAGCACAACTTGCGCTTTCGCGGTGCCAGAATGGTGTTCTTCGGCATTCCGTTGTTGCCGATGCCCGGCCTTGTGCTGGCGACTGACGGTCGTGCCATCAACGGCCTGCTGATCCCTGACGTGGCGCTGTCGGCCTCGAACGGCATCCAGTTCAGCGACACCTGGTATCAACGGCTGGGCAACAACAGCGACCTGTCATTGACAGGCTATATCTTTACCCAGGCCGCGCCGATGCTCTCGGCCCAGTATCGCGCGCTGGTAGACAAGGGCGCGTTTCAGGTGACCGGCTATGCGACGCGCAGCGCGCTGATCCCGGTTGCCGGGACAACTCCGACGCGGTCGACCGAATTTCGCGGCTATCTTTATGCCAATGGCCGCTTCCAGTTCAGCCCGGAATGGAGCCTGACGACATCGCTGCGCCTTGCCAGCGATCGCACGTTCCTGCGGCGCTATGACATCAGCCGCGATGACCGCTTACGCTCCACCTTCGACCTCGAACATATAAACGATAACAGCTACCTGTCGATTTCCGGCTGGGCGACGCAGACCTTGCGGGTGGGCGACCGGCAGGGGCTGGTGCCGATCGCGTTGCCAGTGATCGACTACCGCCGCCGCTTTGCCGACCCTCTGCTGGGCGGCCGGTTTGAAATCCAGCTCAACAGTCTGGCGATTTCCCGCACCACCGGACAAGACACCCAGCGCGCCTTTGCCGGAGCGAAGTGGGATCTGACCAAGCTGACGTCGCTCGGCCAATTGGTTACATTCACGGCGCTGGTTCGCGGAGACGCATACCATTCGTCCGACAATCTGCTGACCGCAACCGCCAGCTATCGCGGGCTGCCCGGTTGGCAGACGCGCGGCATTGCCACAGCGGCGGTTGACGTCAAATGGCCGCTGGTGGGAAGCCTGTTTGGCGGTTCGCAGATACTTACGCCGCGTATTCAGATGGTCGCCAGCCCGACGCTCAAGAACCTGTCCATCCCCAACGAAGATGCGCGGGCGATTGATCTTGAAGACTCCAACCTGTTCGCGCTGAACCGTTTTCCCGGTTATGACCGGATAGAGGACGGCGTGCGGTTCACTTACGGGTTTGACTGGCATTGGCAGCGACCGAACTGGCGGGTGGATACCACCATCGGCCAGTCCTATCGCCTGACCAGCAAGCCCGCCCTGTTTCCCGCCGGAACGGGCCTTGATGGACGGGTGTCCGATGTTGTCGGCCGCACCGAAGTCCGCTTCAAGGATTTCGTCAAGCTCACCCACCGCTTCCGGCTCGACAAGGATTCGTTCGCAGTGCGCCGCAACGAATTCGACGCAACCATAGGCAGCCAGAAGACCTATGTGGAAGTCGGCTATCTGCGGCTCAACCGCAATATTACCACGGTGGAAGACCTTCAGGACCGCGAGGAACTGCGCTTTTCCGCGCGCGTGGCTTTTGCCCATTACTGGTCGCTATTCGGGTCTGGCGTGATCAATCTGACCCCGCCCAATCCGGCAATTACCCCGGCGCCAGACCGTTTCCAGCCGCTCCGTACCCGGGTCGGCGTGGCCTATACCGACGAATGCCTCGACATTGCACTCACCTGGCGGCGCGATTACGTGGCGACTGGCGACGCGCGGCGCGGCAATACTTTTCAGCTTCACCTCTCGCTGCGTAATCTGGGGCTGCGCTAGGGGTAGAGGGCAAATGACCCAATCTTCCTGTTTCCAGACCGCGGCAAACGCGCTATCGCCCGCGCCGGATGCTCATGTCAGGTTCAGCCGCACCGCGACAAAGCAACATAGGTTATTCAGGCAACACTGCGTTGCTGCATACGGGAATTGGATCACGGTGAAGCTGTTTTCGCGCAAGACCATTACGGGCCGTGCATTTCTGCTGCTGGGCATGAGCGCCGCCGTCATCACTGCGGCCGCACACGGGCAGGATGTGGGTGCAGGTGGCGGGGCCGCTCCGCAAGGGGCGATCGTGATCCCGGACAATGCCACGATTTATGGCACCAACGATCCCAACCACCGCCACGCCACGGCCATCGTCAATGGTGACATCATCACCGGCACCGATGTTGACCAGAGGCTGGCCCTGATCGTCGCCGCCAACCAGGGCAAGGTTCCGCCAGAGGAAATGCAGCGCCTGCGTCTGCAGGTTTTGCGCAACCTGATTGACGAAACCTTGCAGATTCAGGCCGCCAAGGCATCGGACATCGACATTGATGATGACGAGGTCAATGCCAGCTATGGCCGTGTGGCAGGCCAGAATTTCCCCAAAGACCCACGGGGAATGGATGCCTATCTGACGAAAGTCGGCTCGTCCGCAGCCTCGCTCAAACATCAGATTCGCGGCGAACTGGCCTGGCAGCGCCTCTTGCGCCGCAACGTGCAGCCGTTCGTCAATGTTTCCGAAGAAGAAGTGAAAGAAAACCTTGACCGGCTGAAGGCTGCGAAGGGTACGGATGAGTATCGCATCGGCGAAATCTTCCTTGCCGCGACGCCTGAAAATGCCGCTGCGGCGCAGGAAAACGCCAAGAAGATCATCGACCAGATCAGGCAGGGCGGCAGCTTTGTCGCTTACGCCCGGCAATACTCGCAAGCATCAACTGCGGCTGTGGGCGGCGATCTTGGCTGGATCAGGCTGGCCCAGCTTCCCGCCGAACTGGGCACGGCAGCGCAGCAGCTTACCCCCGGCCAACTGGTCGGTCCGGTGGCGATTCCCGGCGGCTTTTCGATCCTTTACCTGATCGACAAGCGGCAGGTGCTCACCGCCGATCCGCGCGATGCGCTGCTGGCGCTGAAACAGATTTCCATCGATTTCCCCGCCGGTACCACCGAGGCGGACGCCACAAAGCGGGCAAGCGAGTTCGCCGCCGCCATGAAGAGCGCCAAGGGCTGCGGCGCAGTCGATGCCGTGGCGCAGGGCGTTGGCGCGTCGGTAGTCGCCAATGATCAGGTCAAGGCGCGCGATTTGCCCGGCCCGATCCAGGAATCAATCCTGACGCTGTCCATCGGTGAAACATCTCCACCATTCGGTTCGATCAAGGACGGCGTGCGCGTGCTGATGCTGTGCGGGCGCGATGATCCCAAAGTTGATAACGGCCCCACCTTTGACGACATGATGTCGCAGATGGAAGATGACCGGGTGAACAAGCGCGCCCAGGCCTATCTGCGCGATCTTCGCCGCGACGCTGTCATCGACTACAACTGATCGCCATGCGGGCGCTCGCCGTTTCACTTGGTGATCCGGCGGGATTCTGCCCGGAACCGCTCGTAAAGGCTTGGACATCTCCGTGACCGGCGCAGCAATGCCTGATCTGCCGCCGCTGCGCGAAGTCATCAACCGTCATGGCCTGTTCGCGTCCAAGGCACTGGGCCAGAACTTCCTGTTCGATGAGCAATTGCTTGACCGGATCGCCGCTATTCCCGGCAAGCTTGATGGCCGGGCGGTGCTGGAAATCGGCCCCGGCCCCGGCGGATTGACGCGCGCACTGCTGCGGGCCGGAGCGCGCGTGACCGCCATAGAAATGGACATGCGCTGCCTGCCCGCGCTCGAAGAATTGTCGGCAGCCTTCCCCGATCAGTTGCGCGTCATCCACGGTGACGCGACACGGATAGACCCCGCTACCCTGATCGACGAACCTTACGCCATCGTCGCTAACTTGCCTTACAACGTCGGCACCAATCTGTTCACCGGCTGGCTGGGCGGAGAGGCGTGGCCGCCCCGCTGGACTTCGCTGACGCTGATGTTCCAGCAGGAAGTCGCGGCCCGGATCGTCTCCGAAGCAGGCCCGTCAAGCTATGGGCGGCTCGCGGTACTGGCCCAGTGGCGCGCAGAGGCCAAAGTCGCGATGAAAGTCCACCGCAGCGCCTTCACCCCGCCGCCCAAGGTCATGTCGGCCATCATTCATGTCGTGCCCAAGGCCATGCCGGAAGGCGTCTCAGCCAAAATTCTGGAGCGCGTGACCGAGGCGGCGTTCGGCCAGCGCCGCAAGATGCTGCGCCAGAGTCTCAAGGGCATGCCGGGCGCGCTCGCGGCACTGGAAACGCTCGGCATAGACCCACAACGCCGGGCAGAGACACTGACGGTCGACGAATTCGTCGCAGTGGCGCGGTTATTGTCGGCCTGATCTTTGTTCACCGGCCTTGTCGGCGGGCTTTACAGTTAGCCCTGCGTTAACCTTTAACTTGCGCGGATTTGAGCCAGTGGCATGATCGTTGCAGTGAATGACTCATCACAACGAGGTTGACGATGCTCCGCAAATTGCGCCGACTGTTCATTATCAAGACGCGCTTTGAGGCATTTGTCATCATCTATGCGCTGGCCCTGGGCGCGACTGCGCGCGGCGCGCATTACCTTGATCAATATCCGGGCTTTGGCGGCAAGCTGCTGTTCCTGGCCACGACCGGCGCGGTGTTCATGGCCGGCGCCAAGGTGATCGATTGCCTGAAATACGAAAATGCCGAGCGGGAACGGGAACGGGTCGAGGCAGACCGGAAAGCGTTCGAGTGATCGAGAACGGCGGCAACAATCGTTCAATATGATTACAAGACGCCTATTCGCGGTGAGTAACAGGCAAGGGGCATCGCTGGTGTTGACGGCGTAAAAATGAAACGGCCCCGCCGAACCTGACATCTCGCCGTAGTTCGGAATTCGTGCCGGACGGCGGGTCTACCAGCACCGGAGCTGTGGCAGATGTACGCGCATAGCTATTTGTAGGCAATGCAGATCGGACGGCGCGCGACAACTACAACAAGGTGATCGGACGCCGAACGCATCTATAAGAAGGGCGCTCCGGGAGCGAACGTGATACTCGAAAAGTGGGGTGGTTCTGTTGCCCGGCCCACGCGCCGTTCAGCAAGAGGGGCGGTCCGGGCGCACTCATCGCTCAAAAACGGTGAGGGGTTTCTGTTGCCCGGCACCCCCCGGGCCGCTGGAATCCGTTCTGTTGCCCGGTCGGTCCAACCGCGCTTTAGCTTTGTAAATTCAGGCCGTTAAGCCGTCACATTACGCTGCGATTGCGAGTGCTTCGTTGTCGTTGGCACTTGTGAGTTTTGAGCCTTGAATCAGGTTACTCAGCCCGGGCAAAAACAGCGCCTTTCAATACACGTCGATCCTGGTTCGGCCCCATCATCACCCCTGCGACAACAGGGCCACCGCTGAAAGCGATGTAGTGGTGGTGGAGCCGCCGGGTACTGCCCCCGGGTCCGCTGCATCTATTATACGCCGCAATTTATCACCATATTCGGCCGAAGCCGACGCGAACCAATATAGGGCGCATTTGCCAAAAGAAAAGGGCGGGAACTCGCGCCCCGCCCTTTTGCAAAACAAACTGCCTGAAATCAGGCCTTTTTCAGCGAATCCCTGATCTCTGTCAGCAGATCGACTTCGCTCGGCCCGGCGGGTGCCTCAACGGGCGGCGGCATCAGCTTGTTGGCCTGCCGCACGATCAGGAAAATGACAAAGGCCATGATCACGAAGTTGATGATCGCCGTGACGAATGAGCCATAGCCCAGCAGCACTGCGCCAGCCTTTTTCAGTTCCGCATAATCAGTCAACGGCCCGGCATAGCCCGCCGGGATCTGGCCCAGCACGACGAATTTGTTGGTGAAATCCATGCCGCCGGTCACCGTGCTGATCACCGGCATGATGATGTCGTCAGTAAGCGAGGTGACGATCTTGCCAAAGGCCGCGCCGATGATGACACCGACGGCGAGATCGAGCACACTACCGCGCGCTATGAAGGCCTTGAATTCCTGAAGCATGGACTTTCCCCCTACCCTGTTGAAACGTCTGGGCTGAAACGTCTAGCGTCCGGTTTGCCACCTATGCGCCATCGTCACAACGGCTGTCTGGGCCGCACGGTAAATGGTTACATCAGTAAACCGCCGTTTTGTTTTCCCTCGCCGCTTGAACGCAGGCCCGCGCGCGCTACATTCCAACGGGTTGCGGCCAGGTCCGCAGCGTTGAGAGGGAACCACTGCCGATGTCTGCATCGACTTTCCGCCACACTTTCCGCACACTTGCCGTTGGCGTGGCTGCCGCCAGCCTTGCCGGTTGCGGCATAAACAGCGTGCCCACCGCCCAGGAAGCCGCCAAGGCCAAGTGGGGCGACGTTCAGGCCGCCTTTCAGGAACGCGCCAACCTGATCCCCAATCTGGCCGCCGTGGCCAAGGGTGCCGCCGATCAGGAAAAGGGCATCCTCGTCGGCGTGGTTGAGGCACGGGCCAAGGCCACCAGCATCCAGATAACTGCCGACGATCTGACCGATCCGGCCAAGGTAAAGGCGTTTCAGGACGCGCAGAACCAGCTTTCCGGCTCGCTGGCAGGCTTTGGCCGCCTGCTCGCCAATACCGAGGCTTATCCCGAGCTGAAGAGCATCACCAACTACCAGATGCTGCAAGGCCAGCTTGAGGGTCAGGAAAACCGCATCCGCGTAGCGATCCGTGACTACAACGCCGCCGTGCAGAGCTATAACACCACCATCCGCACCTTCCCCGACGCTCTGGGGGCCAAGGTATTTTACGGGGCCAAGCCGATGGCCAGCTATCAGGCGGCTACGCCCGGCGCCGAAGTCGCGCCCAGCCTTGAAGGCAAGCTCTGACGGGCGAGTACCTGACCTTGGATTCCCGCACGGCGCAACTGACGGGGCGGTGGCTGGCATGGCTGGCCGCCGCCTTGGCGCTGGTGTGTGCCGGGCTGGCCTATGGTCAGTCCATCCCGGCCACAGCCTTTCCGGCGCTGACTGGCCGGGTGGTGGATGCGGCGCATATCATTCCGGCTGACGAAGCGGCCCGGCTTGACCAGAAACTCGCCGCGCTCGAGCAGCAATCGCACCGCCAGCTGGTGGTGGCGACGGTGCCGGACCTGCAAGGCTATGACATCGCCGACTATGGCTATCAGCTTGGCCGCGCCTGGGGCATCGGTGAAAAGGCGACCAACAACGGCGCGATCCTGCTGGTCGCGCCAAAGGAGCGCAAAGTTCGCATCGAGATTGGCTATGGTCTGGAAGGCGTGCTGACTGACGGCTTTTCCACGCTGATCATCCAGCAGCAGATGCTGCCCCGTTTCAAGGCGGGCGACATGCCCGGCGGGATCGAGGCGGGGGTCGACGCAGTGATTAACCAGCTCGTGCTGCCCGAGGACGAGGCCCGTAAGATCGCCGCCCAGCCCGTGCCCGTGAAGTCCAAGGGCAACGAGGTTATTCCGGCGCTCATGTGGCTGGGCTTCATCTTTCTGTTCATCGTGCTGCCGATGATCCGCCGGTCGCGCGGCGGATCAAGCTATCAGTCAAGTGGATTGGGGCCGATCGTGCTGTGGAACGTGCTTGATGGCATGAGCCGGGGCGGAGGCGGAAGCAGCGGAGGCGATTGGGGCGGAGGCGGCGGTGGCGGTTTTTCCGGCGGCGGTGGCAGCTTTGGCGGCGGCGGCGCGTCGGGAAGCTGGTAAGGGACGCAGGCATGGCAAGAATACACGCGATGACCGATGCAGACCGCCAGCGGGTGAGCGATGCCGTTGGCCTTGCGGAAGGCAACACGGCGGGAGAGATCGTCACCATTCTGGCCGAGCGGTCGGATGACTATGCCGACGCGGCGCTGGTGTGGAGCGCCACGGCGGCGATGCTGGCGCTGACCGCACTGGCCATCGCGCCGGGGTTCTATCTTGGCCTGTGGGACTGGCTGACGGGCAACTGGGCCAGCGTCTGGTCGCCGCGTGCCTTGTTCGAGGTCGCTGCCGTAGTTGCCATGCTCAAGTTCATCGGCGTCTGGCTGATCCTGCTCTACCGCCCCTTGCGCGTATGGATGGTGCCCCGCTCGATCCGCCATGCGCGCGTTCGAGCCCGTGCGGTCATGTGCTTCAAGGTGGGGGCGGAACGGCGCACGCAAGGGCGCACCGGCATTCTCATCTACCTTTCGCTTGCCGAGCGTCGGGCCGAGATTGTCGCCGACGCCGCGATTGCCGCCAAAGTCACGCCCGAAGTCTGGGGCGAGGCGCTGGCGGCCATGCTGTCCGCATTGAAGGACGGGCGCATGGCCGACGGAATTGTCGCGGCGGTGGAGCGCGTGGGCGCGGTGCTGGCCGAGCATTTCCCGCGTGCTGGCGACGATATCAACGAACTGCCCGACCGGCTGATCGAAGTTTAAGGCTCACCTCATATGACAGAAATCGTCTGGCAAGGCCGCTTCATCACCGCGAAGGTGGACGGTAAGTGGGAATACGTCAGCCGTGCGAGGGGCATTCGTGCGGCTGTAATCGTGGCGATCGACGCTGAGGATCACGTTATCCTGGTCGAACAGTTCCGCGTGCCGCTTGGCTGCAACTGCATCGAATTGCCCGCCGGGCTGATCGGGGACCACGATGACGTTGTCGGCGAGGAAGACATCGCCGCCGCCGCTCGCGAGCTGGAAGAGGAAACCGGCTATCGCGCGGGCCGGATGGAACCGCTGGGCGAATACTGGTCATCGCCGGGAATGCTCAGCGAAAGTTATACCCTGCTGCGCGCGCATGATCTTGAAAAGGTTGGCCCCGGCGGCGGCACTGACGGCGAGAATATAACCGTCCACCGCGTGCCCCGCCCGGCCCTTGCCAGCTTCATCGCAGGGCGGCGCGAGATGGGCGATGCTATCGACGGCAAGCTGTTGTTGCTGCTTGGTCCCCAATTGCTCTAAAGCGCCCTTCATGGGGGACGCAACAGACAAACCGGCACGGCAATACCGCGTGACATCCTTCGATGTGGCGGCGCTGGCGGGTGTCAGCCAGTCGACCGTATCGCGCGCGCTGGCCGGTGATACCGTGGTCAGTTCTGCCACCCGCGCCCGCGTGGCCGACGCGGCGCGGCAACTCAACTATCATGTCGATGAAAACGCGGCGCGACTGCGCACGGGCAGGACCGGCACGCTGGCCGTAGTCGTCATTTGCCGCGATGGCGGGGAGCGCGCTCACGTCAACCCGTTCTATCACTCGCTGCTGGGCAACATCTGCGCCGCAGCGTCTGCTCGCGGGCACGAAACGCTGGTGTCCTATCAGGACAGCCCCGAGAGCCTGTCAGGCCAGTATGAGGAACAGCGCAAGGCTGATGGCATGATCGTCATCGGTACGACCGCGAACCGCCCCGCGTGGGAATATTTCCGCGACCTTGCCAATGCAGGCGCGCACATGGTCTGCTGGGGATCGCCGTTTGACGACCTCGACTGGATCCGCAGCGACAATCACGAAGGCGGAATGCTCGCTGCGCGCCATCTGATCGCGTGCGGATACCGCGACATCGTCTGCATGGCAGCGGAAAACTCTCCGCAACGCCAGTTCAAGGAACGCTATGACGGCTATGCGCAGCACATGCGCGACGCCGGGCTGACACCGCGTCTTGCAGAGATAGACGAATCCCTCCCGCGCGAGGAACAAGGCCGCAAGGCGATCCGCGCGCTGATCGCATCAGGCAAGCCCTTCGACGCGGTGTTCTGCGTCTGTGACCAGATTGCACTGGGCGCGATGGAGGAACTGCGCGAACACGGCAGGCAACCCGCCGCTCAAGTAGGGCTGGTGGGCTTTGACGGCATCCATGCAGGCGCCCATGCCTCGCCCCCGTTGACGACGATCGAGCCGGACTTTCAGGCCGCCGGGGAAATGCTGGTGGACAAGCTGATGCTGCATATCGCCGGCAAGGCCAGCAATGTCCGCCGCGTGCCAGTGCGCCTGCTGGAACGCGCGAGCACCCGCCAGCAGCGTTAAGCGGCCGGCCCCCACAGCGCATCTGCGGCCGCCAGAGCCTGCCCGCTAGCCGCCGCGCGGACCATATGATAGCGCGGAATGCCAAGCCGCTCATTCGTCAGCGAAAAACCGATAATCTCCCACGCCTGCTATTCCTCGCCAAACCATAGACTGCGGCGCAGGCGCCTCTCCTCCGCTTCTCCGCGTCTCCGCGCGAACCCTTCCACCCCTCCCCTCACCCACCCCAATTTCCTTGCTTTCCGGGGCATTTGCAACTAAGCGCGCCGAGTCCCCAAGGCATACCTGCCCCACAGACCTCTGCCACGGCATCCGGCCGGGCGGAGACTTCGGCTTCTTAGCCCCACGTCCCGCATGGTGCAGGCGTGGTGAAAAGACCGGCGGAACCAACCGCCTGGCCGGCAAAAATCAATACTGGGAACGTAACTACATGGCCTCTTTGGCAAACCCGACCCGCGACGATTTCGCGGCAATGCTCGACGAATCGCTTGGCGGAGCCGCCAGCGGTGGCTTTGAAGGCCGCGTCGTCAAGGGCACGATCACTGCAATTGAAAACGACAAGGCCGTCATCGACGTTGGCTTGAAGAGCGAAGGCCGCGTGGCCCTGCGCGAATTCGCCATGCCCGGCCAGCCACACGGTCTTTCCGTGGGCGACGAAGTCGAAGTTTACGTTGACCGCGTTGAAAATTCTGACGGCGAAGCAATGCTCAGCCGTGACCGCGCCCGCCGCGAAGCCGCCTGGGACAAGCTGGAAAGCGAATTTGGCGAAGGCAAGCGCGTTGAAGGCGTGATCTTTGGCCGGGTCAAGGGCGGCTTCACCGTCGATCTTGACGGCGCCGTGGCCTTCCTGCCCGGCAGCCAAGTCGACATTCGCCCGGTTCGCGACGTGCAGCCGCTGATGGACATGCCGCAGCCGTTCCAGATCCTGAAAATGGATCGCCGCCGTGGCAACATCGTTGTTTCGCGTCGTGCCGTTCTGGAAGAAACCCGCGCTGAACAGCGTTCGGGCCTGATCCTGAACCTTGCCGAAGGGCAGATCATTGACGGCGTTGTCAAGAACATCACCGATTACGGTGCGTTCGTTGACCTCGGCGGCATCGATGGCCTGCTGCATGTCACCGACATGAGCTACAAGCGCGTCAACCACCCGAGCGAAGTCATCGCCATTGGCGATACCGTCAAGGTGCAGATCGTCCGCATCAATCAGGACACGCAGCGCATCAGCCTTGGCATGAAGCAGCTGGAAAGCGATCCTTGGGACGGCGTTGCCGCCAAGTACCCGGTCGGCGCGAAGCTGTCGGGCGTTGTCACCAACATCACCGAATACGGCGCATTCGTCGAACTGGAATCGGGCATCGAAGGCCTGGTCCACGTTTCGGAAATGTCCTGGACCAAGAAGAACGTCCATCCCGGCAAGATCGTTTCGACCAGCCAGGAAGTCGAAGTTCTGGTTCTCGAAGTCGATTCGGACAAGCGCCGCATCAGCCTGGGCCTCAAGCAGGCTCAGTCGAACCCGTGGGGCGACTTTGCTGACAAGCACCCGATCGGCACCATCGTTGAAGGCGAAGTCAAGAACGCCACTGAATTCGGCCTGTTCATCGGCCTCGACGGCGACGTTGACGGCATGGTTCACATGTCGGACATCGCCTGGGGCATCTCGGGCGAAGACGCGCTGGCGCTGCATCGCAAGGGCGAGCCAGTCAAGGCCGTGGTCCTCGACGTCGATGTCGAAAAGGAACGCATCAGCCTTGGCATGAAGCAGCTTGAAAAGGGCGCTCCGGCGGCTGGCGGCGTTGCTGCCTCGACCGGCGGCACGCTCCGCAAGAACGAAGTTGTCACCGTCACCATCCTCGAAGTCCGCGATGGCGGCCTCGAAGTGCAGGCTGGCGAAGACGGCGCGACCGGCTTCATCAAGCGTTCGGACCTTGGCCGTGATCGTGACGAACAGCGTCCCGATCGCTTCCAGGTCGGCCAGAAGCTGGATGCTATGGTTACCGGCTTCGATCGTTCGAAAAAGCCAAACTTCTCGGTCAAGGCGCGTCAGCTCCATGAAGAGAAGGAAGCCGTGGAACAGTACGGTTCGTCGGATGCCGGCGCATCGCTGGGCGACATCCTCGGCGCGGCGCTGAAGGCCAAGAAGTAAGCCTTCTTCGCGCAAGCGTATGAATAACAAAGGCCCGTCCGCTCTCACGAGCGGGCGGGCCTTTTGTTTGGTTCGCGCAGAATGAACACCTTCGTCTTTCCCGCGAAGGCGGGAACCCATCTCCGGGCCATGTGATTGGCGCAACGTCGGAGATGGATCCCCGCCTTCGCGGGGATGACGAAAGTTTTGTGATGAATCGGTTGCGCTGATACTCGAAGGCATGGAGACAACAAACTCCGCGCTCTCCGCGTCTCCGCGCGAAACCTCAATCGGCACTTATGGCGCTCACCCAAACTCGCTAAGGTCTCTTGCCAAGGAGACCCCCATGCTCGAAGTTCACCAGTTCGCCTGCCTTTCCGACAATTACGGCTATCTGATCCACGACCCGGCCAGCGGTGAGACCGCCTGCATCGACACGCCCGACGCCGAGGCATATTTGCGCGAAGCCAATGCCAAGGGCTGGCACATCACCCAGATATGGAACACCCACTGGCACCCCGATCACGCTGGCGGCAATGAAGCAATCAAGGCTGAAACCGGCTGCCTGATCTCTGCCCCCGCTGCAGAAGCCGCCAAAATCCCCGATGCCGACCGCACAGTAGTGCATGGCGATTCGCTATGGCTGGGCGAA
The DNA here is from genome assembly GCA_040007615.1 of Novosphingobium sp. GTDB lineage: Bacteria > Pseudomonadota > Alphaproteobacteria > Sphingomonadales > Sphingomonadaceae > Novosphingobium. The sequence continues at coordinate 56,054 of JBDTUQ010000004.1, forward strand.
TATGAGGCGCATGTAATTGACGTTGGCGGACATACATTGGGCCACATCGCCTATCACCTGCCCGCCGCCAAGATCGCCTTTGTCGGCGATTCCCTGTTCGCGCTAGGCTGCGGCCGCATGTTTGAAGGCACCCCGCCACAGTTCTGGGCCAGCCTACTACGCCTCAAGGCCCTGCCCCCCGAAACCACGCTCTATTGCGCCCACGAATATACAGCGAGCAACGCCCGCTTCGCCCTCCACGCAGACCCTGACAACGCCGCGTTGCAAGCCTACGTTGCCGAAATCAACGACATGCGCGCGCGGGGCGAATGGACGGTGCCGATGGGGCTGGAACGCGAACTGGCGACCAACCCGTTCCTGCGCGCGGATAGCGCAGACGTACAGGCCCGCTGGGGCGGCGGCGATGCAGTGGCGACGTTTGCAGCGCTCAGGAGCGCGAAGGACTCGTTTTAACCCGCGCAAAATCCTCCCTGTTTTTGCGTAGCACAAATGGGGAGGTGGCAGCCCACTTGGGCTGACGGAGGGGTATCTTTCCAACGCAAGAAACCCCTCCGTCTCGTCCTGCGGACGATCCACCTCCCCATTCACTTCGTGAACAGGGAGGATTTTTAGAGCCATGCATAAACGAAAACCCCCGCACATGGCGGGGGCTTACTCAATTCAGACTGGCAACAAACGATCAGATCGCGCTGATCGCCTCATCGACCAGAGCCTTGTCGGCACTGGCACCATGACCGGCAGCGATCAGGCTGGCGGCGGCGGCGGTGGCCGCTCCCGCAGCGCGAGCGCGCAGTTCGTTAACGGCGGCAAGCTGGGCGGCAGCGATCTTGTCTTGCGCCATCTTTTCGCGGCGGGTGATGACCGCTGCGGTATCGGCTTCGGCCTTGGCGATGATCGCATCGGCTTCATGCTTGGCATGATTGAGCATGGCCGCCGCGTCTTTTTCGGCGTTCGCAATCTTGTTGGCGTATTCCTGCCGCAAGGCTTCAGCTTCGGCGCGGAGCGACTTGGCTTCTTCAAGTTGCTGGCGGATTTCACCAATGCCCTTGTCGAGCATGCCTGTCAGCATGGCGGGCACCTTGAGGACAACCATCAGCACCAAGAGGAAAATCATCGACAGTGCCACCCATGCCATCGGGGTCAACCCCAGTGCGATAGGTTCGGCGGCTTCATGTTCGGCGGCGGCGTGACCAGCAGCGGCAAGCAGGTTGATGAGATCAGCCATTGAGCGCCTCCTTGACAGCCGCGCCAGCAGCCTTTGCATCAACCGTCAGGCCAGACAGGCGGGCGACGATTTCGATGGCCGCGTCGGCTGCGACAGCATCGAGTTCTGTCAGAGCGCCGCTGCGAGCAGTGGCGATCCCGGCTTCGGCCGCAGCAACTTGAGCGTCGATGCCGCGATTGGCATCGGCCAGACGGAGTTCGGTCGCCTTGGCGGCATCCAGCTTGGCATTGCCGATCAGCGTCTGCGCTTCACTGCGCTGCCTGGCCGATTGGAGACGCCATGATTCTTCTTCCGCATCAGCGGCCTTGCGGGCACCTTCAGCGGCGGCGAGGTCTGCGGCGATCTGGCCGCCACGCGCCTCGACAGTTGCCATGACCTTGGGCACCATGCCCCGGCCAATGACGAAGAAGATGAACCCGAAGAACAACAGCAGCCAGAAAACCTGACTGGCGTATGTTTCGGATAGCTGCGCGATTTGAGGCATCGTTCCGTTCCGATTGGCCGCCCCGCCTGACTGTTCAACCAGAACACAGGCGGGTGAATAGGGTCGGCAGGTAGATTAACGGGCGGGAGCACCCTTGTCAGGCGCCCCCGTCCGGTAATTCAGGTCGTGATCAGGCGACGAAGATCAGGATCATCGCGACGACGAACGACAGCAGGCCGAGAAGTTCGGCAGCCGCGAAGCCGATGAACAGGCGGCCCTGCTGGCCGTCAGCCGCGCCGGGGTTGCGCAGAGCGCTTTCCAGGAACGAACCGAACACGTTACCAACGCCGATGGCGGCCATGCCGGCACCGATTGCAGCCAGACCAGCGCCGATCAGCTTTGCGCTTGCAGGTTCCATAACAAAAACTCCTTTTCTTCAATTTCAGATAGTTGTGACGAAAAACTTAGTGAAGGCGAAACTCAGTGAAGATTCTCTGCGTCGTTGAGATACAGCGAGGTCAACAGTGCGAAGACATAAGCCTGAATGCCGGCGACCAGGATTTCCAGAGCGCAGATGGCGATCATCAGGATGAAGCTGGGCAGGCCGACGATGCCGCCCCACATCACGCCAGAATTGGCGCTTGAGATCACGAAGCTCGACAGCACTTCCAGCAGAACGTGTCCGGCCATCATGGCCACGAACAGTCGCAGCGCGAGGCTGAACGGGCGGACGAGGAACGAGATCAGTTCGATGAACGGGATCAGCCACATCAGCCACAGCGGCGTACCGTGCGGCACAAACAGCGAGAAGAAATGCAGGCCGTGGCGCCAGAAGCCGACGACGAGGACGATGGCGAAAGAAACGATCGCCAGCACACCGGTAACCGTGAAGTGGCTGGTGGCGGTGAACGGGTGAACCCCGATCAGGCCCAGCGGCAACAGGCCCAGCACGTTGGAGAACAGAATGAACATGAACAGCGAGAAGATGTACGGCACGTACTTCTTGCCAGCCGGGCCGATGTTGGCGGCCAGCAGCCCATCGACGAATCCGGTCATGCTTTCGACCGCCATCTGCCAGCGGCCGGGGACCAGCGCACGCTTGTTGCCGCCAGCCACGAAGACCAGGAGCGCAATCGTAGTGATTGCCATCCACAACGCAGAGTTGGTGAAAGCGATGTTATAGCCCGCGATGTGCCAGTCAGCCGTGCCGAAAAGCGGCTCGATCTTGAACTGGTGCATCGGATCGACTTTGCCCTGTTCGGCTGCCACGTCCGCCCTCTTAAAACTGCTGAATACATGCACGACAGCGCCCATCGTGGTCCCTTGAAGGGGATCAATCAGGGCGCCGGCTCGAAATCCGGATAATATTCCTGAAGGAGACTATGATCCCAAGGATCATAACCACCACCAGACCCGCGTGCGACTTGATGCCAAAGGCCCAGTCTATGACCGAACCGATGAACGCGCCGCCACCGATACCCCCGATAAGTTCAGCCAGCACACGGTTGCCAAGACGATAATTTGCATCGCCTTCTGCGCCCGCCGCTGGCTGGTTACGCTGTTCTTCCCGCTTGCGAGCGGCGCTAAGCCGCTGTTCAAGCGCGTCAATCCGCGCGTCCTCACCAATGGGTTCCTGTTCGGGCTGGTTATCGCTCATGCCATGCTCCTTTTTCAAAGGACTTCCGGGCACATGCGAAGCCTGCCCGCCGAGGGCGCCGCTCCCTTAGGCGGGGGGGTCTGCCGAGTCAACCGGCTGGTGTGCACCTGCACACTCCAGCAGGGCGGCAGCGCAGATCAGGGGCAGCGGTCGTCGCGCACTGGCGCAGCGCTGGTACGGGTGTTCCACGAGCCATCGGGCGCCTGATATTTCTCACCCGAAACCGTGCGGCCGATAGCGAGACAACCGGCGGTAAAGGCGTATTCCTCTACCGTGGCGTGTTGCGCTTGCGCCTGCTGGGCATAGACGGCCTTGCGCTTGATGTTGATGTCATCGACCAGATGGCGCACTTCGGCGTTGCCGGTGCCGACGACGCCCAGATAACCGTCGGTCTTTTCCCCGACCTGACCACTGGCGCGCGCGGAGGCATAGGCGGGATCGCGCTGCGCCTGCGCTGGTCCTGCAAGCAGCGCCGCTGCGATGAACGCGGCGGCAGCGGCAGAACGAAATTGAACGGTACGAGACAGCATCAGAAAATCCCCGCATTCTTGTCTATCGTCGCCCCGGCATCGGCGGCGAGGCGATAGATCACCTCCTGCTTGATGTTGATGTTCAGTTCGATGACGATCGGCTTGTCCGGCGCGTTGACCGAAACACATCCACCCATCGCCAGCGCGCCTCCCACCAGCACCGCCACCGCATTGCTGCGAAGGCCCGAAGGCCGACCCTGATTAGAAAACCCCTGCATGGCAGGGACAATCGCAGCAGGATCGCCGTCGGTCAATTCTGGATACGTCATCGCTTGTTCTCGCTGACTGGGGGCTGAATATTCTGGGACTTTGCGGACGGAGGCAGAATGGGCGGAGCGGCAGGCTTTGGCCCCGACACCGGCTTGCCCTGTGCATCGAGCAGGCCGACGGAACGCGGATCGGCGGTGTAGGCCGGATCGTACATCGCCTTGAACGAACTGATGAGCTGGTAGAACGGCGCACGCACGTTGATGTTGAAGCGGATCGGCAGACGGGAAAGCTGGCGCGTGATCAGGTTGCGCTTGGCCCCCTGCCCCTGGGTCACGCCATCAAACCGCACGCGGGTGACGAGTTCACCTTCAAGATCGCCGTCCATCGCGACTCGCATCTGTTTGTAATCAAGTGAGCGCAGTGCCTGAAAGGCGAAGTTGGCCATCGCCCCCATGTCCTTATACGTCAGCGCGCCGACGTAGGAGACATTGCCCCCCGGTGGCCGCGCAGTCAGCACGCCGCCTTCAATGCGTCCCCCGTTGGCATCGAACACCAGCGGTAATGATCCATCGAAAGTGCCGGTGGCCGCCATATTGGCCAGCTCCATCTTTTCGACAAATTTGGCGGCGCTGATGCCTTCGACTTTCAGTTCATAACGGCGCAGTTCCGCAGCGCCCAGTACCATGCGCGTGGGCAGCAGGGTCATCCGGCCGTCAAGGAACGGCCATGATGCACCGTTGATCATCAGCACCGATGCGGGGCGCATTTCGAAGCTGAGGACGCCGCCTTCCACAGCGATGCCGGGATTGATCGAGGCTATTGTCAATTGCTGGTCAGGCGCGGTGATCAGGCCCAGCAGATCGGTGAAGCGCACGGTGCCGGCCAGCCCCTTTACCGGGCCGAAAGCGGCGGCGAAATCGAGGCCGGTGGTCGCGAACTCGCCCGAACTGGTCACCGCGCGCTGGTTCCAGTCAATGCGGCCCGTGCCGTTTACTGATCCCCGCGCATTGGCGATTACGCCCAGTGCCAACGGCGACAAGGTATCGGGCTGGAGCGCAGAATCGAACTGCAGGTCAGCGACCGCCAGATCGGCGTGGCCGCTGGCGGTCTTCAGGTCGTGGACGATGGAAACAGTTGCCAGCGCCCGGTCGCTTGTCGGTTCGCGCAGGCGGGCGCTGGCGGTGATGTGGTTGTCGGCCAGCGAAAGCACGCCGTCGCGGGCGATCAGCGGCTTGAACCGGTCGACCTGCTGTCGGTCCTGCACCTGGAATGTGGCCCCGGTCACGTCGAGCCGCCCGGCTTGGTAACGCCATTGACCGCTTGCACCCAGCACATCGAGCGGCACGCCATTCAGCAGCACATCGGTGCCGGAAAAACTGCCGCCGACTTCGCTACCCAGGCTGGCATCAAGCGACGCAAGGCGGAAACGCGCGGCGGTAGCGACTGGCCCAAGTGCAATGTCGAGCGCCCCTGCATGGACCGCCGCCGCGCCGCGCCCCAGTTTGGCCACGCCGAACGGGCCGCTGGCCACGCTTACGGGAGTTTCCCCCAGCCTGCCGGTGAGGTTTAGCGTGGTCGCCCCCGCAGAAATCGCCAGTCCGGACGGGCCGGAACGCAGAATCGCGCCGCCGCCGCCCGGGCAGAGCGTAATGTCACGCCGATCCAGCGTCAGATTCGCATAGGACAGAGCAGCGAAGCGCACGTTGCGGCACCCGCGCCACATGGCCAGCCCGCCGCCCGCCGTCCAACTGCCGTCGAGCGGCAGTTCCAGCCCTTGCGCGCTGCCGCCGGGGAGCGGGCCTGAGGCCAGCGCACGGCCGGTAAAGCCAACGCCGCCATTGGCCGCCTGCGCCACGACCAGTTCGGGCAGCGCCAATCGGGCGGGGCCGGCGGTATATTCGGCCATCGTCATACGCACCGTGGTCGCGCCGCGCCCGTCACGGTCCATGCGCCCGGTCATACGGGGCAAGCCCTCGCCGCCGGTTGTGAAGTTGCCCGCGAGCCGGGGCGCGCCGCCGCCTGAAACCCATTGCATCCGTGAAATGGCCAGCAAGGTATTGCCGCTGCCCCCGCGCAAGGCTGCTTGCGGAATGACCAGACTGGTCGAACCGTTCGCCCGGCGGAGCGCGAAATCGCCAGACAGGCTGCTGCCCCTCGATTCCTGAGCAAGCGCGCCGCGCAGACGTGCCAGCAAGGGCGCGGCAAGGCTGCCTTCTCCCGCCCGCTGTGCCGAGGCCAGCGCGCCGTCGAGCGCCGAGCCGAGCGCGAGTCCGCTGCCGCTGAGCGTACCATCGGCCTGCAAGCTGCGCAGACCGTCCTGCCCGCGAAGCTGGCCCTTGATCGCCACATTCGCCGCGCTGGCCTGTGCCGCCGAAATGTTGTGACCGGTCAGGTCATATTGCGCCACCAGCGCCGCCTGCCGGTAAGTCAGCCGCGCCGATCCGTTCAAACCTTTCGTGGCAACGCCGCCAACGCCCAGTGTGCCCGTTGCCAGTGACACTTGCGCCGCCGCGCCGCGCAGGCCCTTGTCGAAAGTCGCATCGATCTGAGCGCCCGCTTGCCGCAACCGCATTCCGCTGGCGGGGCAATCAAGCGCCGCCAACCGGAGCGGACCGACGAAACGCGGCTGCTCTGCCGAGACGCTAAGCTTGCCGTAAAGCGTCGCTTTACTCGCCCGGCAGGCTTGCGCGGTCAGTTCTGGCGCGGTCAGTGCGACAATCCCCGCAAAGCCAGAACGCAGCGGCCCGGCACCTTCCAGCTTGGCACCGATTGCGCCGCTATCGGTTAGCAGCAAAGCCCGCCCGTCGATCAGCGAAAGGTCAAGGTCAGGCAGGCGAAAGGGGGTGGTCGAAGGTTTGAACAACCAGGTGTCCAGCTTGCCGAAACTCAACTTGCCGCCGCGATAGCTGCCGTACAGCCGGGGCCGCAGCAGTGTGACGCGGCCTATCGTGGGCGTGCCGAAACGCGGTTCGATCTCAACTTCCGCGCGTTCTATGGTCAAGTCCGGATGGGCCGGGTCACCGACCAGAATGTTCGTCAGCACCTGACGCTGTGGGCCGATCGATTCGATGCGGTAGGTGGCGGGCACCCCCATCTGCTTGAGCTGGCCAGCTATGACGTTGCCTGCAATCGTATCGCGGTTCAGCCAAAGCACAGCCAGCGCGGCGATCAGGACCAGTCCCAGCGCGCCCAGCACGACGGCCCATGCCCTGCGCCGCGCGGGTGCAGGCAGTTCACCGGTAATATCCTCGCTATCGGGGAGAACTTCGCGCGATTCCGCCATCGCACTATACTTGCGCCCTCGCCCCGCGAAAGGCAATGCTGCGGGCAAGGTGGCGCTGCAACGGGGTTATGGAAGTGTGACTGATGGGGAACTGTTCGATTCGGCGTCCGGTACTGGGCCAGCGAAGACAGAGGCAGTAAACGACGCCGCTGGTCACCGCGAGCGGCTACGCAAGCGGCTGCTGACCGGCGGAGTCGATGCGCTGGGCGATCACGAAGTCATCGAATACCTGCTGATGACCGCCATCCCGCGCAAGGATGTGAAACCGCTCGCCCGCGCGCTGATCAAGCGGTTCGGCAGTCTGGCAGGTGTGCTCAACACCGATCCGCGCACTTTGGCCGCCCACCCCGGCATGGGCGAGACGAGCGCCGCCGCGCTCAAGATCGTGGCGCTGGCTACCCGCCGCCTGGCCCGGCAGGCGGTGCGCGATCAGCCGGTGCTGGCAAGCTGGCAGGCGCTGATCGATTACCTGACCATCGACATGGCGCACCTGAATGTAGAGCGCGTGCGAATCCTCTACCTCAACACCGGCAACATGCTGATCGCGGACGAGCATGTCGGCGATGGCTCGCTGGATGAAGCCGCAATCCACCCGCGCGAAGTCATCAGGCGCGGGCTAGATCTGGGGGCCGCTGCGCTGATTCTGGTACACAACCACCCCAGCGGCTCACCCGAACCCAGCCGCGCCGATATCCAGATCACCCACCGTATTGCCGAGGCCGGGCGATTGCTTGGGATAACCGTCCACGACCACATTATCATCGGGCGGCAGGGCCATGTCTCGCTCAAGGCCAAGGGGCTGATCTGAAGTGTGCATCGCCGCCATCGCCTGGGACGCGCATCCCCGCTGGCAACTGATCGTCGCCGCCAACCGCGACGAATTCCACGACCGGCCTGCTGCCCCGCTCGCCCGATGGGAAGCCGAAAGCGGGGTGATCGCCGGACGTGACCTCAGGTCAGGCGGCACCTGGCTCGGCGTCAGCGAACACGGGCGACTCGTTCTGGTGACAAATTATCGCGTGGAGGGTTTCCCGCAGCCCGAACGCCCTTCACGCGGCGCACTCGTCACCGGCCTGCTGAATGGAGAGGACCCGACCTCAATTCCGATCACCGCCTATAACCCGTTCAACCTGCTCTGCGCCGCGCCAACTGGTGCCCGCGTGATCAGCAATTACCCCACCGACCACCGCGCGCCGATGCTCCCCGGAGTCCACGGTCTTTCCAACGGTGCCATTGCCAATCCTTGGCCCAAGACGCGGCAGCTTTGCGGCGGTTTGACCGAATGGCTGGAGGGCGACTCGGCGGACCTGTCGGCACTGCTATGCCTGCTTCGCGATGATCGCGCGGTTGCTGGCGATGGCCCGGAACCGCGACTGTCCAGCGTGTTCATCAATGATGCGCAATACGGCACCCGATGCAGCACCGTGGTCGCCATAGACCGCCACGGTCGCGGCGTAATCACCGAGCGGCGGTTCGATCCGCAAGGCCGGGAATCCGGCGAAACGTCGATCTCCTTTGCATGGCCTGCAGTCGGCGCGGGCGATGATTTGCAAGTTACTTGAGTTTCCCACCGCTTTCGCTCATCCCCGCACATCCCGCCGGACAAAAAAGAACAGCGTGAATAACCAGACCGATCCCGCCGGGACCGAGCGTTTCATTACCGCTCCGATGTCCGCCTGCCTTGACCTGATCCGGTTCGCGGCGGCTATGACCGTGCTCGTATTTCATTCGGTTCAGGCGCGGCTTTATACCGGTGCCTTCCCCCGCCCGCCGATGGCACAGCATTATGCGGTGGTGGTGTTCTTCGTGCTTTCGGGGCTGGTCATCATGACTTCGGCGCAGCGGCGGCACGGCAAGCTGCGCAACTATGCCTTGGCGCGCGCGGCGCGAATCGTCCCCGCCGCGCTGATCGCGATCGCTTTCAGCACTGCCGCCTTCCTGCTCGCCCGAGCCATCGGCGCGCCGCTGCTTCATTACGACCAATGGGGCGAACTGTCGCTGCGGGCCATCGTCTCGCCGATGCTGTTCATGAGCGAAAGCCCCATCGGCTCCGGCCCGCTGTGGAACCCGCCGTTCTGGTCGCTGTGTTATGAGGTCTGGTATTACGCGTTGTTTGGCGCAGCGGTGTTTCTGCGCGGCTGGCATCGCGCGGTGTGGCTGGTGGTGTTTGCCGTGCTGGCCGGGCCGAAGGTCATGCTGATGCTGCCGGTCTGGCTGATCGGCGTGGCACTTGCCCTTGCGCCTTTTGCAAGAAAGTGCGGCTGGAAGGCAGGCCTGTTGTGGCTGGCTGCCGGACTGGCCTTGTGCATCTATCAAACGACACTGGTTATCCCCGCCGCGCGGACAATGGCGCATTTTGCGCGTGACGTGGGCTTCAGGCCGGGCTTTTCGCTGTTCGCGCTCAGCGACACGGTGCTGGGGCTGGGCGTGGCGGCGGTGTTCATCGGCCTGCGTCCGTTGGTCAATCGCTGGCCCGGCATCTGGCTTTCGCTCGACCCGTTGGCGCGCGGTGTGGCCGGGTTTTCCTTCACGCTCTATCTGTTCCACTGGCCGCTGCTGAGCCTGATCAAGACCTTTCATCTGACTGCGGGCACCAGTCTTCCGGCCTTCGCTGTGCTGCTGCTGGGCATGACGCTGACTTGCTATGCCATATCTTTCGTCACCGAGCGCCAGCGTGAGCATGTGCGCCGCTGGGTCAAATATTCGGTGCTGCACATCGGCGAGGTTCGCGCGCGGCGGGCCTGAATGGAAAGGGCGTGAATCGGGTGCGCCCTCTTGCCTTCCGGCACCCCGCGCCCTAGCGGCTCCGGCTTGATCCGAAGGAGTCGAACATGGTCCCCCGCTACGCCCGCCCCGCGATGACTGCGATCTGGGAACCCGAAGCCCGCTATCGCATCTGGTTCGAGATTGAGGCCCACGCCACCGAAAAGCTGGGCGAACTGGGCGTTGTCCCCCCCAGCGCGGCGAAAGCCCTGTGGGACTGGTGGGCAACCAACCCGAAGATCGATGTTGCCGCCATCGATGCGATCGAGGCTGTGACCAAGCACGATGTCATCGCCTTCCTCGATTGGGTGGCGCAGCAGGTTGGCCCCGAAGCACGCTTCATGCATCAGGGCATGACCAGTTCCGACGTGCTCGATACCACGCTGTCAGTCCAGCTGGCGCAGGCGGCGGACTTGCTGCTGGCCGATCTTGACGCCCTGCTCGCCGCGATCAAGCGCCGCGCGATGGAGCACAAGTACTCCGCGACCATCGGCCGTAGCCACGGCATCCACGCCGAGCCGACCACATTCGGTCTGAAACTCGCACAGGCCTATGCCGAGTTTGATCGCTGCAAGGCCCGGTTGATCGCCGCCCGCGCCGAAATCGCCACTTGCGCCATTTCCGGCGCGGTCGGCACGTTCGCCAATATCGATCCCTCGGTCGAGGAATACGTCGCTGACAAGCTGGGTCTGGCCATCGAACCCGTATCGACTCAGGTCATCCCGCGTGATCGCCACGCCATGTTCTTTGCCGTGCTGGGCGTGATCGCCAGCTCGATTGAGCGGCTGGCCATCGAAGTACGCCATTTGCAGCGCACCGAAGTGCTTGAGGCAGAGGAGTATTTCTCGCCGGGGCAAAAGGGCAGCTCGGCCATGCCGCACAAGCGCAACCCGGTGTTGACCGAAAACCTCACCGGCCTTGCCCGCGTCGTCCGCGCCGCCGTGACCCCGGCGCTGGAAAACGTCGCGCTGTGGCATGAGCGCGACATTTCGCATTCTTCGGTCGAACGCTATTTCGGGCCGGATGCGACCATCACGCTCGACTTCGCGCTGGGGCGCCTGACGGGGGTGATCGACAAGCTGCTGATCTATCCGGAACGGATGCAGAAGAACCTCGACAAGATGGGCGGCCTTGTCCACTCGCAGCGGGTGCTGCTGGCGCTGACTCAGGCGGGGCTGACGCGCGACGACAGCTATCGGCTGGTCCAGAAGAACGCGATGAAGGTCTGGGAATCGGACGGTCAGCTTTCGCTGCTCGAACTGCTCAAGGCCGATCCCGAGGTCAGCGCCGCGCTTTCGGCCCAGCAGCTGGAAGACAAGTTCAACCTCGATTATCACTTCAAGGCGGTGGACACGATTTTCGCGCGGGTATTCGGGGAATAGGGATTGGCGCGCTCCCCTTCCCTTCTCGGCCAATCCCTTCTAGCATCTGCCGCAGGAACGACGGAGCAAGGGGCCTGAACCGATGCAGATCGTGCGGACTATAATCTGGGTTGTGATCACGGCCATCCTCGTCGGCTTCATCGCCATGAACTGGACCGACGCGCCGGTGCGGTTCTGGCCGCTGTCCAATGGCGATTTCCTGAAGTTTGACTGGCCGGTGGGGGTTATTGCGCTGGTGTTCTTCCTGCTGGGGTTGGTGCCGATGTGGCTGCTGGCCAAGGCCGCGCGCTGGCGGATGAACCGGCAGATCAGCGCGCTGCAAACCACTTCCCGCACCAGTATGACGACAAACTCACTGTCGGCGGCGCAGGCTCACGCCCCAGTACCAATAGACCCAGAACCAATCGACCCCGCGAACTGACCGGAACCCCATGAACCCCGTTTTCCTTGCCCTCGACCTGCCCCGCCTTGATGCCGCCGTCGCATTGGGGACGAAGGTAAAAAGCCATGTGGGCGGGCTGAAACTGGGTCTGGAATTCTTCTGCGCGCACGGCCATCACGGTGTACATGAACTGGCCAAGCTGGGCCTGCCTATCTTCCTTGACCTGAAACTGCATGACATTCCCAATACCGTGGCCGCAGCGATGCAGGCGATCCACGTGCTGGAACCCGCCATCGTCACCGTCCACGCCAGCGGCGGACGCGCGATGATGGAAGACGCCAAGGCCGCTGCGGGAGAGAACTGCAAGGTCGTGGCCGTGACGCTGCTGACCAGTCTTGACGAAGATGACATGGCCAGCACCGGCGTTGGCGGATCGGCGCACGATCATGTGCTGCGGCTGGCCGATCTGGCGCGTGAGGCCGGTCTGGATGGCATCGTCTGCTCTGGTCAGGAAGTTGGCGAAGTGCACAAGCGGTGGAAGGACGGCTATCTTGTCGTCCCCGGCCTGCGCCCCGCAGAGGGCAAATCCGGCGACCAGAAGCGCACCGTAACGCCGCGCGCCGCGCGCGATGCCGGGGCCAGCGTGCTGGTCATCGGCCGCCCGATCAGCCGGGCCGAAGATCCGATCGCCGCCGCGCGTGCTATCGAGGCGACGCTCTAAGGCCGCTCGCATGCTCGCTCCCACCATCAAGATCTGCGGCATAAGCACTGCCGAAACGCTGGAAGCGGTCATCGCCGCGCGGGCGGATTACGTCGGTTTTGTATTCTACCCGCCCTCGCCTCGCCACGTTTCGCCCGCTCTGGCAGCAGACTTGGGCGCCCGGGCTGCGGGACGAATCATCAAAGTCGGGCTGTTCGTCGATGCCAGCGATGCCGATATCGCGCAGGCCGTTGCAGCTGCCGGGCTGGAATTGGTGCAATTGCACGGACACGAAACCCCTGCCCGCGCTGCGCAGGTTCGGGCGATGACCGGTCTGCCGGTATGGAAGGCCATGCCGATTGCCTGCGCCGACGATGTATCCCGCGCGGCGGACTATGCGGGGGCTGCCGACCTGATCCTGTTCGATGCCAAGACACCCAAAGGCACGCTGCCCGGCGGCATGGGCCTGTCGTTTGACTGGTCGCTGCTCAGCGCATGGAAAAACCGCGCCGCGTGGGGGCTGGCGGGCGGACTGACGCCAGGCAACGTCGCCGAAGCGGTTCGGCTGACCGGCGCTCCGCTGGTTGATACGTCGTCGGGCGTTGAATCCGCGCCGGGTATCAAAGATGTCGCGCGGATTTCCGCTTTCTGCGCTGCGGCCCGCGCCGCCTGAACCGCCCACGAAAAAGGGCGACCCGATGCCGGGCCGCCCTGATTCTGTTTCAAAGGTTCCGAAAGATCAGAACTTCAGGCCCAGGCCGGTCACGACCGTGTCAGAGCTAGGCGTGAAGCCCTTCTTGACGAGGTGACGATATTCAACCTTGGCGTAAACCTTGCCGACCACGTTGTGTTCGTAACCAGCGCCGAAGCCCCACAGGCCATTGCACAGATTGCAAGCTTCGGTGGTGTAGCCGCCGGTTGCATAGATCTTGCCGCCGACGAGGCCGGTGCCGACGCGACCGTTGAAGCCATAGGCAACCTTGGTGCCGCCGGTGAGGATCTTGTCAGCCGACACTTCAACGCCAGCGAAAAAGTCCTGCGACAGATCAAAGTCGTAACCGGCAGCGACGCCGACGATGCCTTCGGTGCTGCCCGGAACGGTGATCACGCCGCCGCGCGCTTCGATGCGGGCTTCGTTAGCAAGAGCGGGCGTGGCGATAGCTGCCGATACGGCGAGCGAAACAATAAACTTGCGCATGGTTAGTAAATCCCTGTTGGTTAACCCTTCTGACGGGGGCGTAACCGGGCGGTTAGTCTTTGTTGCAGCACGCGACAACTGCCTTGCCCGTTTTGTTTGCATTGCAGCATTTTCGTGTTGCAAACGCGCAACAGGGTTTTTCATGCCTGTGCTGCTCTGAGCGCACACGAAAAAGGGCGACCCGTTGCCGGGCCGCCCTGATCCTTGGCTCAATCGTATTAAACGATCAGAACTTCATGCCAACGCCGGCAACAACCGCATCAGCGCCGAACGAGGTCGCACGCTCGAAGAAGTGGCGGTATTCAGCCTTGACGTAAACGCTGCTGGTGACTGGGTATTCGTAACCCGCACCGGCATGCCACAGGCTATCAGCGCCCGAAGCGAACGAAGTGGTGTAGCCGCCGTTAGCGTACAGCTTGCCGCCACCAACCTTGGCGCCCAGACGACCGGTGAACCCAACGGCAACGTGCGTGCCCGAGGTCAGAATCTTGTCAGCCGAAACCTCGGCGCCAGCAAATGCCGAGCTGCCCAGATCGAAGTCATAGCCAGCAGCAACGCCGGCAGTGCCTTCTGACTGGCCATTGCTCCAGATAACGCCGCCGCGTGCTTCAACGCGCGTTTCGTTAGCAAGTGCGGGAGTTGCGAGTGCTGCCGATGCGGCGAGCGCGATAATGATGTTACGCATAGTAATAAGCTCCTGTTATGATTAGCCCTTCTGACCGGGGCGTTGGCGGCCATATGGGTTCCCAAACCTGTCAGCACAATGAACAAAATGGCAAAAGGGTGCATTGCAGCACAGACGTGTGGCGGTTGTGCAACAGTTGTAAATCTCCGGGTTGACAAGAAATTGGCGGGCTTGGCAGGCGGCGCAATCCGTCTGTGAATCCGCACCAGAATGCTGCCAAAACGCCTATGCGCTGGACACTGGCGAGCACCTCTGCCAATCGCGGCGCATGACTGTGCAAACCCCAAATTCGTTCCGTAACCAGCCCGACGAACACGGCCATTTCGGCCAATTCGGCGGTCGTTATGTGTCAGAAACGCTGATGCCGCTGATTCTCGAACTTGAACGCGAGTATCGCCGCGCCAAGGCCGATCCGGCGTTCGCAGCCGAGTTCGACGATCTGCTGGAACATTACGTTGGTCGGCCCAGCCCGCTCTACTTCGCGCCGCGCATTACAGAAGAGCTAGGCGGCGCGCAGGTGTGGTTCAAACGCGATGAGCTGAATCATACCGGCGCGCACAAAATCAACAACTGCATCGGACAGATCCTGCTCGCCATGCGCATGGGCAAGACGCGGATCATTGCCGAGACGGGCGCGGGCCAGCACGGCGTTGCCACCGCCACTGTCTGCGCGCGCTTCGGCCTGAAATGCGTGGTCTTCATGGGCGCGACCGACGTTGCCCGGCAGGCCCCCAACGTGTTCCGCATGAAGCTGCTGGGCGCGGAAGTGGTGCCGGTCACGGCGGGCGCGGCAACGCTGAAAGACGCCATGAACGAGGCTCTGCGCGATTGGGTCGCCAATGTGCATGACACATTCTACATCATCGGCACCGCCGCCGGGCCGCATCCCTATCCTGAACTCGTCCGCGATTTCCAAAGCGTGATCGGCCGTGAGGCGCGCGCGCAATTGCTGGCGCGCACGGGCCGCCTGCCCGACCTGCTGGTCGCGGCGATTGGCGGCGGCAGCAATGCCATCGGCCTGTTCCACCCGTTCCTTGATGACCCAAGCGTGAAGATGCTGGGTGTCGAGGCGGCAGGCTACGGGCTGGACAAGGAACACGCCGCCAGTCTGGCAGGTGGACGCCCCGGCATCCTCCACGGCAACAAGACCTATCTGTTGCAGGACGATGACGGCCAGATACTGGAAGGCCACTCGATCTCCGCCGGGCTGGACTATCCCGGCATCGGGCCTGAACATTCGTGGCTCAAGGAATCGGGCCGAGTGGACTATACCTCAGTCACCGATGTCGAGGCGCTGGAGGGCTTCCAGTTCCTCTGCCGCACCGAAGGCATCATTCCCGCGCTGGAACCCGCCCACGCCATCGCCGCCGTAACCAAAGTCGCGCCGACCATGCCTAAGGATTCGATCATCATCGCCAATCTGTGCGGACGGGGTGACAAGGATATTTTCACTGTCGCTGACAAGTTGGGCGTGGAACTGTGATCGCGATGACCGAAACCCGCTTATCGCGCGCCTTTGCCAAGGGCCGCCCTGCCCTCGTCTGCTTCATCACCGCTGGCGACGGCGATACTGCCGCGAACCTTGACGCGCTGGTCGCGGGAGGCGCTGACGTGATCGAACTGGGGATGCCGTTCACCGATCCGATGGCCGATGGTCCGGCGATTCAGGCGGCGAACTTGCGCTCGCTTGGCGCGGGCACGCGCACGGCTGACATCTTCCGCATGGCGAGCGAATTTCGCGCCCGTCATCCCGAAACGCCGCTGGTGCTGATGGGCTATGCCAACCCGATGACCACGCGCGGCGGCGACTGGTTCGCTGCGGAATGCCAGAAGGCCGGTGTCGATGGCGTCATCTGCGTCGACATTCCGCCCGAGGAGGATCATGAACTCGGCCCTTCCTTGCGCGGCGTTGGCGTCTCATTGATCCGGCTAGCGACGCCGACCAGTGACGCGGAGCGGCTACCTGCGATCCTGTCCGGCTCGTCAGGTTTCCTCTATTACGTCTCGGTCGCGGGCATCACGGGCAAGCAGCAGGCTGCAGTGGGCGCGATCGAGCAGGCCGTCGCCCGGCTGAAAGCGGCGACTGACATTCCCGTCGCGGTCGGCTTTGGAGTGCGTACACCTGAACAAGCCGCCGCTATTGCTGCCCATGCCGATGGGGTAGTTGTCGGCTCTGCGCTGGTCGAACTGGTGGCGCAGCACGGCGTGGATGCGGCAGGGCCTGTGCTGGCGCTGACCAAGGCGCTTGCCCATGCCGTACATAATGCGCGATAAGCACGCATGAGCTGGCTAACCCGCGTTCGCAACACACTGTCCGGCGTCACCAAGCGTGACACGCCGGACAACCTATGGATCAAATGCCCTTCGTGCAGCGAAATGCTGTTCACGAAGGAGTTTGATGACAACCTCAACGTCTGCCCGCGCTGTGAACACCACGGCCGCATTGGCGCTGACGCGCGCATGACGCAGTTGCTGGACGAGGGATTCACGGTGCTGCCTTCACCCAAAGTGGCAGAAGACCCGCTCAAGTTTAGGGATTCAAAGAAATATCCTGACCGGTTAAAGGCAGCTCGCCTAGCCAATCCGCACCCCGATGCGCTGACAAACGCGGCTGGCAAGATTGCCGGGCACAATGTCGTGCTGGGTGTGCAAGACTTTGCCTTCATGGGCGGGTCGATGGGCATGGCCGTGGGCGAGGCGTTTGTCGCCGGGGCCGAACACGCGATCAAGGACAAATGCCCCTATGTCATCTGCACCGCCGCTGGCGGCGCGCGGATGCAGGAGGGCATCCTCAGCCTGATGCAGATGCCCAAAACGACAGTGGCCGTGCAGCGGCTAAAGCGCGCGGGCCTGCCCTATGTCGTAGTGCTGACTGATCCGACCACCGGCGGCGTCACCGCCAGTTATGCGATGCTGGGCGACATCCACATCGCCGAACCCGGCTGCCTGATCGGTTTTGCCGGTCAGCGGGTGATCGCCGATACCATCCGCGAAAAGCTGCCGCCAGGGTTCCAGCGGGCCGAGTATCTCTACGCCCACGGGATGATCGACATGGTCGTGGCGCGGAAGGACTTGCGCGATACACTGGCCAGCGTGCTGGACTATCTGCAGCCCGCCAAGGTGGCGTAATCCTTGATTAGCTTGGCTCTTTCCCCCCTCCTCATCAGGGGAGGGGTCGGGGGTGGGGCTTCTCCGCTGCTTCAATCGCCGAGTGGACAGACAGGCCCCACCCCAACCCCTCCCCTGAAGGGGAGAGGCTTAAGATAATGCGCGACTTCGCCACTTCCGATTCGCCCGCAGTCCAGGCGCAGCTTGACCGTCTTGCCGCGCTCAGCCTGCCGCAGGGGCGGTTCGGGCTGGAAACGATACGCGAACTGCTGGCGCGGCTTGGCGATCCGCAAAAGCGCCTGCCGCCGGTGTTTCATGTCGCCGGGACCAACGGCAAAGGCTCTACCTGTGCCTATCTGCGGGCCATGCTGGAGGCGCAGGGCCTTCACGTCCACGTTGCCACCAAACCGCATCTGGTGCGCTACAACGAACGCATTCGCATCGCCGGGGAACTGATCAGCGACGATGAACTGGCTTCGCTGCTGGATGAAGTGCTGAACCTGGGCGGCGATTTGTCCCCCAGCTTTTTTGAAGTCACCACGGCGGCGCTGTTCCTGGCGTTTTCGCGCCATCCGGCAGACGCTTGCGTAATCGAAGTCGGGCTTGGCGGGCGGTTCGATGCGACCAACGTTCTGGACCGCCCTGCCGTTTGCGGAATTGCCACGCTGGGCATAGACCACGAGGCATTCCTGCTCCGCCCTGAACCGGGCACTCCGCCTGAGCCGCTGGCGCGCATCGCGTTCGAGAAGGCCAGCATCGCGCGGCCCGGCGTGGCGCTGGTTACTCAGGCCTATCCGCGAATCGTGGAGGCCGAAGTGATCCGCACCGCCGCTGCGCATAATGCACCGCTGGTCATGCGCGGGCGGGATTGGTGGGCGGAAACTGACGGGCACATTGCCTATCGCGATGCCAAGGGCGCACTGACATTGCCTCTCCCCGCGCTGGCAGGAGCGCATCAGGCTGACAACGCGGCGCTGGCCGTTGCCATGCTGCGCCACCAGAGCGAAGTTCAGGTTTCTCCTGAGGCGATGGCGACGGGCATCGCGGCGACCCGCTGGCCTGCGCGGTTGCAATTGCTAGGGGATGGTCCGCTGACGTTGCTTGCAGGCAATCGTAAAGTCTGGCTCGACGGCGGGCATAACCCCGACGCCGGACTGGCCATCGCGCGACATTTCGCCGCGTCACCGCCGCTCCACCTCATCATCGGCATGTTGGCAAACAAGGACCCGGCGGCCATCGTCGCGCCGCTGGCGGGTATGCTGGCGAGTCTCTCCATCGTCCCCGCCCCCGGCCACGATGCCCATCCGCCAGAGGCTTTTGCCCGTTACAGCATGGTGCCAGTGCGCAGTTTCCCCGATGTTATGTCGGCCTTGGCCGCACTCCCGCCCGGAGGGGACGTACTGATCGCGGGTTCGCTTTACCTTGCGGGCGAAATGCTGCGGCTCAATCAGGAGTGGCCGGACTGACCGGCCTTGCCCGGCTCACCCGCACCCATTCCAGACATACGAACACCACCGCCGCCAGCCCTGCTACCGCCGTCCAGCGGAACACTGGCGCATAGCCATAAGTATCGAACGCCTCGCCCGCGATGCCGCGCCCAAGCGATCCGATCAGGAACGTCAGCGATGAAAGCAGCGCATATTGCACCGCCGTGTAATTCTTGCTGACGATGCCCGAAAGATAGGCGACGAAGGCCGCGCCCGCGATGCCGGTGGAGATGTTCTCCAGACTGATCGCCATCAGCAGCCGCACCATGCGTTCATCGAAACCGAACAGGCCAAACAGCGCCTTGAAGCCCAGCGCGCTGGATACCAGATCAAGTTGCCCCCCGCCCTCGGCCAGATCGGCATAGACGAAGTTGCCGAAGATCGGCAGCACCGCGCCGATCAGGATCGTCGGCATCCGGCCCAGCCGCAGGAACATGTATCCGCCCAGGCTTATGCCTATCATGGTCATGAAAATGCCGAACACCTTTGAGGCGAACGCCACCTCGTCCTTGGTGTATTTCAGTTCCTGAAGGTAGAACGGAAAGGCAAAGCTGGACCAGATATTATAGCACAGCGTGTACGTCAGGATCATCCCGATCACGATCAGCACCCCCCAGCGCAGCCGCTCGGTCAGTTCGGCCAAAGGCGCCACCAGCGCGACGTAAAGATGGTTGCCGGCGGTGCGCAGCGGTGATGTGCGGGTATCGGGAGCAGTCAGCACGGCGCTGCCTCGCGCCTTCAGCCAGTTCGCCAATGCCGCGACCACCAGCGGCACCAGCACGGTGGCAACGATGATCCACGGGCCGTAATGCTTGGTGAAATCGGCTACGGACGGTTTAACCGTCCCCGGTGGCGCTTCGGCCAGCATCCCGGCCATGAAGTGCAGGATGGTGAAGATCGCCCAGGCCCAGCTGACACTGACTACAGTCAGCGCCACCGCCCGCACTTGCGGCGTCAGCGCGCCCGGTTCGGCCAGCGCCTTATGCAACATTTCGCGCTCTGGCCGGGCAGTGTCAGGGGCGCGCAGCGTGACCAGCATCATCAGCACGACCAGCCCCGCCATCAGCAGATAAACCGAGGCCCAGCTCATCCGCGCCGCCAGCACCAGCGCCAGCGCGCCGCCAATGATCGAGGCAATCCGGTAGCCGAACTGGTATATGGCCGACAGCAGCTCCACCGGCGTTTCCGCGTCGGCAACGTCAATCCGCCATGCATCCACCGCCACGTCCTGAGTCGCGGACGCCAAGGCGGAGAGGAAAGCGAACAGCGCGAACGTGCCGATGGCATTGACCGGATCGGTCGCCGCCAGACCGCCAAAGCCCACCACCATCACGATCTGGCACAGGAAAATCCAGCTCTTGCGCCGCCCCAGGCGGTCAAGCAGCGGCAAGTGGAACCGGTCCACCAGCGGCGACCACAGAAACTTGAACGAATAAGATAACCCGATCCACGACAACACGCCAATGGTCGCCAGGGTAACGCCCACTTCGCCCAGCCAGGCGTTGAGCGTGCCGATCAGCAAGGCATAAGGCAGCCCGGACGAGAACCCGAAGCCCAGCATGCACGCTGATTTGCGCCCCTGCAGCGCCTTCATCAGCAGCCGCAGCCCTTTGGGCCTTGGCGGCGGTGCAGCAGTGGTGGCCATGCGATCCCCTTCCTTCTTGAAGACGCAACCTAGCGCGGATTTCCGCCAAGACCAGCAGCTAGAGCCCCAAGTCCCCGCAAATCTGACGAACTGGAGGCCAAATTTTGACGCTAGGCATCTGCAGGTCTAAGGCGCGCGACATGTCCAAAGATGAAGCCACTACAGACGAACGCTCCGGCGATCGAATTGCCAAGCTGCTGGCCCGTGCCGGGGTAGCCAGCCGCCGCGAGATTGAGCGGATGATCGAGGCTGGCCGGATCAAGATCGGCGACCAGATCGTCACCACGCCCGCCACCTTGCTCACCAGCCTGCGCGGGGTGACGGTGGACGATGTGCCGGTCAAGGCGCCCGAAGCGCCGCGCCTGTTCGCCTTTCACAAGCCCGCTGGCCTGATAACGGCGGAGCGGGATGCCGCCGGACGTCCGACGATCTACACCGCACTGCGCAATTCGCTGCCCCCCGGCAGTCCGCGCCTGATGCCGGTGGGCCGACTCGACCTCAATACCGAAGGCCTGCTGCTGCTGACCAACGATGGCGAGTTGAAGCGGGCGATGGAGCTGCCCTCCAGCGGCATCCCGCGCACTTACCGCGCCCGCACCTTTGGCCCGATTACCCAGGCGCAGCTAGAAGAACTGATGCAGGGCATAGAGATCGAGGGTGTCCGTTACGGGCCGATCAATGCCAATATGGAGCGCAGCACCGGGCGCAACCAGTGGATCGAAGTTGTGCTGACCGAGGGTAAAAACCGCGAAGTCCGCCGTGTGCTCGAACATCTCGGCCTGCAAGTCAGCCGCCTGCTGCGCGTATCTTATGGTCCGTTCGAACTGGGCGACCTGCCGCGCGGTATGGTCGTGGAACTGCGGCAGGCCGATGTAGAGCGTTTTGCCAAGGGGCTGAAACTTGCCCCCTCCACTTACGCCCCGGCCAAGCCAGCCGCGCCGGTGGTGGTGAGCGAGGAAGCCGCTGTTCGACCAGTCAAACGAGCAGGCCCCGCCCGGCGCAAACCCGATCCCTCACGCCCGCCGGACACCGGCTCCAGCCGCCCTGCCCGCGTTGAACCGCAAGGCCGGTTCAGCATTAACGAGCCGCGCACGGCCCGCAAACCGGCTGCCCCGCGCAGCAACCGGCCCGATACGGATAAGGGCGAACCCTTGCTTGATCGGCCAAAGGGGCCAGCACGCGAAGGCCGAAGTGATCGTCAAGGCCAGATTGATCGTCGAGGAAGTCCGTCCGGTCGGCCCAATGATAGGCCAAGTGATCGGCCAAATGATCGCCCGACCAAAGGCCCGGCTGGCGGTCGCGGCAAACCAAGCGGATCCAAACCCGGCGGATTCAAACCTAATGGATTTAGGCCAAACCGATGAGCTTGCGGATAATTTCGGGCAAATGGCGCGGGCGTAAGCTTGCCGTGCCCACCTGCGATGCGACTCGGCCCACGGCAGACCGTACGCGCGAGACGCTGTTTTCCATGTTGGTCAGCCGTCTTGGCAGCTTTGACGGGCTGAAAGTGGCCGACCTGTTCGCCGGATCGGGCGCGCTGGGGATAGAGGCGCTGTCACGCGGCGCGGCACACTGCCTGTTCGTGGAACAAGACGCCGCCGCGATCCGAGCGATTCGCCAGAACCTCGCCAACTTGGCTGCCACGGGCGAAAGCGACGTGCGCGCGGGTTCGGTGCTGGGCCTTGGCGTGGCCAAGGCACCGCTCGACCTGATCCTGCTCGATCCGCCCTATGCAACCGGGGCAGGCGACGTTGCGCTGGAAAAGCTGGCGCGGCTGGGCTGGATTGGTGAGGCTACGTGGATCAGCCTTGAAACGATGGTCAACGAACTGCCCAAACCGCGCGGTTTCATCGTCGAATCCGACCGCAAGGTGGGCAAGGCGCGGATCACTCTGCTGAAACTGGAACCGCGCGAGACGGACTCTACCGTTCCTGCCGAGCCATCCTGACGCCGATCAGCGTCAGCACCCCGGCGACTGAAATTAGCAGGCCGACCAGTTGCCCATACCCTGCGGCAGCCATTGCCTGCGCCGCATAGGGCGTCAACGCGCCGCCGATGATGCCGCCAGTGTTGAACGCCACCGATACCCCCGAATAGCGCACCAGCGGCGGAAAAAGCGTCGGCAGCCAGCCGCCTAGCGGGCCATAGACGAACCCCATGACGAACAACGACGCCGATAGCGTGGCGAACACCAGCCACAGCGATCCGCTGGCCAGACCGGGGCCGAAAACGAATCCCAGCAAGATCGTGGCGATAGAGCCGATCACCATCGTCCGCCCCACGCTGCCCCGGTCCGCATGGGTCGCCGCGATGACGATCCCCAGGGCCAGAAAACAGTTCGCGGCAAGCTGCACGCCCAAAAACTGCTCGCGCGCATAGCCAAGCTTGCTCGTGCCTTGGGCCAGCGCGAAAGCAGTCGCCAGATAGAAGATCGCAAAACAGGCAATCGCCCCCGCGCTGCCGGCCAGCACTGCGCCGGGGTGCCGCGAAAACAGCCGCGCGACGGGCACCGCAGGCGGAGGCTCATGCGCCAGCGCCTCGCTGAACTGCGGCGTCTCGGTGATCCGCAGCCGCACCCACAGGCCGATGCCGACCAGAATCGCGCTCAGCAGAAAGGGTATCCGCCAGCCCCAGCTGCGGAAATCGGCGTCGCTCAGCCCCAGTCCAAGCAGCAGGAACAATCCATTCGCCGCCAGAAACCCGACCGGCGCGCCCAATTGCGGTGCCGCGCCAAAGCGGGCCTCCCAGCCCTTAGGCGCATTCTCAACCGCCAGCAGCGCCGCGCCGCCCCATTCGCCGCCAAGGCCGAAACCCTGCCCGAAGCGCATCAGGCACAGCAACGCCGGGGCCAGCCATCCAGCGCCCCAGCCACTCGCCATCTGGTAAGTCGGCAGAAAAGCGATGGCCAGCGTCGATCCGCCCATCAGCAGCAATGACGCCACCAGCGTCGATTTGCGCCCCACCCGGTCGCCAAAATGGCCAAATGCAACCGCTCCCAAAGGTCGCGCGACAAAGGCGATGCCAAAGGTCAGGAATGACAGGGCCAGTTGCGTGGCCGCTGAATGCTCGGGAAAAAACAGCGGCCCGAACACCAATGCGGCGGCGGTGGCATAGACATAGAAATCATAGAATTCGACCGCCGTGCCAACCAGCGAGGCGGAAAGAATGCGGGCGTGGGTGCGGATCGGGTTCATCGCCGCTGGCTTGCGGGAGGAGGCCAAACTGTCAAACGAAAACGCGCACAAAAAAAGCGCCGGACTAATCCGACGCCTATTTTTGCAACCCTTGAAGGGGGATTTGCGACTTTATGTTGTCTGAATATCTTTACACCCGCTGATTGCATCCCGCCAGTCATTTTTGATCCGGGCAAAAGATATCCTCCAAACAATTTGAGGCTCCCATCCAGCTTGCCGATTCGCTTTGCGTTCCCTACCTGTTCGCAGATGTCCGAACCTTTTACAAATCCTGTCTCCCCACCTGCTTCCGCCGAAGATTGGCTATCCGGCCTCAACGCACCGCAGCGAGAGGCCGTGCTGACAACCGACGGCCCGGTGCTGATGCTGGCAGGCGCAGGAACAGGCAAGACGGCGGCGCTGACGGCGCGCCTTGCCCACCTGATTCGTGAGCGCAAGGCATGGCCAAGCGAGATCCTCTGCGTCACCTTCACCAACAAGGCGGCGCGCGAAATGCGCGAACGGGTGGGCGCGATCATCGGCCCGGCGGTGGAAGGAATGCCTTGGCTGGGCACGTTCCATGCCGTGGCGGCCAAGATGCTGCGCCGCCATGCCGAACTGGTCGGCCTTCAAGCCAATTACACCATCATCGATACCGACGACCAGTTGCGCCTGCTGAAGCAGCTCATCCAGGCAGAAGGGATCGACGACAAACGCTGGCCCGCCAAGCAACTGGCCGCGTGCATCGATCGCTGGAAGAACCGCGGCCTGTTCCCGCGCGATCTCGATGCGGCAGAGAGTGAGGCTTACGCCAATGGCAAAGGTCAGCAATTCTACCAGCTCTATCAGGACCGGCTAAAGGCACTGAACGCCTGTGATTTCGGCGACTTGCTGCTGCACATGCTGGGCATCCTGCGCAGCCACCGCGACGTGCTGGAACAGTACCAGCAGCGTTTCAAATATATCATGGTCGACGAATATCAGGACACCAACCAGGTCCAGTACCTGTGGCTTCGCCTGCTGGCGCAAGCACGCCGGAACATCTGCGTGGTGGGTGACGACGACCAGTCGATCTATTCATGGCGCGGCGCAGAAGTCGCCAATATCCTGCGGTTTGAAAAGGATTTTCCCGGTACGAAAGTAATCCGGCTGGAACAGAACTATCGCTCCACGCCAGAAATTCTCGCCGCCGCATCGGCACTGATCGACGCCAACAGCCAGCGCCTTGGCAAGACGCTGTGGACCGATCGCCACGCGGGCGACAAGCCGCGCGTGATCGGCGTGTGGGATGGCCCGGAAGAAGCACAGTGGATCGGGGACGAGATTGAACGGCTGCAGCGCGAAGGGGCCTCACTCGATACTGTAGCAATTCTGGTGCGCGCCCAGTTCCAGACCCGCGAACTTGAAGATCGTTTCATAACTATCGGGCTTAACTACAAGATAATTGGTGGTTTCCGGTTTTATGAACGGGCCGAAGTTCGCGATGCGCTGGCATATTTGCGCCTGATTGCCCAGCCCGCCGATGACCTCGCTTTCGAGCGCATCTACAACACCCCCAAGCGCGGCCTTGGCGACAAGGCGCTGGAAAAGCTGCACCGACATGCTCGTGCGCGCGGAATCCCGCTGGCGCAGGCGGCGCTGGAAATTGTCGATACCGATGAACTTCCCGCCCGGTCGCGCAATACCTTGCTGGCGCTGATGCGCGATTTTGCCCGCTGGCGCGATCTGTCGCGTGAAGCAAGTCCGGCAGAACTCGCTCGCACGGTGCTGGACGAGTCTGGCTATACCGCCGCGCTTCAGGCCGAACGGAGCGTCGAGTCGGCGGGGCGGCTGGAAAACCTGACCGAACTGACCCGCGCGATGGAGGAATACCAGACGCTGGGCGACTTCCTCGAACATGTCAGCCTGGTGATGGACAACGAAGCGGCAGCCGACGTCGAGAAGGTCACCATCATGACCATGCACGGCGCCAAGGGTCTGGAATTCGAGCAGGTTTTCCTGCCGGGATGGGAAGAAGGCGTGTTCCCTTCGCAGCGCTCACTGGACGAAGGCGGCCTTGCCAGCCTGGAAGAGGAACGCCGCCTAGCCTATGTCGCCATCACGCGGGCGCGCAAGCGGTGCATTATCCTCCATGCCGCAAACCGCCGCATTTACGGGCAGTGGAACAGTTCGATCCCGTCGCGCTTCATCGGCGAAATCCCGCCCGCGCTGATTGCCGAAGAAACCACCATGTCGGGGGGCGCATCGCTTTGGCGGGCGCAGTGGTCGGAACGCGATGACCCATTTGCGCACGTCGCGCGCGCGCAGCAGGAACGCGGCGGAACCGACCGGGGATCGACGCGCGGGCCCGGTTGGCAACGTGCGGCCGCGCAGCCCTTTGCCCCCGCCCCGCGCCGAATCGCTGAATCAACCCGCAGCGCCGCCAGCTTCGCCGCAAAACCGCGCGGCGACATTCGCGTCGGCGTGCGCGTATTTCACGAAAAGTTCGGCTACGGCGTGGTAGCCTCTCAAGAGGGCAACAAGCTGGAAATCGATTTCGAAACCGCCGAACGCAAGCGGGTGATCGACAGTTTCGTCAAGCTGGCCGAATGAGGCTTAGAGCGCTGACAGCCCCAGAAAGCCGGGGACTGGACCATTCCAGACATCGTCTGTCGCTGTGCCGGGTTCAACCTTGGTGTCGCGCTTTGGTGCAGGTGCCCGCTCCTGACGGGGGGCACGTTCCTCGCGCGGAGCACGTTCTTCACGCGGCGCACGCTCTTCGCGGGGCGCACGCTCTTCACGCGGCGCGCGTTCTTCGCGTGGCGCAAGTTCTTCACGCGGCGCACGTTCTTCACGCGGAGCACGTTCTTCGCGTGGAGCGCGGGGTTCGCGTTCCTTGCGGGGAGCGCGGGCTTCGCGGGGGGCGCGTTCGGGCCGCGACGGCGCGGCTTCAGCAGTTGCCTCATCCGAGCCAGCCGAGTCCGCCGACCAGACCGGAATCTTGCCGCCGGTCAGCTTTTCAACATTGTCGATCGCTTCGGCGTCTTCAGGCGCAACGAAGGTGAAGGCCCGCCCGGTCGCCCCGGCACGGCCCGTCCGGCCGATGCGGTGGACATAGTCATCCGGGTGCCACGGTGTGTCGAAGTTGAACACATGGCTGACGCCTTTGACGTCAAGCCCGCGCGCGGCGACATCAGAGGCGCACAGAATATTGATGCGCCCGTCCTTGAACCGGTCAAGTTCGGCAATGCGCGAGGACTGGTCCATGTCGCCGTGGATTTCGCCAGCCGAAAAACCGTTTTGCGACAGATGCTTGGCCAGATCGCGAACGGTCGTCTTGCGGTTGCAGAACACGATTGCGGTGCTGACGTTATCTGTCTTGAGCAACTGGCGCAGCATGTCGCGCTTGGCGCGGCTTTGCACCATGACCTTGTGCTGGACGATGTTGGTATTGTTGCTGGCCGGGCGCGAAACCTCGATATATTTCGGGTTCGTCAGAAATTTGTCAGCCAGTTTCTTGATCGGCGGCGGCATCGTCGCGGAAAACAGCAGCGTCTGGCGGTTAGCGGGCAGCTTGGAACAGATCGTTTCGATATCGGGGATGAACCCCATGTCGAGCATACGGTCAGCCTCGTCGATCACCAGCAGATCGCAGCCGGTCAGCAGGATCTTGCCGCGTTCGAACAAGTCCATCAGCCGTCCGGGCGTGGCGATCAGTACGTCAACGCCGTCCTGCAGCGCCTTTACCTGATCGCCCATCTGCACGCCGCCGATCAGCAGCGCCATCTTGAGATCGTGGTTCTTGCCGTATTTCTCGAAATTTTCAGCGACCTGCGCGGCCAGTTCGCGCGTCGGCTCAAGGATCAGGCTGCGCGGCATCAGCGCGCGGCGGCGGCCGTGGGCGAGAATGTCGATCATCGGCAGCACGAAGCTGGCGGTCTTGCCCGTACCCGTCTGGGCGATGCCGATAATGTCTTTCATCATCAGGACGCTGGGGATCGCCTGCGCCTGGATCGGGGTCGGCTCATCATAGCCGGCCGTCAGAACCGATTGCAGCAATTCGTCTGACAGGCCGAGATCGGCAAATTTCATAGGCTTGATCAAAAGTCCGGAGGTTCTGGATGAAGATCGCAGGCCCAATGGCAAACGACCGGCAAGCTGCGCCAGCGGCAGAACCGCGAGCAGACAAGCGGCCCCTAACCAAACCGCAGGCAAAAAGTCAAGGAAATGCCGCTGTCGGGGCGCGAACGGTCCGGATTATTCGCCCGCCTCGACCAGTTGGCGCAGCTTGCCCAGCTTGCAACTGGCCCCGGTGCGCGATTGCAGCGTCTCACGGCCAGAGCACATCTTGCCGTCAGCGCTGCGCTGGACATAGAAGCCAGAGTAGAAATCACGCGCGCCGCAGCCTTTTTCCAGCGCCGCGCTGATGATCCGCTGGTCGCGCATGAACAGGATGAGGCGGTTCTGCGGCGAAATCTGCAGCCCGGCGATGCCCGACATGGCAATGCACTTGCCCATGCCGCGCTCCTCAAGCCGGATCGCCCCTCCCCGCCCCAGCTGATCACTGGCAAAGTTGCGGCGGACGTCGGCGCGGGTTTCCGGGCGCGGGATA
The DNA here is from genome assembly GCA_040007615.1 of Novosphingobium sp. Taxonomy (GTDB): domain Bacteria; phylum Pseudomonadota; class Alphaproteobacteria; order Sphingomonadales; family Sphingomonadaceae; genus Novosphingobium. The sequence goes on from JBDTUQ010000004.1 coordinate 84,497, forward strand.
TCCGGCGGGGCGGCGGGGGTAACCCGGATGACAATGTGCTGTTCCAGCCGCACCTGGTTGGCGGCTTGTGGGCTGAACGAGCGGGGAAGCCAGGCTAGCGGGCCTTCACCCGAAACATCAAAGCTGCCTGGATCGGGCTGCTCGTCGTCTGCTAAAGGAAGCGCAGCCAGCGCGGCACCCTTCTGCCCGGCGCTCGCCGCCGGGGGCAGCACAGCAGGTGCCACCGCAATCGGCAACAACAGCAACGGCGCCAGCAAGGCAGAAAGCGGATTCATGTGCGGCCCGGTATTTCCCTCAACTCGTGATCCCCGGCAGCACCAGACATCTCGTCCGCCACGCAGACTATCGGCAAGCAATGCCTCGGGCCACCCCATCCCGCATAGCACCGACGATTGAACCGCCGCTTAACCCGCGAGACAAAGATTGCAAAGACTGACATTTGCGACCCCCTGCGGCAGGCGCACTGGAACTTTGATGCCTAGTCGTGCCATAGTCTGCGCATGACCAATAGCGATGACACTTTCCTTGCTCAGGCGGCTGCGCTCCTCGGGCCGCGCGGCTTCACCACCGATGCTGACCTGATGGAACCCAGCCTGACCGACTGGCGCCAGCGCTATCACGGCAAGGCGCGAGGGATTGCCTCACCGGCAAGCACGGAGGAACTGGCGGCCTTGGTGAAACTCTGCGTGCGCCACGGCGTGTCTATCGTGCCCCAAGGCGGCAACAGCGGCATGTCGGGCGGTGCGACGCCTGACGAGAGCGGACGCGAACTGCTGGTGTCGCTGCGCCGGATGAACGCGGTGCGCGCCATAGACCCGGCCGGGCGCGAAGCCACCTGCGAAGCGGGCGTCATTCTGCAAACGCTGCATGAAGCTGCGCAAGCCAATGGCCTGCGCTTTCCCCTGACGCTGGGAGGCAAGGGTTCGGCGACGGTTGGCGGGCTGGTTTCCACCAACGCTGGCGGCACCCAGGTCTTGCGGCACGGATCGATGCGCGCGCAAGTGCTGGGGCTGGAGGCTGTGCTGGCCGACGGCAGCGTATTCGATGCGCTGACCCCGCTGAAAAAGGATAATCGCGGTTTTGATCTGAAGCAGTTGCTGATCGGATCTGAAGGCACGCTGGGCATCGTCACCGCCGCGACGCTGCGGCTGGTGCCGGCACTGGCTGACCGAGTCGTGGTGTGGGCCGGTGTGCCTAGCCTGCAGGTCGCCCGCGAACTCTTGCTGTTCGCGGATAATGCCGTGGGCGGGGCGCTGGAAGGGTTCGAGGTAATCCCGCGCGCCAGCCTTTCCAACGTGCTGGACTATGTGCCCACTGCCCGCGCGCCGCTGTCTGGCGAGCACGCCTGGCACACGCTGATCGAGGTGGTTGCTGACGAAGCCAGCGCCGCACACTTGCGTGAACGGGTAGAGAGCATGGTCGCAGCCGCGTTTGATGCCGGTCTGATCGAAGACGCGGTGCTTTCCACCAATGAATCCCAGGCCGAGGCGTTCTGGCTGCTGCGCGAAGCGGTTGCGCCCGCCGAGCGCGCCAAGGGACCGGCAGTACAGCACGACATTTCGGTGCCGGTCGCCGCGATGCCGGATTTTGTCGACCATGCGGTTGCGGCGATCGAGGCGGCCTTTCCGGGCACCGAGGCCATCGCCTTTGGCCATCTGGGCGACGGCAACGTCCATTTCCACGTCATCGCCCCCGCCGGGAGCGAGCGCGAGGGCTGGGAAGCTGGTCCCGGCAAGGCGATCAGCCATGCGGTGCATGACATGGTTGTGCAGTGGGGCGGATCGATCTCTGCCGAGCACGGTATCGGCCAGCTCAAGCGGGACGAGCTGGAGCGGCTGGGCGACCCGGTATCGCTGGCCCTGATGCGCCAGATCAAGCGTGCGCTTGACCCGCGCGAATTGCTCAATCCCGGCAAGCTGGTCGCTCTTGCGCCTGCGCCCGCCACGCCCTAAAGCCGCGCCTTTCGCGCGATGGGGCAATCCGGCCCGCACGACGGCGAGCATATTCGGAGAGAAACCCATGGCGACTGCGCCGCAACCCAACCTGCCCCTGTTCTATCAGGACCTGATCCCGCTCAACAGCCGCGATCATGCGACATGGAAGAGCCGCCAGACGGACAAGGCCAGCTGGCTGGTCGGCCAACACGCCGTACCGCTGACGGCAGAGGAATTTCCCGACGCATCGCGCCATTTTCCGATCATCTTCTCGTCCGGCGACAATTCGGTTCCCCTCGCGCTGATGGGCCTGAACGAGGGCGTTAATGTCTTCATCAACGAAGAAGGCACACTGACCGAGAACGTCTATGTCCCGGCCTATGTCCGTCGTTATCCTTGGCTGCTGGCCAAGTTGCAGCCCGAAGCGCAAGAATTATCGCTGTGCTTTGATCCCACCACTGGCCTTGTGGGCGAGATGGACGAAGGTCTGCAACTGTTTGACGGCGACCAGCCGAGCGATGTCACCAAGGGCCTGCTCCAGTTCGTCGAGCAGTTCGAACAGGCGGGTCAGCGCACGCAGGCCTTTGTCGAGGAAATGGAAAAGCACAAGCTGCTGATGGACGGCGAAGTCGGCATCCAGCAGGAAGGCCTTGAGCAGCCTTTCGTCTATCGCGGTTTCCGCATGGTTGACGAAAACAAGCTGCGCGAAGTGCGCGGCGACGTGCTGCGCACCTGGAACCAGAACGGCATCCTGGCGCTGATTTATGCCCACCTGTTCTCGCTCCAGCTGATTCGCGAAGTGTTTGGCCGTCAGGTTCAGCAGGGCAAGGGTCCGATCCCGACAATCACCGCACCGGCTCCGGCAGAAGCCGACGCCTGATTGCTATCGGGGCCAAGTGACACGGGCGAATCCGGGCGAAAATGTAAATAATAAGCGCGCTCAGCATTTTTCCTGTCGTACGGTCTTGAATTCGTAATAATTTCGTCCTAGCTTTCATGTGTCTGGTTCGCGCTTCCCTCATAGCCGGATCAGATTTGGTGCATTTCGGTGCACCTCCTCCCTGAACCTTGACCACCTCGTGCGTTTGCACGGGGTGGTTTTTTTATGATGTTTTGAAAGCGAGCGGGCAGAGTGATTTCGAGCCAAATAGAATCATCTGGCGACTCGGAAATCGCGGTAGAAGAATAATCTAGTATCCTGAATCTAAAGCTCGCATTGTTAAATTCCCGTCATCCCGGCGGAGGCCGGGACCCAGTCCCATCAGCTGAATGACTGACCGGCTGACGCCGGTAGGATCATGCGGAGGGGCTGAAGCCATCCTTGCGGATATGCCGGTCGAGGTAGCCCATGATGATGTCATCGGTGATGTTGCCGGACGTGGTTGAGAAGTAGCCCCTGCCCCAGAACCGCTGGCCCCAGTAGCGTTTGCGGATATGCTCGAACTCCTGCTGGATCTTGCGCGAGGAGCGGCCCTTGGCCCGGCGCACGAAGTCGCTGACCGAGACATGCGGCGGTATTTCGACGAACATATGGACGTGATCACGCGACAGAGCACCGTTGATGATGGTCACGCCCATTTCGTCGCACACCTGCCGGATGATCTCGCGCACTCTGAGGCGCACATCACCGATGAGCACTTTGTACCGGTACTTGGGCGCCCAGACGATGTGGTAGCGATGATGAAAAGTCGTGTGACAACCCTTGCTGTAGCCCATAGCCTGTAACCTCGGAGAAAATGAGACTCAACGCCCTACGGGCTGTCTCATTTTCTCCGAGGTTACAGGCTATCGAGCGAATCAAAGGCTGAAGCCAGTATCCGACTGAAGTCGGAGGGGTTACTCCCCGAGGGGGACTCTAAA
>JBDTUQ010000005.1:0-85600 GCA_040007615.1 Novosphingobium sp.
GGCGTTCCACCACCATCTGCGTCGCGATGCCGGCGTGATCGGTGCCGACCACCCACAGCGCATCCTTGCCGCGAAGGCGCTCATAACGAACGACAATATCCTGCAACGTATTGTCGAGCGCATGGCCGACGTGCAAGGACCCGGTCACGTTGGGCGGCGGGTTTACGATGGTGAAAGGCTGGGCACCCGGCCGCTCAGGCCGGAACAGGCCGTTTGCCTCCCAGTGCTGATACCATTTCGCCTCGATAGTGGCGGGGTCGAAAGTCTTGTCTAGAGCGGTTCCGGTCATGGGGCGCGCTTTGCCAGCGCCGGGGCTGTGGCGCAAGCAGGGGCGCAAGAAGCGGCGCGATACACTTGTAGGCTAAGGTTTTTTACCCCATGTACTGCCGCGATGCGCGAATGGGCTGACTTTACCACAGAACAAGCGCCGGATGAAACGGTGCGGATCGTGTTTACGGGGCCGTTCATCGTGTCGGGCATCGGCCCGGTCGACCAGCGGCTGCGCGCTCTTGCCGGACCGGTCAGTGAACTGGACTTGTCCGCCGTCAGCGACATTGACACCGTCGGCGCATGGATAGCCGGGCGGCTGGCCCGCGATCATGGCGCAAGGATCGTGGGCGCGAGCGACGAGGCGGAGCGGCTGATCGCGGCAGTTGGCGCGGCAGACGGCACTACCCCCATTGGAACGCCTCGGCCCGGCGTGCTGGAACGGGTGCCCGAAGGGATCGGGGTGCTGGTTACCTCGATGGGGAGCGGCGTTCTCGGAATGCTCGGCTTTCTGGGCGCGCTGTTGATGTCACTGGGAGAATTGATCCGCCATCCCAGTCGCCTGCGCGGTACGGCGGTGGTCAGGCATCTGGAACTGGTCGGCATTTCGGCGCTGGGCATCATCGGCTTGATGAGCTTTCTGGTCGGCATCGTCATTGCCCAGCAGGGCGCGGTACAACTGCAGCAGTTCGGGGCAGAGGTTTACACAGTCAACCTGACCGGGCGGCTGGCGATGCGCGAACTGGGCGTGCTGATGACCGCGATCATGGTGGCGGGGCGTTCCGGTTCTGCCTTCGCGGCGCAGATCGGCACGATGAAGTTGACCGAGGAGGTCGATGCGATGCGTACCATCGGCGTCTCGCCCATGCAGGCGCTGGTGGTTCCGCGCATGCTGGCGGCGGTGCTGATGATGCCGCTGCTGGGCTTTTACGCGGCAATAGCTTCGATCATCGGCGGCGCGACGATATCGGCTTTCACGCTAGATATTCCGTTCTTCACCTTCCTGATCCGCATTCAGGAAGTTGTGCCAATCCGCGACCTGTGGGTAGGCCTTATAAAAGCGCCGTTCTTTGGCCTGATCATCGCCATGTCGGGCTGCTATCAGGGGATGCAGGTCAAGGCCAATGCCGAAGAAGTCGGCCTGCGCACGACGCTGGCGGTGGTGCAGGCGATCTTCATGGTGATCGTGCTGGACGCATTTTTCGCGGTGTTTTTTGACAAGGTGGGCTGGGGATGATCGGCGCACCGGAAGATTTTGACGGCGACTCGTTGGCCGACGATGCCCTGATGGTAGACGCTCCCGATGTGGCGCGTGCGCATGCCAACATTGCCAAGCGGTTTGACGGCCCGCATCCCATCGTTGTCAAAGGGGTGCGCAATTCGTTCGGGCCGCATGTCATTCACGATAACCTCTCGCTCACCGTCAATCGCGGGGAAATACTGGGGGTCGTCGGCGGATCGGGCACTGGCAAGTCAGTGCTGATGCGCGCGATCATCGGCTTGCAGACGCCGGACGAGGGCGAAATCACCGTGCTTGGCACCAAGGTGACCGAGACACCTCGCGGCGACGATGTCGACATACGCTCGCGCTGGGGGGTGCTGTTTCAGGGCGGGGCGCTGTTTTCCACCCTGACGGTGGGTGAAAATATCGAAGTGCCGCTGAAAGAGTTCTATCCTGAAATCGGCGAGGCCCTGCGCAAGGAAATCGCCCGCTACAAGGTCGTGCTGTCGGGCCTGCCCGAAGATGCGGTGAACAAGTATCCGGCGGAACTGTCAGGCGGCATGAAAAAGCGCGCCGGGCTGGCGCGGGCCTTGGCGCTCGATCCCGAACTGCTGTTTCTTGACGAGCCGACCGCCGGGCTTGACCCTATCGGTGCGGCGGCGTTTGACCGGCTGACGCGCGAACTGCAGGAAACGCTGGGGCTGACGGTGTTTCTCATCACCCATGACCTCGATACGCTGTATGAAATCTGCGACCGGGTGGCGGTGCTGGCTGACCAGCAGGTCATTGCGGTGGGGACGATCCCCGAACTGCTTGCCACCGATCATCCGTGGATACAGGAATACTTCAACGGACCGCGCGGCCGCGCTGCGCGTTCGAGTCAGGATCGGGCGGATCAGCAGCAAACCGGCGTCGGCACAGCGAAGGGCATGGACAAGCCCGCAACAGGAAAGGCATAGGTCGCATACATGGAGACCAGAGCCAACAACGTCTGGGTAGGCGCGATCACGCTGGCACTGCTGGCGATCGTTGCCGCGTTCGTCGTCTGGATAGCCCAGCTCAACAAGGGCCATCAGGAACGCTACGACATCTTCTTCAAGCAATCGGTCGATGGCTTGTCCAAGGGGGCATCGGTGTCTTACGCCGGGGTTCCCGCCGGGCAGATCCAGGGCATCGAACTGTGGCCGCAAGACCCCAGTTTCGTGCGCGTCCGCATCGCGGTGGATGACAAGATCCCCATCCTGCAAGGCACCGTGGCAACCATTCAGGGCAGCTTTACCGGCGTAGCCAGCATCCAGCTAAACGGCGGGCTGAAAGGCGCGCCGCGAATCAACGAACCGGGGCCGGGGCCGGACCATGTGCCGGTGATCCCTACCAAGCGCGGCGGGCTTGGCGAACTGCTGTCAAACGCGCCGCTGCTGCTGGAACGGCTGGCCACCCTGACCGAGCGGATGACGCTGCTACTGTCTGACAAGAACCAGGAATCGATCGGGCACATCCTCGCCAATACCGACCGGATGACCGCCAGCCTCGCCGATGCCTCGCCGCAGGTGAACAAGACGCTGACTGACCTGCAGGCAACCTTGCAGCAGGCCACGCTGACGCTCGCCTCGTTTGACAAGGTGGCGGGTTCGGCGGACAACCTGCTCAACGGTGAAGGCCAGCCGCTGGTCAAGCAGCTGCGCGCCACGCTCGATTCGGCGAAAAAAGCTGCCGATGCATTGCAGGCGACGCTGGGCGATGCCCGTCCCGCCGCGCAGCAGCTTTCCGAAACCACGCTGCCCGCTGCCGAAGCCGCGATCCGCGATTTGCAGGCGACGACCAAGGCCTTGCGCCGCGTTACCGAAAAGATCGACGAACAGGGCGCGGGCGGATTGCTCGGCGGGCCGAAACTGCCGGATTACAAGCCATGATCATCAGGAAACCCACGATGCGCACCCCCAGCCGGTTGATGATCGCCGCTCCACTGATCGCGGCGCTGTCAGGCTGCCTTGGCCTTGGCGGGGGTAAGCCGCCAGAGACGCTTTTCAACCTTGCGGCCACTGCCCCGGTGCCGTCGGGTGTGGAGCTGAACAGCCGGCTGGACGATGCGATCATGGTCCTCGATCCCGAAACAGACCGCCGCCTCGCCGTTTCGCGCGTGGCGGTACAGGTTGATGCCAGCAATGTCGCCTATCTGAAAGACGCGCAGTGGGTGGAACATCCCGCCCACCTGTTCGGCGCGCTGCTGGCCGAAACCATCCGTTCGCGCGGCAAGCGGCTGGTGCTGAGCAGTGAAGAAGCGCTGGGCAATGTCCGAATGCGCCTTGGCGGACGGCTGATCGACATGGGCTACGATGCCCGCAGCCAGTCTGCCGTGGTACGGTTTGAGGCCGTCCGCGTCGGCCCCGGCGGCGCAACGCTGAGCAAGCGGTTCGAGGCGGTGGTGCCCGGCGTATCGCCCAAAGCGGCCTCGGTCGGCCCGGCGCTTAACCGCGCGGCCAACGACGTTGCTGGGCAAGTGGCGGACTGGGTGGGGTGAACTCGGCCTAGCCGTCGCCCGCCAGCGCAGCAAAGCGCATCGCGGCGGTGAAGTCGCTGTACCGGCGCGCACGCAAGACCTCTGCTTCGTGATCCTTGCCCCAGAGTTCGACTTGCCAGTCTTCTTCCAGATTGGCCGCGTTCCACAGGGCCTCTCCGTCCTGCCCCGGCTCTAGCGCCAACAGACCGATAACCAGCGATGCGGAAAGCCCGGCCAGACTGCGCAGCGCGGCCAGCGTGAAGGCGTCCCTGGCCGTCAGAACCGCGCGCAGCCGCGCCAGCGTGGCGGTGGGCTGCGGGCGGTGAATGATCCCGCTCACCCGTTCAAACGCCACGTCCCAGCGCTGTTCTGCCCGGTGCAGCAGGGGTTCCCACACCGCCAGTTGCCGTTCGTGCAGCGCCTCGTCCGGTTCGGCGCGGTAGCATAGCGTGTCCGTCTCGCCATAAGGTAACAGGGCAAGGACGGCCGCCGCCGGATCGGGGGCGACGGCGTCAATCGCGTAATCGGCCATGTCGCGCAGGACCAGTGTGGCGGGAGTGATGTCAACGCCTTGCGCCGCCCATTCAGCCGCCAGCGACTCGGCCAGCGCGCGGGTGGGCACCTGTTGCAGCTTGCCGCCCACCGTCCTGACCGGGCGGTTATCGAGCAAGACCTGAAACCGGCCATCGCTTTCGGCAACATCGACGTGCTTGTAAAACCGCTTCATCGGCCGGGGGTCTTCCAGCGTTTGGCCAGGACAACCGGCATGATGAACATGTCGAACATGCCAATGAAGGCCAGGATCGGCCCGGCGATCGGCGGCAGGTCGATCTTGCCCAGCTGGACGCCCAGCCCCAGCATGACCAGCGCCGCGCCGGAAATACGCATGAGGTTGATGGCAAAGAACCGGGCTTTTGCCGGATCGGGTCCGGGCGATGCGGGTGTTTCACTCATCGGATCAGATAGTCCCCAAGTTCCTGCGGGCTGGCGGCGACATATTCCGCGCCCGACGCCATCAATTCCGCGCTTTCGTGATAGCCCCAGGCGACGCCGATGGCCCGCACGCCGGCAGCGACGGCCATTGCCATGTCATAGGCGGTATCACCGATCATTACCGCGTGCTGCGGTTCTGCCAGCGCCTCATCAAGGGCTGCCTCCAGCATGGCCGGGTGCGGCTTGCTGGGGTGGCGGTCGGCGGTTTGCAGGGTGATGAAGTGATCGGATAACTGGTGGCTGGCAAGGCAATGGACCAGGCCCCGGTCGGATTTCCCCGTCGCCACCCCCAGCAGCCAGCCCGCGCTGCGCAGCCGGTCAAGCAAGGGCGCGATGCCGTCAAACAGCGGCTCGGCCAGTTCGCCGCTGGCCCGCGCGGCGCGGAACGCCTGCTTGTAGGCATCGACGATGTGGTGGATTTCTTTGCGCTTTGCATCCGGAGCCAGCCGCGCGACTGCGTGCGGCAGGCTGAGGCCGACGATGCGGCGGATATCGGTGCGCGGCGGGGCAGGCAGGCGCGCGGCGGCAAAAGCCTGCTCCATCGCCGCGCAGATGCTGCCCTGCCCATCGACCAGTGTGCCGTCGCAATCGAATACTGCGAGTTGGATGCCGCCAGTTTGCCTCGTCATGGCGTGAGATCCCGCATCAGTTGCGCGATGCCCAGCGATCCTGCCGTTTCTAGACCGGCGATTACGCGTTCGCGTTCTTCGACTGGCTTGTTCTGGCTGAGTTTGAAAGTGGGCCGCCAGCCTTTCACTTCCAGTTCAAAGCCGATGATGGCCGATAACATGCGGCGGAGATCGGTTTCGGGCACCTTGTCCATCGTCCACGGCGTACCGTGCTGCAAGCGCGCCTCGTGCTGGGTGGAAAGGGCGTCCAGCAAACCTAACAATCCATCCGAATCCATGCGCTGCACTGGCCCTTCCAGTTCTAGCGACACATAGTTCCATGTCGGCACTTGCGCCGAATCGGCGTACCAGCGCGGGCTGACATACCCGTCCGGACCATTGATCACCGCAAGGATGTCTTTCCCGGCGATATGTCGTGCCAGTGCATTTCCGCGAGCCAAATGGAACTTGATCGTCCCGGCAGATGTCAGCAGCAACGGCACATGCGCCACCCGCGGCCCATCTGTGGTGGCGGCGAAAACCATGCCAAAGCCGATTTCATCGATCAGCGCCCGCATCAGCGCCCGATCAGCATCCGGCGATTGGTGCGGACGGAATGCAGGATTAGGATGCATCAGCCTCGCCGACCGCCTCGTGGTGGACTGGATGGCGCCCCCTTCGGCGGACCTTTGGCTGGACCGCGCGATGGCGGCTTGCCTGCGGTTCCCCGTGATGCGCCCCGTGCCGGAGCGCCCTTGCCCGGAGCGCCTTTACCAACCGGTACCTTGGCAGCCGCCTTCTTGGCCGAGGGCCGACGCGCGGCGCTTTCGCCGTCAGGGCCGCTGCGGCGTTCGCCCCGGCGTTCCTTGCGGTATTGCTTGGCATGGGCCTTGGCGGCCAGCTTCCGCGCCTCGCGCTCGGGCAGCTTGACCGGTTCGGCCAGATTGGCGCCGTCGGCCTGATCAAAGCCCAACTGCGCCATGCTCGCGGCAAAGTGGTCGGGCAGTTCGGCGGTGATATCCAGCGGGGTGCCGTCCGGGTGATCGATGATCAGGCGGCGCGCGTGGAGGTGCATCTTGCGGCTGATCGTGCCGGTCAGGAACGCTTCCGGCCCCCCATATTTGCCGTCGCCGACGATGGGATGCCCGATCGCCGCCATGTGGACGCGCAGCTGGTGCGTGCGGCCGGTCAGCGGTTGTAGTTCGACCCAGGCAGTGCGGCTGCCCGCAACGTCGATCACGCGGTAGCGGGTGCGCGCGGGCATTCCCTGATCGCTCTGGTCGACCATCATCTTTTCGCCGCCGCTGCCGGGCTGCTTGGACAGGCCCAGTTCGATAAAGCCGTCCTCGATCTCTGGCACGCCGGCCACCAGCGCCCAATAGATCTTGCGCGCGGAACGTCCGGAAAACCGCTTCGAAAAATACGCCGCGCTGCCCGGCGTGGCGGCGACCAGCAGGACGCCGGATGTGTCCTTGTCCAGCCGGTGAACCAGACGCGGCCTTGGTCCGTCACCGGCATAGGCATCAAGCAGCCCGTCAACATGATCGGTCACGCCGCTGCCGCCTTGCGTGGCCAGGCCCGGTTCCTTGTTAAGGACAATCGCCGCACGGTCCCGGTGGATGACCATCGCATCGGCGCGGGCAAGCTGTTCCTCGGTCAATTCCGGGCGCACGCGGGGCACGCCGGGGACGACGGGCGCGCCAACCGGTGTTGCGCCTGCTGGCGGCACGCGCAGCACTTGCCCGGCCTTCAAGCGGTCCGCCGGATCGGCGCGGCTGCCGTCGACGCGAAGCTGCCCGGTGCGCGCCCAGCGCGATACCGTGGCAAAGCCCACTTGCGGCAAGTGGCGCTTGAACCACCTGTCCAGCCGCACGCCATCGTCGTCATAGCCGACAGTGAACTGGCGGACCCGTTCATCCTGTTCCGGTTTGCCCGTCATATGGCTGCCCGCATTATATAAAGTCCCAGAAACAGACCGGCAATTCCGCCGATCAAGGAGATGGCAGCATATGTTGCCGCCGTAACAATCTGCCCGCGCTCGATCATCAGCGCCAGTTCAAGGCTGAAAGCGGAAAAGGTGGTGAACCCGCCCAGAACGCCGACGCCCAGCAATAGTCGCCACTGTTCTCCGCCGGTGCCATGCCTGACCAGCCAGCCCGCCAGCAGGCCCATTGCCATCGACCCGACAAGGTTGACCGTCAGTGTGGCATAAGGAAACGCACTGGCGGCGATAGGCCCGATGGCCAGGCTCCACGCCCGGCCCGTCACCAGCCGCAGCCACGCGCCCGCCCCGCCGCCAAGGGCGACCAGTGCGGACGAGGTAAGGAAGCCGGGCGGGTTCATGATCGGCTCGCCTTAGACCGGCTGGCCGATTATGCCAATGCGTTGCGCAGGCCGCCTCGTTTGCCGGGAAAGAAGATGGATTCGCGCGTAGAGGCGAGGGGCGCGGAGCAGACGCGCCATGCTTCTTCCTTGACACACCCACCCTAAATCGCGCCCCGGCCATGCCGTTCGCTCTTGCTTCGACTCAAATGCACTGCTACCGGCGCGCCAGCTTTGAGCCGATCCATGTGGATTCGGCGCATATATGTATTGTCTTTTCAGGCACTCCCCCGGGCACTGGCGGCGGGGTTCTGGCCTGAAATTCGTGAGGTATCCGGGTTTATGCAAATTCTCGTTCGCGACAACAATGTCGACCAGGCACTGCGCGCTCTCAAGAAGAAGCTGCAGCGCGAAGGCGTGTATCGCGAGATGAAGCTTCGTCGTCACTACGAAAAGCCGTCGGAAAAGCGCGCCCGTGAAAAGGCCGCTGCTGTTCGCCGCGCCCGTAAGATGGAGCGCAAGCGGGTAGAGCGCGACGGCGGCAAGTAGGCTGCTGTCAGCCTGTTAAACCGGGCTGCATCTGGGGCTTGCCCCTGACTTCAGCTTGGGCCAAGAGGGCGCGGTTTCAATTCCGCGCCCTTTTTGCTGTCTCCAACAGGTCGGCAAAGTGATGCGCCTCGACGGTAATTAAGGACGATTCGATGACCGAGATCACCCGCGTTCCCCTTCAGCCCATCGCCAAGGGTTCGGTCGGCAAGCTGTGGCTGGGCATTGCCGCCGCTGCTGCCGTGGCTGGCGGGCTGGCGTGGTCATCGGTGCCGCCACTGGTCAAGGTGCAGACGCTGACCAAGGGCGAAGGCCCATCGCCGGTGATGACTGACGTTGCCCTGATCCATTACAAGGGCATGCTGAAAGACGGCAAGGTATTCGATCAGGCTAAAAGCGCGCCGTTGCCACTGGCTGGGGTGATTCCCGGCTTCACCAAGGCGCTGATGCAGATGCAGAAGGGCGGCAAGTACCACATCGTGATCCCCGCCAAGCTGGGCTATGGTGACAGACAGGTTGGCGAGATTCCGCCCAACAGCGATCTGACGTTCGATATCGAACTGCTTGGCTTCATGAACTTTGAACAGTTCCAGCAGCAACAGCAGATGATGCAGCAATTGCGCGCGATGCAGTCACCAAAGCAGGGTGCCGGAGCGGGTGGTGCCGGAGCCGCTGATGGCGCTGGTGAAATGCCCCCGGGCGGAATGCCTCCCGGCGAAATGCCCGAAGGCGCGCCTCACCCGTAAGGGGCGCCGGGGAAATTGAACTAATCACGGTTCTCCCAAACCCGTCTGCCCTGAGCTTGTCGAAGGGTCGTTTTTCTTCTTGAACTTGGCGCAGGGTCCAAAGAAAAGGGCAGCCCTTCGACAAGCTCAGGGAAGCGGGTTCAGGATTGAATTGCTGTCCTTTAAGGTAAGGTTTGCAAGAAAATGTCGGTCGATACCGCAACCGTCGCCAGAATCGCCGCGCTGGCGCGGATCAAGGTGAGCGATGATGAAATTGCCGCGATGGTGCCCGAACTGAACGGCATCCTCGCCTGGGTGGAACAGCTGGGCGAAGTCGACGTGACCGGCGTAGAACCGATGACGGCGGTGATTCCCAACCTGCTGCGCTTGCGCGACGACGTGGTCAACGCCGATCCGCTGACCGGCGGCGGCATCCGCGATGCGGTGCTGGCCAATGCCCCGGCGGCGGAACATGGCTTTTTTGGCGTGCCGAAGGTGATTGAGTGATGGAGTGTCGGGCTGGCCTCATCCCATTTCCTTCGACAAGCTCAGGACGAGCGGTTCGTGGAATGAAAATAATGACAAACTCCGCTCATGCTGAGCTTGTCGAAGCACGCGCGCTAACAATGGTTTTTGACGCATGACAGACTTGACCGAACTTGGCGTCGCCGCGATCCGTGATGGCGTGGCGGCAGGCAGCTTTTCCGCGGTTGAAGTGGCAGAAGCGTTCAACGCCAATGTCGCCGCCGCGCAGGACGCGCTGAACGCCTTTATCGTCACCACACCTGAAAAGGCGCTGGAAGCCGCCCGCGCGGTCGATTCCGCTCGCGCCGCCGGGCAGCCGCTTGGCAAGATGGCCGGTGTGCCCATCGGCATGAAGGACCTGTTCGCCACCAAAGGCGTGGCGACGACTGCCGCCAGCCATATGCTGGAAGGCTTCACGCCCGAATACGAAAGCACCGTCAGCGCCAAATTGTGGCAGGCCGGTGCAGGGATGCTGGGCAAGCTGAACCTTGATCAGTTCGCGATGGGTTCTTCCAACGAAACCAGCTATTTCGGCAATGTCGTCTCACCGTGGAAGCGCAACGATGGCCAGAACGCAGCCATCGCCCCCGGCGGCTCTTCCGGCGGCAGCGCGGCGGCAGTTTCCGCGCGGCTGTGCCCGGCGGCGACCGGCACCGACACCGGCGGATCAATCCGGCAACCGGCGGCGTTTACCGGCATTTCCGGCATCAAGCCCACTTATGGCCGTTGCTCGCGTTGGGGCATTGTCGCCTTCGCCAGTTCGCTCGATCAGGCCGGACCGATGGCGCGTGATGTGCGCGACTGCGCGATCATGCTGGAAGTGATGGCCGGTTTCGATGCCAAGGACGCAACCAGCCTCGATCTGCCGGTGCCCGATTGGGAAGCTGCGCTGTCAGGCGATCTGCGCGGCAAGAAGGTTGGCATTCCGCGCGAATATCGCATGGACGGGATGGACGCCGATGTCGCCGCCAGCTGGGATCAGGGCATCGCCTGGCTGAAGGATGCCGGGGCCGAGGTTGTAGATATCAGCCTGCCGCACACCAAATACGCGCTGCCCGCATATTACATCATCGCCCCCGCCGAAGCCTCGTCCAACCTCGCCCGCTATGACGGGGTGCGTTACGGCCTGCGCGATCTGCCGGACGGTGCTGGCCTGCAAGACATGTACGCCGCCACCCGCGCCGCCGGGTTCGGGGCAGAGGTAAAGCGCCGCATCATGATCGGCACTTACGTGCTTTCCGCCGGGTTCTATGACGCCTATTATACCCAGGCGCAAAAGGTCCGCGCGCTGATCAGCCGCGACTTCATGGCCGCGTTTGAAACCGTCGACGTGATCCTCGCCCCCACCGCACCGACCGCCGCATTCGGCCTTGGCGAGATGGTGGCCGATCCCTTGGCGATGTATCTCAACGACGTGTTCGCCGTGCCCGCTTCGCTGGCGGGCCTGCCCGCGATGTCAGTCCCCGCCGGGCTTGGCCGCGAGGGTCTGCCGCTGGGCTTGCAGATCATCGGCAAGCCGTTTGACGAACAGGGCGTGCTGAACGCCGGCCTTGCAATTGAAAGCCGCGCCGGGTTCACCGCGCAGCCGGAAAAGTGGTGGTAGGATGAGCGAATATCGCATTCACGGCGCAACGGGCGAGTGGGAGGTCGTTATCGGCCTTGAAGTCCATGCGCAGATCGCCACTCAGGCCAAGCTGTTTTCCGGCTCCGCAACCGCGTTCGGGGCGGAACCTAACAGTCAGGTCAGCCTTGTCGATGCGGCGATGCCGGGCATGCTCCCCGTGCTGAACGGCGAATGCATCCGTCAGGCCGTGCGCACCGGCATGGCGATTGAGGCGCAGATCAACAAGTGGTCGCGGTTTGACCGCAAGAACTACTTCTACGCCGATTTGCCGCAGGGCTATCAGATCAGCCAGCTTTACCACCCGCTGGTGGGCGAAGGCGCGATCGACATTGCGCCCGATGACAAGAACCCCGACGCGGTAAAGCGCATCGGCATCGAACGCATCCATGTGGAGCAGGACGCGGGCAAGCTGATGCATGATCAGCACCCGACGATGTCCTATGTTGATCTCAACCGCTCTGGCGTGGCGCTGATGGAAATCGTTTCCAAGCCTGACTTGCGCTCACCGCAGGAGGCCGGGGCCTATCTCGCCAAGCTGCGTACTATCGTCCGCTATGTCGGATCGTGCGACGGCAACATGGATCAGGGATCGATGCGCGCCGATGTCAACGTATCGGTGCGCAGGGTGGGTGGGGCCGGAGAAAGTGAAGCGGAACTGGGCACCCGTACCGAAACGAAAAACGTCAATTCCGTCCGCTTCGTCATGGCCGTGGTGGAAAGCGAGGCCCGCCGTCAGGTCGATCTGATCGAGGATGGCGGCACGGTGGTGCAGGAAACCCGGCTCTACGATCCCGACCGGAACGAGACTCGGTCGATGCGGTCAAAGGAAGACGCGCACGATTACCGCTATTTCCCCGATCCCGATCTGCTGCCGCTGGTGCTGGACGACGCCTTTCTGGAAGAATGCCGCGCAAGCCTGCCCGAACTGCCCGATGCCAAGCGGCACCGCTATGAAAACGCGCTGGGCCTCTCGCCTTATAACGCCGATATCCTGACCGCCGATGTGGAAACCGCCCGCTGGTTTGAAATGCTGCTCGATGCCTGCGCCGCTGCACAGGGCAAGCCGCAGGCCGATGTCGCCAAGCAGACCGCCAACTGGCTGACCTCCGAACTGTTCGGCGCGCTGAAGCGGCTTGGCAAGTCGCTAGGCGAAAGCCCGGTCAGCCCCGCCGGTGCGGCAGAGCTGCTGGCGCTGGTGGCGGATGGCACGATCTCCGGCTCGATATCGAAGACAGTGTTCGAAAAGATGCTGGAATCCGGTGACGCCGCAGGGGTAATCGTCGAGCGCGAAGGGCTGAAGCAGACATCGGACACGGGCGCGATCGAAGCCACCGTGGCCAAAGTGCTGGCCGATAACGCCGACAAGGTCGACCAGTACCGCGCGGGTAAAGAGGCGCTGTTCGGGTTCTTCGTCGGCCAGACGATGAAGGCCATGCAGGGCAAGGGCAACCCCGGACTGGTGAACGAGGCAGTGAAAAAGGCGCTGGGGTGAGGCGATTGCCCTACCGCCGGGGACGGTGATGTAAATATCTCCGCAACCGATGTTTTGGTGCTTGCCAGCCTCTCCCTTCTCGCGCAGTTTGCCCGGCAGATGGGGTCGGGGGATTACATGCCAAAGCTGAAATTGCGCGCGCTTGCCGTAGCGTCGATGAGTGTCTGCCTTGCCTTTGCCGCCTCGCCGGTGGCGGCGGGCGTGGCGACCAAGGAAGGGTTCGCCTTTCCTCGTGAGAAGGAAGCGAAGATCATCATGTTCCGGCCCGACGTGCAGGTGGGCACGTTGCGGACGGGCGGGGTGGACGAGGCGAATGCTGACTGGACGACACTCGCCCGGGGAAACATGCAGACCGCGTTTGAAACCGCTGCCGAGGCTCGCGAGGCGAAGATTTCGTTCATGGGTGAGCCGGACGGTGAAAATGCCAAACAGCTCAACGATTTCCGTGCTCTGTTCCAGGTCGTCTCGACCGAGGCGATGAACCACGGCCTGTTTAACGATCGGCTGGCCACCAAGAAGATACCCCCGGCGGTGCAGGGTGGTGCGGCCAAGATGAAGTTCGACTGGACCCTGGGGCAGGACGCGCGAAAGCTCAAAGAAATCACGGGCGCTGACTATGCCATGTTTGTCTATACCCACGATGCCTATGGCAGCACGGGGCGCAAGGTGGCGCAGCTGATGATGGCGGGCCTGTTTGGCGCCTACATCGCACCGGGTGTGCATCTTGGCTACGCGGGCATGGTCGATCTTGAGACTGGCGATCTGGTGTGGCTGAATGCGGACATCGCGATGGGCGGCGACTTGCGCGAAAAAGATGGCGCGGAAAAGCGGGTCAAGGAACTGTTGCGCGCCTTCCCCAAGCGCGACTCCCCGCCTGCGCCCGCAATAGAAGACAAGGCCAGCAAGAAGGGTTGAGCGGGGCCATGCGGTTTCGCCAGCTTGTGATGATGATTGCGGCGGTCTCTGTCGCAACAGAGCCGGTTCTGGCCGCGCCCGCCGTTGCGCCGCTTCCAAAGCCCGCTGCCGTCGAGATTGTCGCCGACGAAAGCTATGTGCCGCAGGACCAGGACGAACGTGGCTTGTGGATGGAAATGGAAAAGGTTGAGCGTGAGCTCAAGATTTCGCCGCTCGTGATGCGCGATCCCGCGCTCAATGCCTATATCAAGTCGGTGCTGTGCAAGACCATCGGGCAGGCGCGCTGCGCCCCGGTCCGGCTGTACATCATCCGCACGTCCGAATTCAACGCGACTATGGCACCGAACGGCATGCTTGAGGTCTATTCCGGGCTTTTGCTGCGGACCCGCAACGAGGCCCAACTTGCTGCTGTCCTTGGCCACGAATACACCCATTACGCCCAGCGGCATTCGCTGAAACTGTTTCGCGATGTCCGCTCGAAATCGGCGTCATTGATGTGGTTGCAGATGGTCGTGGGCGGGTTGCTGGCCTCCCTGATGATTCTGCCGTCGATATTCAAGCATTCGCGCGATATGGAGCAGGATGCCGATGTCGGCGGATTAGCGTTTATGTCCAAGGCCGGATACGACACGCGAGAGGCTGCCCGGATATGGGAACAGTTGCGCGAAGAAATGGATGCCACCGCCGCCTCCCGCAAGGTCAAGTCCCGCAAGGACAAGGACCACGGCATGTTCGAAGATCACCCACCGTCGTCCGAGCGCGTCAAGTACCTGACAGAAATGGCGGCAAAGGACCCTGGCACGCCTGGCGCTACCGGGCAGGAAGCCTATGCCGCCAATATGGCGCCTGACTGGGGCGATTTTGCTGATGACCAGATCAAGCAGAATGATTTTGGCGCCAGTGACTATCTGATTACCAGCCTTGGCAAACAGGGGTGGACTGACTGGCTCTATTTCGCGCGGGGCGAACTCTATCGCCGCCACGCCGCCGAGGGCGACCTTGAAAAGGCGGCGGGATTTTACGGCGAAGGCATCGCGGCCAGCCCTGGCCTGCCGGACTTGTGGCGCGGGCGCGGGCTTGTTTTGCTGAAACTGGGCCGCGCCGATGAGGGCAAGGCAGATCTCAGGGAATATCTCAAACGGGCGCCCGATGCGTCCGACAAGGCAATGATCGCCATGATGGCAGGAGGATGATTATGAAGGGTTTTGTTCGTATCGCGCTGGCCGCTGCGCTTGTCGCGCTGCCCGCAACCCAGGCTGCGGCAGGGTGGAAGCTGATCGCGGCCAAGGAGTCCGTGCAGGTCGCCAAGAGCAAGATGGCTGTCACCCCCAACGAGGCATGGAATCGCGGCACCCACCGCGCCAGCAAGAAGGGCGAGACCTGGACGCTGGACGGGCCGTCTATCAGCGAAGTCTACTTCGCCGCTGCCTTGCTGCCCGGTGAAACCTTCTACAAGGACACCGACAAGAAGAATCATCCGCTGCCCATGATGGGCAAGAATCTGCAACTCACCGATATTCCAGAGTTTTACGAAAGCTCGCAGCGCATCGCCTATAGCACGTCAGTCTACGAAGTGACCGGGATAGAGCCGATGAAGTTTCTCGGCCAGGATGGGGTGAAGTTCAGCTATACTTTCGCGCTCCAGGGCAATCCGCTGCAATACAAGGGTCTGGCCCGCGCCACGCTGATCAAGGGCCAGCTCTATCTGATCAGCTACGACGCTCCGGCGCTGTCTTTCTTCGATCGCGACCGTGCCAAGGCCGAGGCGATCATGGACAGCGCGCGGCTGTAACGGCGCAGGGGGGGCCTACCCCGAACGCCTGCCGGTAATCGCCATCGAGCCGAACGCGCCGGCCTTGATACTGCCGGTCAGCTGTTCGCCTTCGATGGTGGCGCGGCCTTCCAGGGTCAGGGGCATCGGCATGGTCATCGCCATTGTCCATTCGATGGTGTTGCCAGAAACCGTGCCGTTGGCCACTTCCATCGCGCCCATCGGGCTGCTCAGCGATCCGGTGAACCTGTCACCGTCAACCGCGATGACGAAATCACCGGTCTGGGCGCCCATCGGCGATTGTACGGTGCAGGTATAGGTTCCGGCGACGGACATGGTCTTGGCGCTCCGTTCTTGTTACTGTGCCATAGGGATGCACCCCGGCGGGGCGGGCTGTCAATTGCCGCTGGGGGGTGCGCTGACGTATTCCACCGGCAGGCCAATCCCGGCCAGTTGCGGCGCGATCAGCTTGCGGTCGCCCACCACCACATAAGTCAGCGCGCCGGGTTGCAGCCACGCCTTGGCCGCCGCGTTGAGCGCGCTGGCATCAATCGCGCGGTAGCGGGCGGGCAGGGTGGCGTAATAGTCCGCTGGGCGGCCTAGCCGGTCGTTAATGACCAGCGCCGAAAGGACTTGCGCATTGGTCTGAAAACGCATCGGCAAGCCCCGGATATTGCCGTCCGTCACGCGGGTCAGTTCATGCCGGACGACTGGTTTACTGGCAGGAAAAGCCGCCATATCGGCGCGCAACTGGCGGATTGAAGCACCGGTCTTGTCAGCCTGCACCGGGGCGACGACATAGAACATGCGCGGCCCGATGGGCGATGATACCGCGCTGTAAACGCCGTAGCTCCAGCTTTTTTCCTCGCGCAGATCAAGGTTCAGGCGGCTGAGGAAATCGTTGCCGAGCACTTCGTTGGCCAGATCAAGCGCCTCATGCCCACTGTCGCGCCCGGTCAGCGGCAGCACGCGCCCGGCCATGATCACCGATTGCGGAGAACCGGGCCGGTCAATCACCACCACGCGCGGGCGGGGCTGGGGGACCGGCTTGTCGAGCGATTTGACGGGCTTTGTGCCAGCCGCGATCCAGTTGCCGAACGCCTGCTCCAGCAGGGGTTTCAGATCCGCCATCGTGACATCGCCGACCACGGTGATCCGCGCCAGATCGGGCCGCAGCCACTTGTCATGCGCCGCGCGCAGTGCCTGCGGCGTCAGCGCGGCAAGCGAGTCGGCGTTGCCAAGGCCGTCGGAAGGCTGGCCATAGGGGTGTTCCGGCCCGAACAACAGCGGGGTAAGCGTGCGGCTGGCCAGCGCGCTGGGATCAGCCTGCACTTGTGCCAGCCGCGCCAGCTGCTGGCTGCGCACGCGCGCCACTTCGCCGGGATCGAAGGCCGGATTGCGCGCGACGTCGGCCATCAGCATCAGCGACGGGGCAAGATTGGCCGACAGGGCGCTTAGCGTGACGGCGCTGGAATCGAGGCTGGACGCGGTGGAAAGCGTCGCCCCCAGGCGTTCCTGTTCTTCGGCAATGCGGATCGAATCGCGGGTGGTGGTGCCATCATCCAGAAGCGCCAGCATCAGCGATTGCGTGCCCGGCGTATCCTGCCGGTCAGCCGCGATCCCGGCGTCGAAGTTCAGGCTGACCATGACCTTGGGCACGCCGCTGCGCCGGGCCAGCGTGACCGGGATGCCGTTGGCAAGCGCGCTGCGTTCCACTTGTGGAACGACCAGATCGCCGACTGGAGCCACGGGCGGTGCCTTGCGCGGCGGTGATTTCGCCAGTTTCGGCAGCCGTGCGGGGGCTTTTGCGCGGGTGCGCTTTTTGGCTTTCGGCGCGGAGTCCTCGTCGCCCCAGCCGCCCAGCTTGTCGCCGTTCTGCGTGCGCGCGCCGGGGGTGACGTTGATCGCCAGCACCGGGCGGCTCAGCCATTTCTGCATCGCGGCGCGCACGTCTTCTGGCGTCAGAGAAGCGATGCGGGCAAGGTCGGTCTTGTACCGCGCCGGGTCGCCTGAATAGAGCAGCCCTTCGGCCAGCGTGGCGCCCTTGCCGCTCATGCCGCCGATTTCCTCAAGCCGCCCGATCTCTCCGCTGACGAGGCGCGTGGCGGAGCGGCGCACTTCATCGGCGCTCGGCCCTTTGCTCAGGAATCTGGCGATCACTGCATCAAACGCCGCCTCGGCATCGGCGCGGGTGACGCCGGGCTTTACGTCCATCGTTGCTTGCAGAACGCTGATCTGCTCGAACACCTGATCGCTCGCCGTCACCTGCACCGCCAGCTGGCTGCCGCGCACGAGGGCGTTGTCGAGCCGGGAACTGGATAGCCCGCCGAGGATGTCCAGCCCGACCATCAGCGCGGCGCTGTCATCGTCGTTGGTGCCGGGGCCGCTCCAGTTGCGGGTGAGGCGCAAGGTCGGCACGCGATCGGTCAATTCGCGCGTGACCGGCGCGGGCAGGGTGACGGGTCCGGCCTGCACTTTATGCACCGCAGGGCCGCGCGGAATGTCGCCAAACCACTTTTCCACCAGCGGCCGGGCGGTGGCCGCGTCGATATCGCCGGTCAGCGCCAGAACGACGTTGTTGGGGGCGTAATTGTCAAGAAACCACTGGCGCACATCGGCGAGCGAGGCGGCGTCAAGATCGGCCATCGAACCAATCGTGGCGTGGCGATAAGGGTGGCCGACCGGGAACAGCCCGTCGCCTACGGCATATTCGAACAGGCCATAAGGCTGATTGTCACCCTGCCGCTTTTCGTTTTGCACCACGCCGCGTTGCTTGCGCAATTTGGGCTGGGTCAACGCGCCGAGCAGATGGCCCATGCGGTCGCTTTCCATGAACAGCGCCAGATCGAGCGCGCCCTTGGGCACGGTTTCGACGTAATTGGTGCGGTCATACCAGGTCGAGCCATTGGTTGCGGTTGACCCGGCGGCTTCCAGCGGCACATCGAAATTGGGCACGTTTTCGGACCCGCCGAAGAACAGGTGTTCGTACAAGTGCGCGAAGCCGGTCTTGCCGCGCGGTTCGTTTTTCGATCCGACGCGGTAATAGAGCGTGACGCCCACGACTGGCGCCTTGCGGTCAGTATGCACCAGCACGTTGAGGCCGTTGGCCATGCTGAAATGCTCGTAGGGAATGTCTACTGCCGAGACGAGGTCGGCCAGCGTTGCGGGCTGCGGGGCTGGGGGCAGGGGAGCCGGGGCGGGGGCGGCGATGCGCGGCATGTCGCCATCGGGCGGCGGCAGGACTGCAGCGGGGTGCTGCGGCGCGCAACCGGCAAGAACAATGGCAAGTGTGGAGGTGGCAAGAAAGCGGCGCATTGTGGCTCCGGCTGGTCAGGTGATCGGGCAGGCGAGGGACCTGTTCCGCTTTTCTTACCCCATACCCGTCTATGCTGAGCTTGTCGAAGCACTGTCTTTCACTTCGCGGGTTTTGCGCTGTGGCAGGAAGAACAAGGGCGGTCGTTGGGCTACGCCCGCCTTCGGCTCGACAACCTCAGGATGGGCGGGTTTTGGCGTGGACAGGGCTTTAATCCGCACGCTCATTGTCATCGTACCGATACGTCAACTTTGTCTCGCTTCCCGGTTCCAGCACCTTGCGCCACACTTTCTTGCCGGGCTTGCTGAGCATTTTGCCGGGCAGACTGGTATAGACGTAGTATCCTCCGGTCGGGAATTCCAGCTCATAGGTCACGGCAAAGGGATTGGCGTTGCGCAAGGTGGCGGTAACGGTGGTCCAGCGGTCCGCCTTGTCCACCGTGCCTTTGCTTTCCATCGTCACGCTGACCGGATCACCGAAGGCCAGTTCGACTTCCTCGTCCAGCGCTTTGTCACGCATCACGGCCTCACCCACCAGTTGCGTGCCCCACGGGCTGTCCTGATAGAGCACGGCTTTGCCCGCTGGCAGCGGATCGCCAAGTCCATCTGCCTTGCGGTTGCGGAAACGGAACAGCATTTCCGGGCTTTCCGGTTCGCCATTGATTTTTGACCGATAGACCAGTTCCCCCTTCACCTTCTCGGCATTGAGGAACGCAACCTGCTTTTGCGAGTGCGCCGCCACGGTGACGGGCACGGGGATCCGGTAGAGTTTGAGGTCGCCCAGCGCCTCTGACGTGGCGATGACGGCAATGGGGGCGGACATGGCTTTGTTCATGCGCCCGGCAGTGACCATGATGTCGGCGCTCTCCATCATCATCGCCATCGGCGCGGGGGCGGGCGGCGGCGGGGCCATTGGATAGTGTGGGTCAATATCGCTGGTGGTCCGCGCGGGCCAGCACTGCGACTGCTTGTTCAGCCACCGCGCTGCATTGAGCGCCTGTGCGCCGGTATCATCGCGCGTAGCGTCAGACCGGCTCACGCGCCCGGCCACTGCGCTGGTCGTGGCATCGACGAAGCTCGTCTCGTCGCCGCTGGCCATCGTCAGCCATGACAGCAGCGCCATCGATTTGCCGTCGTCGGCCAGCGTGCCAACATACGTAGCGTCCCAGTCAAACCCGCTGGCGATATAGGCCAGCGTGATCGTCACGCGCCCGCCCGGCTGGTCCTTGGTGGTCATCGACAGCACTGGTTTTGCCGATAGGCCCGCAGGTGCGCCGGGATAGATCAGCGTCTGGTTGAGGCCAGTGCAATAGACCGCCTCCACCCCGCGCGGGGTGGTCATTACCAGCCGGTCAGCGGCAGAGCGGATCGTCGCGCGTTCTTCGGTGACTTTGCCGGTGGCGGGATCGGTGCGTTTCAGGATCACCGATTGCCCGGTGAAGCCATCGACCAGACCCTTTTGGCTGAGCAGCGCGGCATCGCGGTTGCGCTCGCGCGGGTCGGTGCCGAACAGGATCGCCGATTGCGGCACAATGCCGCCCGCTACGCCTTCAAACCGCACGGTGACGACGCCGGGGGGCAGGTCCACTGTGCGGGTTTCGGCGATCAGGGCGAAAGCGGAAGGGGCGTCGCGGTTGATCGCCCCTTCGCCCCGATCCGGGTCGCGGTAGAGCGTGACGGCGACTTTATCCGGCGCGGCGGAGGTGATGACGGGGGCGGTTTGGGGAGTTTGGGCAAGGACGGGGGCGGCGATTACCGTGAGGATAAACGCGGCAAGAAAGCCCCTCCTCTTCAGGGGAGGGGTTGGGGTGGGGTCTATCGATTTACGCGGCGTGGCGCATGTACGATAGACCCCACCCCCAGCCCCTCCCCTGAAGAGGAGGGGGGTAAGAAAGGCGCCGCTCACCACGGCGTCAAAAACGTAACCGTCAGTTCGGTCTTGCCGTTCGCAGGCACAGGCACTTCCCAATGGCGGGTGTCATAGTCATCCTGGCTGCCGGGGATCGATTCCGCCTGCACGCGCAGATCGCGCCACCACCACCATTGGCCAAGCCCCGACTGCACCACGTCAACCGTCACCGGCACATCGCGGGCATTGGTGACCACATAGCGCATGGTCGTGCGGTAATAGCTCTTGGGGCTTTCCGAATAGCCCTGCGCGACCGAGCCATCGGGATAAATTACCTTCCAGCGAGAAGTCTGTTCCCATTCGGCGGCGGAGATGACGTCGCGCTTTTCGACCACCGGCTGCACTTTCACGTCAAAGGCGTCGCCGGTACGGATGGCCAGATTCGATCCGCCGGGGGTGTGCGGGATCTGGCTTTCGCCGATGAACTGCGCCTGCCCCTTCACGTCGCGCATATAGACGCGCACCGTGCCCGCAGGCAGCGCCGCGCCTATGCCGCCGCTGCGGGCGTTGGAGAATTTGAGGATCGAAGAGGCGCTTTGCCCCTCATCGGTGCTGCCCATCCAGCCGTTGCGGTATTCGTAGCCTTTCTTCGCCGGAACGCCCTCTGAATTGAGGAAGCTGACCTGCTTGGTCTGGGCATTGGCAATCGTGGTGCGGCCTTCGATCGGATAGACATGGAAATCGCCAAGCTGCGCGCCGCCGCTTTCGCTGCCCATCTGGTTGCCGCGCGGACGCCCGCCTCGCACGTTGTAAGGCTGCGGTTGCTGCACCTGGCCGACATTCCCGGCGACCAGCAAGGCCTTGGTATTGTTAAAGGTAGTGCCGGTCTGGTTGGTCAGCGTGACCCAGCCCTGCATGTCGATCCGCCCGGCCTTTTCATCGAACAGCGTGACGTAGTCGGCGCTCCAGCCCATGCCGGGGGTTAAGTAGCTGAGCGTCAGCGGGCGCGGTCCGGGGCGGCTGGCGTCCACCGCAACGCTCAGCGTCGGGCGGGCGCGCAAGTTTGGCGGGATGCCATCGAAGATCACCCGTACCGGCAGGCCATCGTCGCGCAGAACCTCTATCCGGTCGCCGATTTGCAGCACCACACCGCCGTTGGCCGCCAGCACCTTGGCCCGCTCGCGCGTTTCCGCGCCCGTGGCGGGGTTGGTGCGGAGCAGCGTGACCGTCTGGCCGACCGCTTTTTCCATCAACGCGGCGGGAGAGAGCAGGTCGTAATCAAAGTTCTGCTCAATAATGCCGAACCCGTCTCCCGACAGCGTCACCGTTTCTGGCCGGATCATCGCGGAAACGTCGGGGAACTCCTGCCGCGACCGGCCGTTAGGCAAGCTGACCTGCCGCACATCCTGTACCAGCGCCAGATTGTTGTTGTAGATCGTGACTGATACGTCGCCCTGGGCTGTCCCGGCTGCGCTTCCGGCGTTCTGGGCCAGCAGCGCGGTGGGAATGGCGGCGAACCCGATGAGTAGCGCAATTTTCGGCAAACGCATGAGTAACCCCTTATCCCCCGCAGGTGCCAATCCTGACGCCACGCGGCCCACTTGACCAGTATCAATGACATCGCCGAAAATACAGGGCACACCCCTTGTGTTGCACCGATGTCACACCATCTGGTGCCAGCAGGAGGCTGACTGAAACATGAACCTCGAAAAATTCACCGACCGCGCCAAGGGCTTTCTCCAATCGGCGCAAACCGTCGCGATCCGCATGAACCATCAGCGGATTTCGCCCGAACACGTCCTCAAAGCTTTGCTGGAAGACAGCGAGGGCATGGCCGCCGGGCTGATCCAGCGCGCAGGCGGCACCGCGCCGCTGGCGGTGGCCGAGGTTGACAAAGCATTGGCCAAGATCGCGGCGGTATCGGGCAGCGGCGCGCAAGCGACGCCGGGGCTGGATAATGACGCGGTGCGGATACTCGATCAGGCCGAGCAGATCGCGACCAAGTCGAACGACGCCTATGTCACTGTCGAGCGCCTGCTGGTGGCGCTGGCGCTGGCGACCACAACCGCCGCAGGGCAGGCGCTGAAGGCCGCTGGCGTCACCCCGCAGTCGTTGGAGGCGGCTATCGTTGCCCTGCGCGGCGGCAAGCGGGCGGACAGCGCCTCTGCCGAGGAAAGCTATCAGGCGATGGAAAAATACGCCCGCGATCTCACGCAGGCGGCGCGCGACGGCAAGCTTGACCCGGTTATTGGCCGTGACGAGGAAATCCGCCGCACCATCCAGATCCTTGCCCGCCGCACCAAGAACAACCCGGCGCTGATCGGCGAACCCGGCGTCGGCAAGACCGCGATTGCCGAAGGGCTGGCGCTGCGCATCGCCAATGGCGACGTGCCGGATAGCCTGAAAGGCCGCCGCCTGATGTCGCTTGATATGGGCAGCCTGATCGCGGGCGCCAAATATCGCGGCGAGTTTGAGGAACGCCTGAAAGCGGTGCTTGACGAGGTCAAGGGCGCTGAGGGCGAGATCATCCTGTTCATCGATGAAATGCACACGCTGATTGGCGCGGGCAAGGGCGAAGGCGCGATGGATGCGGGCAACCTGCTCAAGCCTGCCCTGGCGCGCGGCGAACTGCACTGCATCGGCGCGACGACGCTGGATGAGTATCAGAAATACGTCGAAAAAGACCCGGCCTTGCAGCGGCGGTTCCAGCCGGTGTTCGTGGGCGAACCGACAGTGGAAGACACCATATCGATCCTGCGCGGCCTGAAAGACCGCTATGAACTGCACCACGGCGTGCGGATCACCGATGGCGCCATTGTGGCGGCGGCGACGCTGTCCAACCGCTATATTGCCGACCGGTTTCTGCCCGACAAGGCCATCGATCTGATGGACGAAGCCGCCAGCCGCATCCGCATGGAAGTGGAAAGCAAGCCAGAGGCCATCGAGGTTCTTGACCGCCGGATCATCCAGCTCAAGATCGAGGAAATTGCGCTCGCCAAGGAGACGGACCAGCCGTCAAAAGACCGGCTCGATGCCCTGCGCGAAGAACTTGCCGGGCTGGAAGAGCAGTCTGCGGTGCTGACAACCCGCTGGCAGAACGAGCGCGACAAGATCGCCGCCGAGGGCAAGATCAAGGAAGCACTGGACGCGGCGCGGCTGGAACTGGATCAGGCACAGCGCGCAGGCGATCTGGGCCGGGCGGGCGAGCTTTCCTATGGCCGGATTCCCGAACTCGAAAAGCAGTTGGCGGACGCTCAGGGCCAGGCCGAAAACGCCTTGCTGCGCGAGGAAGTCACCGCCGATGACATCGCCGCCGTGGTCAGCAAGTGGACCGGGGTGCCGGTCGACCGGATGCTGGAGGGTGAGCGCGAAAAGCTGCTCAAGATGGAGGAGATCATCGGCAAGCGGGTGATCGGGCAAGCGGACGCGGTGATCGCCGTGTCAAAGGCGGTGCGCCGCGCGCGGGCTGGGCTGCAAGACCCCAACCGGCCCTTGGGCAGCTTCCTGTTCCTTGGCCCCACGGGCGTCGGCAAGACCGAACTGACCAAGGCGCTGGCCGGGTTCCTGTTCGACGATGACAGCGCGATGGTGCGGATTGATATGTCGGAGTTCATGGAAAAGCACTCGGTCAGCCGACTGATCGGTGCGCCTCCGGGCTATGTCGGCTATGACGAAGGCGGCGTGCTGACCGAGGCGGTGCGGCGGCGGCCCTATCAGGTCGTGTTGTTCGACGAGGTCGAAAAGGCCCACAGCGACGTGTTCAACGTGCTGCTGCAAGTGCTGGATGACGGGCGGTTGACCGACGGACAGGGCCGCGTGGTGGACTTTACCAACACGCTGATCATCCTGACCAGCAATCTTGGCAGCCAGTATCTGGCGGGTCTGGACGAAGGGCAGGACGTTTCAGTCGTCGAACCGCAAGTGATGGAAGTCGTGCGCGGGCATTTCCGCCCCGAATTCCTTAACCGGCTGGACGAGATCATCCTGTTTCACCGCCTGGGCGTGGAGCACATGGCCCCAATCGTGGAAATCCAGGTCGCCCGCGTCGCAGGCCTGCTGAAAGACCGCAAGATCAGGCTGGAACTAACGGACGCCGCCAAACGCTGGCTGGGCCGGGTCGGCTATGACCCCGTCTATGGCGCAAGACCGCTAAAACGCGCGGTGCAACGGTTCGTACAAGACCCGCTGGCGGAAAAGCTGCTCGGCGGCGAAGTGCCGGACGGCTCCACCGTGCGGATCGATGAGGGCGACGGCGCGCTGCAGATTGCCGTGGACTGACCAGCGGCGGACACAAAAAGGGCGGCGTGAGTGATCACGCCGCCCTGATTTTGTCGCCGGTTCTGGATCAGAACTTAGCGGTAGCACCAGCGTAGAAAAACCGGCCCTTATTGTCATAGATACGGCTGGCCGCACCACCGCTGGACGTGCTGCCTGCACCCAGCAGATCGTAAGGCACGGTCTTGTCCATGATGTTGTCAACGCCGACGTAAAAGTCGAACTTTTCATTCACTTCAAAATCGACCTTCACCGAATGGTAGAATACGCTGGGGAAGAACAGCGGGCTGGAATAATCAGCGTTCTGCGGCGGCGCACCGTTAACGATATAGACGTTTTCAGCATTGCTGCCGGGGATCAACTGTTTGCCGAGGTATCGGAGTTGGTAACCCAATCCGATCTTTCCGACCTTCAGATTGAACGACCAGTTGAACGAGTCCTGCGGATCGCCGGTTTCGCCAAGGATTTGATCATTGAAGTTCGGACGGCTTGGATCGCTGTTCTGGTTGCTGGTCAGCACGTGCGTGTAGACGAGGTGCGTGCTGAATTTTCCGAAGTTGAACTGGTGCTCATAGTTCAAATCCACGTCGATGCCGCGAACCTGGAACTTGGAGAAATTGAGGAAGCCGGACGTCAGGCTGCCTTCAATGATCCGGAAGGGTTCTTCACCAGCTGCGGTGAAACCCGATGTCAGGTTGCGCTTGAATTGACCGCAATAGACATTGGCGAGTGTCGGTGAATCGTAGCACAGATTGACAATGTTCTGTGCCGAAACCGTTGCAATGCCTCTGTTGACCTTGATGTTGTAGTAATCGACTGACAGCGTAAGACCCGGAACATAGCGTGGCTTCAAAACAACCCCGGCTGTGTAAGAATCCGAGAATTCGGGGTTCAGCTTGGGATTGCCGCCTGGTCCGCTAAACAGCAATGATGCCGTATAGGCATAATCATAGCCGTTTGGCGTGGGGACTACACCGTTCGGGGTAACAGTCGTGGTACCTGTGGGCCGTCCTGCTGCAGCACAGTTTGCCGCCCGTGTGCTGGTTCCCCCAGCCAGGTTGCGGTTTGCGCACGGATCGCTGAAGCTACCTGCGAAGTTCTGCCCGTTGGGGGTATATAGTTCTTGCAGGTTAGGAGCGCGGAGTGATCGCGCATAGGCCGCCCGAAACCGGATGTCTTCGACGGGTGCCCATTCGACGTTGAAGTTATAGGTTTTTTGCCATTTGCTGTTTCCGCCATACTTCGAAACGCGGCCTGCAAGGCCAATTTCCAGTGTTTGGAAGAAAGGCACATCCTTCAAAATCGGAACTCGGATTTCACCGAAAGCTTCGGTCGCAGTGAAGGCCGGGAAACTGTAGGTCGGGATGGAGTTGTAAAAGGTCATCCCGTCCTGAATGAGCTGGTCCTGGGTGTAATAGTTTGTTTCGCGACG
Source organism: Novosphingobium sp. (assembly GCA_040007615.1). GTDB lineage: Bacteria > Pseudomonadota > Alphaproteobacteria > Sphingomonadales > Sphingomonadaceae > Novosphingobium. The sequence goes on from JBDTUQ010000005.1 coordinate 26,379, forward strand.
ATATTCGCCGCCAAGTACGATACCGATAGGGCCGCCGGGTAGATTGAAGAATTTGCCGGTGTCACCAGAAACGAAACCAGTTACATCAAACTGCGTGATCTTGCCGATGCTGACCGTGTCCTGGTTGATGTAGTTTCTCGCGGCCTGGGTGACGTTGCCTTCGCCAAACAAGTTGATTGGAACGCACGCTGCCACGTCACCAGCCAAACGGGTTGCTGCTGCGGCGTTACCAGTAAGAGATACTGCTGCCGTCGGATCGATCTGCGACCGGCAAACAATTTTGCCGGTGTTGTCTTTGGCGGAATCCCAAGCGAGGAGGAAGCGCTGGACATTCATGTTGCCCAGAACTTTGGTTCGTTCCTTGAATTCGCCATAGTTGCCGGAAATTTCATATTTCCAGTTATCGCTCAAATCGCCGCGCAGGCCGGCAACGGCTCGCCATGTTTCGCGGGTGGCAGCTTCCTGGCGGTTGCCGAGGCCAGTGAGGTTCTCACGCAGGTTAAAGCGCGATGAAGGTAGTATCGGCTGACCAGCTGCTGTCAATTGTGCAACAATCAGGTCGTGCGCCTGGGTAGTGAGATAGGGGTTGTCCAGCCGCGGCTTTTCGCGGGAGTTGCCGCCAAATGCACTAAGCGTGGTTCCCTGAATAAACGCCGGTCCAGATCCAACCGAAAGTGTGTTGCTGCGCGCGTACTTGCCTTCGAAGAAGAATTCTGCCGCTGGGCTGAACTCGTAATGAGCAAGGACGTTGCCGACATAACGCTCGTTCTTGGTCAGCAGGCCTAGCAATTCGCCCTCGCGGTTGGTCGATCCGTTGCCGCCAAGGAAGCTGCCGCCTGGAGACAGGCCAACCCGTGTACCTGTTTGCGGAGCCAGTGTGCCGTCAGGTCCGAACAGGAACGTGCAGTCATAAAACGCGCCGTTTACGTCTTTGCCGCAGAGCTTGGAGCCGAAGTTGCTGAGGCCACCCAATGCGAGTGTCGCACTGCGAACATCGTTGAACAGCAGACGATCCGGGCCACCCGCAGCACCGTTGGTGCTGCCGCCCGGATCGGTTTCTACAACCACAAAAGCTGCGGGAGCAGCCAGATAGGGGCGACCAGACGCGAAAAACGGGTTCTGGTTGGTATATTCGAAATTGCCCGCAATATTGCCTCGCCCATCAGCAAAGTTAGTGCCGGCCGTTATGCTGAGGCGCTGCGAGCCAGCGTCGCCATAGCTGCTGATACCTGCTTGGCCCTTCAGGGTTACGCCCGTAAAGTTCCGCTTGAGGATGAAGTTAACCGCGCCAGCAATCGCGTCGGACCCGTAAACCGCTGAACTGCCTCCGGTGATGATGTCAACACGCTCAATCAGATCGGTCGGGATCGTGTTGATGTCGACTGAAACGCCGTTGTTCAAAATGTCTGCTGCGACGTGTCGGCGCCCGTTAACCAGTACCAGCGTGCGCTGAGTACCAAGACCGCGCAGATCGAGTAGGTTCAGACCGGTAGTGCCGAGCGTGCTTGTGTTGGATGTCTGGCTGAAAGTCGTTCGCAGCGAAGGCAAATCATTCAACGTGTCGCCAATCGCGACCTTGCCATTGTCAGTCAGCTCTGCAACCGATGCTGTAGTGATCGGCACCGCCGACGCGCCATTCGGCCGTGCGATGCGCGAACCGGTGACGATGATGGTGCCGGCGTCCACATCGGCCTCTGCCGAAGTATCCGCTGCCGGTGCAGGAGTTCCTTGAGCCTGAGCGGCGGTTGACGCCATAAGGCCGGCCAGCACAAATGGCAGAGCGGCGATTTCAAGGCGAAGTGTGGTCTTGCGGTGGATATTCACGTGTCAGTCCCCTTGTCCTCATGGCCTACGAAAATGCGCAGGCACAGGGATGCGGGTGGAAGGTGTGCGACGTCCGGATATTCCCGGTCCGACCGCGGCCAGCCTCCCAGCCGCTGATGTATCAAGGATGTCGCAGAGGGCATCCAGTTTCAAATCAAATCCTAATTTCCGCGCCAGATTCGGTAATCTTGTGGTAATTTCACAACATGACAGCGAAAGGTTTGGAAAGCGTTAAGCATGCCGTAGCGTCACCCTGTATTTCGTTTCGGCGAGTGAATGGCCGGGTTCCTGCGCGTGGCTGACCGAATGGCCTTCATGGGCGTATCCCTGCTCGTCCTGCGTTCCTTCGGCAGCGGTGCGCTGGGCGGTTGACCGGCTTTGTTAAGCCCCTTAACTGCACAATTAACTCGGTGCGGATTTCCAAAGGGTTTTTCCAATGTTTCTGGACGGCAGCGTCGCCACGGCAGGTCGATGCTGAAGCAGCAGGGTCAAGGCGTGGACAGTACGCCCGGCGTGCCTGATGCGCGGTCGGTGTTGCTTGACACCGCGAGCGAGATCATGCGCGAAGGCGATATCGTCAACGTCTCGCTGTCTGAGCTGTCGCGGCGGTCAGGGCTGAATTCGGCGCTGGTTAAGTATTACTTTGGCAACAAGGCCGGGCTGTTGACCGCGTTGATCGAGCGTGAATGGTCGGCGATCGTCAAGTCGGTCGACTTGCTGCTGGCCAAGGATGCCGATCCGGAAACCAAGCTGCGCATCCATATGGCCCGGGTGGTCGATAACTTTTTCCGCACGCCTTATGTCCACCGCCTGCTGATGCGGATGATCCGCGAGGCCGCGCCGGATGAGGCGCAGAGGCTGGCGGATAGCTATCTCGCGCCGCTGTTGGGTGCCTATGAAACGCTGATCAGCGACGGGGTGGCTGCCGGGGTGTTCCGCCCGGTTGACCCGCAGCTGTTCTATTTTACCGTGATCGGTGCGGCAGACCGGTTTTTCTCAGCCCGGCAGGTGCTGCGCCATTCGTCGGGCACCGACGTCCTCGACGAGGGGCTGCGTGATCGCTACCGTGCCCACCTCAACGATTTCGTCGTCGCGGGCATTCTGGTCCAGCGATAGGGCGGCGGACTGAGCAAGGGAGCGGTATAGCGGGTGAGCAGCAGCGGCTGGCATATCGGCGTGATCGGCGGCTCGGCTGAGGATGCGGGCATCGCGTTTGATTCGGCGCAGGAAATTGTGGTTAAATCGCCGTTCGGTGAGCCTTCCGGGCCGGTGACCACGGGCATGCTGGGCGGCGTGCGGTTCACGTTTCTGGCGCGGCATGGCGAGGGGCATCGGCTGCCGCCCGCCAGCGTCAATTACCGGGCCAATATCGACGTGCTCAAACGCTGCGGCGTTACCGATGTGCTGGCGCTGTCCTCCGTCGTGTCGTTGCGCGAAGACCTTGCGGGCGGGCAAATGGTGGCAATCGACCAGTTTATCGACCAAACGGGCGGGCGCAGCGGAAGCTTTTTTGGGACGGGGCTGGTCGGCCATGTCGATCTGGCTGATCCCGTCTGCCCGCGCCTGTCTGCGCTTGTGGTGGCGTCGGGCACGCAAGTTCAGGCTGGCGGCTGCTATGTTGCGATTGACGGGCCGCAGCTTCCCACCCGCGCCGAGCGGCAGGTTTTCCAAAGCTGGGGCGGGGCCGTGGTCGGCATGACTGCGATGCCCGAGGCCCGTCTGGCGCGGGAGGCGGAACTGCCTTACGCCCTTCTGGCTCTGGTCACGCCCGATGCCAATGCGCAAGCTGCCCGCGACCTCATCAGCCAGTTGGCCAGCCTGTTGCCGCCCCGGCGCGAACCCAGTCCTATCGACCGCGCGCTGGACAACGCTATCGTTACCGCCCCTTCCGCCCGCGACCTGCGGTTGGTGGCGATGCTGGATGCGGTCGCGGGAAGGGTACTGGGCTGATGGAGCTGACATTCTACGATTTCGCCCCGTCGTCTGCCGCTTACCGCGTGCGGATCGCGCTGGAACTGAAGAAGGTAGCCTTCCGCCGGGTTTCCGTTGACCTTGGCCAAGGCGAGCAAAGGGGCGCTGACTATCTGGCGATCAATCCGCAAGGACTGGTCCCCGCGCTGGCTGTCGATGGCCAGGTCATTGGTCAATCGCTGGCAATTATTGACTGGCTTGACGCCCAGTTCCCGCAGCGGCGGCTGATCCCGGCAGAGCCATTGGCGCGGGCGCGGGTTATCGCGCTGGCGCTGGAAGTGGCGGCAGACGTTCACCCGCTTAACAACTTGCGCGTCCAGAAGTATCTGCGCGGCCAGCTGGGACTGGGCAAGCCAGAGGTCGCTGCGTGGATCGCAAGGTGGATGACCGCAGGCTTTACCGCGCTGGAACAGGCCGCGCCCGAAAACGGCTTTTTCGGCGGCGATCAGCCCGATCTGGTCGATGTGTTCGTGGTCCCGCAAATGGCCAATGCGCGGCGTGACGGGGTATCGACCGATGCCTTCCCCCGGCTCGAACGGATATTCGCCGCCGCGATGGAGATGGAGGCGTTTGCGGTAACTTCGTCCGCCGCGCTGCAATCGGCGCAGCGGCGGGATTAATTCGCTTGCGCGGCAAACCGGTTGCATTAGAAACGACTGGCCATGCCTGACAAGATTTCCCGCTTAGCGGATTTCATGCCTTATCTTCTGTCCGTCACCTCACATGCGGTGCGTGATCGCATTGCCGAGGAATACCGCGCGAACTTTGATCTGCGCATCCCTGAATGGCGCGTCGTTGCGGTGCTGGGCGACATGGGCGCGTTGACTCAGCGCGATCTGGTGCGGGCGACGCTGATGGACAAGGTGGCGGTCAACCGCGCCTGCAGGCTGCTGGAAGATCGCGGCCTTGCGGCGCGCCGTCCCAATGACCGCGATGGCCGCTCGCACCATCTTGAACTGACTTCGGCGGGGCGCGAGATTCACGTGCGGATCATGCCGCTGGCGCTGGAAATGGACGAGCGCATTTTCGCCGGGTTCTCGGTTGCCGAGCGTGAGCAGTTTCGCGCGCTGCTGGCCCGGCTGCGCGAATGCGTTGCGGCGCTTGAACCGATGCCGCCCGACCTCACCAAGATCTGACATTACCAAGACCTGATATAACCAGCCCGGAAGGACCCGACCCAATGAAGCTAGCCAGCCTCTCTGCAATCAGCGCCGAAACGGGTTCAGGCAGTCGCGACGGGCGGCTGATGGTGGTCTCGGATGACCTGGCGTGGTGCGCCGATGCCGGGCACATCGTGGCGACAATGCAGGGCGCGCTCGATGACTGGACGCGGTATGAACCCGCCTTGGCGGCACTGGCGACCGACCTTGAGCATGGCTCTATCCCGCGCGAACGCTTTCACGAGCGTGAGGCACTGGCCCCCCTGCCGCGCGCTTATCTGTGGGCCAATGGCCGCGATGAAGTTTGTGCGGGGGATACGTTGCAAGGCGCTCGCTCGGCTATTGGGTGCGGCGGGGAATGCTTACCTGCACCCGGCCTTTGCGTCGTCACCGGCGAAGTGGCGAAGGGCGCGTCAGCTGACGCGGCGCTGGGCGCGGTGCGGTTGGTCGGGCTGATCAACGATGTCAGCGCCGCCGGGCTTTGCCCCGGTCAGGCGACGGCATTTTCGCCGGTCCTCGTCACGCCCGATGCGCTGGGCGCGGCGTGGGAACTGCCGCTGGCGCTGCATGTTGAGCGCGGCGGGCAGACGGTCTCCACCGCGCCGGGAGCCAGTCCTTGCAGTCTGGGCGAGGCGATTGCACAGCTTGCCCGGACAAGGTCCATCGGCGCGGGATCGGTATTCGGTGCGTCAACCCCGTGGACAGAGCCGCTGCGCGCTGGCGAAACGGTGCGGATAGAGGTGCGCGATGCCAAGGGGCACAGCGTGTTCGGCGCAATCGAGCAGCAACTGGCCTGACGCCACGAAAAAAGGGGCGACCGTTTGGGCCGCCCCTTTTCGCGTTCCTTGTGTGGCAGGCTCTTACGTCATGCCCTGCTGCTTGAAGTTGTCGACAATCGAGCAGGCCGCCGGGCCGAGGATGACGATGAACAGCACCGGCAGGATGAAGCAGATCAGCGGCACGGTCATGATCGCGGGCAGGCGCGCGGCCTTTTCCTCGGCGCGCATCATGCGCTCGTTGCGGAATTCGGCGGACAGCACGCGCAAGGCAGAGGCCAGCGGCGTACCATAGCGTTCGGTCTGGATCATGGTCGTGACCACGCCCTTCACCGCTTCCAGATCGACGCGGTAGGCCAGATTTTCAAAGGCCATGCGGCGCTCTGTCAAAAAGGCCAGTTCGATTGACGTCAGGGTGAATTCGTCGCCCAGTTCAGGATAGGCGCGGCCCAGTTCGCGCGCAACGCGGCCAAAGGCGGCGTCCACGGTAAGCCCGGCCTCGGCGCAGATCACCAGCAGGTCGAGCGCGTCGGGCAGGCCCTTGCGGATGGCGTTGGTGCGCTTTGAAATGATGTTCTTGAGGTAGATTTCCGGGCCTTTGTAGCCCAGCCCCAGCGCGCCGGCGAAAAAGCCGAGGCGCTTGATGCCGCTCCATTCCGGAAAAGCGTTGGTGAAATAGACCATCGTGGCGGCCATCAGCCCCAGCACGACCGGCAGCACCATGCGGGCGAAAATCACCGCGACCGCGTATTCCTTCTTGCGGATGCCGCCCTGGGCCAGCTTGTGCTGGATTTCCTGGATCTGGCTTTCCTGAAGCACCTTCAGCGATGACAGCGTATCGCGCATCTTGTCGGTGGTCTGGTTCTTGCGCACCAGACTTTGCCGACGCTTGGATGATCCGGCGACGATGCCGGCTTTCAGCTGTTCGCGCCGATCGTTAAGCGCCTTGACCCGCTTGGCCATCGGATCGCGGACGGTGACGGCGGCATATATCGCCAGCATCACGGCAACGGCAGCAATCGCAGCCATGATCGAGCCAACCCAGATGACATCAATGCCAAGGAGTGTGGGACCGTGCGGGGTTTTCAACATGGGTTTTGCCTATCCTCGCTCAGATCTCGAAGTTGATCATCTGGGCCATGATATAGGCGCCGATGCTCATCCAGATCAGTCCGCCCATCCCGGTCATGATCAACCGCTCGTCGATGAAAAACTTGCCGCCGTACTGCGGGTTGATCCAGTAGAGCATCCCGAACACGACAAACGGCAGGGCACCGATGATGTAGGCCGATGCCTTTGATTCCGAACTCATCGCGCGGATTTTCAGCTTCATCTGCGCGCGTTTGCGCAACACGTCGGCCAGGTTTGACAGCGTCTCGGCCAGATTGCCGCCGGTCTCACGCTGGATCGCCAGCGAGATGCAGAAGAACTGGAACTCGGGAGTGCCCAGCCGGTCGGCGGTTTCCTGGAGCGATTCGTCCATAGTCTTGCCGATGCGGATGCGTTCGTTGATCTGGCGGAACTCCTCGCCAATCGGGCCGGGGACTTCTCCGGCTACCACGCCAAGCGTTTCGGTCACCGGCAGGCCCGAGCGAAGCCCGCGCACCAGCAGTTCGATGGCATCAGGGAACTTGGCGGTGAATTTGGCCACCCGCCGCTTGATCGTCTGGCCGACAAACACGTGCGGCAGGCCTGCACCTACCACTATGCCGACGCCCAGCGACATCAGCGGCGCGCGGGACTTGATGAATACAGCGACCGCCACGAACAGCGCCAGTCCCAGCGAGGTGTAGAGATACTGCGTGATCGTCCACGTCTTGCCCGTCCGGTGCAGCCGCAGCAGCAGCGCCTCGGTGCGTGAGCCGGAACCGGCGATCTGGTGCATCTTTGGCTTGCGCGCGGCCTTGGCCTTGCGGAGCTGCGCTTCCACGCGGTCCACAGCACTTTCCGAGTGGCGATAACGCAATGCCTGAAGCCGCCGCGCGCCTTCCTTGACCGGGTTAGGCCCGGTAAAGGCGTTCCAGCCCAGCACCATCAGCGTCATCATGCCGGAGGCGACCAGCAGCAGCTGCAGAAAGTTCATCGCGGGATCTCCATCCGGGATGGCCCGGCCAGGACAGTCAAGCCTTCAAGCCGGATAGGGGCAGCAGGCAGGATCAAGGCGGCAGGCATGATCACGCCGGAGCCTTTTCCTTTTTCGCCATCAGTGACTTGATGTCGAACTTGCCCAGCAGCGACTTCTTGTTGGCAGACACAACATGGGCTTCTTCAGCGTCGCTGGCGCCCAGGCAGGCCTGTGCCACTTCGCGCACGATTGCCCCGGCCTTTGTCGTCCGGTTGGCTTCGGCAAATGTTTGCCCCAGCTTGGCAGAATTGGTCGCGCCCTTCAATTCATAGGGGATCTGAAAGCTGACCTTGCGCTCGATCGAGGCTTCGAAGTCGGCCTTGCTGATTTCCTGCGAGGTCGGCTGGAGTTTGTTGACTACGACGAACGTCTGCACGTGGCCCGCGTTGGCTTTCAGCCACGACAGGATGCGGATCGCGTCGCGGGCAGAGGCCAGCGTGTATTCCGTTGCCAGAATAACGACGTTTACGTCGGCCAGCAGGTGCGGAAAGTTGATCAGCATGTTGCGCGGCAGGTCGATGACCGTCATCTCGAAGGCCTGACGGAACTCTTCCTCCAGCTGGACGAAGGCGCTGCCATCGGTCAGCAGGGGCGAGTTGATCGGTGCCTCTGCCGACAGGATCGACAGGTTGTCGTTCGCCCGGATCATGGCGCGTTCGATGAACAGGCCGTCGATGCGGCTGGGGTTCTCGATTGCGTCGGTCAGCCCGCGTCCCGGTTCCAGATCAAGGCTGAGCGCCCCGGTGCCGAAATGGACGTCAAGGTCAAGCAGCGCGGTCGGCATCTTGTGATCGGTGCTGAACAGCCAGGCCAGCGAAGTTGCCAGCATCGAAGCGCCGACTCCGCCGCGTGTCCCGACCACGGCGGTCGAGATGTGGCGCTTGGCGGAAGAAGCCTCGGTATGACGGGGCGCGGAAAAGATCGTCTGCGCCTGGATCAGCGCGTCGCGGATCTGGCCCGGCGACAGCGGTTTCAGCAGGTAGTCGTGAATGCCGCTGGCGACGAGATCGCGATAGAGGCGCACATCGTTGACCTGGCCCACCGCGATCACCACCGTGCCCGGCTCGCACACTTCGGCCAGGGCGTTGATGTCGTTCAACGGATCGCCGCTTTCCGACAGATCAACCATCAGGATGTTCGGGCTCGCTGAGATCGAGAGCGACTGGACCGCATTGCGCAAGCCGCCCTTGTGGCACTTTTCAGGCTGCCAGCCCATTTCGATGATCACTGGCCGCAGCACGTCGAGCGCCGCCTCGTCGCACAGATAGGCGGCGAAAGGATCGCGATTGCCGGGCATTGATGCTTTCCAAGGCGCGTTCATGAGTTATTTCCCATCCGATGAGGTGGCCTTCAGACCACCGGCGCCGGTGGGCTGCGCGGCGCGGAAGGTTTCGATGGCTTTGCTGGAACTGACCACTACGGTTTCGCTGGTGCCCTTCACGCCCTCAATCAGGTGGTCAGGGTTGGCGACCATCGCGGCAAGGTTGCCATTGATCGCGCAGCCATAGCCGGTGGAGGTGGCGTTATTCATGTTGAAGTCGGACTTTGTGCCCCAGTCCGGGCAGCCTTTTACCGACGCGGTCGAACGGATGATGACCACGCGCGCAGTGCCAGCGTTGACATAGCCTGGCGTCGTCGGCGCACTGTCAGCCAGCATCATGCCATAGCGCGATGCTTCCTGTTCGACATCGGCGCGGGTGGCGGGGTTTGCCAATGGATCGTCGATGGCTATGCGGTCACCATAGTGCAGGTCCATCGCCTCGAACCATGAGGCCAGACGGCGGCGTTCGCTGACCGACAGGCCATTGACGCCGGTGGCGACGTCAAAGGTATAGTTGGTGTGCTGGACGACAGGCTGGTGCACGCTTTCCAAGCTGCGGTTGACCGGATAGCTGCTGCCGCTGCCGCAACCGGCAAGGCCCGCCAGAGCAAGCGCGAGGGCGATCGTGCGGCCTGTTTTGAATGGGGCGGAGCTGTGAATGGTCATGGTCATGTTGGTCACCTTCTCAATTCAGGCTGAAGCCGGGGCGGGCGGGGCTGGGCTGCTTGGCGCCCTGCTTGGCACCGGGAGCAGAAGGGACGACCGCCGGGGCCGCCGCTTCGCCAACGTGGGGCGCGGCAGCGGTGTCGGGCGCCATCGTCGGCTTGGGGCGATCGCCGCCGGTCTTGCCGTCTGCGGTGATGTTGCCCAGGAACTGCTGTGCGAAGTTGGGCGACTGATAGCCGTCCGTCGGCAGCTTGATGTCCGATGCGTTGACCGGGTTGACCAGATAGGGGGTGACGATGATCACCAGTTCTGTCTGGCCCTTCTGGAAGTTTTGCGAACGGAACAGATTGCCCAGGATCGGCACATCGCCAACACCGGGGGCCTTGTCGATCGAGGTCTGCGAATTGTTGCTCATCAGCCCGGCGATCATGAAGCTTTGGCCAGAGCCAAGTTCGATGGTCGTCTCCGCGCGCCGGATGGTCAAGGCAGGCACCGAGAAGCCGTTGAGCGTGACCGCGCCTTCGCTGGAAAGCTCGGACACTTCGGGGCGGACGCGCATCGATATGCGGCCGTTGGAAAGCACCGTCGGCGTATAGGCCAGGCTGACGCCGAACCGCTTGTATTCGATGGACGTGCTGCCCAGGCCCTGGCTGACCGGGATCGGATATTCGCCGCCCGCCAGGAAGTCAGCAGTTTCGCCCGAAAGCGCGGTCAGGTTGGGTGATGCCAGCGTGGTTACCAGACCGTCGCGCTCGGCCATGTCAAAGGCCGCGCCGATGTCGAGGCCCAGGAACTTGGTGAATGCGCCCAGCGTGGTCTTGCCGTTGATGCCGTTGAAGGTGACCTTGCCGGGAATTGCCGGGGTGGTGCCAGTTGCGGCGACCGGATCGGTGATCGAGATCGCGCTTGATGAACGACCCGTCTGCGCGCCGAACAGGAAACCGCCGCTGCTGTCGCGCGTCACTAGGCTGCCGCCGATGGCGCGGACCAGCGAACGACTGACTTCGGCAAACTTGACCTGCAGGTTGACCTGCTGCGGTGTCGCCATTTTCAGGCGGCTGATGACGTTGGCTTCCTTGCCCATATAGGCCTGAACCAGCCGGGTAGCCTCTGCAGCGTCTTCCGGCGCGCCGATGGTGCCGGTGAGCAGCACGGTGCCGACGCCGATGTTCGAAACGGTGATCTTGGCGTCCGGCATGGCCAGACGCAGCATCTGGTCGACGCTGTCGACATTGGCCGAGACGCGGATGTTGGCCGACCATATCACGTGGCCTTGCGCATCGCTGGCATAGACCGAAGTCTCGCCGCTGCCCTTGGCGAACAGGAACAGCTGGTTGCCCGATTTGATCTGCACGTCGGCGACCTTTTCATCGGCGACGAAAATATCAGCCATGCGCCCCGGAACCGTGACCAGCTGGCCGCGCCCTACCGAGAGGTAGAGGTCCGTCCCCGGACGGGCGACTGTCTGGGCATGGGCCGGGCTGGCGGTCACCAGCGCCAGCGGCGTGCTGACGCAGGCAGCCGTAAGCAGAGTGGAAATCAGGCGTTTCATGGTCTTGCCCCTTGCAGGTACGGCCTGTTGATCGGAAAAGCGGTTGTTCATGTTCATGGCGATCAGTTCCCGATCAGCTCGTCAGAGGTGATCTTGCCGCGCGTGACGTGGACCACCGGACCCATGCGGACGACCGGTCCGCCGCCGCCCATCGCGGGCATCGGAGCAGACATCGCCATTGGCCGGGCCGATTCCGGGCGCATCGAAGGCATCGACTTGCGCTGAAAGCGTGAGACATCGCCGCCGGTGGAGAATGTGGTCGCGCCTTCATCAGGCGCGTTCATCGCCTGGGTGAGAAGACGGTCTTCCTCTTCCTTGGTCGCACCGGCAGGAACCTTGACCTTGCCGCTGGCGACCAGGCGTTCCAGTTCGGATTCGTTGTCGGCAATCGACCGCAGCGACAGCGCCAGCGTGCCGATGGTCTGCGCCACCGAAACCTTTTCAGCGATACGCGGCGTGACTTCCAGCGTGACGTTCTGTGACTGGACGACGACTGTCTTGCCGTCGACCACTTCGGAACTGGTCTTCTGGTCGGTTGCCAGCACGCGCAAGTTGCGCAGGATCGTTTCGGCGGCCTTGAGCGACTGCTCCTCGCCGCCACCGCCAGCACCGCGCACGGTCTGGGTCAGCATAAGATCAACATGGTCACCCGGAAAGATGAACCCGGCGACGCCCGTCTTGGCCGAAACCGGCACGGTGATAGCGCGCATCCCCGGCCCGAGGGCGGCGGCAAGAAAGCCACGGTCGCCCGGCTTAACCAGCTGGCCTTGCGTAACCGGCTGTCCGGCAGAGATCGGAAAGCGCACCACGGTGCCCAGCAGCTTGGTCATGTCGGCCTCCCCATCAAGGAAGTAGGCGTCCTGCACCATGTCCTTGGGCCAGGCCTGAAACGCGATGGCATCGGCGGTGATGATCGTGCCGACGGGCAGCACCCGCTGCGCCACCAGCACCTTCGGCCCTTGCGGGACCGCCTGAACTGCCTGAGCCTGCGGCGTTGCCGAGCCGCTGAACAATGCGCGGGCGGCAAGTGCGGTGCCAATCGCCACCACCAGCGCACCCAACAGCAGCATTAGTTTTTTCTTGTCCATGGCTGTTCAAGCCCCCTTGAGGTATTCCCGAATTTCGAGACTTACGTTTCGTTGAAATTGGTTAAAATTACGTTCACCCTGCCGTGACCGCGATTGGCGACGCCATCGGCATGATCAGCGGCACGGTTCTGGTGGCCAGCGTAATCAGCGCGGCGCTGGAAATGGCGACGCCATAGGGGATCGCCACGCGGCCCTTATGGCGGCGCATGACGTGCCACGCGCCGAACGCCACGGTCAGCAGCCCGCCCAGGATCGACATGATCACGACCAGGTAAAAGAAATGCTCGGGCCTGAACCACAGCGCCAGCGCGGTCAGCAGCTTCACATCGCCGCCGCCCATCGCGCGCAGCGCAAACAGCGTCGCGGTAATGGCGAAAGTCAGCAGGGCGATGCCCAGTTGCCAGGCGATGTCGAGCGAAAACGGCAGTCCGCTCGCCCACCAGTAAAGTGGCGCGCCCAGTGCAATCGCGGTGTTCAGCGTGTTGTCGATCTGGCGGCGCTTCAGGTCGGTAAATGCGGCGTAAAGCAGCGCAATTGCCAACAGGGCGATCAGCCCATATGTAAGTATCTCGCAGCGCACCCGATTTCCCCGTACAGCCCCGATCCCATGTCCCGGTGGCCGGGAATCATGTTCACAATTGCTGTCCTAACGATCAGGACTTACCAAATAGTAACCAGAGGACTGAGCCAGTTGTTAGGGACAAGACCGAGGTGAGCGGCGCTCCCGTTAAGCATTTTGATCGGCGGTCGATCCCGGCAGGCGCGGTCGAATCGGTCTGGCAGGCGGGCGACGGCTGGCCCATCCGGCGCATCGACTGGGGGACAGGCGATAACCACGGCGCGGCGCGCGGATCGATCCTGTTCTTGCCGGGGCGCGGTGATGCTTATGAGAAGTATCTGGAAACGCTGGATTACTGGCATACTCACGGCTGGCGCGTAACTGCGGCTGACTGGCGCGGGCAGGCCGGGTCGGGCCGACTGGGCGCTGACGCCGTGACCGGCCATGTGGGTGATTTCGGCCAATGGGTTGATGATCTTGCGGCGTTCTGGACCGGGTGGAAGGCCGCCACTCCGGGGCCGCACGTGCTCGCCGGACACTCAATGGGCGGGCATCTCGTGCTGCGTGCCTTGGCCGAGCGGCGGGTCGATCCTGATGCGATGGTCCTGTCCGCGCCGATGCTGGGCTTGCGCAATCACGGGCTTCCCGGCGCGTTGATGCACGGCGCGGCGCGGTTGATGTGCGCGCTGGGTGACCGCCGCCGCCCGGCCTGGAAGTGGAGCGAAAAGCCGGGCCAGATCCCCGAAGGCCGCGACCTGCTGCTGACCCACGACGCCGCACGCTATGCCGACGAAACCTTCTGGCGCGAGACTCGGCCCGAACTGGTCATGGGGCCGGGAAGCTGGGGCTGGGTGGAACGCGCCTATGCCTCCACACGCGGACTTGAGCGGCCCGGAATATTGGAAAGCGTGACGACGCCGGTGTTCGTGGTCGCCACCAGCGCCGACGGGCTGGTCGATTACAGCGCAATTCGCCGCGATGTCGCCCGCTTGCCGCACGGTGAATTGCTGAGCTTCGGCAACGAGGCCCGGCACGAAATCCTGCGTGAGGCTGATCCGGTGCGCGATGCCGCGCTGGCCGCGATCGACGCTTTCCTTGACCGCGCCGCCCCGCCCCGCCCCGCAACCTGACGGCCAATGGCACACCAGCACGACATTGCAATCATCGGCGCGGGAATAGCCGGGGCCAGCCTTGCCGCCGCGCTGGTGGCAGACGGCGCGCGAGTGCTGATGCTGGAGGCGGAAAACCTGCCCGGCTATCACAGCACCGGGCGATCCGCCGCGTTCTGGACCGAAAGCTATGGCGGCCCCGGCGTACAACCACTGACCACCGCTTCCGGCCCGTTTCTGGCCGCTGGCGGTTATCTGCGCCAGCGCGGCGCACTCACCATCGCGCGCCGGGGGCAGGAGGCGGAGCTTGATCGCTTTGCCGCCCGTTTTGCGGCGCTGGGCGTTACTGTCCAGCAGTTCGACCGGGATGCCATTGCCCGGCTCGTCCCCGGCCTGCGCGCCGAATGGACGGTGGGCGCGATGGAGCCATCGTGCAGCGATATCGACGTCGCCCGCCTGCATCAGGATTATCTCACCAATTCGGCGCGCGGCGGCGCGGAATTATGGTGCTCTGCGCGGCTGGCCTCTGCCGAAGCGCACGCGGGCGGCTGGCTCCTGACGCTTGCCGACGGACGCAGTGCCAGCGCCGCAGTCCTGATCAACGCCGCCGGTGCCTGGGCCGATGAAGTCGCGCACTTGGCGGGTGTCACCCCGTTGGGCATTCAGCCCCTGCGCCGCACCATGCTGCAAGTCCGCACCGCGCCTGCGCCGCTGGATAACATGCCACTGGTGCTCGATCTGGGCGAAGCGTTCTATTTCAAGCCTGAGCATGGCAAGCTGTGGCTCAGCCCGCATGACGAAGTGCCCACGCCGCCCTGTGATGCCGCGCCCGAGGAACTGGCCGTGGCCGAAGCGATAGACCGGCTTGAGCAGGTGGCCGACTGGCGGGTCGAGCAGGTTGAACACCGCTGGGCCGGGCTGCGCAGCTTTGCCCCGGACCGACTGCCGGTCTATGGCTTTGCACCCGCAAACCCGCGCTTTTTCTGGTTTGCCGGGCAGGGCGGCTTCGGCATCCAGACCGCCCCTGCCGCCGCCGCGCTTGCCGCTGCGCTGCTCACCGGAACCGCGCCCGGCGCTGTCGATCCCGCGCCTTTTTCGCCTGTGAGATTCGGCTAGATACTTGCGATTTGCGCGCTAGACTGCCGGTTGCATGGTACAACCGGAGGGAAGCCAAATGGCGCATCGTTTTGAAATCCGCAAAAACAAGGCGGGCGAATTCGTGGCCTATTTCTGCTACAACGCGGAAAGCATCTTTTGGACCGAAGGCTATT
This sequence comes from Novosphingobium sp., assembly GCA_040007615.1. GTDB lineage: Bacteria > Pseudomonadota > Alphaproteobacteria > Sphingomonadales > Sphingomonadaceae > Novosphingobium. The sequence continues at coordinate 41,801 of JBDTUQ010000005.1, forward strand.
CGTCAAAGGCCGGTGCCAGGAACGCCATCGAATCGATCCAGAAAAATGGTCCCGCAGCCGAGGTGGTCGACACCACCAATTGAACACCAGCGGCCTTTGATCTTAATTGACATTACCCCAAACCCGACTTCCCTGAGCTTGTCGAAGGGCTGTACTTTTCTTCGGGATTGCCGCTCAATCCAAAGAACAAAGACAGCCCTTCGACAAGCTCAGGGAAGTCGGGTTTAGGGGGTGAACTCAACTAACGTCATCCCGCTCTAGCCCAGCGATAGCTGAGCGCAGGCAATCAGCATGCGATGATACTGCCATGTCAGGAAGCATTTCGCGCCCCCATTTCATTTTGCGCGCAAACCGGCTAACCGCGCGCCATGTCTGGAACCCTAACGCTTCACGCCGCATTTGCCGGCCATATCGCCGCCGCCCTCGATGCGCTGGAGGCTGCCGGAACGCTGCCACCCGGCCTGCCGCGCGGTAACGTCACGGTAGAGCCGCCGCGTGATCCCAGCCACGGCGATTTGTCCACCAACGCCGCGATGGTGCTGGCCAAGCCCGCCGGAACCAACCCCCGCGCGCTGGCGCAGGCGCTGGTCGAGGAACTGGGCAAGCTGCCGCAGGTCACCGCCGCAGAGATCGCCGGACCGGGCTTCATCAATTTGCGCCTGTCTGGTGAGACGTGGCTGGCCGAATTGCGCGCTATTGCCACCTTGTCCGGGGCTTATGGCCGCTCAAACGTGGGCGGCGGGACGACGGTGAACGTCGAATACGTCTCTGCCAATCCAACCGGACCGATGCACATGGGCCATTGCCGGGGCGCTGTTGTGGGCGACGCACTGGCCAGTCTGCTCGAATGGGCGGGCCACAAAGTCATCCGCGAATACTATGTCAACGATGCAGGCGGCCAAGTCGATGTCCTCGCCCGCTCGGCCCACATCCGCTATTTGGAGGCGCTCCCAAAAGAGAATGGGGGCCATGCGGTGGGCGAGATTCCGGAAGGGCTTTACCCCGGCGACTACCTGATTCCCGCCGGACAGGCGCTCGCCGCCGAATTTGGCGACCGCTATGTCAGCGCGCCGGAAAGCGAATGGATGGTCCCCTTCCGCACCCGCACCGTGGCGCTGATGATGGAAATGATCCGCAGCGATCTGGCGCTGCTGGGCATCGAACATGACCTGTTCTCGTCAGAGGCGGAACTGCAGGCCGCAGGCAAACCGGCTGAGGCCGAAGCCTGGCTGCGCGCGCAGGATCTGGTTTACGACGGCGTTCTGGAAGCCCCCAAGGGTAAGACGCTTGACGATTGGGAACCGGTCGCCCTGCCGCTGTTCCGCTCGACCAGATTCGGCGACGATCAGGACCGCCCGATCAAGAAGTCCGACGGCAAATGGACCTATTTCGGTGCCGACCTTGCCTACCACTTCCAGAAGGCGGAAACGGCTGACGAACTGGTCGACATATGGGGTGCGGATCATGCCGGTACGGTCAAGCGTATCAAGGCCGCCGTCGCCGCGATGACTGGGGTCAAGGGTAAACCCACTCCGTTCGACGTGCGGCTGGTGCAGATGGTGCAACTGCTGCGCGATGGCGAGCCGGTGAAAATGTCCAAGCGTTCCGGCACTTTCGTCACATTGGCGGATGTCGTGCGCGAAGTGGGCAAGGATGTCGTCCGCTTCACCATGCTGACGCGCAAGCCCGAAGCGCAGATGGATTTCGACTTCGCCAAGGTGGTCGAGGCATCGAAGGACAACCCGGTGTTCTACGTCCAATACGCTCACGCGCGCATCCGATCTACCTTGCGCAAAGCGGCTGAGGCGGGCTTCGCACCTGCCGATACCGCGCTGGAGCTTCTGGGCGAAGAGGAGCTAGCGCTGGTCAAGCTGGCGGCACAATTCCCCCGTCTGGTCGAAGCCGCCGCCGCCGCGCGCGAGCCGCACCGGGTGGCGTTCTTCCTCTATGACGTCGCCGCCGGGCTGCATTCCTACTGGAATCTGGGTAATGACAAGCCGGAAAAGCGGTTCATCGTGGCACAGGATGCGGCGCTGACAGGCGCAAGGCTTTATCTTGCCACACAAATCGGGCAATTGGTGCATAATGGCCTCGCCCTGCTAGGCGTGCAGGCCGTGGAAGAAATGTGAGTTACCCGGAGGGCGCGATGATTAACGGCGAAGGCGAAGATCCCAAGGAACTGCCGGAACATGAAGGCGAAAACCTGATGGGAGACGGCGAACCGGTAGGCGAACCGCACGGCGAAGGCCACGGTTTGTTGGCGGGCGACGATGCCGCCGAACCGGCGCGGCTGGACTTCAACGAGGAAGACCGCCTGCCGTGGCTGGAAACGGCTGACGATGATTATGACGAAGCCGGAATGGACGGCGCTCGCGTATTCGGCTTTGTGCTGGCCGGGCTGGCGGTGCTTGCGGCCCTGATCGGCACGATCTGGTGGGTCACGCACCGCACGCCCGATGCCGCGCTGGTCGCCGATGGCAGCACGATTGCCGCGCCTGCCGAACCATACAAGGAAGCGCCCACTCAGCCCGGCGGCAAGACTTTTGCCGGCACCGGCGATTCCAGCTTCGCCGTATCGGCCGGCCAGACCCGGCCCGCGCATCTGGCCGGTGCCAGCGAAACGCCCAAGCCTTCGGTCGATACTGGCGCAAAGCCTGCCGCTGCTGCCTCTGCTGCTGCGCCTGCCGCCAGTGCGGGCGGTGTTGGCGTGCAAGTCGGCGCGTACAGTACAAAGGCTCAGGCAGAGGCAGGCTGGACCCGCCTTTCCAGCCAGAACGCGATGCTCAAGGGCGTGTCGCACCGTATTGTTGAGGGCACCGCCGATGTCGGCACCGTGTTCCGTCTGCAAGCGGTGGCGGCAGACGGCGCGGGCGCGGATGCGCTGTGCGGTAACCTCAAGTCTGCGGGCATCGCCTGCCAGGTAAAACGCTAGGCTCCTGCTGAAAACGGCCCGCCGCGCGCATTTTTGCACATGCGCGGCGGGCCGCAGCCTTGCGCGCGGGCTGCGATGCTGCGAACAATTGCGCCATGACGCCTGCGATATTCGGCCTTTCCGGTCTTGCCCTGACCAGCGATGAGCGCGCGTTCTTTGCGGATAGCGATCCGGCGGGGTACATCATCTTTGGCCGCAACGTGGAAAGCCGCGCGCAGCTGCGGGCGCTGACTGACGAACTGCGCAGTATTCACGGGCGCGACCGCCTGTTCATCTGCATTGATCAGGAAGGCGGCCGGGTAGCGCGGATGAAGGCGCCGGAATGGCTGACATATCCCCCCGGCGCGGTGTTTGACCGGCTGTATGATCTTGCCCCCGCCAGCGCGATAGAGGCAGCGCGCTGCAATGCCCATGCGCTGGGCATCGATCTGGCCGAGGTGGGCATCAGCGTCGATTGCCTGCCGCTGCTCGATGTCAGGCAGCCCGGCGCGCATGACGTGATCGGTGATCGGGCGCTGGGGCAGGAACCGATGCGCGTCGCGGCGCTGGGCCTGGCGGTGCTGGCGGGGCTGGCTGAGGCGGGGGTTGCCGGGATCGTCAAGCACATCCCCGGCCACGGCCGCGCCGGGGCGGACAGTCACAAGGAATTGCCCACCGTGACCGCGAGCGCCGAGGAACTGGAGCGCGACCTCGCCCCGTTCCGCACCCTGGCCGATACGCCCATCGCGATGTCCGCGCATGTGCTTTATACTGCGTGGGACGCAGAAAATTCTGCAACTTGCTCGCCTTACGTCATCAACGAAGTGATCCGGCGGCAGATCGGCTTTGGCGGGCTGCTGCTGACCGACGATCTGGACATGCAGGCGCTCGATGGCACCGTGCCGCAGCGCGCGGCGCGGGCGCTGGCTGCCGGGTGCGACATTGCGCTTAATTGCTGGGCGAAGATGGACGATATGATCGGCATTGCCGAGGCGCTGCCGGCGATGTCGGGTGCGGTGTCAGACCGGCTGGACCGGGCGCTGGCAGCAACGCAAGTGCCGCAGGACCGCAGCGCCGGGCAAGCCGCGCTGATCGCCAAGCGCGACGCCCTGCTGGCACTGGCAGAGCAAGTGGCATGAACGACGGCGGCCTCATCCTGACAGAGGATCTGGCCGCAGACTGGGAGGGGCCTGCTTCTTCTTCTGGCGAGGACCGGGCGCTCTATCTGGAACTTGATGGCTGGGAAGGTCCGCTTGATCTGCTGCTTGATCTGGCGCGGCGGCAAAAGGTTGATTTGCGGCGGATTTCGATCCTCGAACTGGTCGATCAGTACCTGACCTATATCGACCGGGCAGAGGAACTGCGGCTGGAACTGGCCGCCGATTACCTCGTCATGGCGGCGTGGCTGGCCTACCTGAAATCCGCGCTGCTCCTGCCGCGTGAGGAGCAGGAGGACCCCAGCCCTGAAGTGCTGGCACTGCGCCTGCAATTGCGCCTGCAAAGGCTGGCGGCGATGCGCGATGCGGCAGCGCGGCTGATGGGGCGGGACCGGCTGGGCCGCGATGTATTTGCGCGCGGCGCGCCGGAAGGCCTGCGTGTCGATCGGCGCAACAGCTGGCAGTGCGACTGGTTCGATCTGGTTCAGGCCTATGGCATGGTCAAGGCGCGCACCGCGCCGGTGGTGCATATGGTGCGCGACCGGATGGTGATGACGCTCGATTCGGCGCTGACCCGCGTTGCGGCCATGTTGGGCGTGACGATGGACTGGATGGAACTGCGCGAGTTCCTGCCCCCGCACGCCGAACCGCGCCTGCGCCGGTCTGCGCTGGCCTCCAGCTTTGTCGCCGCGCTCGAACTGGCGCGGCTGGGCAAGGCCGAACTGGCGCAGGACGAGACTTTCGGGCCATTACGGCTGCGGCAGGTGCGCCGATGAGCCAGTTGCATGATGAACTGGCCCGCGCGGTGGAAGCGACACTGTTCGCTGCCGAAGTTCCGATGAGCGCCGAGGCGATCAGTGCTCACTTGGACGGCGCGGACGTGGCTGGGGCGCTGACGACGCTCGAACAGCACTATTCCGGGCGCGGGATCGAGCTGGTAAGGCGCGGCAATCGCTGGCATTTTCAGACCGCCGCCGATCTTGCCCACTTGTTGCGGCGCGAGCGCGAGGATCTGCGGCGGCTGTCGCGCGCTGCGACCGAAACACTTGCCATCGTCGCCTATCACGAACCGGTCAGCCGCGCGGAAATCGAAGCCATTCGCGGGGTGCAGACGGCCAAGGGAACGCTCGACGTGCTGCTTGAGGCGGGCTGGGTGCGGGTCGCCGGGCGGCGCGAAGTGCCCGGACGACCGGTGATTTTCGCCACGACGCCTGATTTCCTCGTCCATTTCGGGCTGGAATCCCGGCGTGATCTTCCCGGCATAGACGATCTGCGTGCCGCAGGCCTGCTCGAACCGGTGGACGATGCGCTTGCAGCATTATTGCCGTCAGGCGGTGAGGCGGGCGAAAATCCCGGTTCGCCACTGGCAAGCGGCGATGAAAGCGCCTAGATAGGCGACGCTAATGGTTGGGGCGCCCGCGATTTAGATTTCAGGAGAGTTCAATGGGTCTGTCACTTCCCCACCTCGTCATCCTCGCGCTGGTCGTGCTGGTGCTGTTCGGTCGCGGCCGGATTTCCGAGATGATGGGTGACTTTGGCAAGGGCATCAAGAGCTTCAAGGAAGGCATGTCGGAGGAAACCAACCGCCCCGCCACGCCGCCGCCCACAAGCCAGATCCCGCCGCCTGTCGCCCCGGCTGCTACCGATGCCAGCGCTCAGCCGAGCAATCAGTCGGGCAGTCAATCGGGCGATACTGGCAAGATCTGAGCCTGATCAAGCGGGACCGCCGCCATGTTCGATGTCAGTGCTTCGGAACTGCTGCTTACCGTGATCGTCGCGATTGTGGTGATCGGCCCCAAGGACTTGCCGCTGGCCCTGCGAACCGCAGGCCGCTGGATGGGCAAGGTTCGCCGTGTTTCCAACCACTTTCGCTCCGGAATCGAAACCATGATCCGCGAGGCGGAGCTTGATGAGATGGAAGCCAAGTGGCGCGAGCAGAATGCCGCGATCATGGCCGCGCATCCCGATACGCCTCCCCCTGCCGAAACTGCGACACTTGAAGCACTCCCTGCAGTCCAAACCGTAGAGGCCGCAGTCCACACCGTAGAGGCCGCGCCGGGCCAGGCTGATCCGGGCCAGGCTGATCCAGGTGGGGCCGATCCCGAACTCCCGCTCGCCCCGCCGCGCTGAGGCTTCCGATGGCATTCCGCATCACCGATATCGACGAATCGCAGGCCCCGCTGCTCGATCACCTGATCGAATTGCGCACTCGCCTGCTGCGCAGCATCGCGGCGCTGGGCGCATCTTTCCTGGCGTGCCTCTATTTCGCGCAGGACATTTTCGGCTTTCTGGTGCGCCCGCTGGCGAGCGCGTTTCCGCATGGCGAGGGGCGGCTGGTCTATACCAAGCTGTATGAAGCGTTTTTCGTCGAGCTGAAGGTGGCGCTGTTCGCCGGGTTCTTCCTGAGCTTTCCGGTGATCGCCAACCAGCTCTGGGCATTCATCGCGCCGGGGCTTTACGCCAAGGAAAAGCGCGCTTTCCTGCCGTTTCTGATCGCCACGCCGGTGCTGTTCTTCAGCGGGGCGGCGCTGGCCTATTATGTGGTCATGCCCACTGCCTTTCGCTGGTTCATCGGTTTCGAAGGCGTGCGCGGCGGCCTGAAGATGGAGGCGCTGCCCAGCATCGATGAATACCTGGGGCTGGTGATGCAGTTCATCTTTGCCTTCGGGGTCAGCTTCCTGCTGCCGGTGCTTCTGTTGCTGCTAAACGGCGCGAGCATCGTCACCCGGCTGCAACTGGTCAAGGCACGGCGCTATGTGATCGTTGGCATCGTTGCCTTCGCGGCAGTGATCACGCCGCCCGATGTCGCCTCGCAGCTGATGCTGGCGGTGCCGATGTTCCTGCTGTTCGAAGGATCGCTGGCGTTCATGTGGTTTGGCGAGCGCAAGGCGGCCAAGCTCGCTGCGGCAGAAGCGAGCGCTGCCGCGCCGACTGCTCCTGAGGAAGTGCCTCCCTCGGCAGGATGATCAAGGGTTCTCCCGGAGGCGCGGAGAGGCGGAGAAGGGGCATCCCGCAAAATACCACCCCTGTATTCGTGCTACGCTACTCCGCGCGAACCTGATCAGTCGGGCATCCCGCCAAAACCTGCGCGCCACGGGCGCATAAAAAAAGCGGGGCATTTAGCCCCGCTTTTCCGAAACTCTAGTGCTGACAGCGCTTACGGGCTGGCAGGCTTATCACTCTTGTTGCCAGCGAGCAGGGCGATGCCGCCACCGATCAGCAGGACTGCAAGAATAAGCAGCAGGGTGGAATCACCACCAAACTGGCTCTCACCGGCAACCGGCGCAGCAGTGCGGCTCAGTTCGGTTTCGGCCGCCTGGGCAACGACCGGCGAAGCCGTCAAGGTAAGGGCTGCAACAGCAGCAGCCAGTTCACGCAATTTCATCGAGTCTCTCCTTTTGAGCTCAGCAGACCGGCCCCTAGTTCAAGGACCTTGGCTGCACAAGCATTAAATACCAAATGCGATGCCCTGTGCTTGAAGTACAGGAGCCCCGTTTTTGCAACGTGTGCCGTTGTCAGCTTTCGGATTATCCAAGAGGCTGATTCGTGCAAGCGGCAAATCATTGATTCACCGCCGAAGCGTTGCTTAGCGGCGTTTAACCGTGGTTTGTTAAGGCGTTGTTACATAAATACATCAAGTTATAGGGAATCGTACTTAAGGTGTCGCTCTCCTGCCCGCAGGATCTTCCTGACGCGCGGAAGTCACGGGCGGGATGTTGGCGGCATAGACTTTCTGCCCGCCCACCCAGGTTTCCAGCACGCGGATGGCGCGCAAGTCGGAAGGGCTGGCGAGTAGCGGATCGCGGTCCACCAGCACGAAATCGGCGCGGAGGCCGGGGGCCAGGCGGCCAAAACGGCGCTCGGCAAAGGCCGCCCATGCGCCCTGCGTGGTATAGGCCGCCAGCGCCGCCTCACGAGTGACGCGGGCTTGCGGCTGCCATCCACCAAACGGCTGACCCTCGGCGTCCTGCCGGGTAATCGCGGCGGCCATTCCGGCAAACGGATCGGGCGGCGATGTCGGGGCATCTGATCCAAAGGCGAGCCGCGCCCCGCCACTGGCCAGCGCATTCCACGCATGAGCGCCCGCCAGCCGCGCCGGGCCAAGCCGCGCTTCGGCAATCGGCAGCGCCCTTGTCAGACGGGCTGGCTGCATCGATGCGGCCACGCCGAACGCTCCATAGCGGGCAAAGTCCGCCGCGTTGACCAGATCGGCATGTTCGATCCGCCAGCGCCGCTCGCCAGTGTAAGTGGGCGCCAGTTCGGCAATGGCGTCAAGCGCGGTGCCTGTGGCCGCATCGCCCGAGGCCTGGATGGCGATCTGAAATCCGTCCATCGCCGCGCGGCTCATCAGGTTGCGCAGCTGCGTTCCGCTCAGGCGGGGCAGCCCGATGGTCGGACTGTCGGCATAAGCCGCCTTCAGCCATGCCCCGCGCGACGCCAGCGACCCGTCGAGATCGAGCGACACACCGCCCATGCGCAGGCGATCATCGTAAAGCCACGGACCGGGCGCGGAACCGGCGATCAGGGTCATGGCATCTATCCCGCGCGCATAGGCGACCACGCGCACGCGCAGAGTTCCGGCGTCTCCCGCGCGGCGATAGGCCTGCCATTCCTCAATCGTGGTGCCCATGTCAGCCACCGCCGTCACGCCGTGCTTCAGCAACTGTTCCTGCGCATTGGCCAGTGCGACATCGCGATCAACCGGGCGGGGCGGCGGGGCGATTGCTTCGATCAGCGCGGTCGCCTGTCCGGCCAGTATGCCCGACGGTTTTTGCGATCCTGCCAGACGCTCGATACGCCCGCCCGACGGGTCTTTGCTCGCCAGTGTCACGCCGCCAGCGGCCAGCGCAGCCGAATTGGCCCAGCCCAGCTGGCCCTCCGCTGCGATCAACCACACCGGGCGGTCCTTTACCGCCGCGTCGAGGTCTGCAGCGGTGGGCAGGCGGCCAAGGCCCCAACGCTCAGTATCCCAGCCCCGCCCGATGATCCACGGACGGTCTGGATGGGCGGCGGCATAAGCGGCGATGCGGGCCTGCGCCTCGGCCAGGCTGCGCGCCGCCGACAGATCGAGCGTCAGCCCGGAAAAGCCCAGTTCGCTCATCTGCACATGTGAATCGAACAGGCCGGGCATCAGGATCTGGCCCTTGCCATCGACCAGATAATCCGGGCGGGAGGGGCGCTTGTCCCCCCGGTGGAGCACTTGCACGATCCGGCCATCGCTGCCGATGACCAGTCCGGTCAGCCGCTCGACCCCGCCATCGCCGTCCAGCGTGAACCCGTCGACATTATCGACCAGCGTATCGGCGGCAGCGGGGGCAGGCGAGGCTAGCGTCAGGCCGGCAACGATAAGGCCCGCAATAATAAGGCTGTCAGCAAGCAGCGCGGGCAGCGCCAGCGTGGGCTTCAAGTCATCTTCCCCTGCAAGGGCAAGCGGCGCACCAGCGCGCTGGTATCCTGTCGCCCGCCGCCCATCGCCTGCACTTCGGCAAAGAACTGGTTGACCAGCGCGGTGATCGGCAGGGAAACACCCAGACCGCGCCCTTCATCCATCGCCAGGCCAAGATCCTTGCGCATCCAGTCAACTGCAAAGCCGAAGTCAAAGCTGTCTTCGGCCATCGTCTTCCAGCGGTTGTCCATCTGCCACGATTGCGCCGCGCCGCCCGAGATGGCCTCATAGACCTTGTCCGTATCAAGGTGCGATGACTGGGCAAAGCGCATCGCTTCGGCCAGCCCGGAGACGACCCCGGCGATGCAGATCTGGTTGGCCATCTTGGCCAGCTGGCCCGACCCCGCCTTGCCGATGTGGACGACCCGGCTGGTATAAGCCTCGAATATCGGGCGGGCAGCGGCGATGGCATCGGCCCGGCCGCCGCACATCAGCGTCAGCGTGCCGTTTTCAGCGCCGATCTGGCTGCCGGTCATCGGCGCGTCGACGCAGTGGACTTCCTTGTCGCGCGCCTCGACCGCGATCTGGCGCGCGATACGTGCAGAGGCGGTTGTGTGATCGATGAACAGTCCGCCGCGTTTCAGCGTAGTGAATACCCCGCCGGGGCTGAGCACGACATCGGCCAGGTCATCGTCATTGCCAACACAGGTCAGCACCACATCGGCACCTTCTGCCGCTTCAACCGGCGTGCTGGCGACCCGCACGGGAAGGCCGGGGTTGTCTGCCAGCCAGCGGTCGCGCCGAGCCGGGGAGCGGTTGTAGATGGTCAGGTTGTGGCCTGCCTGGGCCAGGTGACGGGCGATCGGGCCGCCCATTACGCCAAGGCCAAGGAACGAAATGTTGCGCGCTTCAGTCATGCCAACAATGTCTAATGCCTTCTCGCCGATACGCCAGCCCCCAGAGTGACTGGAGAGCGGCCATGTTATGCCTTTGCGGCCATGCTATGCCTTTGCGGATTACTCGGGATCGACTATCGGAGCGCGGATGACTGCCTCCCCACGCACCCGCCGCATCGCTGCCGCCGCCTTCTGGCTGGCGCTGGTCTTTGCGGTGACGATGGCGCTGCTGCCGCACCCGCCTGAACTGGCGGCGGACAAGTTTGGCGACAAGTTCCACCACATGCTGGCGTTTTCGGTGCTGGCCGGGCTGGCGGCGACTGCCTTTCCCCGCACGCCGCCGTGGCGGATGGTCGAGCATTTGTCGTTCCTTGGCGCGATGATAGAGGTTGCCCAGGCGATCCCCGCGCTGCACCGCGATTGCGACATCCGCGACTGGGTGGCCGATACCGTGGCGGTGATCGTGGTCACGGCCCTTGCCCACGGACTTGCGCGCCTGCGCCGCCGGTAAAGCGCCGCTTTCCATCGCGGTGCCTTTCCGATAGTGCGCGGTGATTATGCACAGCCTGACCAAGCAGTCCGCCGCAGCATCTTCGCTGCTGACCCTTGCCGATGTTCGCGCGGCGGCGGAGCGTATTGCCGGCGCTATCGTCCGCACGCCGACGCTGCACAGCAAGACGCTGAGCAAGATCACCGGCGCGGATGTGTGGCTAAAGTTTGAAAACCACCAGTTCACCGCCGCTTACAAAGAACGCGGGGCGCTGAACGCGCTGCTTCTGATGCCAGAGGAACAGCGCAGCCGGGGGGTGATCGCCGCCTCCGCTGGCAACCATGCGCAGGGCCTCAGCTATCACGGCACGCGGCTGGGCGTACCGGTCACCATCGTCATGCCGCGCACCACGCCAATGGTGAAAGTGATGCAGACCGAAAGCGTCGGCGGGACAGTGGTGCTGGAAGGCGAGACGTTTGACGAGGCATCTGCCCATGCGCGGCGGCTGGAGCAGGAAATGGGGCTGGCCTTTGTCCACCCGTTCGATGATCCGCACGTGGCGGCGGGGCAGGGCACTGTGGCGCTGGAAATGCTGGAGGATGTGCCCGATCTTGATATGCTGGCGATCCCGGTGGGCGGCGGCGGTCTGGCATCTGGCATGGGCACTGCTGCCCGCGCGATCAAGCCCGACATTGGCCTGATCGGCGTGGAAGCACAGCTTTTCCCATCGATGTACAACCTGCTGAAGGACGCGCACGAACCGATTGGCGGCGACACTCTGGCAGAGGGTATCGCGGTGTTTGAACCGGGCAAGTTCACCTCGCAGGTTTTGCAAGGGATGCTCGACGATTTCGTGCTGGTAAGCGAAGCGCAGATGGAAACGGCGCTGGCCCTGCTGGTGCAGATCGAAAAAACCGTTGTCGAAGGCGCGGGCGCTGCTGGCCTTGCCGCGTTGCTGGGGCATCCGGACAAGTTTGCCGGGCGCAAGGTGGGTATCGTGCTGTCGGGCGGTAACATCGATACGCGGCTGCTGGCCAACGTGCTGCTGCGCGATCTTGCCCGGTCGGGCCGCCTCGCGCGGCTGCGGCTGACTTTGCAGGACCGGCCCGGCGCGCTTTCAAAGGTGATCAAGGAATTTGATGTTCACAACGTCAACATCATCGAAATCTGGCACCAGCGGATATTCACCCACCTGCCGGCCAAGGGCCTGATCACCGACATCGAATGCGAAGCGCGCGACCGTGACCAGCTTGATGGCCTGGTCGCCGGCCTTCGCGCCAAGGGCTATGATGTCAGCCAGGTGGAAATCAACTGACCGGCCACAGCTGAACGACGCGGCTTGACGCAATATTTTCGCCGATTTGGCGCGTATTCGTGGTTAAAGCACTTTTACCCTTGCGGCATCGCGGGCATAACGGTGCCAGAACCGGCGCAATGGTGTGCGGGGAAAGCGGTAGAGGAAACGTCAGCTCGTGAACGCGCCCGTTCGTTTCCCGCGCTTTTTTGTCACCAGCCCCGGCCCGTGCCCCTATCTGCCGGGCAAGAGCGAGCGGAAGGTATTCACCGAGCTTAAAGGCCCCAATGCCGATGCGCTGAACGATGCGTTGGGCCGGATCGGCTTTCGCCGCAGCCAGACGGTGGCCTATCGCCCTTCGTGCCTCGATTGCTCGGCCTGCATTTCGGTGCGGATCATGGCGGCGGAGTTCCGCCCATCAACCACGCAGCGCCGCAACCTGAAGCGCAACGCCAATGTGGTCGCCACCGAATGCCAGCCGTGGTCTACGGGCGAACAGTATGACCTGCTGCGCCGCTACCTCGCCTCGCGCCATCCGGGCGGCGGCATGGCGGCGATGGACGAAAGCGACTTTGCCGACATGGTGGAGCACACCCCCGTCACCAGCGCGCTGATCGAATACCGCGAGCCATCGGCGGACGGCTTCACCCCCGGCCGCCTGATCGGCGCCTGCCTGACTGACCGGCAGGGCGACGGCTTGTCGATGATCTACAGCTTCTATGATCCCGACGCAGATTCGCGCGAAGGGCCCGGGCGCGAAGGGCTGGGCAACTTCATCATCCTTGACCACGTGCGCCGCGCCGCATCGGCGGGGCTGCCGTTCGTTTATCTGGGCTACTGGGTCGAAGGATCGGCGCGGATGCAATACAAGGTGCGCTACCGCCCGCTCGAAAAACTCACCCGCACCGGCTGGGAACGCATCACCGACGAAGACCACGACCGCCTGATCGCCGCCGCCGCTGCGGGGGTGAAGCGTGAGGCCGTGCCTGCTGGATCGGGCAAGGATGGCGTGCGGGTGGAACTGGGGCGGTATCAGGTGGGGTAGGGGTTGCCTGCCCACCTTCGCAAAATCCATCCATCATCGTCACCCTGAACTCGTTTCAGGGTCCATTTCTTCGCACGACCGGCGGTTCCGCCACTTAGCGGGCTTCAGCTTTACCGGGCGCTCGCCTTTAACTATCTAAATAATTGCGCAATCGGTACGAGGTGCGGGTATGAAATTCAGATTTTTACTTCTCCTCTTGTTGGCGTCATTCGACGCAAATTATAGTCATGCTCATGCGTCAGACCCGTTTGAGATCTGTGATGGCTTGAAACGGCCGGGACCTAACGACGACTTATTGGCTACCGATCCCGAGCGAGGGCAAACTGTACTTTGGTCGCAGCCACGAGTGGGCATTTTTTCATTCGATGAAAAAGGCGTTTCTGCCTGCGACGCGGCTTTGGCTGATTCACGTCTCAAACCGACATATGTTCAAAGGCGCGCAAATCTTCTGCAAGCCAGGGCTGTCCATCTCTTGGGTAGTGGTCGTGTCGAGGAGGCTTTGTCCAGTTTGGGAGATTCGGATCGAGTTGGCGCCGGGTATCCTGCAAAACAGTTCGAAGAGGGCATCGGATTGGGTAACCGTGTACTCAGAGGCATCGCGCTGCAATATGCAGGAAGGCAAGATGAGGCGGATCGAGAATTTGATCTGGCGTCACGCATACGACCGTGGGCAACCAGCGTTGCAATGCAGATCCTTCGTCTACGTTTGCCCTATGTGAATGTAGAACAGAGTCTTCCGATGCTCAAAAAGGCAGTCGTACTAAACCCATCGCTCAATGTTGCCGTCATGGCCACGGCCATGCAAATGGGCGACTTCCAGACCATCATTGCACTGGGTTCGGGACCAGCACCAGAACCGTTGCCGGACTTTCAAAATTACCAAGATCCGAATGCAGCGGATGCAAAGGCCCAGAGAATCCTAAGCAACGCATTGCGTGCCGGGATGCGCGCTTACGCCTTGTGCGCTTCGGCACGCTGTAGTGAGGGCCGGACCGAGTTAGACGCTTTTGAAGCGTCCATGAGACAATCTGATGCTACAGTGAATTCTCAGAAGGATTCTGCGGAAGTGGGGCTTTCGACGGCACGCGGGAAAAGCTTGGCCAGTGTTGTAGCATGGCGGAAACTCATCGCGCTAAGACAAGAGATCGCAATTACTCCGATGCCGTTGGACAAGTTGCTTGCTGAACTCCAGCTGACACCCGGTGAAGCTGGAATTGTGCGGTCAGACCTTCTGCAACTGTTAGCCAAGTTTGCTGGCCAAACGGATCGTCGGGCACTCAAGTCGTTGTTTCAGGCATCCGAGGCCGCGTTGGCAACTCCCCATCTGACGCCTGGCAGGTCGAATCTTCCTGCCGAGTTTAGTTCTCTCCCCGACGTCGAAACGTCGTCGATAAGAGTAAGATATCGCCCCACTACGAAGGGAGCTTTCTCGCTTGGTAGTGGCTTCACCATCCTCGACACTGGAAAGAATGATGAGTTCGGAGTCTACTTTGTTGACTTCAATGCCTCAATGGCAGCTGTCGAGGAAGCTGCTTTGTATGCGGCAGCAGACCTAGCGAAGTCAAAGGGCTTTGATGCAATCGTGTTGACTTACAGCGCCGCGAAGAATCGCCGGGTTGTAGGTTCTTTCGTAAATGAAGACATGGGCCGCGTCGCATACCTCCGGTTCAAGTTCGTTAGCCGCACAAGCGCAGAGCCCTCTGTGGCCGATTATTCCTTCAGAATGATTGATGTTGATGACGTTATCTCTGGTGTCGGAAGAAATTTCCGTCCGCTCAACTAAAGCGTTTTCCGTTCATTCCGGTTCATAGTTGCTTGATCTGTGATCTGCCCTCTCTGGCTTCCCCGTTTGGTGTCGGGTATTGGCGCAGAACCTGCCACTGAACCCATCGCCGCGAAACGACCAGCGGTCATTTTGACATGCATTGGACTGGCGGTTGTCTAGCAACGCAAATCCGTAGCCAAATGCCTGCAACTGGTCGCAAGCAGCCCTTATCCGCCCACGCCACAAAAAAAGCGCCCCGGTTTCCCGGAGCGCCCTTTTTGTTCGCAAATCCCGAAAAGGATCAGCCGCTGTAATACATGTCGAATTCGACCGGCGAAGGCGACATTTCCCAGCGGGCTACTTCCGGCCACTTCAGTTCGATGTAGGCATCGATCTGGTCCTGGGTGAACACGCCGCCCTTCAGCAGGAAGTCGCTGTCCGCGATCAGGCTGTTGAGCGCTTCGCGGAGCGAGCCGCAGACGGTGGGGACCTGGGCCAGTTCGGCTGGCGGCAGGTCATACAGGTTCTTGTCCATCGCTTCGCCCGGATGGATCTTGTTCTGGATGCCGTCGATACCGGCCATCAGCAGGGCTGCGGTGGCGAGGTAGGGGTTGGCAAGCGGATCGGGGAAGCGGAATTCCACGCGGCGGCTCTTTTCGCCGGTGCCGTAAGGAATACGGCAAGAGGCAGAGCGGTTGCGCGCCGAATAGGCCAGCAGCACGGGGGCTTCAAAGCCCGGCACCAGACGCTTGTAGCTGTTGGTGGTCGGGTTGGTGAAGGCGTTGATGGCCTTGGCATGCTTGATCACGCCGCCGATGAAATAGAGGCAGGTGTCAGACAGGCCAGCATAGCCGTTACCGGCAAAGGTGTTCTTGCCCTTGTTCCAGATCGACATGTGGGTGTGCATGCCGCTGCCGTTGTCAGCCTTGATCGGCTTCGGCATGAAAGTGGCGGTCTTGCCATAGGCATGGGCGACCATCTTCACGACATACTTGTAGATCTGGATGCGATCGCAGGTTTCCACCAGTTTGCCGAAAGTCAGGCCCAGTTCGTGCTGGCTGGCGGCAACTTCGTGGTGATGCTTGTCCATAGGCAAGCCCATTTCCATCATCGTCGAAACCATTTCGGCGCGGATGTCAGTGGTGACATCGACCGGGCCGACCGGGAAATAACCACCCTTGGCACGCGGGCGGTGGCCCATGTTGCCAGCTTCGTAAGTGGTGTTCGAATTGGTCGGCAGTTCGGTATCGTCCAGCTTGTAACCGCTGGAGTTATAAGTGTTTTCAAACGTCACGTCGTCAAACATGAAGAATTCAGGCTCAGGCCCGATAAAGATCGTGTCACCCAGCCCGGTCGACTGCAGGAACGCTTCTGCGCGCTTGGCGGTGGAGCGCGGGTCGCGGGCATAGAGCGAACCGTCCGAAGGCTCGACAATGTCGCAGACCAGAATCATCATCGGCGTGGCCGAGAACGGATCGATATAGGCCGCGTCCAGATCCGGCTTCAGGATCATGTCGGATTCGTTGATTTCCTTCCAGCCTTCGATCGACGAACCATCGAACATCAGGCCGTCAGTCAGTTCATCTTCGCCGATCACGCTGGAGCACATCGTCAAGTGGTGCCATGCACCCTTGCTGTCGGTGAAACGAACGTCCACCCATTCGATCTCTTCGTCTTTGATGCGCTTGAGAATATCAGCAGGTTTATTCGCCATGAGTCATGCCCTCTTTAAGCAGATTTTGCGGATGGAAACGGGAAGGTAAAGGAAAGTCAGACTGCGTCTTCGTCACGCTCACCAGTGCGGATGCGCACGGCGCTTTCCACCGGGAGGACAAAGATCTTGCCGTCGCCAATGCGGCCGGTCTGTGCGGCAGCGGCGATGGCTTCGACCACGCGGGCGGCCAGCGCATCGGGAACGACGACCTCAAGCTTAACCTTGGGCAGGAAATCGACGACATATTCGGCGCCGCGATACAGTTCGGTATGGCCCTTTTGCCGGCCGAAACCCTTGGCCTCGGTAACGGTGATGCCTGACACGCCGACTTCGTGCAGGGCTTCCTTGACCTCGTCCAGCTTGAACGGCTTGATGATCGCTTCGATCTTTTTCACGTCTGTCTGACCCCTGCACCTGTACCCGGCACCGCACCAGCGGACCGGCAGTCCATTTATCTCTGGCCCTGAGTATCAAGAATCGTGCCAGAGACCCGATAAACTCACTAGGCGATGCGTGATCAGGCGGAAAGGGGGGAATCGCAAGTATCGGGCGGAAACACGCCGCTTTGAAACAAGTTTATCCGCCCATCGCGCATAACTTGCGCCTAATTTTTGGACAACTCTGCCCAAAAAAACGGCATTACAGGCTAAGGCCCGCCGCTTCTGGCAAACCGGCCATCAGATTCAGGTTCTGCACCGCCGCGCCGCTGGCCCCTTTGCCCAGATTGTCGAGCACCGCGACCAGCCGGGCCTGACTGCCATCGACAGATCCGAACACGTTGAGAGCCATGCCATCGAACGGAGCGGCAGACCGGCGCAGCAGCAGTTCGTCGGGGGTGCCTTGGCCCACGCTGACCACGGGGCTGCCCGCATAGAACTGCGCCAGCGCATCGCGCAGGGCGTCAGGCGACCCGGCACCAGGCCTTCCTGAGAGCGGCATGGCCGAAAGCGGCAGCGGCACATCCACCACCATGCCCCGGTGCGCGGCGATCACCGACGGCGCGAACAGCGGGGCACGGGTCAGCCCGCAATGCGCCTGCATTTCCGGCACGTGCTTATGGCCAAGGCCCAGCCCATAGGTGCGAAAGGCGATGTCGGTATCGTCCTCGAACCGGGCGATCAGCGCCTTGCCGCCGCCCGAATAACCGGACACCGCGTTGACGGTATAGGGCCAGTCGGCAGGCAACATCCCGGCGCGCACCAGCGGTGCGACCAAGGCGATGAAGCCGGTGGAATAGCAGCCGGGATTGGACACCCGCATGGCCGAGGCAACGGCATCGCGGCCCATCACTTCGGGAAAGCCGAAGGTCCAGTCAGGCGAAACGCGGTGTGCAGTAGATGCGTCGATCACCCGGGTCGCAGGATTGGTTATCATCGCCACGGCGGCACGGGCGGCATCGTCGGGCAGGCACAGGATGACGAAATCGGCGGCGTTCAGCGCCTCTGCCCGGGCGCTGTCGAGCTTGCGCTTTTCTTCTGGCAAGGTGATCAGCGAAAATTCGCTGCGACCAGCCAGCCGATCCGCGATTTCCAAGCCCGTGGTGCCGACCGCACCGTCAATGAATACCGATATGCTCATGCCGCAGGCTCCAGCTGGTCAAGGGGCACATAGCCGACAAAGCCGCCAATACCGCTGACGCCGGTGCCTTCAGCGTCTCCGCACTGGCCCCAGGCCAAGCCGCCCGCGATATCGAGCACGGCAAAGGCGCTGCCGCCCGCCAGTTCAGCCAGCACCGGGGAATCAGCGCGGCTTGCGCCCAGCAATTGTGCGCCGCCGCTGTGCACCACGCGAGCCATCGGCACCGCGTAATGCGGCACGAAATAGCGGCCTGCGAGCGCCACATGCGCCAGATCGCCACGCACGGCGGTGCGCGCCGGATCGGCGATTTTCATCGGCCCGTTCAGCACGAAGCACTTGCCATCAAGGTCAGCGGTGTCGATCAATTGCCTCTTGCCCCGTTGCTACGAACCGGCGCGCTTATACTGCACAAGCCTTTCAGGCAAGTTAGCCGGGCATCCAGAGCGCCCGCAAGGCTGGACAAGGTGGGGCAATACGGCAACACTAAAGGGGCGACGGGCGGTCGCAGGGGAGCGTTTAATGGAACCAGTTGTCGAAGATGTCGAACCGCTGGAAACCGGCGATATTATGACCCTGTCGCAGCGCAGGCGGGCTGTAGCGGCGGCAACTATCGGTAACGGTCTGGAATTCTACGATTTCATCACTTACGCCTTCTTTGCCATCCAGATCGGCAAGACGTTCTTCCCTTCCTCCAGCCCGTTCCTCAGCCTGATGGGATCGCTGGCGACGTTTGGCGCCGGGTTCATCACCCGCCCGCTGGGGGCGCACGTGCTGGGCGGATATGCCGACACCCACGGGCGCAAACCGGCGATGCTGATCAGCATGGCGATGATGGGCGCGGGCATCCTGCTGCTGGCTCTGACTCCGGGATATGCGCAGATCGGCTATGCCGCTCCGGTGATCGCGGTCTGCGCGCGGCTGATTCAGGGCTTTGCACTGGGCGGCGAGGTCGGCTCTGCCTCGATCTACATGATGGAAAGCTCCACCTCGGCACGGCGCGGCTATACGATGAGCTGGCAGGGGGCGAGCCAGGGCATTGCCGCTACCGTCGGCTCGCTGGTCGGGCTGGGGCTGAGTCTGGTGATGAGCGAGGGCGAACTGGCGGATTACGGCTGGCGCATCGCATTGCTGCTGGGGGCATTGATCGTGCCGTTCGCGCTGGTCATCCGCAATTCGCTGCCCGAAACGCTGGGCGGCGCGCATGGCTCCCACGCTGCCGCACCCGCCGCCGCGCCGCTGGCCAGTTATGCCCGCCCGGTGGTCTGCGGCTTCCTGATCATCGCCAGCGGCACGATTGCCACGTATATCTTCAACTATATGGCGACTTACGGCCAGAACACACTGGGCCTGTCGACCAGCGTTTCGATGGCCGGTGAATTCGTCAACAACGGCATCGGCGTGATCGCGGTAATGATCGGCGGCTGGATGAGCGACCGCCACGGGCGCAGGCCGATCATGCTGTGGGCGCAAGGCCTGCTGGGGGTGCTGATCCTGCCGTGCTTCCTGTGGCTGACCACGGCGCGAGATGCGGGGGCGTTCATCGGCGTGAATCTGGTGCTATCCGCCGTCGGCAGCTTTCACTTCGGCGCGATCTATGCGGCCATCAGCGAAAGTCTGCCAAGGGCCGTGCGGGCGCGGGTGTTTGCGCTGGTCTATTCGGTGCCGGTTGCGCTGTTCGGCGGGACGACGCAGATGGTCGTCACCTGGATGCTGCACGTTACCGGCAATCCGTTGTCGATCGCCTGGTATCTTACCGGGGTGACGTTTCTGGGGCTGGCCGCAATGGTGGCAATGCGCGAAAGCGCGCCGGTGCGGGCGGTGCGTTAACCGCCGCCATCACCTGACCCACGACCATCGCTGATCCTGTGTCTGACAAGTGATCGCTATCAACATACAGCGGCTGGCCGCCCGCCATCGCCGCGCACCGTCCCGGCAGGAAAGTGTTGCACAGCAGGGCGTCTGGCCGGATGCGGATCAGGCCCGGATGCTCGCCAATCGCATCCAGCGCGGCGATTGCGTCGCGGTTTCGCATCAGGAAGCGCGCCTGACTGACCGAGGCATCGGCGGGGCGCAAAGTGCGTGTCGCCATGTATGACTTGGCGATCTGGTCCGGCACGCTCCAGCCCATTTCGGGGACGGGATAGACCAGCACGACCCGCTTGCCCGCGTCCAGCATCAGCCGGATGGACCGGGCGATTTCGGCGGCCATGCGCTGCTTGTATGGCGCGGCGGAGGGGTGGGAGGGGGCGCCAAGGTTCCACACCCAGTCGACGCCTTCCTCGATGCCGCCCTCGCCATTGTCGAACCGGCTGCGTTCCATCAGCATGGTCCAGCGCGCGTTCACCACCAGCGTATCGGGCATCGCGCCCGGCACCCGCAGCGCGGCAAAGAAGCTGCGGCGCAAGCTGGAGCAGACGTCTCCCCCGGTCAGGACTTGCGCCGGTTCCACGCCCTCCAGCGGCGGGCAGGTCTTGTAGGTATAGTTGGCCCCGCCAAGCCCCGCGCGCCGCGCCGCGCCATCCAGCTGGTGCAGCAGAGCGCCCGCGTGGCTGTCGCCCACGATGGCAAACGACGGAGCCTTGGCCGGATCGCCCAACCGGCAAGTATCGCCAATCGTGGCATTGGCGCGCAATTTGTCCCAGCACGGCCAGACCTGGCTTTCCAGCACCGATGCATTGACCGACTGGATGGCCAGCACCCGCGCGTCCATGCGTGATGGCACGCCATTTGCCAGATAGCCCGCCAGCCCGATCCCGACGAACACCGCGCCGACCGCTGCTCCGGCGACGAACACCTGTCTGCGGCTGGCCAGCAAGCCAGCCCCGGCGCGGCGGAATGGCCGCTCGATATAGCGCCAGCTTGCCCATGCCAGCACCAGCGACAGCGCCGCCAGCCCCAGCATCAGTCCTTGCGAAGGCGTGGACAGGCTGCGCAGGCGGGCGAAGGCGAACAGCGGCTGGTGCCACAGATAGGCGCTGTAGCTGATCAGGCCAATGCCGACGAAAGGCGCCGCGCCTAGCAACCGCGAAACCATGCTGCCGCTGCCGCCATACAGGATGATCAGGCATGTACCGACCACCGGGACCAGCGCATAAAGTCCGGGGAAGGGCGTGCTGTCATCAAAGGCAAAGATCGCCAGCATGACCATGCCAAGCCCCGCCAGACTCAGCACATCGTTCGGCCTTGGCTGATTTCCGCGCGAAAGGAAGGCGCAGATTGATCCCGCCAGCAGTTCCCACGCCCGCGATGTCGCCAGATAGAAGTTCGCGCTCGGCGCGTGGCGCGATGCCCATTCGGATACGCCCAGACTGATCAGCGCGAGCAGTACCACGCCCACAAAAACGCGCGCCCGGCCAAACCGCCAGAACGCCCACAGGCCGATGGGAAAGAACAGGTAATACTGTTCCTCCACCGCCAGACTCCAGGTGTGGAGCAGGGGTTTGAGTTCGGCAGAGGCGGCGAAATAGCCTTCTTGTCGCCAGAACAGGATGTTTGATGCAAAGCCGATCACCGCAACCAGACTGGCGGCAAAGCTCTTCAGCAGAGCAGGCGGCATCCACAGCCACGCGAAGGGCAGGCAGCAGGCCAGGACCACGTAAAGCGCCGGAAGTATCCGCCGCGCCCGCCGCTCATAAAACCGCGCGATCGAAAAGTCGCCGCGTTCCAGTTCAGCGATCAGGATGCCGGTGATCAGAAAGCCGCTGATGACGAAGAATACATCAACGCCAACAAACCCGCCGCTGAATACCGTCAGCCCGGCATGGAACAGGATGACCGGAACGACCGCAACCGCACGCAGTCCGTCAATTTCCCGGCGATACTGCATTAATCCTCCCGGCGAGCCACGACTGGCAAGTGTGGCCGCCTTTGCCGCAGCAAGTCTGGTCCCGCAAGCAATGCCTGTCCGGCCCGATCAACCCTTGGCCTGATAGCGCGCCTGCAACATATGCCACGCGGCGCGCAGGCCCAGTGCGTCGCCGCCCTTGGGCCGTCCGGGCTTGGCAACGGGACGCCAGGCGAACGTATCGAAGTGCGCCCAGTCGGTGCCTTCGGGAACAAAACGGTCAAGGAACAGCCCGGCAACCGATGCCCCGGCAAAACCGTTACTGGGTGAATTGTTCAGGTCGGCAATGTCGGACTTCAGCCATTCGCGATAGGCGCCGTGCAGCGGCAGGCGCCAGCAGGCATCGTCGTGCGCCTTGCCAGCGGCCAGCAGAGCCTCGGCAGTGGCGTCGTTCCTAGTCATCAGGGCGGGCAGGTCTGGTCCCAGCGCCACGCGCGCCGCGCCGGTCAGGGTGGCGAAATCGATGATCAGGTCGGGCGAATTCTCACCCGCGCGGGTCAGAGCGTCGCTCAGTACCAGGCGGCCCTCAGCATCAGTATTGCCGATCTCCACGCTGATCCCGGCGCGCGAACGCAGCACGTCGCCGGGGCGAAAGGCATTGCCGGACACAGCGTTTTCAACCGCCGGAACAGCCAAATGCAGGCGCACCGGCAGGCCGTGTTCCATCACCAGCTTGGCCAGCGCGATGGCGTGGGCCGCGCCGCCCATGTCCTTTTTCATCAGCAGCATTCCGGCGCTGGGCTTGATGTCCAGTCCACCTGAA
The DNA here is from genome assembly GCA_040007615.1 of Novosphingobium sp. Taxonomy (GTDB): domain Bacteria; phylum Pseudomonadota; class Alphaproteobacteria; order Sphingomonadales; family Sphingomonadaceae; genus Novosphingobium. The sequence continues at coordinate 64,644 of JBDTUQ010000005.1, forward strand.
TCAAAGCACACGCCCTTGCCGACCAGCGCCAGCCTGGGATGCGCCGGATCGCCCCAGTGCAGTTCGATCATGCGCGGCGCGGCTTTGCGCGCGGCGGCGCGGCCAACCATGTGGACCATCGGAAACTCACGCTCCAGCGCATCTCCCGTGGTCACGTGCAGTTGCGCGGAGTGCGCCTTGGCGAGTGCCCGCAGGGTGGTTTCCAGTTCGGCCGGCCCCATATCCTCTGCCGGAGTATTGACCAGATCGCGCACCAGCGCCGTCGCCGCCGCCTCTGCCAGAGCGGGGGCGATGGACTTTGGCTCGCTGGTCAGCAGAATACGCGGGGCATCCTCGGGCGAATCCGATCGGTAGCGGTCAAAACGGTACTGGCCGGTAATCCAGCCGAACATCGCCGGTCCCGGCTCTCCGCCCGCGCGGCGATAGGTTCCAGCGGGCAGTACCTCCGCCAGCTTGGCCATGCACCAGCTGGAAAGATCGTCCGGATTGGCGACGCCAGAGGCCGCGAACCAGCCCTGACCATCGGGCACGATGGCGTATTCATACCCCGCACCAGTGAACTTCTGCGCCTCCACCGCCGCGCGCTGCGCCGGGGTCAGCGCTTTGGCCCAATCTGCAAACGTGTCCTTGCTGACAAGGTGGATGGGGATGGCGGCTTGCCCACGGTCGGGCTGGATCAGGGGGTGCTTGTCAATCATTGCGGCTATGGTCTAGCCCGCCAAGGCCCAAGAGCAAGCGTCTTAACGCTCGAAAAAGGGCGCGCAATCGGCTATGGGCGGCGCATGACACAATACCAGACCGTCGAATCCAACGATACCGTCCTGCGCGATGGCACGATCAAGCTCCACAATGCAGAGGCTTTTGCCGGGATGCGCGCCGCCGGGCGGCTGGCCGCCGAAACGCTGGATGCGCTGACCGATTTCGTGAAGCCGGGGGTGACCACCGGGGCGATTGACGATCTGGTGCGGCAGATCACGCTGGATAACGGCGCGGTGCCCGCAACACTGGGTTATCGCGGCTTTGCCCATTCGTGCTGCACGTCAATCAACCACGTCATCTGCCACGGCATTCCGGGCGACAAGGTGCTCAAGGACGGCGATATCGTCAATATCGACGTCACCCCGCTGCTGGACGGCTGGCACGGCGATTCAAGCCGCATGTATCTGATCGGTGACGTTCCGCTGCGCGCGCGGCGGCTGGTGGACGTGGCCTATGAATGCCTGATGCTGGGGATCGAGCAGGCTAAGCCCGGCAAGCATCTTGGCGATATCGGCGCGGTCATCCAGGCCCATGCAGAGGGCAATCGGTTCGGCGTAGTGCGCGAATTTTGCGGGCACGGGGTCGGCCGCCTGTTCCACGATTCGCCCGAAGTCGTCCACGCCGCCCGCGCCGGAACCGGGCCGCTGCTGCGTCCCGGCATGTTCTTTACCATCGAACCGATGATCAATCTGGGCAAGGCAGCGGTCAAGATGCTGGACGATGGCTGGACAGCGGTAACGCGCGACCGTTCGCTTTCGGCGCAGTTTGAACATTCCATCGGGATTACTGAGACGGGGTGCGAGATTTTTACGCTCAGCCCCAAGGGACTGCACAAGCCGCCGTATTAACCCCGCGCCGCGCGCACCGCTGCTCCCGCTGCAAAGGGCGCGATCGCCAGCAGGACAAGGCTGACGGCGGCAGTCAGCGCAAGGCCCGATTCGCCGCCCGTGCCCAGGCTGCCCGCGCCGAAAACCAGCAGCGGCACCGCCATCGGGATCACCAGCAGCCCCGCCAACGCCGCACCGCTGCGCAGTCCGGCGGTGAGCGCGGCGACGGTGACGCCCAGTGCGGCCAGCCCTGGTGTGCCCGCCAGCAGGCCCAGTTCGACCAACCGCAGCGTCTGCCCATCAATCCCCAGCAGCGCGGCGGCGGGAATGGCGGCGATCATCAGCGGCGGCCCGAAGCTGAGCCAATGCGCGGTGACCCGCACCGCGATCAGCCATTCCTCGGCAATGCCGCGCAAGGCCCATTGATCGAACATGCCGAGTTCCAGATCAGGCTCGATCAGCCGGTCCAGCGGCAGGATCGCCGCCAGCAGCGCCGCCACCCAGATCACCCCGCCGCCCGTGCGCGCCAGCAGCGCCGGATCAGGGCCGACGGCGAAGGGAAAAACCATCGCCACGCACATGAAGAACAGCAGCGGCAGGACCGCCCCGCCGCCGCGCCCGCCCAGCAGCAGGTGCGACAGATCGCGGCGCAGCAGCAGGGCGAACTGGCGGATCATGTGGCGAACTCGCCAAGGTGCAATTGCTGCATCCCGGGCAATGCGAAAGGCTGGTGGCTGGCGATCACGCAGATGCCCCCCGCCGCGCAGTGATCGGCGGCAAGCGATTCCACCAGCGCCGCGCCATCGCGGTCCAGCCCGTTAAGCGGCTCGTCAAGCAGCCACACCGGCACTTGGCTGCCCTGAAGCCGGGCAAAGGCGGCGCGCTTTTTCTGTCCGGTGGAAAGATAGCGCACCGGCACATCGAGCAGATCGGACAGGCCAAGCCGGTCAGTAATTGACTCCCGCGCCAGCCAGCCGAGCCGGTCAAACTCTGCCCAGAAAGCCAGCGCCTTGCCCAGCGGCAGGCCGGGATCGAGCGCGGTGCGCTCGTCTATCAGGCCCAGCGCGCCATGCCGCTCCACCGTGCCGGACCAGGGCGGGGAAAGTCCGGCAAGAATGCGGATCAGGCTGGATTTGCCCACCCCGTTCGCGCCCACCACTTGCATCGCACCGCCCAACGCCAGCGACAGCGACAGGCCGCGAAACAGCACGCGGTCGCCCCGGCGGCAGGAAAGGTCAGTCGCGGCAAGGCGGCAGTCGAGCATGGGCAGGGGCTTAGGTGAAAGGTGCCGCGCTGCCAAGGCGAGCTGACATATGCACCGCCTGCCGCATCATCGCGCAGGCTTCTGGCGCATCAGCCATTTGCCCTGTGCGCGTATCCTGCCCGGCATCCAGCGCGCGGCGAAGGCCATCTTGCGTGCGGTCTTGCCCACCGGATTGTGCAGCCGGGTGCCGTGTACCGCCTGCCAAACTGCTTCGGCAACTTCCTCTACGGGCGTGAATTCCAGCTTGGCCCGCATCACGGACTCGCGCATCGATATGTTGCTGTTACGTCCGCTGGACGCCGCCAGCAGCGGGGTGTCGATGAAACTGGGCATGATCGAGCAGACGCGGATGCCATCGCATTCCCACTCGCCGTCCAGCGCCTCGGTCAAGCCGCGCACCGCGAACTTGGTGGCCGAATAGACCGCCATGCCCGATGTGCCGTAAATCCCGGCGGCGCTTGATGTGTTGACCAGCACGCTGCCCGGTGCGGCGCGCTTCAGGTGCGGGTATGCCGCCATCGCGCCATTGACCACGCCGCGAAAATTGACGTCGATAAGTGCGTCGGCCTCGTCAGGCGCGATCCCGGCGAATGCGCCGCCAAAGGCCACCCCGGCATTGTTGAACAGCACATCGATGCGCCCGCCACTGGCGATGGCAAATGCGTCCAGCGCGCGCGCCCATTCGTCGCGGTCGCGCACGTCGAGCATGTGGCGATAGCTGTAGCCGCCCGGAAGCAGGCTTTCTGTCTCGATCATCCCGGCCTCGTTCACGTCGCCAAGGCCGATGAACCAGCCGTGCGCGCCGAACAATTGTGCCACGGCGCGCCCGATGCCTGAACCGCCGCCGGTGATGAAAATTGCCCTGCGTTCGCTCACTCTGGCCGCTCCCGTGTCACGCGCCGCTGGCGGGCGGTGTGCTGTGCTGTTCGTCGACCGAGCGATACCACACCATTTCCGCTTTCCACCCCCGCTCGCGCATCCGGCTGAGGAAGCGCTGCGACCAGTCGGCGCCCAGCGCGCTGGCAGAGGCGTTGAACAGGGACGCATCGAACGGACCCTTGCCAGAAATCAGCACGATACCCGACCAGCCCGGATTGGTGGTGAGCAGTTCGACGCGGAACTTGTCGCCGCCCATCGGCTTGGTGTGCCGCGCGGCGAGGAAGGCTTTGCGGTCAGCGTCGATCTGCTGCATCCCGTCCGTCTCGCCCACGCCGACGATGGTGAAGTCATCAGCAAACCCGGCAAGGTCGAGGTTGAAGATCGCGTTGGCCGCAGGTGTCCCTGCATCCTTGCCATATTCGCTGCCGAGCGGGTTCATCTCGAACTTGGGCTGGGCGACTGACAAGTGGCCGATACCTCCGGCGCGGGCTTGGGCAAAAGCCTCGATCGGGCCGCAGAAGCTGGCGGGGACCGGGGCTACCTCATCGTAATTCCCGGAAATTCCGGATATTCCGGCCCCGCGCAACATCTGTTCAATGCGGCCAACGGCCTCAGGCGTGCGGCCCGAAACGCCGCGCAGGCTGAGCGCCAGCTTGCCCCCAGTTCCTTCGATATTGGCGACATCGAGCCAGCTGCAGGGCACGTCATGAAGGCCGCCTTCCAGCACCTTGCGCGCGGCGAGGACCGAGTCGGCGGGCGCGGCGGCACCGTTGGCCATTGCGGGGGCAGGGGCGCTGCCGGGTTGATCCTCACGCACCGCCTTGAACGCCATCGAGATCAGCATGACCACCGCGATCACGCCCAGCACCGCGCCGCCGCCGATCATTGCTCCGCGCCGTCCGCGCAGCAACGGGGGCAGCTTTTCGGATGAGAGGAAGCCAGGCAGGGCAGGAGCTTTGAAACCACTGCCGCTCGTTTTCGCCGCGCCGGGGCGCTTGCCCGGTTTGGGCGGATTGGCCAGCCAGGCGACAACCTCGTCCATCGAGCGGAAACGCTCCGCCGGATCGGGCTTTAGCATCGCTTCCAGCAGCGAGCGCAACTGATCGGGGATGGGCGACAAATCAGGCCCCGCGCGGCGCTTGTCCACTGCGTCGACAATCGTGCCGCCCATGTCGACATCGCGCCCGCGCGCCACCGCCAGAATGGTCAGGCCCAGGCTGTAGATATCGGTCCACGGGCCGACTTCCCGGCCATAGGCACCCAGTTGTTCGGGGGCGACATAATTCAGCTTGCCCGCAAAGCCGTCGCCGATGATCGTGCCGGAACTGGGGTCGAGATCCTTGGCAATACCGAAGTCAATGATCTTGGCCCGGTCGAGCAGCCCGCTTTCCAGCATGATGTTATCAGGCGAAATGTCGCGGTGGATCGCGCCGAGTGCGTGTGCAGAGGCCAGGCCCGATGCCAGCCGCCCGGTCAGCCGCGCCAGATCATCTGCGCCGGGCTTCAACTCGCGCAGCACGTCGGACAGGTTCTGGCCGTCAACATATTCGGTGACGATGTAGAATACGCCCAGCTGCGGTTCCTGCGCCAGCACACGGTATTGCACCAGCGCCGGGTGGCCCAGCCGGGTGAGGGTGCGCGCTTCCTTGCGAAACATGCCGAGCACGGCGGGGTCGGTCGCCAGATGCGGCAGGATGACCTTGATCGCGACGCGCTCTTCCGAACTGACGTTGATGCCTTCAAACACCTCGCCCATGCCGCCGCGCGCGATGAAGCGGCGCACCTCGAAGATGTGGTTGAGGACATCGCCAATCTGGATGCGGCGCGGCTCGCCTGTGTGCGGCGTGAAGGATGTGGGGGTGGGGTAAGAAGTCTGGACGGGAGGTGCCGTCTGAGCGGGGGGCACTGTCTGAGCAAGAGGTACGGGCGGCGGGGAGGGCGGGAACGGTATGGCCATTCCGGGACTGTAGATCGTTCGCTCGTTTTCAGGGGCTGGTTCTGCTTCCGCTTCAACCTCAGGTTCAGTCACTTCGGCTATGGGCAGGTCTTCGGTCGGCGCGCTTTCGGGCAGGCCGGGATTGGTGATTTCCGCGGGTGGCTCGTCCCATGCGCTGGCCAGCGGCGGCGGTGGCTCATGGACAGGAATGTCCGCTGGCGGAGCATCTCCTGTAGCCACTGCCGCTTCCTCGACCGGCTCTCCCCCGAGATCCGGCTTCTGTTCGCCCCCCTCGCCGGTCATGGCGTGACGCCGTCCAGTACCAGCAGGGTCGGTTCGTTGACTGCCACCAGCGCAATCGTGACGTTGTCCGGCGCGCCGCGATCGAGGCACAGCGCGATCAGGTCATGCGCGGCATCGTGCGCCTTGTCGGCCAGCATCGCGGCGATTTCCGCGTCGCTGACCAGCCCGTGCAACCCGTCGCTGCATAGCAGAAACACGTCGCGCGGTTCCACCGCATCGCGGATGGCGTCGATCTGCAAGTGCTCTTCCACGCCCACCGCGCGGGCGAGAACATGCTTCATCGGGTGGTCCGCCGCTTCTTCCGGGGTCAGCAGGCCGCGTTCCAGCATCGCCTCTACCTGGGTGTGATCGGTGGAAAGCTGGAACAGTTGCCCGCCGCGAAACAGGTAGGCGCGGCTGTCACCCGCCCACAGCACGGCAAATTCGCCGCCGCTGATCACCAGCGAGACAAAGGTCGATCCCATCTGCGCCCCGGCCTCGACAGACTTGGCGAAGATTTCCGCATTGGCCGCCTGAACCGCGCGCGACACCGCCTCGCAAGCGCCCTCAAGGTCGGCGGGGATGGGCAGACCGTCAAGCCCGCCAGCGATGGTTTGCGAGGCATAGCGACCGTTGGCGTGGCCGCCCATGCCATCGGCGACCAGCCACACGCCTGATTCGGGCAGGCTGATCTGGCTGTCCTCATTCTCGCTGCGCACTTTGCCCACATGGGTTTCGGCGGTGTCTTCCAGGCGGTAGGCCGGGGTCATTGTGCAATCTCCAGCATTGCTGAAACTATCCCTTGCGGGAACCGCCCGGCAAGGACAAGCGCCGGGCCGTCCTCGCCCAGCAAGGCCCATTCGGGACTTTGCGGATTCCACGGCAGGGAATTGAAGGGCAGGTCGGCGGCCATCAGCGCATCGGCATCCCAGCCCTCCACAAAGCCCTGGCACAGGGCGGAAAGGCAAGCGCCCGATACCTCAGCCGCCGCAGCCACATCGCCAGCAGGCGCGGCCATGATTACCGGAAAGCGCCGCCCGACCGAATCGACCGACGCGCACATTGCGCCGCCGCTCCAGTCGCCAGCGTCATCCCGGTCAACGAAGTTCCACGCCGGGGCATAGTCATAGCGGCTTTCGAACCGATCGGCGCTGGCGGTGCGCGCCTGCTCCATTTCGGCGGAGAGCCAGCGGTCCAGTTCATCACGCCGCGCCATGTCCAGCCCGCGCGAGATGAAATCGCCGCGTGACGGCAGCTTGCCGAACAGCCAGCGGCCAACTGCGGGGGAATTTACAGCACCGTCGGGCAACGAAAGCTCCATACACCTGCGCCGCGAATAAAGGGGTTCTGGTCGGTGGGGAAGGTGACCTTGAAGGCGACGGTCTTGGTGCCGCTGCCGAACGTGGCATAAACCGTGCCGCCGCGCTTTTCGAAGCGGGCCTTGTCCATCAGCCGGAACAGCGCCCACGGCCCGGTGGCCGAGACATCAAGCACTTTCGCGCCGCTGGAATTGAGCGTGACCGAGGCTTGCGGCACGTTTCCCTGCGCGGACCACACCACTGGGCGCTCACCCGAACCCGCCGGTTCGAACTTGTACTGGCTGCTGCCGACATTGAGGTCGACCGAATCGATGCCCGCGCCAAAGGTCTTGGCCTCAAACTTCACGGTCAGCCCGCCCATCAGCAGATCGCGCAGTTGCCGCGCTTTCAGGAACTCGTCCGGGCTGGAGGGGGAGAGGCTGGCGGTCATCGCATTGGTGCCATTCCACCGCCACACCGGGCCGCTCATGTCGAGGAGTGGCACGATCCGCTGTTGCAGGAATGCATCCACGGTGCCGTTCATCGCGAAGACCCGCTGGACATCGACCAGCGATGCGTCAGGCGGGTCCTGTCCCTCGGTCGTCTTGCCATAGAAAGGGTACTTGTCCTTGGTCGCGGTCTGGCAATCGGGCAGGATGGACTTGGTGTAAGCCTCGCTGATCGCCCCTTGCGCGGTGCTGACAGAGGCGCTGCTGCCGCCGTTCATCACAGAGGAGACAAAGCCCTGCATCTGCGGCGGCGCACCGCCCGCTCCCCCGCCCGCCGTCATGGCATTGCCCATCGCGGTCGCCATCTGCGCCTGCACCGCGTCAGACCCCAGCCCGCCCTGCATCATGCCTGCCGAGATCACCGCAGAGGCCGCCTGCTTGATCGCGGCGACGAACTGGTCGATCGGTGCCTGATCATTGGCCCCGCCGATGTATTCGTGCAGCGGCTTGAAATAGTTGGCGATTTCGGTCCCTGCATCAAAGCCGTTGCCGCCGGTCGAAAGCTTTGCCCCGCCTTCTGCCGCCCGGCCAAAGCGCGATGCGGCAATAGCCTCGCCCATCATCACCTTGCCCGCCGCGCTGCCGCCGGTGAAGGTGGTGTTCTCCTTCAGTTGCAGCAACAGCTTCTTGAGCGGCGAGGGGGAGCGGGTGAACGATCCCAGCGCGGCGGCGTCCTTGAAGTAGTTCGCGGGCTTTGGCAGCGTCGCGATCTTTTCCCACGCCGCCTTGTAATCCTCGGCATAACGCATGGCGACGCCGGGGCGCACCTGGCCCAGTTCCAGCTTGGTGCCTTCCATGTTGGCGGCATCGCCCAGCACCCAGATGTCTTTTTCAAGGTCAGCCGTCACCGTCGCCAGACCGACCTGATAGGCCTTTTCATAGCCCGTCCGGGTGAAGAAGAACGGCACTTCGGCGGCCAGCACTTCCGGCCCGTTGGCAAAGGCCTGCACGTCACCTGCGGACAAGTATTGCGTTGCCCGCCACGGCGCGCCGCTGCTGGAAATCGCCTTTTGTTTCAGCACGGCATAGGCGCGGTCGGCCATGCTCAGCGTCTGGATGCCCGCGCGGGCGCTGGCGATCACCGTGCCGTCAAGCGGAGCCTTGCTGCCGCCCGGCCAAGCCACGGTATCGCCCAGCATTGCGGTTAAATGCTCGCCCAGTTCCTTGCGCACCGGCGCGCGGTCGGCACCGGGGAACTGTTCATTGGCCCAGTCGGACATGACCCACGATTTGATCGTGCCCTGGTCCATCGGTCCCTGCCCGCCCAGCATCAGGTAAACCTTGAGCGGCTGGTAAAGCGCCATCGGATCGCTGGCATTGGCGGCCATGTACTTTTCCAGCCGCAGCAGCAGGCGCGGCAGCAGAATGCGGCGCAGGCCAGTCAGGTAAGCCTCACGCGCCAATTCGGCCTGCCCGGACTGGTAAAGGCCAAAGCGGCGCAGCAGGCCGGGCTCGCCCGCTTCCTGCTGGGCATAGCCTTGCGGCAGATCGCGCAAGGATCGCAGCACGTTGAGCGACTGTTCCAGATCGGGATCGGTATCGCGCACCTCAGCCAGATCAACGCCGGTCTGGTGGATCTGCGTCGCGGCTTCGGCTGACGTCGCGGACAAGTCCTTCAGGAAACTGTAATTGCGGCCAAAACTTAACCCCCAGGCAATAAGCACCAGCAGCGATGCCGCCGCTACGCCGATGTAGCCCATCTGCACCCGCCGCGCCTGACGGCGCCGTGCCGCCGGATCGGCCTGTACCAGTCCGGCTTCGGGAAACATCACATCGGTCAGCAGGCGGTTGAGGAAATAGGCCCGACCCGAGCCACCCCCGCTTCGCCCGGTCGAGGCGCTTGGCTGGAAAACATCGGCCACGCCCGACAGGATGCGGTCAAGCGGAGCGCCTTCCTGCACGCCGCTGGTGAGGTAAAACCCGCGCAGCCGCCCGGTCGGCGCGTCGCCCGCCAGGAATGCGCCGTCAACGAAACGGGCAAAGCGGTTGCGCAGCGCGGCCAGTTGCGCCGGAAAACCCAGGATCAGGCTGCGGCGGGCGACGTCGACTTCCTCGTAAAGCCGCTTCGCCTGCCGGTCACCCTGCGCGATCACCATCTGATCGAATGCGCCGACGAAATCGTCGATGCGCGGCTTTTCATTATCGGCAGGCAGCGTCGCGCCCAGCACCGCGCGGCGGCCTTCGACATCAAGATCGTCATAATATTCGACGAAACCGGCGATCAGGTCGGCCTTGGTGATCAGCAGGTAGACCGGCATCGCCACTTCGAGCGTGGAGCGGATTTCGGCAATGCGGCGGCGCACCAGCGATGCGTGACGATCAAGCCCGGCGCGGTCACTGCGCAAAAGTTCGTCCGCGCCGATGGCCACGATCACGCCATTGATGGGTGACAGCGGGCGCTGGGTCTTGAGCAGCGTGAGGAAGCTTTTCCAGCCTTGCGAATCGCTCGAACTGTCGGAATCCTGCGTGGTATAGCGGCCAGCAGTATCGACCAGCGCGGCCTCGTCAGCGAACCAGAAATCAAGGTTGCGGGTGCCGCCAACGCCCTTGAAAGACTGGTCGGCAAAGGGAAATCGCAGGCCGGAATTGAGCAGCGCCGTGGTCTTGCCCGCCCCCGGCGGCCCGATAATCACATACCACGGCTGGGTATAAAGGTAGTCGCGCTTGGCCCCTGAACTGCTTTTCAGCGCCGCGATAGCCTCTGCCATGCGGGCAGAAACGGCGGCGGATTCCTGATCGCTGGCCGATGGCGTCGCCAGTTCCTTGGCAATCGCCTCTGCCGCCTTGCGCGCCCGCCGTGCCCGCAGGAAGCCGAGCAGGCCCCAGGTGCCCGCGATGACCACGAACAGCGTGATCCGCACCCACCACGGGCGCAGTCCGCCGACAAAGAACGGCAGCCCCACGCACAGCACCAGCACCAGCAGCAACACCACCAGACCGGTCAGGAACCACCAGTTTCCGAAGATCTTTTTCACAAAAACTGTCCTAATATCTGTTTTCTTCGGCCTGGCTTACTGGTGCCTGGGGATCACGATTTCGACGCGGCGGTTCTGCGATTTGCCTTCAGCGGAAGCGTTGCTGGCAATGGGCCGCGAATCGCCAAAGCCCTGCACACTGATCCGCCCCGGATTGGTCAGCGCACCGCTGATGATGCCCGACACGGTCTTGGCCCGAGCGGTCGACAGCGCGACGTTGTCAGGGAAGGCGAGGCTGGAGAACTTGTCGCTGTCAGCATGGCCTTCGATGGTGATCTGGCCCGGTTCACCTTCCACCGCGCGGCCGATCCGCTCAAACAGCGCGGCGCGGCCCGGTTCCAGCTGGTCAGATCCGGACTGGAACAACTGGCCCACCGTGGTCCGCACGCGCACATCGCTGGCGTCTTCTTCCACCACCACCAGCTTCTGGCGGATTTCCGGCTCAAGGAACTTGCGCAGGGCAGAAAGCTGGCCGCTCTCTGCCGGAACCGGCGGCGGGGTGCCGACGCGGGACAGGCGCAATTGCTCTTTGGGCATCAGCTCGCCGGTCAGCCGATCGGCATTGCTGCCTGCCGTCATCAGCAGCAGGCGCAGGACGATGAAGATCACCAGCAGCAGCGCGGCGGCCAGCGCGGCGGCGAACAGCACGCGGTTCCACATCGACACTTTGGCCAGCGGCGCTTCGGCCCCTTTCCACTGCGGGGACAGTTCCAGACCGGACTGAGCGCGCGGATGTTCCAGCGCGCCGTACAGACTGCTCATGATCTGTTGAAGGCGTGACCGGCCATCGGGCATCACGCGGAAGCGGCCTTCGAACCCGGCGGCGAGGCAGCAGGAGAACAGTTCGATCAGTTCGGCATTCTGGGCAGGCCGTTGCAGCAGATCGTCGACAAGTTGCCAGAACCGGTCGCCGCCGATGTTCTCACGGAAAAACTGCACAACCAAGCTGCGCCGCGCCCATTCCGCGCCGTCCTGGCCGATGCTCGGCAGGTTCTGGGCGATGTCGTCCACCGTCGAACACAGGGCATAACGCGCGCGCTGGCGCACTTCGTCAGGGTATAGCGGCGCAATGGCGCGATCATAGGCGGCGATGGCCTCGCTCGCCTCACGGTGGAAATCGGGCATCGAAATCCGCGCCCGGCCCGACCGGATGCTGGCGGCAAGCGCGAGCACCGGCCCGGCCTCCATCACCAGCGGACTGCGGCTGTCACGGGCCAATGAGGCGACGGGAATATCGTCATCGTTCAGCCGCTGGCCACCAGACATCGGCATCTGCTGCGGTGGGGTATAGCCAGCAGGCGGCGCGTCAAAGGATTGCGCTGCGGGGGTATGCAGCGGCGGCGGGCTGCCAAATGCTGGCGTGTTCAGCGGGGCCGATCCGAACGGCGGCGCGCCGAAAGCGGGCGGCGGCGCGAAACCTCCCCCGGCGGGCTGAGCGGGGGGCGGCGGAGGCGCCGTGCCGCCGGGCCGTATTCCCGCCAATGGGCTGGGGCGAAAGACCGTGCGGTTGCCGCCGCCGTCCGAGGAACCGTCGCTGCTCATCTCGATGCCTTCTTGACGCACCACAGTTCCATCGAAAGCTGCGGCCAATCGCCCGCGACATGCAGGCCCAGTGCGGTTGACGTGGCAAAATCGCGCCAGTCCGGCGCGCCGCGATCAAGTTCAAAATAGACATAGCCCGGCAGCACGCGCAGCTGCGGCGGCGGGGTGGGGGTGTGGCGCAAAGGCACACCGGGCAGCGCCGAATCGACGATCTGCCGCATCCGTTCCACCGCGCCGAACTTGGCCACGGCGGGGAAGTTCTGCCGCACCTCGTCCACCGATGCAGCGGCGCGCACTGCCAGATAGAAATAGCCGGATTGATAGAGGCTGCGGTCAACGATGGGCGAAATCCACGCTGCCGCCCCCGCCTGATCCAGCGGCAATTGCACGGCAGAGCGATCAAACACGGCCGCCAGCATGGTCTGCAACAGGTCAAACAGCGGCTCGAAACAGCCGCGCAGGTTTTCGTGATCGTAAGCGGGCAGGGTCGCCGCGCGGCGTTCTGGCTTGACCAGCGTGGCGATTTCACCGGCCAGACTGGCAAGCTGTTCGTAAAGCCGCTCAGGGTGAACAACCGGCAGGCTGTCGAGATGGCTGAGCACTGGAATCCAGCGGTTCAGCGCCTGTAACAGCAGGAAGCTGGCGAAGGTTTCCGCGCCGCCGTCGGTTGCCTCCACCGCGCGCAGGGCCAGTTCCCCGGCGCGCTGGTCGCAGCGGCCAAGGATGTCGGCCAGCCCGTGCTTCAGCGGGCGCGATGCGCCGATGTCCTGCGCGGGCGGGATATAGCGATCATCGAACAGCACCCGCTTGGCCTGAATCTCGCGCACGTGGGCCAGCCCGCACAGGATGCGGCCATAAGTCTGATCGCGGGTGACGCCGAACTTCAGGTTGGGCCGCGCCAGTTCCAAAGGCTCGCGGCTGCGTTCGCTGGAAAAACAATCGGCTACTTCGTTTTCTTCGACCAGAAAGCGGATTTCCGGCCCGGCCTCTCCGCTGTCGGCAAATTCCTGCGCCCCGGCCTGCGCGGCGGGCAGGGTGAGGTAGATCGTCGCGTCGCGGGTGTCTTCCGGCACATCGAGCGGCGGCGGCGGCGGCTGGTCATCGGGGATCGCGAAGGGCGTGCCATCGGGCATCACTCCGCGAGCGCGCACGACAGTAAACTTGCCCAGCGCGGCCATGTCCTCATCGATCACGACTTCGCTCAAGCCCCAGGGGTAAGGGCGCAACAGATCGGTGCGGGCGCGCAGGCGGGCGTCAATCGCACGGTCGGCCTGCTGGAAGTGCTGCGGCCGCAGGAACTGGCCTTCCCGCCAGGCAACCCGATTACTTCCAGACATTGTGAGTCCCCAACCTCAAGCTGCTTTGAAATAAAGCATAGCTTCTCTCGCAGCGAAAGCGAGGTTATACAAAGTCCGCGCCTGATATACACTTACCAGCGACATTTTTGCGGGATTTTGATGGACGATTCCACATTCGATCCCCGCTCATGGGGGAAACCCGGCCCGGCCAAGCCAGAGGGTGCAGGCAAGCCCGGTGAAATAGGCGGCGCTCGCGCGGCAGAACCGGGTCCGGGCGACAGCGCCTTGCCCGAGGCGTGGCGCGGCATCGGCACCAGCTTTTCGCCCGCAAAGTTGCCCGATGTATCAGGCGAGGCGGCGGCGGCTCCTTCGGCGGGGCATTCATCGCGTCGGCAGGCCTTGGCGATGGGCGGATCGCTGGTCATGCTGATCGGCGGCGGCGTAGCGGCGCGGTTGACCCGCGCGACGGCTGCGGCCCCGATCATCAGCACGGGCAAGGCCGCAGGGCCGGTGGCAGCGGCACTGGTCGAACGCTCGCTGAAACTTGGCAGCACAGGGGAAATCGCCTCGGCGCTCACGGCGTTCGGGGTTCCGGCTCCGGAAGCGGCGGCGGTCAGCCAGGCGGTAACGGCTGCGCTTTCCGCGCCCGGAGAAGTGCGCCTGCGCGCCGAATTGCTGCCTCAGGGCGGCGGTTTCGCGGTGCAGCGGTTGCAGGCATCTTACGCCGACGGGTCAGGCGCGGTGGTCACGCGCGATGCCACCGGCAAGTTCACGACTGAGGCGATAGCAGCGGATTTGTCAAAGCAGATCAAGATATTGCGCGGCGAACTTGATAGCGAAAGTTTCTATTCTTCGGCGGTTTCCACAGGTCTGGTCGATGCGCTGATCCCTGAATTCATCAATGCCTTCGCCTATGACTTCAACCTCGCCAGCGAAGTTGCGCCGGGGGACACGTTTGAAGTGGCTTTCGAACAATCGGTCAACGCCGATGGTGAAGCGGTCGGCCAGCCGCAGCTGCTCTATGCCTCGCTGACCACGGCGGCAAAGTCGCTGGCGCTTTACCGGTTCCGCAACGGAGCGGGCGAAGTGGGCTGGTTTGACGGTAACGGCGCGACGACCAAGCGCGGGCTGATGCGCACGCCCGTGGATGGTGCGCGGATATCGTCCAAGTTCGGGATGCGCTTTCACCCGGTGCTGCATTACAACAAGCTGCACGGCGGCACCGACTTTGCCGCGCCCATCGGCACACCGATCTATGCCGCTGCCGATGGCGTTGTGGAATGGGCGGCGATGAAGGGGGCCAATGGCAACCTGACGATCATCAAGCACGATAATGGGTGGGAGACGTATTATCTGCACCAGAGCCGCTTCATGCCCGGCATCGCGGGGGGCGTGCGGGTGACGCAGGGCGAGCATATTGGCGACATCGGCACCACCGGGCGGTCAACCGGGCCGCACTTGCATTATGAAGTGCATATCGACGGCGAAAAGGTCGATCCTCTGGGCATCAAGACCGACGATGGCGCGCGCAAGAAGATCGAGGGGGCGGAACTGGCAGCTTTCCTGCGCGAGCGCGACCGGATCGACGTGGCTAGGACCAAGCAGGGGGTTTGAGGTTTTTCCTCCAATCCTCCCTGTTTTTGCGTAGCACAAATGGGGAGGATTTGGTGCGCCTAGGTAACTGCTTTGCGGGTCAGCGTAGGCAGCAGCAGCGCGGCCAGCACGATGGTCATGCCCACGCCGCCCGCCAGCCCTGCCTCACTGCCGCCCCATAGCGTTGCGCCAAGGAGGTCAAAGTCGCGCACTGCGCCGAAGGTCCCGGTTCCGGGGTTGGGCATCAGGCCAAGGCCCAGGTCTTCCAGCACATTCCAGGCGAAGTGCGCGGCGATTGGCGCGGCCATTCCGCCGCTGAGGTTTGCGAGCAAGCCGAACAGCGCGCCCGCCAGCGTCAAGTTGAGGAACGGCAGCCAGCTGAACGTGCCGCCGACCAATTGCAGCGCCGCCGATGCCAGCGCGGCGATGGCGATGGCAGGCAGGGTGCGGCCGGTCAGCCTGCCGAGCAGCGGTTGCAGCCAGCCGCGCAACAAGAGCTCTTGTGCGGCAGTAGCCAGCAAGGTGAGCGCCGCGCCCAGCATGAGCAGTCCGCCGCCGGTATGCGATCCTTCTCCCACTGAGAGTCCGCCGTTAAGCGCGGCGTAAAGGACGGTCAGCGTCAGTCCTGCCGCGCCCAGCCCTGCGCTGCCCAGCAGCCACTTGGCCGGATGCCGCCCGCCGCGAAACACCTTTACGCCGCAGACGATGCCCATGATCGCGGCGATGAGGATGATCGGCAGATAGACCAGACCATAGAACAGCAAGGCCAGCACGGCGACTGACTGGGTGTCGATCGTATCGCCAAGTTTTTGCGAAAAGCTGATCCATCCCGCCGCCGCCGCAAAGCCAACAAGTGCCACCGCCCAGGCCGCTGCACCGCCGAGCATATGGACGGGTGGGGCCGAGACTTGCGGTGAAACTGACGTGTCGATTGCCGGGGCCATGTCCATTGCCTCCGACCCTGCGAGCTACTTGCCGGTAGCGGGCGTGGCGGAGATGTCGGAAGGCGGGGAATAGCCGCCGCAGGTGCCCGAGTAGAAGCAGTAGCGATCGCTCAGAAACTTGGCGTCGGCATCACGCTTGACCGATGCAGCCTCATACTCGGCCTTGACCGGGCCGCCCGGCTGCGAATCGGCGTGACGCTTGAGCACGGCGTTGAGGAAGGCGTTCTGGCTGGCCGCCGTGTACTTTTCCTGATGGCCGCCAACCTGATCCTTGTAGAGTGAGGACACTGTGTCGAGGTGGTTGTTCACGGCCACCTGAAACGGGTTCAGCACTTCGATCTGGTATTGGGTCAACCGGCGCTGGCACGAATTGATTGCATCCAGCTTGGCGATGGAGCCGGTCAATGACTGGAAGCTTTCGCGGCAATCGGGATAGCCGCCTCGGGGGAATGCAGGTGCCATCGGGAAGGGCGGCAGGTTCGACTGGTCAAAAGACACGGCGGTGGCAGTATTGGGAGCGGGCTGGAACACGGCAGGCTGCGCGGTCATCGGCGGCTGGGCCATCGCAGATGGATAGATCGCTGCCTGCTGGAGGCCGGGCTGCGGCGCTGCGGGGATAACTTGTGCCGGAGTCGGAGCCGGTGCCGGGGAGTAAGCCACTGGCGCGGGCTGCGGTGCAGGAACGTAAGGTGCCGGTGCAGGCGCAGGCGCAGGAATAAATGTCACTTGCGCCGGTGCTGGGGCCATCGGCTGCGGCGCGGGGGTGGGCATGAACATCACCGGGGCAGCCACAGGGGCAGGCGGCGGGGGTGGGGCCGGGGCCGCCACAGGGACCGCGTTCTTGGCAAAGTCCTTCAGCATCTCGATCCGGTCATAGGCGTTCGAGACGAACATGCCGTTCGGGTTCTTGGCGATATAGGCGGTATAGGCGGCAACCGTGCCTGCGGTTTGCGCCGCCTTGTAATCCGCGCCGTCATTGCCAACCACGGGGGCGGGCTTGGGCACCAGATAGAACTCTGCGCCGCCAAGGCCGTTGTTTGAATAAGGGCGCTGAAGGCCGCCAGTGGCCGCAGCGACATCGTCCTTGATCTTGTTACCCAGCAATTGCAGCGCCAGCCCCTGTTCGGGCAGGCGCGAAGCCAGCGCGCGGGCGAAAGGCGAATTGCCGCCGCTGCCATCGGTGGCGATAGAGCCTGAGGCGGTGGCAAAGACCACCAGCACACCGTCCTGCTCAATCGGGGCGAGGCCTGCCTGAACCGAGCGGCTGGCGCTGGTCCAGTTCTTGCCGAACGGGTTTTCGCGGCAGGCATCCAGGAACACCATCCGCACCGATGCGCCGCTCAGGTTATCCAGAATGTCGACCAGATTGATCGCCTCAAACCGCAGATCGCGCGCGTCGCTCAGCTTGGCATCGACCGGGATCATGTAGTTCGATCCGCTGCTTTCGATGCCGTGGCCCGCGTAATAGACCATCGCCGCCTCTGCCCCGTCAGCCCGGGTGCGGAACTGGCGCAGCGCCTGTTCGAACGAGGCCTTGGTCAGATCGTTGGCGATGATGACTTCGAACCCGGCCTTCTGTGCCGATCCGACGACAAGGCGCGCGTCATTGATGGCGTTGGGCAGGCCCGTGCTGTTCAGGTAATTGGAATTGCCGATGATCAGCGCGACCCGGCGGCCAGCGGCCAGCGCCGGATTCGCCGCCAGCGCCAGCGCGGCGCAAAGCACCAGAATGAGCCGCCGAAGCCCGGTATTCCAGATGCTGCTGTTCACGTTAACCATTTTCGCCAATTACGTTCCTGCACGTCCACCAGCGAATCCCGTGCGCATAGCGACAGGCCGCATTAACGGGACTTCGGCCCTTTATCGCAAATTTTGCAGAAAAATACAATCTATTGCGGCCCGGCGCGTGTTCAAAGTGGCACAGCGGCAATAGTGTGTTCATGCTGCATCACCGCGCATTTGGCTGGCTGCCGCGCTGTGCCGGGACGGCGCTTTGCGGACGGCATTGTCTGGCGGCGGATTAGCGGTATAACCCAAAGCATGGGCCAACCTGCCGCACGCATTACCGATATGCATGTCTGTCCGATGGTGACGGGCACGGTGCCGCATGTCGGCGGGCCGATCCTGCCGCCCTGTGCGGTTACGGTGCTTACCGGCAAGCTGCCACAGGCCCGCGTGGGTGACATGCTGACTTGTGTCGGCCCGCCCGATGTCATCGCCAAGGGTTCGATGACGGTTACCGTCATGGGCCAGCCCGCCGCGCGCATGTTTGACATGACGGCGCATGGCGGCACGATCATGAAGGGTGAACTTACCGTCCTGATCGGCGATTCCAGCGATGGCGGCGGCGGTCCGGCAGGCGGGGCTTATGTGGGGCCGATGGGGCTGGAGGGCGGCGATGTCGTTGCCGCCGCACAGGCCAAGGCGATGATCGCCGCCGCCAAGGAAGGCAAGCCGTTCTGCGAACAGTGCCTCAAGTCCGCCCTGATGCGCGCTTACGGTCAAGGCTGAGCGAAGGGCGATGGAGCCTGCGTGGTACGCCATCATCGATTGCGCACAGGATCCCCGGCTGGTCGATCTGGTGCGCACTTGCGCCAGCCACATCTGCCTGTTCAAGGGCAAGAACCTGGCCCCGGAAATCCTTGGTGCTGCCCCTTGGCTGGTGCGGATCAACCCGGCGGAGGAACTGCTGCCCGTGTGGCAAAAGCACGGCCAGTCAGCCAACTGGGGGATGATGGTGCTGTCTGCCGCACCAATTGACCAGTTGCAGCGCCATTTCCGCCGCTTCCTGCAGGCGAAGTTGCCTGACGGGACGATTGCGCTGTTCCGTTTTTACGATCCGCGCGTGTTCAACACCTACATGCCCGCCGCGACGCCCGAAGAGCGCCTGCCGTGGTTTGCCGATGTTCAGCAATATTCGGTCGAGGCCCCGCAAGGTGGCCAGATGCACCACTACCGGCTGGTTGATGGCGCGCTGTATGATGGGGCGGTGCCGGTCGCGTGAGGGACTGCCGTCCAGCCGATCACAACCCCTCAGCCACCAATGCCGTCGACTCCTTGCTCGACCAATCCCGTGCGCCAACAAACCGCCACACTTCCTTGCCTTGCGAATCATAAAGTACGGTGGAGGGCAGGTTGCCGGTATTGTAGTGGAACGACAGGTTGTTGTCGGGATCAAGCCACGGCTCCAGGGTCTTGATACCATGCGATTTCAGGAAATCGCCCACTTCGCCCGGCTTACCGGTATCCTGAGAAACCGCGATCACCTTGACCATGCCCGATGTCGCCCCCGCTGAGGCGATTGCGTCGAGCATCGGCAGTTCTGCGACACAAGGCGCGCACCACGTGGCCCACAAGTTCACCAGCAGCGGCTTGCCCTTCAGGCTGGCAAGACTGAGTTTTCGCCCTGCAGGATCGCTGAAAGTTATTTCAGGCATCGCGCTGCCCTTGTGATTGCGGAGCAGGCCGGAGGTTTCCTCGGCAGAATTCTCTGATGCCGAAGCAGACGGCGCTGGTTGCACCTCGTCGCTGGTTTGCCTATCGCAGCCGCCAAGCGATACAGGTGCCAATACGGCCCAGAACATTAAGCGACCAAGGAAACCAGTCTTGAGCGATCGGGATAACAACAAGAGCGGCTCCAACAGCATGTGGGGCGGACGGTTCGCGCAAGGCCCGTCGGCAATCATGCGTGAGATAAATGCCTCTATCCCGTTCGACAAGGCTTTGTGGCGTCAAGACATCGCCGCGTCAAAGGCGCATGTGGCCATGCTGGGCAAGGCGGGGATCGTCTCGGCGGATGATGCCAGCGCGATCCGCGATGGTCTGGACGCCGTCGCCGCCGAATACGCTGCCAATGGCGTTCCAGAGGACTGGGATCTGGAAGACATCCACATGACCACCGAAAGCCGGCTGGCTGAGTTGATCGGCCCGGCAGCTGGCCGTCTCCACACCGCGCGCAGCCGGAACGATCAGGTGGCGACCGATTTCCGGCTGTGGGTGCGCGATACGCTGGACGAGGTCGACATGGGCCTTGCCGCTCTGCAACGCGCGCTGGTTACCCGAGCAGGCGAACATGCCGCATCGATCATGCCGGGCTTCACCCATCTGCAAACAGCGCAGCCCGTGACGCTGGGGCATCATCTGATGGCCTATTACGAGATGATCGCGCGCGACCGGTCACGTTTTGCCGATGCGCGGGTGCGGATGAACCAGTGTCCGCTGGGCGCGGCGGCGCTGGCAGGCACCGGCTTTCCTATCGACCGGGCGATGACCGCGCAGGCACTGGGCTTTGACCAGCCCACCGCCAACAGCCTCGATTCGGTATCCGACCGCGATTTCGCGCTCGATTTCCTGATGAGCGCCGCACAGTGCGCGCTGCATTTGTCGCGGCTGGCCGAGGAGATGATCATCTGGGCCAGCCAGCCCTTCGGCTTCATCACCCTGCCTGATACGTTATCGACCGGCAGTTCGATCATGCCGCAGAAGAAGAACCCCGACGCGGCGGAACTGGTGCGCGGCCATTCGGGGCGCATCGTCGGCTGCCTGACCGCGCTGATGGTGACCATGAAAGGCCTGCCGCTGGCCTATTCGAAGGACATGCAGGACGACAAGCCGCCCGTGTTCGAAGCCGCGAGCCTGCTGGCGCTGAGCCTTGCGGCGATGACCGGGATGGTCGCAGACGCCACGTTCCGCACCGCCCGGATGCGCGCGGCGGCGGAACTGGGCTATGCCACCGCCACCGATCTGGCCGACTGGCTGGTGCGGCAGGCCAATATTCCGTTCCGCGAAGCGCACCACATCACCGGCACCGCTGTGCGACTGGCCGAAAGCCGGGGCGTGGCGCTCGATGCC
>JBDTUQ010000006.1:0-81539 GCA_040007615.1 Novosphingobium sp.
TATTCAGAACGGCTGGGTCCCGGCCTCCGCCGGGATGACGGGTGGTTCAGATATTGCGCCCGCCGAAATGCAAACTACATCCCGTCCAGACCCTTGCTGACGAGGATGTTCACTGCCACGCGCCGGTTCTGTGCCTTGCCCTCTGGCGTGCTGTTATCGGCCAGCGGGTCTGCCGTAGCCATGCCGGTGGGGGTCAGCATCCGGTAAGGCTTCCAGTGGCAGGCCTGTTGCAGGTAATTGACGACGCGATTGGCGCGCTTTTCGCTCAGCACCTGGTTCACTTCTTCACTGCCGGTCGAATCGGTATAGCCGACGACCAGGATCAGCGCATTCTTCATGCCTTCGGCGCTGGTTGCGGCAACACAAAGATCGTTCTGGCCCTGAGGCGAGAGCACCGCCTTGCCAGTATCAAAATTGACGTTGGTGGTGCCCTTGATGTTGTACTGGTCGATATCGGCCATGCGCCCGCGCAACGCTTCGGTGGCGGCGGTCTGTTCCTCGAAACCCTGCTCGGTGCCGCCGTGGATCATGTTCGCGACCTTCAGGTCGTTGCCGCGCAGCATGATCTGGCTGGCAACCAGCATGTCGCCCGCTTGCAGCGTCTTGATGGTTACCGGCAGGCCGTTCATCAGCGAAGTGGCGGTCAGTGGGGTGCGGTTCATACCGAACAGGCCGTTACTGGCCCTGATCTGCGTGTCCTCGGTCACGGTGATGATTGACTTGCTGCCGTCAGCTGCGGTGACCCGAATGCGGTCATTATGCCGGGCAGATATGATGCCTTTGATGTCAGGCCCCTTTTGCGGGGCTGTGGGCGCCATGTTGGCGCTGAGGTCCGGTTCCGCTGCGGCGGGGGCAGGCGGCGGCGCGTCCTGCTGGGGCTGGGCCGCGACCGGGGCAGACAGCGCCAGCGCCGAAATCATCATGAGGGCACCGGGCATCATGAGGGCGCCGGGCCGGGGGGAAGATACTTTCACTATGCTGCTCCTTGCAAAACCTGTCCGGCCACTGGCCTGTCCCGATAAAGGGCCAAGCGGAGCCGGGTTAAGCGCGCCATCAGCGTGGCGACGCATCCGGTGCGGATAAGCCCTAGCCGGATTGCGGGAAGATGAACACAATCGGTAACATGCCCGATTCAGCAGGCTGACCGTGCGGTAACTGCGGCGGACGGTTGCGGGCTGTCAGTCGCCGCGCGCATGGGCGATGGCCCGCGCATAGAGTTCCTCATACCGATCTTGCGCCAATCCGACGCCGAAATGCGTCAGCACATAGGCGCGCTGGGCCGAGGCTGCCGCCAGCCGCGCTGGCAAATCACCCAGCAGGCGCAGCACCTCTGCCCCCACCGCTTCGGGATCGGCGGACGACCAGACCCAGTCGGCGGGCGATGGCTGAAAGTCCGCCCGTGCCTGCAAGGCAACCAGCGGCAAACCGGCAAGGGCGGCCTCCAGCCCGGCCAGCCCGGTAATCGCGCCGACGTTCATGGTCACATAAACGTCAATGGCGGCCAGCACCGGGCGCGGATCGGCGATCAGGCCGGGCAAGTGCAGGCGCGCCGCCAGCCCCAGCGCGGCGGCGGCATCGCGCACCGTCCCGGTCATCGGGCCATCGCCAGCGATCACGAAATGCGCGTCGGGCCGCGCGCGGGCGACGGCGGCGAACACGGCGAGCGTCGCCAGCGGGTTGCGCTCTGCCCGCAGCCGACCGACCGTGCCGACCACCGGCGCGTACAGAGGAATGCCGCTTTCGGTCCGCCACTTGCGCGCGGCAGCAGGGTCAGCGGGCGGATCTGCGGCCAAGCCATTGGCAATCACCGCGCCGGGCAGGCCGGGGTTGCGGGCAAGGAATGCGGTCCAGAAAGGGTCTTCGGCCATCAGCGCAAACCCGTCACGCCCGCACGCCAGGCTTGCCGCCAGCCAGCGTTGCCGGGCGCGGATCGGCATGCCGACGCCGTGGAAGGTTTCGACAATCGCCGGGCCTTGCTGCCTCAACAAACCGCGCTGGACCCGCGCCAAAGTGCCTAGCAGCGCCGCGTGAGTCAGGTGGCAGTGGATCACGTCAAACCGGGAAATCCGCTGCCGGTTACGCCACAGCCACGGCATTATTCCGGCATAGGCGGCCAGCTTGCCCGCACCCTTTGCCGCTATCGTTTCAAACGGGATCGCCGGATCGAGCCGGTCACGGTTGAGGCGCGGATCGGCGGGAAAGCCGGTGACGACGCTGACCTCATGGCCGCGCCGGTGCGCCTCGTTGGCGAGGTCAACCAGTACCTTTTCCGCGCCTCCCTTGGTGAGGGCGGGGATGGCGTGCAGGATACGCATCGCGCCGCGCGGCCCCCGGTCAGGCGGGTTGAAGGATGCTGGCCAGCACTTCCGAACAGACCGCCATCGCCGCAACCCCGGCGTCAGCGCCCGGCGCATCTTCCGAAATTGCCCCCCTGCAGCCCGACAGAAAGGCCTGCAATTCAAGCTGCAAGGCCTCACGCGGTTGCACTTCGATCGATTCCTCGATCTGGGAAATGCGATAGGGTTCGCCGGGCCGCTGCTCGACATCAGTGTGGCGGCTGAGGGTGATTTCCTTTCGCAGCAGTTCGCAATCGACGAACATGTCCTTGCAGGTCGCCTGGATGCGCCGCATCTTCTTGTCGGTGATGCGGCTGCCCTGGATGTGGCTGAACCGGCCATTGGTATGGGTCAGCAGCGCGGCGGCATAATCGATCATCGGCCCTTCGGCCACGCCATGCGCGGCGATGTGCTTGACCGGCCCGTTCAGGTGCAGCGCCAGATCAATGTCGTGGATCATCAGATCGGTGACGACATCGACATCGGTAATCCGCGACGAAAGCTTGTTGGTGCGCACGAAATCGACGCTGACGACCTGCTCTGAACGATCAAGCAGGCGCTTCATCTGGACGACGGCGGGGTTGAACCGCTCGATCAGGCCGACCTGCATGTGCAGGCCGCGTTCGTTGACCAGATCGCGCAGCGCGATGGATGTTTCCAGCCGGTCGGTGATCGGCTTCTCAACGAAAATGTTGCGAACATGGTCGGCCACCAGCCGCACGTAATGATCGTGCGTGGTCGTCGGGCTGGCGATGACCACCGCCTCGACATCGCCCAGCGCGGCGGCAACGTCTGGCGCATGGGCCACGCCTGCTTCGGCGGCGAGGCGGGCGGCGTGGTCCGCGTCATAGTCGTGCACCCAGACCAGTTCCGCAGCGCCCAGCAATGACAGCACGCGCAAATGGTTCTGGCCCATGCGGCCAAGGCCGATCAGGCCGATCCGTACCGGGGCGACGCTCATTGCGAAACCTTTCCAATGGGAGAGTCTGTGCGGTTGCCCGCCTTGTCGACCATGCCGAAGGGCCGGGCCGGGTTGCCCATGACCAGTGTATAGGGCGACACGTCGCGGGTGACGACCGAGCCTGCCGCGACCATCGCATATTCGCCGATGGTGATCCCGCAGACGATAGTGGCATTCGCGCCGATGCTGGCGCCGCTTTCCACCCGCGTGGGCGTGATGACCCAGTCGGGATTGTTCGCGCGGGGCACCTTGTCGTTAGTGAAGCAAGCGTTGGGTCCGATGAACACTTCGTCGCCCACGGTCAGCCCGTTATACAGCGAGACGCTGTTCTGCACCTTGCAGCCATCGCCGATGGTGACGCCGTGATCGATGTAGACGTCCTTTGACAGGATGCATCCGCGCCCGATGCGCGCGCCTTCGCGGATTTGCACGTTGATCCACACGCGGCTGCCGTCACCGATTTCGGCGCGCGGATCGACACTGGCGGTCGGGTGGATGAAGACGTCCTCAGCCACGGCCAAGCTCAGCCATTGTGGCGACGATCATGTCGATCTGGTCGTCCATGAGGTAAGGGTGCATCGGCAGGCTGAACACGCGGTCGGCCAGCGTTTCGGTCACGGCAAAATCGCCGTGCTGGTAGCCCAGGTTGGAAAACGCCAGCTGCTCGTGCAACCCCTTGGGGTAATAGATCATCGTCGGCACGCCTGCTTCTGACAGCTTGGCCTGATAGGCAGCGCGGACGGCGCTGTCGGGTGCGATGACGGTGTATTGCGCCCACGCGCTGGCAAAACCGGCGGGAACCTGCGGCGCGGTGACACCAACGCCGCTGGCGGTTAGTGCCTGCGTATAGCGATCGGCAACGCGCTGGCGAGCGGCGATCTCGTCATCGAAAATGTCGAGCTTCACCTCAAGCACGGCGGCTTGCATGGCGTCCAGCCGCCCGGTCAGGCCTAAGCGCACGTTCTCGTACTTGTCGCTGCCCTGGCCGTGGACGCGGATCGAGCGGAGGACGGTGTCGATCTCGGCATCGTCGCAGAAAATTGCGCCGCCGTCGCCATAGCAGCCCAGCGGCTTGGCCGGGAAAAAAGATGTGCAGCCGATTTCCGCCAGCGACCCGGCGCGCGCATTTTCGCGCGATCCGCCAAAGCTTTGCGCCGCATCCTCGATCACGAACAGGCGGTGACGGGCGGCGATGGCGTTGATCTTCTGGTAATCGGCAGGCAGGCCGAACAGGTCGACCGCGATGATCCCGCACGGACGCAGCGCCGCCAGCTCCCCGGCGGGCAGGCGCGGCAGCGGATGGATCGACGGATCGCCCGCCGCAAGCGCGGCAATTGCCCGTTCAAGCGCATCGGTATCGATGTTGAAGGTGCCAGGCTCAACATCGACGAACACCGGCGTCGCGCCGACGGTGGCGATCGCCTCGGCACTGGCCATGAAGGTGAACGGCACGGTGAACACCACATCGCCCGGGCCGACGCCCTTGGCCATCAGCGCCATGACCAGCGCATCGGTGCCCGAGGCGCAGCTTACGCAATGCTTGGTCCCGGCGAAGGCGGCCAGCCGCTGCTCCAGCCGCTCGACCACAGGGCCAAGGATATAGGCGCCGCTGCGCATGACGGACAGCACGGCCTGCTCGGCCTGATCGGCGATGCGGGCGTATTGTGTTTTCAGATCAATGAACGGGATCATGGATAGTCGGTCCTTGGCTCTGCTTTGCGCCGTGCCCTATATCAGGCAGGCGCCAGATGGAATGGCGTTGGTTGTGGCCATGAAATGGCGTTGGCTGTGACATGAAAACTCAATGCTGCGGCAGGATTTGCCCAGTGTCTGCGGCCCTGCCAGCGCCAGCCTGAACGCCGCGTTGCTCAGCCTGTTCGTCCAGCAGCATGCCGCGCCGCCGTAGGCTGATCATGTGGACTGCGGCAAAGACCAGCAGGATGGCCGGGGTCGCCATTTCGCGCTGCCGCAGGCCAAGCCCGACATTGTAATAGGCCAGCGCGAGCATCATGAACAAAGCCAGGAAATAGATCGTCGCGAAACGGACCGGCAGCGATTCCCGGAACACATCGCGCCACAGGCGGAAATTCTTGAGCAACTGGTACGTGATGTACAGCATGACGATATTCTGTACCGAGGCGACCAGCCCGAAAATGCCGTTCGTATCGATGAAAAAAGGCCGGTAGAGCAGGCTGAGCAGCTTGATCGGGAAAAACGCCCGGGCAAGCGAATCGTCAGTGCCCATAGTCGCCTGGCTCGTCTGGGTCTCAACGAAGCTGGCGATCGAGCTGGTGCTTGAAATGTCGACGTTGAGTGAGGCCTGCAGCGTGCGCCCCAGCATGACGGCGGCAACGGCGGCAATGGCAATCAGGGTAACACGGGTGATTCCCGAAACGCCCCGCCCGATCACCAGCGACAGTGCCAGCGACCCGACCGAAACCAGCGCCACGTGCGGCCGGAACAGGACCATGATACCGATGGCCAGCGCGAACCACGCCCATCGTCCAGAGACGTTCAGGCTGCTCCACACCGCCAGCGAACAGCAGAAAAACAGCGGCGCGTCTTTGCCGATGGCCGCCGTCCAGAAATACATGCCCGGCAGGAACATCAGCGCCATCACTTCGCGCGGGACTTCCATTTTCAGGACCATACCCAGTTCTTCCAGCGATCTCAGCAATATCGCCAGGCCCCAGGTGCCGAATATCTGATAGAGCAGGAAATAGTCGAGATACGATCCACCGATCCTGCCACGCAGCCACTGCGTTGCATCGACGACGAAAACGGTGCCAAAGGCAAATTCGTTCCGCGCAAATTCGTAAGGGTCGAAATAATAGAGCCGGGTGTCAGCGTCGTTGGTCTGCACATAGAAATAATAGACGAACGCCGCCCCGATATGCAGGATCACGATGGCCAGGAACAGCGCCAGCTTGCGGTTGGTCATCTCGTGCGATGCCCAGGCGAAAGCCAGGAAGCTGATCAGGATAGAGATGAAGCCGATTGCGGTCACAGCGGCCCCCCCAAAAAAGGATCAGCGCGCGATGGATCGGCTGGCTGGTCGGTGGGCCGATCGACGATCAGCGCGAGCAGCATCGCGAACAGGGCCGCGATGGCGGCGGAGCGCAGCGGATAGTCGGCCATGCTGTGCAGGCCCACGATCACCGCCCCCAGAGAAGCGGCGCGGATCAGGGGGAGCCCTTCGGCACGCGGATCACGCAGCCATACCCGCCATGCCCGGCCAAGCAGCCACAAGGCGAACAGGGCCATCAGGATTACACCCGGCGCGCCCAGTTCCAGCGTCACTTCGGCCAGATCGTCATGCGCGTGGTTCATCCATTCGCGCGCCGATTTTTCGCCGCCCGAATGCTTCAGATAGATCGCGGAAAAGCTGCCAAGGCCGGTGCCGACCGGCATGTATTCGCCCGCGGTGTGCAGCGTGGTGCCGGTTACCATCTGTCGGCTGGTGGCGGAAACGCCGATCTTCTGCTGGAACTGCCCGGTAAAGATCATCGCCACCGCCAGCGCCATCACCGCCGCCACGCCTAGGCCCAGCGTCCGGCGGACAAATGGCTTTGCCAGCATTGGTTGCAGCGGCCCCAGGAACAGCGCCCCGGCCAGCGAAGGCACCGCCAGCATAAGGCCCGCGTTCGAACCTATCAGCGCCAGACCTGACAGGAACAGCGCGACGCAGAGCATCGCCAGTGGCGACCATGCCAGCCGCGACCCAGTCCAGCGAGCCGTCCGCTTGCCGCCGCGCAAGGGCCGGTCGCTTATGATCGGCAAGGCAGCGGCGATTAGCGGCATCATGACTAGCAACATCGTCGCCAGATGGTTGGCATTGGCGAACAGGCCGACCGGATCGGAGCGGTTGGTAATCGAATAGATGCGCAGCGGCGAATTCTCGCCCCCCGTAAGTTGCGCCATGCCCAGGGCCGTTGAAAGGACGGCAAAACCGGCCACAACGACAGCCAGCCACGCCCTTTGCCTGATCGCCAGCGGGCGCACGACAAGGTAAGTTGCGACGGGGACCAGCAGCGACAGCGCGCTGCGCACCGTGCGGTCGTCGGTCAGGCTGATCGGCAGCCACGGCAGGTCCAGCCCGAGCAGGCGGTAGCCTTCCGCGACAAAGCCTCTGCCCGGCAAGTGGATCCACAGCGCGGGGGGCAGGGGAATCAGGGTCAGCACGATCCACGCGACGCCCGCGCCCAGCAGGGTCAGCAGGATCACATCGTCACGTCCGGCGCTGTTCATTTTTCCGCGCAGGATGTGCCAGGCGATGATGCCAGCGGCGCCGAATTGCAGCACCAGATTGGCGAGGCTGCCCGCATTGCTGGCGCCGCCCAGCACGAGGCACAGCAGCAGCCATGCCGCGCATAGCGGGGTGCGACGTGTCTCAAGCCAGTTTGCGGTCGGGGTCAGGCGGGATTTGTGCGCCATGATCATCATGACCGGTTCGCCGCGAATGACAGCACTTCGACTTCGCTCACCGACTCGCCGTCTGCCTCGTTGGCGCGGATCGAAAGCTGCTGGAAGTGGCAGCTTTCGGGGATGGTGGCGGATACCGTGATGTCGGTGGCGTCCGCCTTGATGCCGCCCAGCGATTTTTCGACGAGCGGCGGCGGGGCGATAGTTTGCGGGGCCTTGGCCTGTTCGGCAGCCGTTACGCCGATGGCCGAGCATTCCAGCCGCAGTGTCACGCGGTCAGGCCTTGCAAGGCCGCCGTCGCGCACTTTCAGCACGATATTCCACCGCCCCGGCGTCATGTTCATAGTCTGCTCAAGCAGTGCCAGGCTGTGCTTGCCGCTGGCGTGGACGCGCACCATCCAGCCTCTATCGTCGGCGCGGGCAACCCGCTCGGCGTAATCCTCAGGCTGGGCGGCCAGTTTCCAACCGAACGGCTGGAGCGGCTTGGCAACCTGAAACGCGCCGTCGTTGATCGGTGATCCGGTATGGACCCCGGCATAGCCGCGAAACAGGGCATAGGCCTCGTCCGCCTTGCCCTGAGAAACGAGTTGCGCGAGGTAACTTGACCGCTCGACATTCAGCGTTTCCGCGCTGCCTGCGGGGGCTGGCCCGGCTAGCAGGCGGCCGATTTCCGCCGGGGTCAGCGATCCGTGCTGGATGGCCGCCAGCAAGGCCGCCGTCCGCCACGGGGGAAAACGCTCCATCCGCGCGATCATTCCGGCGCGGCTGCCGGGGTTGGTGAGCAAATAGCCGAGCACCGGCAGCACCGGGCCGATCAAGCCGTTGCTGCGTGACAGCACGTCGTCAAATTCGCGCATCGCGGCCTGATCGTCACCGCGCATGGCGTAGAAGGCGGCCATCCAGATGCGCGGTTGTTCGAAGCTGGGTTGACGCCGCAGCGCCTCGTTCATCAGCGGTGCCACTGCCTGCGCCTGCTGACGATCAGCGCGCATCCGCACGATGCCTAGCGCGACCAAGGCCGATGACTGCAACGGATCGCGGTAGGCCAGTGAGCGGATATGGTCCTGTGCCCACTGCGGCTGGCCGGGCTGCGACAGCGCCATTTCCAGTTCCGTGCGCGAACGGTCCATCGGTGACAGGACGGCCATAGGCTCGCGCAGGAAGCTGGCCGCGCTCAATGGTACGACCGTCGCCAGAAACAACCCGGCAATCGCCATCCGTGCCGCCGGGATGGGGGCAGTCTGGCCGAGTGCCGCGCGGAGGGAAGCCATTGCCGGTTCCTTCGACCGGCTACTTGACGATGACGATCTTGCGATCATCCGGGCTGCCTTCCTTGCCGCGGGTGCCGC
The DNA here is from genome assembly GCA_040007615.1 of Novosphingobium sp. Classification (GTDB taxonomy): domain Bacteria; phylum Pseudomonadota; class Alphaproteobacteria; order Sphingomonadales; family Sphingomonadaceae; genus Novosphingobium. The sequence continues at coordinate 9,069 of JBDTUQ010000006.1, forward strand.
CGTAGCTGTAGGAATAGGCATAGCCATATCCATAGCCGTAACCCGTCTTGCGGCTTTCGAACTTGTTCAGCACGACGCCCAGGATGCGGCTGTTCGATGCCTTGAGGCGCGACATCGCTGCCTGGATGGTCGAACGATAGACCGATGCGGATTCAACGATGATGATCACCGCTTCGGCGATAGAACCCATGATCGGCGCGTCGGCCAGTCCCATGACTGGCGGACCATCGATCAGCACGTGATCGTACTTCGCCGCCGCCTGGGCAAGCAGGCTGGCAAAGCCGCCTTCGGACAGGAGCGCCGCCGGGTTCGGCACGCTCGGCCCGGCCATGATGACCTGCAGGTTCTCAAACGCGCTGTCGTGCGTTGCCTGATCGAGAGTCAGTTCGCCGCTGAGCACGTTGGACAGACCGGCGGTGTCGGAACGCGATTCGCCGCTGATGTAGTAGGTCGGCTTGCGCATGTCGGCGTCGATCAGCAGCACCTTGCGGCCCTGCCGCGCGAGCGACGCGCAGAGCGCCAGCGAGACGCTGCTCTTGCCTTCACCGGGACGCGAACTGGTGATCAGCACCGAACGCGGGACGCCGTGGCCGGTTGCGAATTGCAGCGAAGTGCGCAGCGAATGCGCAGCCTCGACCAGATCGGACTTTGGATCCTGCACTTCGGTAACGAAATCGTGGCCTTCCGGCGCGCTCGGCATGATGCCCAGCAGCGACATGTTGAGCTTAGATGCCACATCGTCGGGCAGCTTGATCGTATCGTCGATGAATTCGAGCAGGAATGCCGCGCCGAGGCCAAGGCCGATGCCGGTCAAGAGGCCGAGCATCACGTTCCACAGTACCTTGGGTGAAACCGGGCCGCCGGGAACGCGGGCATGGTCAACGACCGAGACCTTGTTGTTGCCGACGCCGCCGGATACGCCGACTTCCTTGTATTTCTGCAGCAGGGCTTCGTAGAGCGCCCGGTTGGTGTCAACTTCGCGCTGCAGGATGGTGTACTGGATGCTGCGCTTCCGCAGATCGAGCACGGTGTCCTTCATCCCGTCGAGGCGCGTCTGGAGTTCATGCTCGCGCGCGACGGCGCCGTCATATTCAAGCCGCGAGGCTGAACCGACGTTGCCCTGGGCCTTGGCGATCTCGCGGTCGAGCGATTCGATACGCTGCTTCAGGGCGACTTGCGCGGGAAGGCCGGGCAAGAACACCGCCGACTTTTCCTGATACTCCGCCAAGGCATCGGCGCGCTTGCGGGTCAGATCCTGCAGCACAGGGTTGTTGATAGCTTCTGTCGTTGCCGCATTGCTGCGTACCTGACGGAAACGCTGCTCTGCCGTGATGCGCTGGTTGCGCGCTTCGGCCAGAGCGGTGTTCAGTTCCACGAGCGTCGATGATTCGAGCGAAGGCTTGCCGCCCTTGTCGTCTGCCGCGCCGAGTTCGACAATGCCCTGCTGGGTTGCATAGGCGACCACATCACGTTCGGACTTTTCCAGCCTGTCGCGCGTGGAGTTGATGCGGTCTTCAAGAAAGCGCCGGGCATAGGCGGTCGCGTCGAAATCGCGTTCCAGATTGCTGGCGATGAACTGGTCGGCATAGGCGTTGGCCAGCCCCGCCGCCTCGATCGCATTGGCCGAGGCGATGGTGATGTTGACCAACCGGCTGTCACGCACGATGTCGATCGTCACCTGCGCGCGCAGGCGCTCGGTCGCGGAATCGCGGCGCTGGGCGGCGCTGGCGGACTGATCGGCATAGGCGGGATTGCCAGCCAGACGCTGCGCATCGACGACACGCTGGGCCAGCGTGCGGCTGTTGAGCAGGCCGACCTGTGTGGCGAGGAATTCGCCGCGATTGACGACGATCGGGCTGGCCGAGCCGGAGCCCGGAATGATGACAGGGTCTTCCTGATCGATCTTGAGCTGCGCCGATGCCTCGTACCGGGGCGTCATCATCAGGGACAGGCCCAGTGCGATCAGCGGGCCGAGGATCACGGCGGCGATGATCAGCCGCTTCCACTTGTTGATGATGCGCAGGATCTCGCCCGGATCGAGCGCACGGGCATAGCCGCCATAGGCAGGGCCGGCAACCGGGGCGCTGGCGAACGATTCCAGCCCGGTGCCCCGGCCAGTCATCCGCCCGGGCTGGCCGGCGTCGAGTGTATTCGTTTCGTTGTCGGTCACAGCGTAAACCCCGGCCCCAGCCTTGAATAAAGGCTTAGAATCCCTTGAAGATATATAACAGCGGAATGGCCTGCAGCAGATCCCTGTAGGCGCGTGTCAGCTTCGAACCGTCAACGACGATGGTGTCGTTGCCGTAGATGACCGGATCGGGTTCCAGCCCCTTGCGGATCGTGCCAAGGTCGAAAGCAGCGGCATGCCGCTTGCCGCCGATATAGCGGAAGACCACGACCCGGTGGATATTGGCAGTGTCGTTCGGCCCGGCGGCCATCGCCAGCGCGCCGAGCAAGGTGGTCTGCCCGCGCGTTTCAAACACGCCCGGACGGGTCACGGAGCCTTCGACGACGATCTGCTTGGCGATCGCGGACTTGAGGCTGACCTGCACCGACGGCGAACGGACGTAACGGTCAGCCAGCTTGTCGGTAATCAGTTGTGACAGTTGCGGCGTGGTCAGGCCGTCTGCATGCAGGGTGCCGATCAGAGGCATGGCGATATTGCCTTCCCGGTCGACCTGAATCTCGCGGTTGAGATCGGGCAACTGATAGACCTGGATGGTCAGCGTATCGAGCTTGCCGATGATTCCGGCGTCCGAAATGTCAGGCCGCTGCGAATCGGGGAGGGTGAAATCGGTGGCGTTGTAGGGCACCGGTCCGCCGCGCGTCGCGCAACCTGAAACAAGGCCCATCAGCGCCAATGCCAGTACGGGCGCCCGCAGTGGCGTCAGAATTGGCAGAACTCTTCGCTCGTGCAAAACGGGGACCCCCAGGACAGTTTCAGCCCGGAGGCTGGACAATGGATCGAACAGGTTTTCCGCCGCAATCGCGTGCCGCTTTAACCAAGGCCATGTCCTCTAACCCGGCATGGCCGTGGTAGCAACCTTCGATAGCGGCGAAATCGCCATGTCGTGGTCAGGCCTCCTGATGCAGGGACTGGCGGATTGCATAATACGTGCCGATGCTTAGACGCGGGGCGAAGGGCAGGACGAGGAAAACGCGAAGCATGGCCGGACGCAAGTTGATCGTCATCATCGATGGCCATGCCGGAGGAGAAGGCGAAGTGGCCGAATGGCAACGCCGCGCGCTCGCCAGCTTGCCTGCCCATGACGAACTGAGCCTGCTGGTTTGCACCAATACCCGGCTCAAACGCCAGCCGCTGCGCTATCCGCTCTATTATGCGCTGAACCTGCTGGCGGTGCGCAATCCGCTGACCCGGTCTGTGCCGCTGGGCGCGCTGACGGCGCGAATCGCCGGACAGCGCGCCTTTGCCAGCGGCCAGGACGGCGCGTGGCAGGTGCTGCCGGACGAGATTGTCGATCATATCGCCGCGTCCGGCGCGCAGGCGGTGATCAAGCTGGGCATGGGTCTGATGCGGGTTCCGGCGCGGCTGAGCGTGCCGATCCTGTCATGGCACCACGGCGATCCGGCGCATTTTCGCGGGCGACCGGCGGGCTTCTGGGAACTGCTGGCCGGGCGCGAGACGATTGGTCAGATCGTGCAGGTGATCGGCAACCGGCTGGATGCGGGCGCTATTGTCGCCTTTGCCGAAACGCGGGTTCTGGGGCATTCGTGGCGGGGCACGCTGATGGAATCGTTCCGCCATTCGCCGCTGCTGCTGGCCCCCGCACTCGATAACGCTATTGCCGGACGCACGCTTGACCGCCCGGTGAGCGGCAGAAACTACCGCCTGCCCGGCAACATGGCGGTCGCGCGGCTGATACTGAAGATGGGCGCGGCAAAGATGCGGCGGCTGCTTTACGGCGCGTTTTTCGAGAAGCGGTGGCGCGTTTCGCTCGCCCCGACGGGCGGCGAAAACGGCGCGGGGTTTGCCGAGGCGGTGCTTTCCGGCACCGCCAGCCTGCCCCCGGAAGCTGACTGGCAAACCCCGGCCATCCCGCGCGGCTGCACCTTCATCGCCGACCCGTTCTTTGGTCCGGACGGCACATCCCTGCTGGTCGAGGCGCTGTCCGCGCGCAGCGGCAAGGGCGAGATTTACCGTATCGATCCACCGGGCGGCAGTGTGCCAGTCGTCGGCGTGAAGGTATCCGGAGATCCCGGCCACCACAGCTACCCGGCAATGGTCGATCAGGACGGCGCCCCATACTGCGTGCCGGAAATCGCGCAGTGGTCTGCCCCGGCGGCGTTCCGACTGAATGACACGGGATGGGAGCGCGCTTTCGACCTCGATATCGAAGGTTCGCCGCGCCTGACTGATCCTACCTTCTTGCGCCACGACGGCAGGCTCTATCTGTTCGCCAACGATGCCCGCGAAGGCAGCAATGTGCTACGGCTGTGGTCTGCGGATGGTCTGGCGGCCCGGTTCACCCAGCACCCCGCCAGCCCGCTGCGGATCAGCCCGCGCGGCGCGCGCATGGGGGGCGAGTTTCTTGCCCGCAATGATGGGGCGGCCAATGGCCGGATTTTGCGCATCGGACAGGACTTTACCCGCGATTATGGCGACGGGCTGGTCGTTTTTGCCATCGACGCGCTGGACGAGCAAAGCTATCGCGAAAGCGAAGTGGCTGCCTTCCGCCTTGGAAGACGGCACGGGCCGCATACGTTTAACCTGTCGCCAGACGGCTCGCGCCTGCTGTTTGACTGGTACACCAATGGCTTTACCCCGCTGGCCGGGGTCAGGCGGGCGCTGGCCAGGCTGCGCCGCAACTGATTGACGGAGATCGATGCTGATGAAGGATTTCGCACTGATCGGCGCCGCCGGTTACATCGCCCCGCGCCACATGCGGGCAATCAAGGACACCGGCAACCGGCTAGTCGCGGCGCTGGACGGCAACGACACCGTAGGCATTCTCGACAGCCACTTTCCAGACGCCCATTTCTTCACCGAGTTCGAACGGTTTGACCGCTTCATCGATCTGCGCCGCCGGGGCGGGGAGCCGATTGATTACGTCAGCGTGATGTCGCCCAATTACCTGCACGATTCGCATATCCGCTTTGCCTTGCGCTCGGGTGCCAACGCTATTTGCGAAAAGCCGCTGGTGGTGAACCCTTGGAACATCGATGCGCTGCGCATGGTTGAGGAAGAAAGCGGGCTGCGGGTCAGCACGATCCTGCAACTGCGCCTGCACCCCGCGATCATCGCCCTGCGTGAAAAGGTCGCCGCCGCGCGCGCCGCTGGGCATGGCCGCTTTGCCACCGATCTGGTTTACATGACCAGCCGGGGCCGCTGGTATCACCAGTCCTGGAAGGGTGAGGAAGCCAAATCTGGCGGGATCGCCGCCAATATCGGCATTCATTTCTTCGATATGCTGCTGTGGGTGTTTGGTGATGTCGAATCGATGACCGTCAACCACCGCGCCGTCGACAGCGCCAGCGGCACCCTACATTTCAAGGACGCCGATGTCCGCTGGTTCCTGACGATCAACGCCGATCACCTGCCGCCAGAGGTTGCCGCCAAAGGCCAGCGCACCTATCGCAGCGTGACGCTGGATGGCGAGGAAGTGGAGTTTTCCGAAGGCTTCACCGATCTGCATACTGACAGCTATCGCGATATTCTGGCCACCGGCGGCTTTGGCCTGTCTGATGCCGCGCCCAGTATCCATCTGGTCCACAACATCCGCTCTGCGCCCATGCTGGGCCGCAAGGGCGACTATCACCCGCTGGCCGCCGCCGCGATCCCGGCATGACCATTCACCACACGGCGATAGTCGATGCGGGTGCGCAGATCGGCGAAGGCACGCGGATATGGCACTGGGTCCACGTCAGCAGCGGCGCGCAAATCGGACGCGATTGCTCGCTGGGGCAGAACGTGTTCGTCGCAGGCCGGGTGACGATTGGCGATAACGTCAAGATCCAGAACAATGTTTCCGTATATGATGATGTCGTGCTGGAAAACGACGTGTTCTGCGGGCCGAGCATGGTGTTCACCAACGTCTACAACCCCCGCTCCGCCGTCTCCCGCAAGGAAGAATATCGCGCCACCACGGTCCGTCAGGGGGCGACGCTGGGGGCCAATTGCACGATTGTATGCGGCGTGGAAATCGGCCGCTGCGCTTTTGTTGGCGCAGGGTCGGTGGTCAACCGCGACGTGCCGGATTACGCACTGGTCGTCGGCGTGCCAGCCCGCCAAGTCGGCTGGATGAGCGCGCATGGCGAGCGGCTGGACCTTCCGTTGAGCGGCGATGGCGAGGCGATTTGTCCGGGTGATGGGACGGTTTACCGGCTGGCGGGCGGGAAGGTTGTGCGGGCGGGGTAGCCTGATTGCTAACGCTTCGTATGGGCCTATATTTTGACCGGAGTTAGGCAATGAGTATCGAGACGCTGATTCAGCGGATCAGTTTTCTGAAAGTCCAGAGCGCCGAAGTGATCCACGAGATTGCCTTGCTAAAATTGCTGGTGATGGCGCGCGAAGATATGGCCTCCGGTCGGGTTCAGCCTCTTGCCGGGCTGAAGGAACGAGTTCGTAAGCGCGCGCAGCAGTGACATACAACCTTTGCAAATTGTTATTGCCGACGAAGCCGTAAGCGATCTTCACTCATTTGGTTCTTCACCGGCATTGATGACTTTCACAGTCGTGCAGCCGGAAACCAACACATAAATGCGTTTAGTCGCGCCCTCGCATCGCAGTTCTACAGCTTGGCCCGCCTTGATAGTGACTGCTAAATCACGCGGAAGCGCTGCCTTTACTACCTTTCCAGCAGAGACCGGCTTTAGATTGATGGTTGCAGGTTCGTGCAGATCGGGCTTTTCGTCATCGACGCCATCGACCCATCCTCGAAGAATGATAGACGCTTCCCGGTACTTGTCGTTTGCAGCCACTTCATTTTCGTCAAAATCGAGGGTCAATGAATCAGCCGAAGTGTAAATGGCCCTCTCCTCATCGAAAGCCCGGTGGGGCAAGCTGATGTCGTCGCCTGATCGCGTGGATGGTCCTGCTAGTGTATTGGCCTCTTCAGAGACCACAGCGTGCGAAACTGCGGGCACGCCATAGGTAGCTTTCCCAGCGAGGAAGGCCGCTATGATGAGAACTGTGCCGACTATTCCGAATACGATCAATTGAACCGGCTTCATCGGTGGAACCTTTCATGTGTTGTCTTGAGCAGCAGAATTTGCCGGACCCGCCAACCGTCACTTACCATAGATTACGCTTTCGCAAGCCAGCGCTGCGTCAATCGAGTATGAGTTATGACGAATGCCGAAATTATCGCCCGGTTCCTTTCCTCCTACTGCAACCTGGGAGCCGATCCTGACGAATTGGTGATGCCGCCTATTCATCCGCAACGGGTGGTTTCAGAAATGCGAACCGGCTTCGAGAGAACTCCACGGTGGTGCGGTTATGTAGGGGCTGGATCACATTTGGCGCAAATGTTGGGACTTGATCCTGACGCGCTTGCCTTTTTACGGCAACAATAGAGAGGTCATTAAACCAGCCCCAGATATTCCAGCATCGCCGCATTAACCCGCTCCACCGCGTATTTTTTCGCGCAATAGGCTAACCCTGCGGTCCCCATGTCGCGCCGTGCCGCGCCGTCCAGCGCAAGTCGGCGCATGGCCTCGGCAGTCGCTTCCACATCACGCACCGGCACCAGTAGCCCGGTTTCCCCCTCCCGCACCGTCTCGCGGCAGCCGGGGGCGTCGGTGGCGATCACCGCGCGGCCCGTGGCCATCGCTTCCAGCACGGTGCGCGGGGTGCCTTCGCGGTAGGAGGGCAGGACATAGACGCTGCAATCAGCCAGCGCGGGGCGAACGTCGTCCAGCGGGCCGAGGTAGTTGAGGCCAGCGGCGCGCCATTCTTCCAGTTCGGCAGGGGCGATGCCGTCTGGCCCTTCGTCAAAGAACCCGGCGAGGGCGAAATCGGCCTTGATCCCTTGCCGCAATAACAGCGCCGCCGCCGCGCCATATTCGCGCACGCCCTTGTTACCGAGCAGGCGCGAAATCATCAGGAAACGCGGGGCTTCGGGCAGCGGGGCGGGTGTGAAATGCGCCATATCGACGCCAGACCCGTTCACCAGCCTTGCCTTCGCCGGATCGCTCAGTGCCCCGGCGGTGATGAAGTCCTGCCGGTCGTCAGGGTTCTGGAAAATCACCACGCGGTTGGCTGCGGTGGCGCGGGCATAGAGCCAGCGTGATGCCCGCCCGACCAGTTGCCGCACGATGCCCTTGCCGGGGATGAAGGCAAACCCCAGCCCGGTAATCAGCGATGAGGATTCGACGCCCTCTGCCCGCGCCGCCAGCGATCCCCAGATGCACGGCTTGATCGTATAGCCCAGCACAAGATCGGCGCGCGTATTTCGCACCAGCCGCCGCATGGCGCGGTAATAGCCAAGGTCGGCCAGCGGGTTCAGCCCGGCGCGTGACAGCGGAACGCTGTGCGGCACTGCCCCCAGCCGCCGAACCTTGTCCGCCACTTCGCCGGTAAGGTCCGGGGCAGAGGCGTGGACGCGGTGACCGGCGGCGATCATCGCGGCGATCAGCGGCCCACGGAAATTGACCAGCGATGGCGCATAGGAAGCGTTGACAAGGATCGTGCGAGATTTCATGCGGTTGCCCTTACCTGCATTGGTGGCCACTCGCCAAACCTTTGCGCAACGGGAATGTTCAATGCTCGGCACGTCGGTCGCCCCTTGGCCCAGCTTCAGCGCGGAAGAGGTCGATGCGGTCGCCGCCGTGCTGCGATCGGGCCGGGTGAATTACTGGACCGGACAGGAATGCCGCGCGTTCGAACGCGAATTCGCTGCTTTCGCCGGAACCTCACATGCCGTTGCGCTGGCCAATGGTACACTGGCGCTGGACGTGGCGCTGAAGGCGCTGGGGATCGGCCCGGGCGACGAAGTAATCGTCACCCCGCGCACGTTCATTGCCTCGGTTTCTTCCGTGGTGAATGCAGGCGCGGTGCCGGTGTTTGCCGACGTTGACCGCGACAGCGGCAACATCTCGCCCGCCACCATCGCGGCGGTGATGAGTGAGCGGACCAAGGCCGTCATCCCCGTGCATCTGGCGGGCTGGCCCTGCGACATGGCGGGTATTCTGGCGCTGACGGACCCCAAGGGCATCGCCGTGATCGAGGACTGCGCACAGGCGCATGGAGCGCGGATCGGCGGGCGGTCAGTCGGCAGTTTCGGCGCGGTGGGCGCATGGTCGTTCTGTCAGGACAAGATCCTGACCACCGGCGGCGAAGGCGGCATGGTGACGACCAGCGACGAGGGCCTGTGGAACCGCATGTGGTCTTACAAGGACCACGGCAAGGATTGGGACGCGCGCTATAATCGCCAGCACCCGCCGGGATTCCAGTGGCTACATGAGAGCTTTGGCACGAACTGGCGGATGCTGGAAATGCAGGCGGTGATCGGCCGCATCCAGCTTCGTCGGCTGGCGGAATGGACGGCGCGGCGCGATGCGATCGCCCGCCGCTATGCTGCCGCGTTGGCTCCGTTCGGGCAAGCCGTGCGGGTGCCGATGCCGGGGGCGGGGCTGACCCATGCGTGGTATCGGTTCTATGCCTATGTCCAGCCAGAAGGGCTGAAACCAGGCTGGGACCGCGACCGGATTGTCGCCGAAGTTTCCGCGCTGGGCGTGCCGCTGATGCAAGGCAGTTGTTCTGAAGTCTATCTGGAGAAAGCGTTCGACGGCACTGGCTGGCGGCCTGATGTGCCTTTGCCGGTGGCGAAGGAGCTGGGTGGCACCAGCCTGATGTTCCTGACCCATCCCACGCTTTCGGATGACGATGTGGAGCGGATCGTCGCGGCGGTGGTCAGCGTGCTGGAACAGGCGGCGGGTTAGCCCCACAAAACTCGCGCCGGATTGCCGACCACGGTTGCGCCCGCTGGCACATCGCTCACCACGACCGAGCCCATGCCGACGACCGAGCCTTCGCCTATTGTGATGCCCTGCCGGATCACCGCGTTCGAGCCGATATAGGCGCCGTCGCCGATCCGCACATTGCCGTTGCAGCGCACGGCGGGGGCAAAGGTGACGAAATCACCGATCACGCAGTCATGCTCGACATAACTGTAGAGGTTGCAGTGAAAATGGGTGCCGATGCGCACGTTGCTGGTCAGCGTGGTGAAGGGCGAAAACAGCGCGCCTTCGCCGACCTCGACATCGTCCATCACCACCATCTGCGCGGCTTGCACGTCGTAGAACGCGAGTCCGGCTTCTTCGCAGCGCGCAACGATGGCGCGGCGAGCGGCTGGATCGGCAACCGCAACAACGATTTCCGAGTCCGGCACTTTGGCAAAATCGGCAAAAGGCATCACCGCGTGGCCATTGCACAGATCAACTCGGGGCGCGTCCTCGACAAACACCACCCGGTCATCCGGATATTGCGCCCGCACCAGGGGAAGGATGCCGCGCCCGCAGCCGCCTGCGCCAAATACGCCCCGCAGGCCCATCATTGCGCGCTTCCGGTAAATGGTGGCATGGTTGCGTCTCCTGCGGCGCTGATGCCGTGGCGCGATACCACGGCCTTGACGGTGAGCCAGAGCACTTTGACGTCAAGCCACAGGCTGCAGTGATCGACATACCATACATCGGCGGCGAACTTGGCTTCCCAGCTCAGCGCATTCCGGCCGTTGACTTGCGCCCAGCCGGTAATCCCGGGGCGCACTTCGTGGCGGCGGGCCTGTACCGGATCGTACAGCGGCAGATACTGCATCAGCAGCGGGCGCGGGCCGACAAGGCTCATTTCGCCGCACAGGACGTTCCACAGTTCAGGCAATTCATCGAGACTGGAGGCACGCAGAAAGCGGCCGAACGGTGTCAGCCGCTGCGCATCGGGCAGCAGCGCGCCGTCCGGGCCGCGCTGGTCGGTCATGGTGCGGAACTTGATCATGCAAAACGGTCTGCCGCCAAGGCCAGGGCGCTGCTGGCGAAACAGCACTGGGGTGCCCAGCCGAAAACGCACCAGCAGCGCGACAACCAGCAGCACTGGCGAAAGCAGAACTAGCGCTGGGAGCGTGATTATCAGGTCGAACATGCGCTTGGTCATATGCGAAAGCTTGCTACCGCCGGGCGGCGGCGTTGGCAAATGTGCGGTGGGTTAGAAGCCAAATCCTCCCCGGCACGGGGAGGTGCCCCCCTTGAGGGGGCGGAGGGGTCCCACCTCTCCATCGGGCGCGGCGTTTACGGTGAGGTGGGCCCCCTCCGTCGCTTCGCGCCACCTCCCCGTGCCGGGGAGGATTTAGATTTTTCGCTACGTCTGCCCTTAACTCGCCAACCGCAGCGCCGGGGCGACGTATGCCTCGGGCAAGGGCTGGTCGGGCCAGATGCCGCGTGTGTCGTAGACCAGCTTTTCCGAACGCTCTGCCAGCGGCACGACGCGGAAGATGTCGTGATCGACCAGCACCACCAGAATGTCGCATTCCTCCAGCGCGGTGTCGAGGTCGATCAGGCTCGCGCCGGTATCGGTAAATTCGATCGGCAGTTTGTCCGCATAAGGCTCAACCACATTGATCCGGCTGCCAAAACGCCGCGCCAAAGTGGCGGCCACAAGACGCGCGGGGCTTTCGCGGAAATCGTCGATATTGGCCTTGAACGCCAGCCCGAGACAGGCAACGCGCGCATCGGGATGAGCGGCAACCAGCGCGTCGGCGCGGGCGATGACATGGTGCATCTTGCCGTCATTGACCCCGCGTGCGGTGCGGATCAGCGGGGTTTCATCCGGTGCGCTGTGGACGATGAACCACGGGTCGACCGCGATGCAATGTCCGCCCACGCCGGGTCCGGGCGACAGGATGTTGACGCGCGGGTGGCGGTTGGCAAGGCGGATCACCTCCCACACGTCCAAGCCCATCTTGTCCGAAACCATCGACAGTTCATTGGCAAAGGCGATGTTGACGTCGCGGTAGGCGTTCTCGACCAGCTTGGTCATTTCGGCTGAGCGGGCGTCGGTAACGATGCAGGCACCCCGGACAAATCGCTTGTAAAACGCCAGCGCCTTGCGGGCGCAGCGCGGGGTTATGCCGCCGATGGAACGGTCGTTGTTGGTCAGTTCTTCAAGGATTTTGCCCGGCAGAACGCGCTCGGGGCAATAGGCTACCGAGATGTCAGGCGTTTCGCGGGTCAAACCGGGGCATTTCAGGTCTGGCCGCATTTCAGCGATCATGTCGCGCAGTTGTTCTGTCGTGCCGACTGGCGAGGTCGATTCGAGGATGACGATGTCGCCCTGTTTAAGCACCTTGGCCACCGAACGACCTGCCGCCAGAACATAGGAAATGTCAGGCGCATGATCTTTGTCGAACGGCGTCGGCACGGCGATGACGAACACCTCGGCGGGCTTCACTTCGGTTGCCGCAGACAGAAACCCGCGCGCGACGACGCCTTGCACCAGCCCGTCGAGATCGACTTCCTCGATATGGATTTCGCCGCGATTGATCGTGTCGACCACGCCTTGCGAAATGTCGATGCCCAAGACCTTGCAGCCAGCGCGCGCGATGATCGCCGCCGTTGGCAGGCCGATATAGCCCAGGCCGACTACACAGACATCAGGTTTGACTTCGGATTTCATCGGCCAGCAGCTCCACGATTCGCCGCGCGGTTTGCCCGTCACCAAACGGGTTGTGCGCGCGGGCCATCTTTTCGTAGGCAGCCTTATCGTCGAGCAGGGTGAAGATTTCGGTAACGATACGGTCGGAATCGGTGCCGACCAGCTTGGCGGTGCCAGCGGTAACCCCTTCGGGCCGCTCAGTAGTTTCGCGCATGACCAGCACCGGCTTGCCCAAAGCCGGGGCTTCTTCCTGCACCCCGCCGCTGTCGGTCAGCATGATTTCGGCGAGGCCCAGCAGGCGGGCGAACTGCGGATAGTCGAGCGGTTCGATCATCGCCACGTTGCTCAGGCCCGCCAGTTCGCGGTTCATGACGCTGCGGACATTGGGGTTGGGATGGACGGGGAAGATGATCGCCACGTCATCGCGCGCGGCGATGCGGCGGATGGCCTGTGCGATGGCTTCCAGCCCGCCGCCAAAGTTTTCGCGCCGGTGGCTGGTGACGCCGATAATGCGTTTTCCGGCAAAGCGCGCTTCCAGATCGGCAAGCCCGGCGGCAAGGCCCGGCTCATCGGCAATGCGCGCGGATACCCAGTGCAGCGCGTCGATCACAGTGTTGCCGGTCACGTGGACGCGGCCGGGATCGACATTCTCTGCGATCAGCGCGGCGGCGGAAACGTCTGTCGGCGCGAAGTGCAGGCTGGCGATGGTGCCGATGATCTTGCGGTTGATCTCTTCGGGCCACGGTTGATAGATGTCGCCCGAACGCAGCCCGGCCTCGACATGATCGACCGGGATCTTGCGGTAATAGGCGGCCAGCGCCCCGGCCATCGCGGTCGCAGTATCGCCCTGCACGATCACCCGCGCGGGGGCCTCAATGTCCATCACCCGGCCAAGACCTGTCAGCAGAGCGGCGGTCAGCCCGTCAAGCGTCTGGCCCGGGGTCATCAGATCAAGATCGTGGTCGGGCACGATCCCGGCGATCTCCAGCACCTGATCCAGCATTCCGCGATGCTGCGCCGAAACGCAGACTTTCACCGCAAAATGCGGATCAGCCCGCAGCGCGGCGACCACCGGGAACAGCTTGATCGCTTCGGGCCGGGTACCGAAAATAATCAGGATTTTTGTGGGTGTGTGCGTGGCCATGCTGTCGTCACTAGCATGCAGGGGTTAATGGGGCCTAACGGGGGTGGGGGGAGTGGCCGGGGACGCCGTTGTAGCGGGCCAAGAGGTTTTGCAAATTTGGGACAAGAGGTTTTGCATAACTCATTTGCCGCTCAGAGGCTCATTATGGGCCTCTCATAGATCATTTTTCGGGGTCTGAAAGAGCGCAATCGCCTTTGGCTGCCCTGCTTGAAATAAACTCAGGGCGATGGCACAACGCCTCTGCGTGCATCAAAGCGCCCGGCCGATAACCGGGAAGACATTGCGGACGTAAGCTGGGGGCGCGCAACCTGATCTCATCGACCTGCCTGCCGATAACGGGAAACGCTTCGGGCGCTCGGACGGTGAGATAAGTAACCAGATATGGTCAGGCAGTGCCTTCCGCTCTGTATGGCAGGCTGCTTTCCAACACTCACAGCAGTCCCTCTGCTCGCAATGAACTGGTCAACCTATCCACTCCGCCCTCGGTCATGCCGAGGCGAGTGGCAATCTTGCCATGGCTAATGCCCTTCTTGCGATAATGGAGCACGCGCAGCTCGCGCATAAGCGGGATGCGGATCGTTGTCGGGCTATAATGGACCCGTAGCCGTTCCGCAGCGTCTCTGCCTACGGCTAGCACTATCTCATGATCGTCCGTCATCCTGGTGGGCACGTACAGCCGTGTCCCGGCGAATGCTTCCGCCAGCGCGACGGCAGCGGCCTCGCCGATCACGTTAACCAGTTCGTAAACTTTCATCAGTTGCCCCTTCAACTTATCGAATAGGATGCGGCTGCAGCGCTGGCGCGTCCGCACCTAGAGGGCTGCAAGCGCAGCCAATCCGGACGACCACGGATATCCTCCGAGGCTCTGCGCAAGCAGCGCATTATTCGCCTTGAGTAGTTCGATCGACTGCGCCGACAGGGCAAGTGCCTGGGCGTTCTGATCATTGTTCTCGTTCAAGGCTGCGGCAACACCGGGATCGCTGGCTGCTGCGGCCTGGGCATCAGCCACGCGCTGGTTGGATTGGGCTATCGTATCGCGCGCTACGTCAAGGATGGTGCCGCGGTCGGCCGCGAAAGCACCGGTTGTGCCGAAGGCTTCCTTGCTCACTTGGTTAAAGTCCTGCAGCAGGCTCGCCAGCTTGTCAGCCGCGCCGTCCACGCCCTGGTCGGCCTGCCCCTTCACCGTGGCGATCTGATCGAGCAGCGCCTGCCGCCGGTCGATCGACGTTCCCTCGAACAGGCTGCCCGAGGTCATGTCCTCGATCAGCTGCTTGAGCGATCCCACCTGCTGGCCGAGCAGCTTCTCCTGTAGCTTCAGTCGCTCGTCTGCATTGAGCTTGTCCACCGCCAGCATGTCGAAACCATACTTTTTGGCGAGCCGCACCCGCTCGTCGGCCGTGCTCTGGAAAGTGCGGAATTCCTTGGTCAGCGCGCCGGTCACCCCGCCAAGCAGCACCTCCAGGTCGTCCACCTTGATCGCTTCAGCAATTGCCTTGTCGATATTGGTGTCGGACTTTAGCGCCGCGGCGACCTTGGCCGAGATGCCCTTGACGGCCCCGTCGGCGATGGCCCCGGCGATGGCTGCCTGCAGCGCGGCCGTGGCATCCTTGCCGTCGTAAAGCGCGTCGCTGCTCTTCTTGTCGTAATAGGTCTGGCCGAGGTATTTATCGGTGGCCGACGAAGAGACCTGATAATAGTCCTTGTAGCGCCCAAGTCCGATCGAATAGCTGCCAACCGTCCCGCCCAGCGCATCGGCGATCCGCGACACAGCTGTCTGAACCGAAGCGCCGAAGGAATTGAGGCTGTCCTTGATGCCAGCATCATTGGCCGAGGCGGTGATGCTGTCCTGAGTGACCGAGCCTGAACCGCGTGGGCGCTTACTAAAAAGGCCGCCCAGCAGACCGCCCGCGATCGAGCCGATGATCGAGCCCACGCCGGGTATAATCGACCCTATAGCTCCACCGATCTGCGCGCCAGTGCTGCTCATGTTGATGCCGATTGCCTTGCCAAGCCCGGCGATCACCGTGCCGGTCTGCGCACCTTTCAGCGCATCGTCCAGCACGCCGCCTTTACCGAACGCCTTGTCGATCGCCTCGGGCATGCCCTTGACGTTCTTGAGCAGCCCGATGAGTCCGCCTGCGGGTCCGGCAGTCATGTATCCGGCCACTGCTCCGGCCAGCGCGCCGGAGAGCTGGGTAAAGAACCGCACACCAAGCAGATCGTCGAGCACGGCCGCCAGCGGATCCGTGACCGCTCTGGTCATTGCCTCGGCCAGGTCAGCCGCCGTCGCCATTGACCCGACCAGCTTGTCAATGATTGAAACCGGCTTGCGCCCGTTTACGACGATATCGCCATTGTCGTTGGCTGCCGGGGCGTTGTCGTTGGCCGCTCCCGTGGCGCGCGGCGTGACGGGCTTGCCCTGGATCACGGCGGTGGCATCGGCAACCGCGTCGGCAAAGGTCTTCACCGCACCGGAGCCCTTGTCCATGGCCGTTGCCATGTCCTTGCCCGCCCGCTGCACAGGGGTCAGCCCTGCGGCTTTGTCTTCCAGCGCGCGCAGGGCATTTCCGAACAACGCCTCAACGGCCCGCTTGCTGGCTACCTCGATATAGGTGCTGGCAATCTGCTGGAACACCGCATCGAGCGAGAACTTGCCCTTGAACAGCCCGGCAAAGCTCTGCTCCAGCGCGCTGCGCAGGCCCGTCACGCCCTGCACTTGCGCCTGGATGATTGCCTGCTGGTCGCGCAGCACCTTGGCCTCTTCGCGGCGGGCCTTGACCATCTCCAATACCTTGTCGAGCTGCTCGGCCGAAAGTGGCTTCTGCTGCTTTTCCAGCCCGATAACGATCTCGAGCGCGTCGGCCTCGTCCTGCCTTCCGGCCAGGCGCAACCGGTCAACCTCGCCGGCCTCGCGGGTCTTCTCGAGATAATCGTTGAACGGCTTGTTCAGGCTCTCCTCGATAGTGCCCTTGGTCGCCTCGATCTCCTTGCGCAGCTCGGCGGCGGCCTCGGGTTTCAGACCCTTCTTGCGGCCGATATCGCTCAGAATATCATTGAGCTGGCGCATGGCGTCATTGGTCTTGAGAACCTGCGCCGGCATATCGGTAAACTGATCGCGGATTTTGGCGATCTTGCTGCCGGCACTATCCGAGAATGCCGCAATCTGGGCGCCGCCTGTGCCAACGTTGCGGCCCCGGCGTCCTGTGCTCGCCGGACTTAAAGCCTCGATTGCCGCGTTCTTGCCTGCGGTAAGGGAAGTGAATTGTCGCTCATAATCGCTCTGCGACATACGCTGAGCCAGCGCGTCAGGGTTCGCCTGGTCAGACCTGTACTTGACCCCAAGGGCGGCGACTTCGCGATTATAGTTCCCGAGGATGGAGGTGCGCTTGTCCAACTTTTCAAGGACGCGGCTCTGCGAGACAGCCATGTTGGATTCAACCAGCGCACCTTGCGCCAGCTGGAGAGCCTCGCGATCTGCCGCCAGCTGCTTGCGCAATTCACCCATCCGGGCAAAGTCGGGCTGGTTGAAGGGCACGAGGCTACTCCAACTCTCGCCCTGGCGCTTCAGTCCGCCAAGCTCGGCGGAGTTCGTATCGATCCGGGTTTGAATGCTGGCAACCGATTGGCTTGCGATCAGCGCCTTGCTGCGCAGAAAATCGCCCTGCACGGCAATCGCATTGCGCATTTCCTGCTGGAGTTGCCGCATCGCATCGGAGGTCTGGTTCGCGCTGAGGGTGAGAACATCAAGCCCCTGACTGAAATCATAGGTCTTTGACTTCGCTGCCTCAGCGTCGTCGCCCGTGGTGAGCAGACTTTCCGCAAGGTTCGCCAGCATTCCCACACCGACGATGATCGCCGCGCCCCACGGCCCGGCCAGGAACCCTGCCAGACCCGAGAACCGTCCGCCCATTTGCGCAACTGCATCGGCCACTTGGCCGCCCTGCATGGCGATGATGGTTCCGATGTTGGAGCCCATTTGCGCCTGGACCGCCACGTCCTGCATCTGGCGGCCGAGGTTGATGTAGCCCGCCTTGGCTTGGCCGACGGAGACCGTCGCCCCGCCGATCGCAGCCTGCGTCTGTTTCAATGCTCCAACGGCCGCAGCATGCTGACCGGTCATCAAGCCGAGCGCGGTCTTCGTCTCCAAAAGCCGGGCGTTGTACTGCTCGACGCTGATCGTGCCGGCAGCGAACTCGGCTTTGGCGCGGGCCGTCTCGGTGGCTGCCGTCGCCTGCGCCCGTCCGAGCTGGCTGATAGCTCGGTCCACTTGGCCATACGCGGCAGCAAGCTTCGCTGCCTCCGCTTCGGCACCGGCCATGTTCTTGTCTACCGCATCGAGCGCGGCATTCGCGCTCGATGCATCGCCGGAAAGGACAAGACTTGCGCGCAGGGCCATCAGACTCCCGCCTTCTTCCGCTCCGCCGCCAGGGCGGTGAGATATTCGTCTTGGGTGAGCCCGAACATCCTCATGATTGCCAGGTCATGTTCATCGACGCTGGCACTGTGGCCCGGCGTTGCGCCACCAGTGACGCCGGCCGCGTTGACGGCCTTGCTGAAATCTGTGCCCAATACCCGCTTCGTCGCGCCCACAGCCTGCTGCTCCAGATATTGTGCCGCCGGCAATGTCATCGCAGATACGGCGCGATCCGGCGGAGCGCGCCAGCGGTCGAATGCGTCAGGCCTGCGGGAACACGGCAGCGCGCGCGGCGGCGAGGTTAGCCTCAAGCGCGGCCTTCCTTGCCTCCAGGCGCTCAATCTCCATATCGACATCCGCAAGCGCGGCGGCCCGATCGGCGGCTTTCATTCCCTTAAGAGATGCGGGGCAGAGGCTGCCTACAAGTGCCGGAAGTTCCGCTTTGATACGATCGCGCAGAAAATAGGCAAGCACAGCCATGTTGAGCGGAGCCGGACCGTTTCGGGCCTGAGTAAAGCTCTGCGGCGGGGGGCTGGAATCAAGATTGAGAAGGTGTCCGAGCCGCCCCGAGGCTACTCGCTCTGCACTGCCGTCGCTAACGAACCTGCTCAGGAGGTGTGACGAGAACTGGCGCTTAAAATCGCCGCCCGCGTGATCGAGCCCGCTCATGAACAGCGCGACGATATCATCTGCATGCGGAGCGGCGTTCATAATCGCGTGACGCTTCTGATTGGCCACGCTGATCTCATCGGCGATCTTGCGGATCTCCTCGCGGACAGTTCCGACCGCGTCAGCGATGCCTGAGATTGCCTTTGAAATTTCCATGGATGCGCCTCCGGTGCAAGTGTGCGCCCACCGTGACGACTCCGAGGCAAGGGCTGGATTGGACCCTCTCCACATCACGGTGGGCGCAACAGCTCTATGCCGTGGCGCGCAGCGCGGCTCGCCCTGACACCCGTCAGGCGGGCTCAGAAATCTGGAAAAAGGTCGAGTTGGGTTTCGTCGCGACCGGCTGCACAGATACGATAGACCTGGCGTTCTGAGAGGTCCACTTTGCGGGCAATCTCCGAAACTGTCCATGCCCGCACACGGCGCAGGGTAAGAACCTGTTGCCGGCGCTTGGCCAGCTTGGGGATGCTGATCCGCCCACCGCCAGACCACGCGGCCAAGCGCGCCGTTGCCTCTTCGCCGAGTACCGCGCGGATCGGGTGATGCTCTCCCGGGGACTTGGGAACGTAAAGCTGTGTCCCGCCGAACTCACGCGCCAGCGTGGTCGCCGCTTCCATGCCGATAGCCTCGGCGAGCTGCGCAAGCGCCGCCTCGCTGGCCGACACCTGGTCAGACACCGGCATCCGCCTGGCTGCGCGTTGCCCGCGCCTCGCGGATGCGCGCGGCCAGTTCCTTCGCCGCGCTTTCCAGGCGCTTGTCCGACCAGCTTTCCCGGTCCTCCGCCAGCGGGCCTGTCGCAGCCGAGCCAAGTGCCACCAGGCGCGCCAGCTGCGCGCCGACAAGCCGATCCTTCAGGATGTGGATGCGCTCGCCGGTCGACAAGCGCGACGGCAGGCGCTGGCTCCACCCGTTGCGCTCAGCCATGGCCTTGAGCGCCTCAATCAGACGAAAGCCTTCGCGCTCATTTGCCCACCGCAGCCGATCGACATGAAGCTGACGTCGGCCGAACGCTTCAAGCGCAGCGTCGCTTCCATCCTCAATCGCCCCGAGCTGGTACAGTAAAATCCACATGGCGCGGGCTTTGCGCACGGTAGCGCCAGCGCCGAGATCGCGTCGCCGGGCTGCGCCAGCCGAACGGAAGCCCATTCGCACGAACTCCTCGATCGCAGAGCGCAGTTCGCCAAGGGTACAATCCTTGGCGCTGTCATGTCCGGTCACCCGCTCCAGCATCGCGCGGTAATCATCGTCGGCAATCGCCAACGCCTTGCGCGCAATGTGTACCTGCGCGAGCAACGCCCGACGCGGGCCAGTGTCGGGCACAGCTGCGCTGTTGTCGATTGCCAGCCTCATTGTTCCGCCCCTCTGAGTGCAAGGATGCCGACCACGCGTCCGACCAGACTGTCCAGAGCCGATCGCGCGCGAGGGCGATCAAGCTGATACGGGCCATCGCCGAAAGGAATTGGTCCGAAGCGATCCGACCACGCGCGCCACTGCTCGCCCGAGTGCGGTCGATTATATGAGACCAGGATTGAGCACGGCTGCAAACTTCTCCCGCCGTCTTCGTCGACAAGCCGAACATCCTGAACGACGTTTTCGATGATGCACACACGGGTGCGCCCGTTGCTTGAGATAATCCGCCTCAGGTACAGCGCCCCTGCAACTGGCAAGCGATCATCAACATCGACAACGGCGATCTCACCCATCCGGACTAACGGATCGCAGCTGTGATCGGGCACGGTGAAGGCGAGGAAGCCGGAAGGCAGCCGGTCGTATAAGCGGAGAGACCGAATTGCACCTTCGCCGCGTTCTGCCGAGCCCGAATTTTCGGTGGCGCGCCCACCGCGCACGCCGCCGACGCCCGCAGCAAGCGGTTCGCCCGGTTCGCCTTCGCCCACCGGATGGCCCGCGAAGGCCTCTAAGAAGCCATAAGAAGTGGGTCGCGCGATAATCAGGCCCGAAGGGACCGCCGCAGGCGTCTCGACGCGCCCCTGCTGGTGCTCAGCACAGGTCATCACAGAGGCTCCATTAGCGTGAACGCGCAGGCTGCGGTCCACAGCGCAAAGGTAACCAGGATCGCTGCTACCATGTCCAAGGCAGCCCTGCGGGGTCCCCGGCAATCGACGTAGAACGACCACGCGCGGCGAAAGTCCCTGATCATCACGCGCCCCCAATCTTGACGTTGCGCTGGCGAGCGGCGTTGCGCAGGTGCGTCAGTGTCAAAGTCTGGCCCGTCCCGCCTGCCGCCATCGCTGCAATTTTGATGGTATGCGTGATCTCGCGCAGTGCACCGGGCAGTGCGCCGATCTTGGCGAGGAAATCACGTTGGCTGCGATCGGCGATGCCCCACGCGTCGAACAGTGCGTCCGTGTCACCATCCATCGGGGTTACCTGGACATGACGGATCGAGAACCGGGAGGAAATCTGCGCCAGCGCGCTCTTGCGCCCCTCAATCTGCCCGACGACATTCTCGTTGCCCAAGAGCGCGATGCCGACACTGGTCTGATCATGCCAGCTACGCAGTTCGTTCAGGGCCTTGTCCGTCAGCTCCTGCGCTTCGTCCACTATCAACAAGCCGTTCTTTCCGCGAACGCTGGTCTTGATCTGCCGCGACATCTGCTGAGGGCTGCCCTTGATCTGGCCGAGGCCGATCGCCTCGCCGACTTCCACCGCCATGGTCGAAACGCCGGCGGACGAAGGCGACATCGTTGCCAGCCAAACGTTCGGGTCATTGGCCGCGAACCGCTCGGCCGCCTTCGTCTTGCCGAGCCCCGGCGATGTGACGATGAGGACGATCTCGCCGGACTGTGCCCACCGAAGGAGCGAAGTCAGGCGCGCGGCGGATGGCGTATCGTACCAGTCCGGCACCATTGGCGCGCCCGCCGCGATCTCGGCCTGAGACGCAAGGCGATCACGATAGGCGAGCACCTTTGCCGCGACATTTGCATTTTTCCCGCCATAGTTGCCGGTGGCGAACAACGAGAGCGTTGACGACGCAACGTCCGTCAGGCGGCCGAGCTGCGGCCAGCTGAGGCCGGTCTCTGCCTTGCGGGCATTCAGCCACGCGCGGGCCTCATCCTCTGCGGGGCTGTTATCTGTTACCAATTCCATGCTACAGTTCCTTGCTCTTCAGGGCAAACAAGGCCGCGTCGGGAGTTCCAGTCCCGGCGCGGCCGACTTCATTCGACCACCCGCAGCCGGGCAATGCCGGCCGTGAAATCGTCCATGAACGTAGGTTCAGCGGTCTCTGGTATAGTCTGCTGACGGGGCTTGAGCTGAGCGACGGTAGGCCCCATCGGACGCACCATGCGAGCCGCCCCCGGCTTGGGCCTGGGTACTTCGTCATCGGGCTCGGCACACGCTTTGGCGAGTTCGGCCATACGGCGCTCAGTCAGAAGGTTTTGCGCCTCAACATATTTCCTGGCCTGTTTGCGGACATTGGCCTCAGCCCTGCCCTGTTCCACTGCCCCTTGCTGATCAAGGAAGCCGACCTTGCTGAGAATGGGCGCTTCGCACAGGTATTCCCCGGTGCGGCGATAGATGAAGACGCTGCTGTGGAGGTTTTCCGGATCGAAGCGGACGATGACCTTCTGACCTCTCAACGCGACCATTTCCGGTGTGTGGTAGGCATTTCTGAACAGTTGGACGGCACCATGATCTTTATGGCACTTGCTCTCGCGCGATTCGTAGAGCGCATAACAAAGCTGATCTTGGGTCGCCTTGCTGATCGTGCTGGCATTGTACGATGCCAGGAATGTCTCATCCAGGCTGCGGCCCGCTGCCGCTTCGGTTCTCCGCCCCTGGCGCGCGTTGTGGAAGGCCACTTGCTGCGCCACCAGTTCGCGAAACTGCGCGATCGGAATGGCCCGCTGGCGATAGTTCTCCGGCTTCGCATCGGGCTTGTTGCCGGTGTACGCGCCTTCGATCGACCAATGTTTTGCGATGTGCTCGGCGCAAAGGTCGCGCCACGCGCGCTCAATCGGTTTGGACGATCCCCTGAACGGCTTAGCCCAACGAGTGTGGACGCCAAGCGACGTGAGCACGCCGGTCACTTCATCCTCAGCGATCTTGCCGCGATACCGGGTCTTTGCACCGCCCGTCATCGCCTTGGAGGTAAAGGCGCGGCCATTGTCCATGAGGGCGTTTTCGGGAATGCCCCATTGCTGGAACAGGTCGGCGAACGTCAGACGGATCAGAGCCGTGTTTTCGCTCTTGCCGATCCGCCAAGCCAGCATCTTGCGGCTGTAAACGTCTTGAATGCCGATGCCGATCGGTCGGCCGATCTTGCCGTCTTCCCACTCGACGAACACGTCGAATTCATGGCCGTCCGAGTTGACGACCTCCATCGCATGTAAGCCCAGCACGGTGCGGCGCTGCGGCGGATTGGTCAGGCGAACCGCTTCCTTGCCTTCGCGCAGCGCGATCTGCGCCAGCACGGGCACTTCTTTGTCGTACCGGCGTTTGAACGTCTTGAAGCTGGGCACTGCGATACCGCGCGGGGCCGCATATTCCTCAACCGTCCGATTGTAGCTGGCCTTGAGAGCAGGGTTTGAAACACGCGAATAGTCCTTCTTGAAGAACTGCCACGCGCCTTCGTCGATCTCGACTTGCTTGCCACCGCCCTTGTGCTGCGTCGCTAGGCGAGGCAGCCAACCTTCCTTTGGAACGCCCGCGACCAGGGCGCGCCAGTCGCCGATGGAACGCGGACACACGCCGTGCTTGCGGGCCACGACATTGCTGGCTGCGGTCCGGCCCGAACCCGCCTTTTCCTGCGCCTCAACCTCCATCAGGAGGGCCATGCGCTGTTCGGCTCTGGCCTTGTTCTTGGCCGACTGGCGATTATACTGTGCCCACAGTTCGGCCTCACGGGCGGCGCTGCCGTTCGGCGCGATCGGCGCGACCTCCACCTTGGCAAGCAATCGCTCTTGAGCCTCTGAGGTGAGCAGGCTTACGTGGTATTCCATGCCGCCGCCTTGCTTTGCCCGCCTGCGCGCCAAGGGCGTGCCATCCCCGGCATCGGCGTCGGCCCATCCACTATTTGCGGCGAAATCGCGGAGAAGGCGCGGGCAACCCGGCAAGCCCGGCAACCCGAACTTGGCGAGTTCACTCAGGCTAAACCAGCAGGATGCCGCACCGGAGTTCATGGGAGAAGGCCCCGGCGTTTGAAGGTAGCAACCATCTTCTGCGCGGTGCTGGCATTCACCTTGTGCGCGATCCACTCGGCATGGGCGCGCTGGCCAACTAGGGGCAGCTTGTTCCACGCGTGCATTGCCGCTGCGGGAGTTTGGTCCGGGCGATTGCCGTTGCTGTCAGCCAGACCTGCTTTGACCAGAACAGCCGTAATATTGGGCCAATCTTGACGCTCCAGCAGCTTGCTTACCGCAATGGTCCGGCGCTCGATCGTCTTGATCTGCGCGATGGTTGTCATCGCGGAAAGGCTCTCGCCGAGGGGGTGGGCATTGATCTGCGCGAACTGATCTGGAAACGGCACAACAAGCTTTTCGTAGAGGGAGCGATAAAGTTCGATCGACCGCTTCTTCAAGCCAGTCTGCGCGGCCGTCTGATCGTCAACGGCCGCACGATTGCCGAGCGCCGTATTCGCAAGGACTGCGAATGAGCTCCATCGTTGAATGACGGCGCTTTTTTGCTGGCTGTCCGGTACGATCGGGGCGATTGTGCAGGCTACCTCGCACCACTGCGCCACAATGAAGCAGGCCCGCTCAATCGGCCGTAATACACGGCGGTGGAGGTTTTCGGCCAGCTGGAGCCCTCGCAGGTCGTCGGGTTTGCTGTCCGCTCCGGCGCGGACCTCGGCGGCGATCTCAGTCCAGCCGAGTTCGCTGGCAGCGATCAGACGATGCCGACCAGCGATGACGCTGTATGGCTTGCCTTTGCTGGCGTTACCGTTTTTACGCAGCCAGATGGGCGTGAGTAGTCCCTCGGCTTGCAGTCGCACCTTCAGGCATTCCACCGCGCTGCGGTCGATCAGCCCGACATAGTCTTGTGGCCTCATCTCGCCGATCTGGCTGATTGCCAGCTGAATGGCGACGGAACGCATCATGCGGCGCGCAACGCCTTTATCGCATCCGCGAGTGGCACGTTGTCTGCTACAATGACGCCATCCTTGAGGCCGAGCGTGACGGCGACCTTGTGGGCATCGCCCCACTTGCCCTTGAGGCGACCGCAGATCACGCCCTGAACGACGGTGAGGTCAACGCCGAGCTCGCGGGCAACGTCCGAATAAGATTTACCCATGCGAAGCAGCGTTTCGCGAATCGCTTTCTCCTTTTCCAGATTTGACATACCATGCTCCTGAACTAGGTTCGATAATTCATTCTATGGTATGAAAAAACATACCATGCAAGATAGAAATTCGTCAGGAGGTCTAATTTGACAATAGGAGCGCGCCTCAGGGAAGAGCGCAGTCGGCTAGGCCGGAGCCAAACGGATTTCGCGACGCTCGCGGGGGTCAAGAAAGGCACCCAGATCAGCTGGGAAAAAGACGCATCATCGCCTACTGCGCAGGCACTAACTGCCTTCGCCGACGCGGGTGCGGATGTGCTTTACATCGTTACGGGGCAGCGTTTTCCTCAGATACCGGACCCGGATGACGAAATCGTCCGTGATGACCTAGACGAAATCAGGCGCGAGCTGATTACTCCGATTCGACGGCCCGACGAGACGGACGAACAAGCTGAAGTTCGCACGGTGAAGAAGGCAAAAATCTGCCTTGAACGCATGGTCTGTGCCGAAGTCGCACCCGGCTTGCTCCCCGATTTGGTTGAACAAGCCTCCGCACTACTTGAGGCGGCGATCAACCCTCACAAACTGTCACTCCTTCGCGCCGCCGATTATGCGCAAGCCCGGCATCGACGCGAGCATGAGAAGGAGATGCTCGAAATCTGGCTAAATGGCTGGCCTTATCAGCCCGATCATACGGTGATGGAACTTATGGCCCGGATCGCCCTCGAATACAGGGTCCCTCACCGGACGTTAGTCGATCTTTCCCACGCCATTTATACCGACCTTGAAGAACGGCGGATTGCGGAAGCGGTCCTCGGGCTGCACGAGCAGCCGTCCAAAACTGACGACGCTTAGATCGACATTCTTCGCCCGCCTGACGGGCGTCAGGTCGCTCAGATGAATTGCTCTCACTAGCCATGCACTCATGGCTAGTAGGAATGGGCAATATCAATGAGCGATCACGAAACGAAAAGCCAGGCGGATGCGCGGCTGGCGATCTTGGGCGAACTGGCGCAGCTGCGCGACGCCACCGCGAACAGTAACCACCTCATGCCGCTCATCGATCTGATGGGCCGTCGCCGGTCGCGGGAATGGCTTGAGAGCCAGTTGATGCGGCTTGAGGAACTGGGCGCGATCCGGCTGCGCCGCGTCGATCTGCCGGGGCTCGGCCCGGTCTCTGTCGCCACGCTGACAAGCACCGGCCGGGATCATGTAGACCGGCGCTCTATGCTGGCTGGCGTCACCGCGCCCGCCGATCTGGACTGAGGCCGTGGACGCCACTGCCACCAGCACCCGGCAGCGCGGCCCATTCCGGGGCCAAGGCCGGGGACCCGACATCGCAACGCTGATACGCCGCGCCATCGATCAGAGTGGCGGATCGCCATCGGCAGAACTGGCGCGCGCAACTCTGCTGGCACTCCTGGTCAGTGACCAGCTCGACGGGCAAGCGATCGCCAAGGCGGCCGACACGCTCGCCGAGCTGCTCGCTGCCGCGCGGAGAGCGGCTGACGACGGCCAATCAGTTGGGGAGGGCAATCATGGCTGAGCAGGGCACGGGACGGCAGCAGCGGCGCAACGGGCGCGGCCAGCTATCTTCCATCGATCTACTTCCTGAGGTTGCCGACGATGCCATTGCCTGGGCAAATGCCGAACTGCGCGAGCGAAGCATGCCTCAGGGCGAAATCCTTCGCGGGTTCAATGCGCGCCTCGCCGATCATGGAATTGGCGCCATCTCTCGCAGTGCCTTCAGTCGGCATTCGGTCCGCCTCGCGATCGAGCTGCGTAAGTTGCGTGCGGGACGCGAGATAACCAATACCCTGCTGGAGCGTATCCCGCCCGGTGATCGGGACGACATGATGCTCGCCGCAGTCGAGATCGTGAAGGCGCAACTCTTGGACGTGATCCTGGAAGACGATGATCCGGACTCCAAGTCGCTCGCCCACGCCTCCCTTGCGCTGGCGCGCCTGTCGTCAACACGCCAACGCGAGGCCGAGGGAAATCGCCGGAGCGAGAAGCATCGGCGCGAGGAAGCTGAACGCGAGGAAGCGAGGCAGCGCGAGCGCGAGGCGGCGGAGGCGACAGCGACCACGGCCGAGCGCGTCGTTGCCGAGGCTGGCCTTACCGCCGAGCGCGTCGCCGCGATCCGGCGCGGGGTGCTCGGCCTTGCCGAGGGCAGCGCGATCGCGAGAGGCAATCATGAAAAGGAGCAATCGACATGACTCAAGCTGGCGCTAATTCCGCAGGCAACGCTGGCCTCGAGCGGGCCGTCTTCATCATGCAAAAGCCGGTATGCGTGATCGCCAATGGCAGAGAAAGGGAAACTTGCGCAGTCGATATGCGCGCCCTGAACGTTACAGACCTACCGGCGCTTGATCGACTTCGCGGCAAACCGATCGCACTAGCACAGCACCTCGTCTCTATCCTCTGCGATATCCCCGAGGTGCACGTGCCGGGCATGTGTCTGGCCGATTTCACGATGCTTGCCTGTGATGCGCTGTTTGACGTGGAGCGGATCAGCCTGGCAATGGGATTGCCGGGACGATTCTTTCTCGAATGTTCGCCGCCCGACGACACGCCAGCTGACGAACTGGATCGGCTCTGACAGTGCCCAGTTCAAGCGATCGCCCGTGCGACGAAGAGCTTTGGCGGCGATCAGTCCGCGCGGCGAACTTGGTCCTGTCGGGACAGTGGGACGGCCAGCCGAAGGCTCTGGCGGAGTTGATTGTCGCCACAATGTGCGGACAGACATTGACCGCTGTGCGCCTGCTTTCGCCGGACGATTTCTTCACTTTCGCAACCGAATTTCATGGCATCGTCAGAAGCACGATCATCACTCTTGGACGAACCTCGCCGACGCCATTCGAGGCGGCCCAATGGAAGGTCGATAGCCCTGCAAAACCGCCAACTTAAAATCACGCCAGCGGGCGGCCAAGACTGTGTATTTCTCGATAAAATTCTTTTATTTCTGTTACTTCCTACTTGCCACGCGCAACGTTCTACGTGCCGCGCGGGAGCATACGTCCAAAAATTGAAATGGCGGCCGATTTAGCTGTTTACGACGGTGGCAGCCGCTTCCGAAAAGCGCGCTAAACAGCCATTCAGAGGCAATTTAGGCGGTCGTTAAACGTTTCAGCTGCCGACGCCCAGCA
Organism: Novosphingobium sp.; assembly: GCA_040007615.1. GTDB lineage: Bacteria > Pseudomonadota > Alphaproteobacteria > Sphingomonadales > Sphingomonadaceae > Novosphingobium. The sequence continues at coordinate 37,289 of JBDTUQ010000006.1, forward strand.
AGTGGGTAAAAACCGCCTGATGAGCCGATTTGCCCACTTTATGCAGAAACAGCCGCCTCCGGCCGAAAACCCGAAAAAGCCCCGATTTCCAAGGCCTATCCCGCCTCTGTCCCGCCTATCCCGCCGATGCCCGTTTATGCAGAACCTCTTGTCCCCTTACAGCCGTATTCGGTCCCCCAGTGGCGATGGGCAGGGAGGAGTTAAGTGCACTGTCTCCGTAATCTGTCACCGTAATCCGTTGGGCTTGAAAAATAATTACCAAACAAATTCACCCTCCGCATTTGAATGCGGAGGATCTAGATAACTTTCATCTACAAATTTTTTTGCATTTTCAGTAAATATGCTTGGACTTAATTCGTAAATAATTTCAATTAGATTATTGAAATCAGTCCTATTTGCATGCAAAGGGTCCAATGCCAAAAAATTTGAGTTTCCATAAAAGACAATAAAGGAAGGAGAATTTATTGAATCATAATCACCTGATATATCTCCTCTCAATTTAATGTCCACGCTTTCTAATTTAGATACGCAAATATTTGAGCAGCTCCCAATTAATTTATATGGATTGGCAGAAATTACCAAGCCATCAAAATTTATTCTATTGGAAAATTTATTACACAATATTACCAGTGGGGCAATATTTCCCAATATAGAAAATATTGAAAATCCTACATAATTATTGAGTAAATATCCAAATCCGTTTCTAGTTATGCCATATGCTGCAATGGATAATATAATCAAATTCAATCCAATTACGGTAATAAATTCTGACCCGTACCGAATCCTAAGTTTATTGGATTTTTTCACTGATATATTTCCGTATTATTTTTTAAATTACGGTGACAGTGCACTTAACCCCGATACCCGCCATCACCCTCACCCCGTAACACTCCATCCCAATCTGCATCGTTGGACGGGGACACGCAATAGCATGTCCCTGGATTTCCTACTTCCCCGCTTTCGCCGCCGCCTCAGCTTCGGCATTGGCGCGCTGGCGGGCTTCGTAGTCCTTTTCGGCCTGTTCGACGCGGGCCTGGGTGGCGGCGGCTTCGGCGTCGGTGCCTTGTTCGCGTAGCGAGCGGGCTTCGGCTATGGCTTTGCCGAACTGCACGTCCTCACCCGCCTTCTTTTCGGCATAGGCATTGTCGATCAACTGGGCGGCGCACCCGGTCCATGCGCCTGCGCCCACGGCGGAGCAGCTTTGCGTGCCGGTCTTGCCGACGCGCTCATAGGCGCGCACGCGGCTGGCCCAGGCTTCGCTGGTGGTGCTGGGGGTTTCGCGCACGTCCTTGGGGATGCGGTAGCGTTCCGATTCGTCCTTGCGCGCACAGACGGTAATCTCGTCGCCCTGCGACTGCGGGCAGGGATCGTTGCCATAGACAATCAGCGCGTTGACACGCTCGTTGCCGCTGGACGTGCCCGCCGGTGCGCTGTCCTGAGCCAGCGAGGGCGCGGTGCTGCCTGCCAGCAGGGCGGCGGCAAAAACTGCGTTGATCGGGCGCATTGGGATCAGGCGCATTGGGACCAGGCGCATAGGGTAATCTCCGTCGCGAAAAGGCGAATGCTAAGGTCTATAGGGCGTAGCGTGGTTGAACGATAGATTAAGCTGGAGACGGGAAGGTGTATTTGATCTCGCGCAGAAACGGGAAGTGCGCGGCACATCCCATCAATTGCCACGCCTGCCCTCTGCCGCTAGGGCAGGCCGCAAGATTCTGGCGCGACCAAGGAGCAGTCTATGAAGGCGGTAATCTGGCACAATCCGGCCTGCGGCACATCGCGCAAGACGCTGGCGATTCTGCAGGAAACGCCGGATGTGGATGTTACGGTGGTGGAATATCTCAAAACCCCGCCCACTGCTGAAAAGCTGGCCCAGCTTTACCGCGATGCGGGGATGACCCCGGCGCAGGGCCTGCGTCTGCGCGGCACCGATGCAGAGGAACGCGGCCTGCCTCAGGCCGCCGACGCCACCATTCTGGCGGCTATGGTGGCCGATCCGATCCTAATCGAACGGCCACTGGTGGAAACCGCCAAGGGCGTGCGCCTGTGCCGCCCGCAAGACGCGGTGCGGGAACTTCTTTGAGGCCGGGTGGTTCGCAAACCTGTTCAACACCGCTAACTAACCGCCAAGACACTTGCCAATCCCTGGCAAATTTGCAAACGGCGCGGGCACTAGCGCTATTGTCCGTCCGGGTGTCGGTCGGCCACCAACCGGGACTTTCCCCAGCATGACCAGTTCAGAGTTTGCCCCCGAACCCTGGCTGCGCCGTGTGATGCGCCGCCTGTCGCGCCGCGCCGGGCCGCTGGGGGTGTTTTTCGAAGGCTTTCTGGAACATCCGGTGATGGTCGGGTCGATCATCCCGTCTTCGCGCTTTACCATTCGCAAGATGCTGGCTCCGGTAGACTGGAACGAGTGCCGACTGTTCGTGGAATATGGCCCCGGCGTTGGCACATTCTGCCGCCCGGTGCTGGAACGCCTGCGCCGCGATGGCAGCCTGATCGTGATTGATACCAACCCGCTGTTCATCGACTATCTGCGCGCCACGATCACCGACAGCCGCTTTACCGCTGTGCTGGGTTCGGCGGCGGATGTGGAAGAAATTGTCCGCGCACACGGGCATGACCATGCCGACTATGTGCTGTCGGGCCTGCCGTTCTCAACGCTGCCTGACGGTGTCGGTCCGGCGATTGCGGCTGCCACGCACCGGGTCCTGCGCGTTGGCGGCGCGTTTCTGGTCTATCAGTTCACTGCGCGCGCGCGCGATTACATGGCGCGGCACTTTACCCGGATCGACAAGGGCTTTGTCCTGTTGAACGTGCTCCCCAGCTTTCTTTTCTGGGGCTGGAAGGACAACGCGGGCGAAGTCTGACTCTCAGGCTCTCAGGCGCTCAGGCAAACGTCTCGCCATAAACGTCCGCCGAAGGGCCTGCCAGCTGGCGGTGGATGGCGGCGATGATTGCTGTGAACATTACGCTCACCGCTGTTCCCACCACGCCTGAAACCAGACCCAGCGCAATCATCGCCCCGGTGCCCGATTTCGGCAGCCCGCCCGCAAGTTGCCCCGCGCCGAACAGCGCCGCCAGGACCAGGAAAAACACCATGCTGACTACGCTGTAACCGATCGCCAGCAGCATATAGAACGCAAACACCCGCAGGCTGTTGCCCGAAACCAGCTGCCATGAACGGCGCAGCGCCGCCACCGGATTGCGCACGCCGTCGACCACGATCACCGGCAAGGTCAGCGACAGCTTTGTCAGCACCCATACGAACATCGCCGCCGCCGCCAGCCCCAGCAGCCATGCCACCCCTGCCGAATGGCTCACCGACCAGATCGCCGCGATCACGCCCACGACCAGCCCGCCAAGGATAAGCAGGCCGATATAGGCAACGATCACCGCGCCAATCAGCGAAGGCAGGCTGCGCACCCCGGTGCCGATTGCCTGACCGACGGTGGGCCGGGCACGGTCAGTCAGCAGGGCCATCAGCGCCATGTACCCGGTCGTCTGCACGGCAAAAGTCAAAAGGCCCAGTCCGGCGACTTTGCCCATCATCCCCTGAACCACCGCCTCTGCCCCGGCAGGGTTGCGCAGGTTGGCCATCATCGCCGCCTGTACGTCCGACAGGAACCACACCGAAATCAGGCTGGGTAGCAGGAAGAACACGCCGGCCACGGGAAGCAGAACCGTCCGGTTGGCGCTGACGGCGGCCAGCGCGGCCTGCCATGCCTGGTTGCTGTCAAACTTCATCGCGTGCTTCCCACTTCATCATTTGCCCGAAAACTGGGGCCAAGACATCTAGCCTCTTGATAAGCGCATCCAATGCCGCCACGCAACGCGCGATGTCTGCTCAATTGCCTTTCACCATCGAATGGCGGCGGTCTGCCGCGCCGGTTGCGTATCGCGCCGCGCTGGACGAGCAGGCCGCGCGCAATACCGCAATCGGCGCAGGTGACGCTCGTGAGCTAGTCTGGCTGCTGGAACATCCCCCGGTTTATACCGCCGGAACCAGCGCCGTGCCGGGCGAACTGATCGATCCGCGCTTTGATGTGGTTGAGGCCGGACGCGGCGGGCGTTATACCTATCACGGGCCGGGGCAGCGCATCGGCTATGTCCTGCTCGACTTGCGGGAACGCGCCCGCGACGCGCGCGGTTTTGTCCACGCGATGGAAGGCTGGGTGATCGCGACTCTGGCCGATTTTGGCGTGGAAAGCTGGCGGGCGGAAGGCCGCATCGGCATCTGGACCCGCGATACCGATGGGCGCGAGGCCAAGATCGGCGCTATCGGCGTGCGCCTGCGCCGCTGGGTGACGATGCACGGATTTTCGGTCAATCTGTCGCCCGATTTGTCGCACTTTGGCGGCATCGTGCCTTGCGGTATCAGCGACTATGGCGTCACCAGTTGCGAAAAACTGGGCGTGACGATTGCCAGCGAGGTGTGGGATGAGGCATTGCTGGCCCGCGCCGGGGATTTCCTCGCCGCGCTGGATCGCCCGTGCGGCGCGGCAGACAACGTGGGGACCAACGCCTGATGAAACGCCAAACTTTGACGATTCGGGCCGTGATGATTCGGGCCGTGCTGATCCCGATTATGGTTCTGGGCCTGACTGCCTGCAAGAAGGATGCCCCCTCCCAGTCACGCCAGGCGGCGGGCGAGGTACTGCCCGGATCGGTCAGCGACGCGATGCTGCCACTGGACAGCGTAACCTCGCAGCCGCCACTTGCGCCGCATACGGAAAAGGCGACGGCGAAGGGAGGCGCGGCGGATTCGGCGGCCAGCGATGCGGCGGATGGGGCTGACGTGGGCGAGCCTGCGCCGGTCGTGGAAACGGTGGCGCAGTAGGGCTGAACTTGACAATAATAGCAAAAATGGTATAGTTCAATTATGTCTTGGACGGTCGACTATCTGAACGACGCCGTTCTCGATGAATTGGCCGCCTTGCCAAGCGACATGCGGGCAAAGCTTGAACATATCACCCGTATGATTGAGGCGTTCGGGTTGCAGAAGATGCGTGAACCCTATGTCAAACATCTTGAGGGTTCACTGTGGGAAATGCGTTTGATCGGCCGCGATGGAATCGCGCGGGCAATTTACGTGACGGCAACTGGACGGCGTGTTGTTATCGTTCGGGCGTTCCGCAAGAAGACGCAAAAGACGCCTCGTAGTGAAATCGAACTGGCCCTGCTCCGGGCCAAGGAGGTCAGATGACTACCACAATTCCAATGTCCAAAGTCTTCGCCGAATGGCGTAAGGATCCCGAATATCGACGCGAATATGCGGCGCTGGAGGAGGAGTTTGCGCTTGCCACCGCGCTGATCAAAGCGCGCGCTGATGCCGGACTGACTCAGGAAGAACTGGCCCAGCGCATGGGCACCACGCAAAGCGCCATCGCCCGGCTGGAAGGCGGCAAATCGCGCCCCTCCACGACAACGCTGGTGAAACTGGCGAAGGCAACTGGAACAAGGTTGCGGGTGAGTTTTGAGCGGGTGGCTGGGTGAATTAGCCAGCCTGTGCCTCAAGCTTCAGATGACCACTAACATCGTCAAGAAACGTCACTCGCCAACGAAATCCCTTTCGCTCTGCGGGATTCCAGGGCGCTGCGTTGCCGTAGCCTTCACCAGGGTTGCCGTCGACCTTGACGACGTCAACCCATCCGTCAAATTCGTCTAGCGCACGGCGTGCGTGTTTCCTGCGCTTTGTATTGCCGGACTTATGGCCCCAAAGTTCCACAGCACCTGCGTGGATTCTGGAGTCCATTACCATAGCCTTCCAGTCTGTCTCTTTTGTCCACAGACTGATGCAAACTCCGTCAGGCTTTTCTGCCGACCAATCCTGACGCTGGTTGTTGATCGTGTAGCCAAGCGCATTGAAGGCTGCGACAAATTGCATCACACTATCTCCTAGATCTTGTCTGTCTTAAGCCCGCCCCAAATCCCCCATGCCCACAGTCCCGCTGGCCATCTCCAGCATTTTGTCCAGGCTCTTGCGCGCGGCCAGTCTCAGGCCTTCTTCGATCTCGATCCGGGGCTGCAAATCGCGCAGCGCGACGTACAGTTTCTCCAGCGTATTCAGCGCCATGTAGGGGCAGATGTTGCAGTTGCAGTTGCCGTCCGCGCCCGGTGCGCCGATGAAGTTTTTGTGCGGCATCGTCAGTTGCATCTGGTGGATGATGTGCGGTTCGGTGGCGACGATCAGCGTGTCGCCCGGCACGTTCGCGGCATACGTCAGAATGCCGCTGGTGGAGCCGACGTAGTCTGCGTGATCGACGATGTGCGGCGGGCATTCGGGATGTGCCGCCACCGGCGCGCCGGGGTGTTGGGCCATCAGTTTGACCAGCTCAGTTTCGGAAAACGCCTCATGCACGATGCACACGCCCGGCCACAGCAGCATGTCGCGGTCAAACTTGCGGTTGAGATAGCCGCCCAGGTGACGGTCAGGGCCGAAGATGATCTTCTGGTCCTTGGGGATTTGCGCCAGAATTGTTTCGGCGCTGGACGAGGTGACGATCACGTCTGACAGCGCCTTAACTTCTGTGGAGCAGTTGATGTACGTCAGCGCGATGTGATCGGGGTGGGCGGCGCGGAAGGCCTTGAACTTTTCCGGCGGGCACGAATCTTCCAGACTGCACCCGGCGTCCATGTCGGGCAGGATAACGATCTTTTGCGGGGACAGGATCTTGGCGGTGTCAGCCATGAACTTCACCCCGCAAAAGGCGATCACTTCGGCATCGGTGGCCGCCGCCTTGCGCGAGAGGTCAAGGCTGTCACCGACGAAATCGGCGAGGTCCTGTATCTCGGGCTTTTGATAATAGTGCGCCAGGATGACGGCATTGCGCTCTTTGCGCAGGCGTTCGATCTCGCCGCGAATATCTATGCCGGAAAGGTTGGCGGGCTGCGCAGTCATCGTATCGGAATCCCTTGAGAATGGCTCAAGCGATTCAGATAGTCGCTACGGGTCCGGTTCCCAAGGGCGAATCGCCCGCGATTTTATCCCGCCGCGATAGATGCCGCGATCTGGGCTATTTCGGGATTGTATCCGGCGACCGTGACGAACACGTGCGCCATCGCGATGATCGCGCCGCTGGTGGCAGTTGCCGGGTGGATGCGGCCCAGAATGCGGCGATCATGCAGGGCTATCATGCCGACCAGAACCAGCTGCACCGCAAGAACCGCCCAGTCGCCCCAGCCTCCCATCAGCGGCATCGGCAGCAGGCGGCCCAGTGCCGGGTCCAAGATCATGATTGTCGCACCCATCATCAGGCGGCGGTGATATTCAGTCTCTGTGCGGCGCGTGATTGCGGCAAAAACCAAGCCGCCGAAAACCACGGCATCGGTCTGGGTCAGGGCCAGGAAATGGGCGTCGCTGTAGAACGGCGGAACCGCGTGGCGCTTCAGGGCCATGATACCGGCAAAGCTGCTCAGCGCCACAATTCCGACCACCAGATAGGCCGCCAGCCATCCCAGTTTCCGGTGCAGTGCCAGATTTCCGGCGGCGGCGAGCCGGTTCTGGGTGACGAACAGGCCCAGCCAGGCCAGCATCAGCAGGGCGTGGAGATGGACCCACAGCGGCATGGTGCGCAAGTCGACCCGGCCCAGCGCGGCGTTCTGGGCAAAGCTGAACACGATCAGTACGGACAGGAAGATAGCCAGTTTGACGAAAAATGCCTGATCGCTGCGATAAGTCGCCGTCGGCTGCGCAATAGTGGCCATGTCACCCCCCGGTTGATTGGACCGGGCTAAGTTAATCCACTTAACATTTGTAACCAAGCGCAGAATTTATGCTGTCAGCCGGCAGTGTTCGGCGGAAGTGATTGTCAGTTCATGAGTGATGGGCAATCGACCACAGGTCATTCACGCGCGAAACCTGGCCGCGTTGTTGCAGATCGATGAGATGGGCCAGCACCGATCGCCCCGCCGCTGGCCACAGGCGCTGATCGACGCCTTTGTACATCAGCGGAACCATTGCCTCGATTTCGCCATTGCCCGCTTCGATCAGGCGCAGGATCTGGCGTTCGCGCTGGCGGCGGTGGCCCATCATGCCGCGCACGAGCTGCTGCGGATTGTCGATCTGCGGGCCGTGCGCCGGATAATACACCCGGTCGGCGCGCCCTTGTATCTTCTCCAGGCTGGCCATGTAGGCGGCCATGTCGCCATCGGGCGGAGCGATCACCGTGGTTGACCAGCCCATGATATGATCGCCGGTAAACAGCGCGCCGCTTTCCTCCAGCGCAAAGCACAGGTGATTAGACGTGTGGCCCGGGGTAGCGACGGCGGTGAGCGTCCAGTCCGGGCCGGAAAGCTGCTCGCCATCACGCAGCACGCGGTCGGGCGCATAAGATGTATCGAACGCGGCATCGGCGCGCGGGCCATCGTCGGCCAGCGCCAGTCGGTCACAGCCGATGATCGGTGCGCCGGTCAAGGCGGCAAGCGGTGCGGCGGCAGGGGAGTGATCACGGTGGGTGTGGGTGCAACAGATCGCTGACACCCGCGCGGTTCCGATGGCCCTGATCAGCGCATCAAGGTGGGCCGGGTCGTCCGGGCCGGGGTCGATCACCGCCACATGGTCAGCTGCGCCGACGATGTATGTCTCGGTCCCGGTGAAAGTGAAGTGCGAGGGGTTGGGTGCCAGCACCCGGCGCACCAGCGGCTCCAACTGCTCGGCAAGTCCGGTCGGTAAGGGTTCGGTCGGGAATTCCATGTTCGTCCTATGGCGGCTCACGCGCCTCAGGCCAAGCTCTGCCTTGATCAGCCCTGAATTAGCCGACTGCCTTGATCAGCCTTTCACGCATGGACTGGATTGCGGGCGGGCAGCGGGATTCGCTGGCCCGCCAGGCTGCATCGATCCGCGACAGGCGTTCATAGAATCGTTCGGTCGATTCGATCAGGCAGCGTATTTCTCCGCTCAGCAGATCCATTCGCGCCGGGTCAGCGGGCGGAAAGTCGGTGGAAAGCCGGCCGTGGCGGCGCAACTGGAACTCGCTGATTTCACCCCGGCAAAAGGCGCGATGGTTGAGCAGCCAGGCGATGGCATGCATCATCCGCGTGGTCGTGCGCAGCGCCTCGCAGGAAAGGGCGATGCGACGCGCATCTTCGGGATCGGCGCTGTCCATATCGCTCAGCTGGAAGGCGGCGCGCACCTCGTCAGAAAGCAGCAGGCCTTCGCCGTATAGCGCTTCGATTATGCGTGGATTGATGTTTGCAGCCTGACCCATAGCCGCCGATTTGCTCGCGCGATTCGCCACTTGCAATCGGCGCACCGGTGCGATCACCGGCCATTTCGGGACTGTGCCGGATCGGCACAACTGCGCGATGAAACAGGGCTTCCGCCGGTCGTATAAAGCGCTTGTAATCAGGCGATAATATCAGGAATCAGATAGTCTTCCACCACGGCGATCTGGTCTTTCAGCAGCAATTTGCGCTTCTTCAGGCGGGCGATCTGCAACTGGTCAGTTGATCCCGCAACGGTCAGGGCATCGATGGCAGCATCAAGGTCGCGATGTTCGATCCGCAGCATTTCCAGCCGCTTGCGCAGTTCGTCTTCGCCCACTTGCAACCCAACCTCTGATCCCGGACAGGAAATGGCCTGTCGCCTGGCTGCCCCCCGTGCCGTGTTCACGCGCGACTGGCAACCCGCCGCACAGCTTGCAGGTTCCACCGCAACGGACACTTATTCACTTCGCAAGATAATCGTAATGTGCTTGCATGACAATTGTGCTGTCGGGCCAAGCCGACTGAGTCGCGACCCAGTGTCGAATTACTCAGCGGCAGCCATGACAGCGCAGGGCCGGAACAAGGCTGGTCTGGCTCATGCGCCGCCACGGCGGCATTTTTCAAGCCAAGGAGATGTGCTCATGGAATCCACTCATGCCAGTGCCCTTCAGGTCAAGCATTCCGGTCTGCAAAGACAGATCGAACAGGAAATGAACCGTCCGCTCCCCGATTTCGCCCAGATTCAGGCGCTCAAGAAGCGCAAGCTGCGGCTGAAAGAAGAACTGTTGCAAAACTGATTTGCCCAGCTACCCGCACTGGTCGCCACCCGCGACCAGTGCGGGATAAGCGCGCTGTATAAGCGCGCAGCTAATAGGTCCTGACCCTGGATATCTTCCCCAATTAAATGCGACAGTTCCGCGCCTGAGCGCCTGCATCGCCGCATTTCATAACTATTCCACCCGGAACGGGCGCAAATAACGCCTCGGTGCGTTTTCAAATGCCACATCATGGTCTAGCTTCGCACCATGTTGTCAGCCGTCGCCGCATCCCGATTGATCCTCAACCGCCTTCACGAGGTTATGGCATCGCGCAGTCATGCCCAGGCCAAGCTCAACAACGTCGTCGAAGCGATCGGCACCGGCCTCGATAGCGAGGTCTGTTCGATCTATCTCTTGCGTGAAGGCATGCTTGAACTGTTCGCCACTCAGGGGCTGGCGCAAGAGGCTGTCCATGTTACCCGCATGGCCATCGGCGAAGGGCTGGTGGGCAGCATTGCGGCCAGTAATGACATGCTCAACCTGGCCGAAGCGACTGCCCATCCGGACTTTTCGTACCGGCCCGAAACGGGCGAGGAAAAGTTCCACTCCTTTGCCGGGGTGCCAATCGTCCGCCGCGAACGTGCGGTTGGCGTGCTCTGCGTCCAGCATGTCGACCCGCGTCGCTATGCCGATGTCGAGATTGAGGCTTTGCAGACCGTGGCGATGGTCTTGTCCGAACTGATCGCCAACGCCGGCCTCGTCGATGAAGAGGATGCCGCAGGCTTGCCCCCGGCGCAGACCGGCCCGGCGCAGCTACAGGGGCTGACCCTGGTCAAAGGGCTGGCGAGCGGAGTCGCGGTATTCCACCAACCGCGCGTCACCATCGAACACGTCATGGCCGAAGATACAGAGGCTGAGCGCCAGCGCGTCTATCTGGCGTTTGACAAGATGCGTGAACAGATTGACCGCATGACCAGCCAGGCCGAATTCGGCGTCGGCGGTGAGCATGATGAAGTGCTCGAGACGTACAAGATGTTCGCCTATGACGAAGGCTGGGCGCGGCGGATCAATGATGCGATTGATTCCGGGCTGACAGCAGAGGCGGCGATTGAGCGGGTGCAACAGCACACCCGGATGCGGATGCGCAAGATTGACGATCCGCTGCTGGCAGACCGGATGCACGATCTGGAAGATCTCGCCAACCGGCTGCTGCGCATCGTTTCGGGCCAGCTTGGCACGGCGGCCAGCAAAGGCCTGCGCGGCGACGCCATTCTGATCGCCCGCAACCTTGGCCCGGCGGAACTGCTGGAATATGACAAGCGGCGGCTGAAAGGGGTTATTCTTGAGGAAGGCTCACTTACTTCGCATGTCGTGATTGTAGCGCGGGCGATGGGCGTGGCGGTGCTGGGCCGCGTGCGCAATTTGCGCGGCGTGGTGCGCGAAGGCGATCACTTGCTGCTTGATGCAGAGCGAGGCTCGGTCACTGTTCGCCCGTCGCCGCCGCTGGTTGAGGCGTTTGAAACGCGCTTTGCCCGCAGCAAGGAACGGCAGGCGACGTATGCTGCCATGCGCGACGTAGAACCGCGCACTCTGGACGGACAGCGCATCACCGTGATGATGAACGCCGGCCTGCGGGACGACATGCCGATGCTGAACATGACCGGGGCGGACGGGATCGGCCTGTTCCGCACCGAGTTCCAGTTCCTCGTTTCGGCCACGCTGCCTTCGCGAGAGCGGCAGACCCGGCTTTACAAGGATGTGCTGGATGCGGCAGGCGAACGCCCGGTCATCTTCCGTACGGTCGACATCGGCGGCGACAAGGCGCTGCCTTACTTGCGCAACAGCGACGATGAGGAAGAGGAAAACCCGGCGATGGGCTGGCGCGCGCTGCGCGTGGCACTGGAGCGCGGCGGGCTGCTGAAAGCGCAGGCGCGCGCCTTGCTTGAGGCTGCGGCAGGCCGGACGCTCCGCGTGATGTTCCCGATGGTTTCCGAACCGTGGGAGTTCGATGCGGCCAAGGCGGTGTTCGAGTCGCAACTTGAGTACCTGCGCGGGCAGAAAAAGATGCTGCCCGAGAAAATCCGCTATGGCGCGATGCTTGAGGTTCCGGCGCTGGCCGAAGTGCTCGATATCCTTGCGCCAAAGCTGTCGTTCCTGTCGATCGGTACCAACGATCTGACCCAGTTCCTGTTCGCCGCCGATCGCGCAAACCCGCGTCTGGCGGAACGCTATGACTGGGTCAGCCCTTCGATTCTGCGGTTCATCCGCCGGGTGCTGAACGGCGTGGAAGATTACGGCGTCGACGTTGGCGTCTGCGGCGAGATGGGCGGGCGGCGGCTGGAAGCGCTGGCGCTGATCGGCGTCGGCGTGCGCCGCCTGTCGATCACCCCGGCCTCGGTCGGCCCGATCAAGGAATTGGTGAGCAAGATCGACACCACAGAAATTGCCGCCGCGATGCAGGGCTGGCTGGCCTCACCCCCACCCAATATGCGGCAGGCGCTTGTTGAATGGGCAGCGGCGCGTGACATTGACTGCGACTGAAGTCCAAGGGCGCGGCGCATGGAAATGTGCTTATCGTGCGGGGCGCTCAGCCTGACGCGCGTGGGGTGTAATATGCATTTCGTTCACCCCGCGTAAATAATTCGCCGGTCATCGCGCATGTGGCTGGCGACATTGTAAAACCCCGTAAAAGTTCTGGTTTCGCTTGACTTTGCCGCTGATGGCGACATCTCTTGCGCGTGGTAGGGTCGCCAGAAAAAACCATATCCGACGGGAACGGATGACAGAGAAAGATATCGCACAGCCGCAATTGCCGCTTGACGGGGTTGGACCGCGCTTGAAGCTCGCCCGTGAGGCGGCCGGGTTATCGCGTGCGGAAATTGCGCAGCGCACCCGGATATCGGAGCGGGTCATCGCGCTGATGGAGGCGGGTGATTATTCCGCGCTGCCTTCACGCACTTATGCCATCGGCTTTACCCGCAGCTATGCGCGGGCGCTGGGGCTGGAGCCAGACGGTTATGTCGCCGCACTGCGCAGCGAACTGGGGATGCAGACGGCGGCAGAGCAGAACCCGCTCAACGCCTATGAACCGGGCGATCCGGCGCGCGTGCCCAGCGCTCGTTTTGCTTGGGCAGCGGCGCTGCTGGCGCTGGTGCTGATCGCCGCCGGACTGGTGTTCTGGCGCAATTATTATGACCCGGCGATGACCTTGCCCTCAATCCTACCCACCGAAAGCCCTAGCGCGGTTGCCGCTACAGCGCCCGCCATCCCGGCGTCAGCGCCGCTGGCTTCCGACGTGCCGGTCGGCGCGTTGCCCCCTGAGGCAACCTTCACGCCCGCTGGTGCCATAAGCCCTGCACCTGCCGCGCTCGATCCGTTTGGCCAGCCGCGCGGGGGCAGGCTGAATGCCGATCCGCGTTCACGCCGCACGGCCAGCCCGGCGATCGGTCCGGCCACCGCATCGCCAACCGCTACTTCCACGCCAGCGCCAGCCGCCCCGGAAGCCACTCCCGCAGCTGCAGGCGGAGCGCCGCCGTCCACCATTGCGAACTGATCCGATCTCGACGCACCTAACGTGAGAGTCTAGGGTTTTGGTCATAGCGGGCGTACCTACCTGACGTTCCGCCATCCACATACGGGAGCACCGAGAAGTCATGCGAATGAATTGGGTTCTGCGCCGCGCGGTTCTGGGTGCCGCCATCGGGGCGCTGCTTTCCGGCACCGCGCCGGTCCTGCTCTCGCCCGCTGCCGCTCAGACGGCAGACGCGCAGTCATCCGCTAATGCCGCTGCCGAGGCCCGGCTGCGCAAGATCGAAGCCGAAGTGCGCGGCCTGCAAAAGCAGGTTTTCCCCGGCGGCGACGGCAAGTATTTTACACCCGAAATATCGCGCGCTCCCGCCGGAGCGCCCGCCGCCGCGCCCGGTGCTCCGGCGACGACTGCGGTGACCGACCTTTTGACGCGCATGGATTCGGTGGAGGCGCAGCTTGCCCGGCTGACTGCCAAGGGCGAGGAAAACGGCAACCGCATTGCGTTGCTTGAAGCCCGCGTGGCGGCGATGGCCCCGCCGCCTGCGCCGGTTGCGCCGCCTGCGCCGGTTGCTGTGGCACCCGTTGGCCCGGTGGACGCGCCTGCTGTTGTGGCTCCCGCCCCAATAGCGCCAGCGCCCGCCGTCGTGGCCACCCCGACGCCTGCTCCTGTCGCGCCCAAGCCCGTTGTTGCAAAGCCCGTTCCTGCCAAGCCGGTGGCCGTTTCATCGGCGCGCGTCGCGGCGGTCAAGGCGGTTGAGCGGCCCCAGACCAGTGATGCCGGGGACGATGAATACAGCTATGGCTACCGCCTGTGGGAAGCCAAGTTCTTCCCCGAGGCCGAGCAGCAATTGCAGATCTTCATGGAAAAATACCCACGCCACGCGCGGACCAGCTATGCCCGCAACCTGCTGGGCCGCGCCTATCTAGACGATGGCAAACCGCGCGAGGCGGCGCAGTGGTTCCTCAAGAACTATCAGGCCGACAAAAAGGGTGCCCGCGCGCCTGACAGCTTGCTTTTGCTCGCCGAATCAATGACCCAGCTCAAGGATACCAACCGCGCCTGCGTCGCGCTGGGTGAGTTCACTGATGGTTTCCCGCAAGAGGCGGCGGGCCGGTTGAAGAGCCAGTACGATGCCACCCGCGCTTCGGCCAAGTGCAATTGACGGCGCGGTTGCCCACGGCGATCTGACCGCCCGTTTCCTCGCCGGGCTGGGGGCGCTGCCCGCCAGTGCGGCGCGGCTGGGGTTGGCGGTGTCGGGCGGGCCGGACAGTCTGGCCCTGCTGCTGCTTGCTCATGCGGCGCTGCCGGGGCGGGTCGAGGCGGTTACGGTCGATCACCAGTTGCGCGATGAAAGCGCCGAGGAAGCGGCCACGGTGGCGCGGATTTGCGCTGATCTGGGCGTTCCTCATGAAGTGCTGACGGTGACGCTGGCCGCCGGAAACGTGCAGGCACAGGCCCGCGCCGCGCGTTATGCGGCGATGGCGGAGTGGCTGAGGCGGCGCGAACTTGCCGCGCTGGCGACCGGCCACCATGCCGACGATCAGGCCGAAACGCTGCTGCTGCGGCTCAATCGGGGGAGCGGGGTGGCGGGCCTTGCGGGGGTGCGGGCGCGGGGCCGGGTGCCGGGAACCAGCCTGCCGCTGCTCCGCCCGTTGCTGGACTGGCGGCGGTCTGAACTGTCAGATGTGGTTGCAAATGCGGGATTTGTCGCGGCTGACGATCCGTCCAACCGCAGCGCGAAGTATGATCGCGCAAGGTTGCGCAGCGCGATGACTGGTGCTGACTGGCTAGACGTTTCCGCCGTGGCCCAAAGCGCCGCGCACCTTGCCGATGCTGATGCCGCGCTGGAATGGGCGGCGGCTCGTGAATGGCGGGAAGGCGTCAGTAAAACGCCGATGGGCATGGCCTATCGCCCCCGTGCTCCCCGCGCCATTGCCTTGCGGGTGATCGCGAGGATCGTGCTGGAACTGGACGGTGAAGAGCCGCGCGGCGGTGCGGTGGCGCGGCTTTTTGATAGTCTGATGGAGGGGAAGCCCGCCTCTATCGGGGCGCTGGTAGCGCGGGCGACGCCGGAGGGGTGGAGCTTTACCAAGGCGCCGGCGCGGCGGCAGACGTGATCAGGTGCCGGTCAGCGATTGGCCAAGGCCGGTCTTTTTTCCGCGCGTAATCATCACCTTGTCACCCACTTTCGCGATGGCAAACAGCTTTTTGGCGAACGGCGTCGGCACGCCGATGCAGCCGTGGCTGGCGTAACCGTTCTCTACCGTAGTGCCGTGGACCGAAACGCCGTCGTCTGTCAGGCGCATGGTGAAGGGCATGGGGGCGTTGTCATAGGTGCTGGAATGGTGATCAGCGTCTTTCATCGTGATCGGGAAAACCCCCAGCGGCGTGGGCTTTTCCTGCGTGCCGAGCAGAACGGCGGTGGCCGCGATTTCATAGCCGCCGCGAAAAACCGATAGCACGCGGGCGTCGAGGTCTACGGTCATCACCAGTGGTCCGGGCGGCACTCCGGCATCGTCCCAGTGCCATGCGCCGTATTTGATCGGGCCATCGATCGGCAGGATACGCTTGATTACAAATGGGGAATCTGCGGGTTTCGGCTTGGGCGCGGCGGTGTTGGGAATAGCGCCGGGCTTAGGTGCCATTAGCGCGGGCGCAGCGCCCCGGTCGCTCATGACCAGAGCCGTGCCAACCAGCGCAATTCCGCCAATCGCCGCTGCCAGCCCCGCCCATGCTTTCACGCCAATAGCCATCATCTGCCCTGATCTGCCAAGTTTGAGGGCGTTTTACATCGATCCGGATGCAAAATCCTTAAGGTTTTGCGTGTGAGGCACGATGCTTCGGCAAGCTCAGCATGAGCGGTTCAGGGATAGAGCATCGTGCTCTTAATCCGCAACATAACCCGACTGTCCTGAGCTTGTCGAAGGATCGTTCTTTTCTTCGTGCCGCTTTACGCAGCCTCAAGAATAAGAACAGTGCTTCGACAAGCTCAGCATAGACGGGTTTAGGGGGTGGCTCAGGTTTACGGCACGATGCTCTAGATGGAGCAAGATGTCCCACTCACCCATGCGCGCCGAATTCGTTGGCGATGGCGGTGGTGATGCGGAGCGACAAGGCCTGCGCGCGTTCGATGGGGTCGATGCAGTCGCGGTGGATCGCGGCGTAGCCGGTTGCGCCGCTGTCGGGATAGTCGGTCGGTTCGGATACGGTGAAGTCGTCGATCTTCGGCGCGCTGGTGGGGAAGGCGCGGCGCAGTTGTCCCAGGGCGTCGTCGATGCGCAGGGTGAACACCATCTCCCACACATCTTCGCGGGCAATGTCGTTGGCCCGGCTGAACGCGGGGACCGAGACAACGCGCAGGAACATGTGCTGGAACAGCGCAAGGCGCAGCGCCTGCAACACGCCCAGCGTGCGGCGGACCTGCTCGCGGCCCTGTAGCGGGGCCTCGTCAGGGATCAGTTCCAGCAGCCGGTGCAGCTTCAGCGCATCGACGCGAAGCCGTGAGGCGAGGCGGCGGAATACCCCGGCGCGGTCGTCTGTGGTCAGATATTCGGCCAGTGCCAGACAGGGATCGGCGATGTGCTGTTCGGCATCGCGGTATGTGCGGCTGGCCCAGTAGGCGGAATTGAACAGTTCGCCATAAGCGGCCACCGTCTTGATGCTGGCCAGCGCATTGGCGGCGCGCACCAGCCGCACCATCTGCCGCCCGCGCGGCGATTCGCGCAGCAGCTGCGCGATATCCTCGATATTGCCTTCCGCCGCCGTGCCGAACCCGGCGATGACGTTGACCGGGTAGCCCAGCTGCTGCAGCACTGCGTTATGCGGAATGGCGCGAATCTGGCGCAGGTTCATCGTCCGGTCAGAGGCAAGGTCTGACTGGCGGCGCGATTTGCGGCTGCCGGTGTCGTTCAACATGCCAAGGCCGAATGCGGTGACCGCGCGCGGATAGGTCGCGCTGACCAGATGCGCGTGCTGCACCCGGCGGATCGCGCGGTAGAAATCAAGGCTCAGGTCGGTGCGGCGATAGAATGGATCGGTCGGCGCGCTGGCGTCGCTGGTGGCGGGCGCATGTTCGGCAAAGCGGGTGAGGGTGGCGGTGGCCAGTTCGCTAGAGCCGAAAAACAGATAGCCGTCGCCGCCCTGAAAGCTGACTTCGGGTTCCAGCCTGATCCCGGCGCGCACAAAACGGCGGCGGGTCCAGGGGGAGAGCGGCCAGCCCAGCCGGTCATCAAAACTGGCAGGATGCGCGCCCCGGCCCATCGATTCGCCGTGGGTGTTGAAGATCAGCGCGGCAACGTCGGTCAGGCCATTGGCGGCCATCGCTTCGGCCAGCCGCCCTTGCAGGCGCTCGATGGCCAAAGCCGCCGGAATCTGGCCGACAAAGCGCCCGGCATCGGAAAATCCGGTCTGGATCGCCACCCGCCCGCGCCGCCGGGCATATTCGCGATAGGCCGGTTCGGCCATGACATCATCAAGGAAGCGCCCGCCGTGTTCCAGCGCGGCTTCGGTTTCGAACAGCGGCGAAACGTCGACTTTGTCGGAAACCCCGAACAGCTGGGCGAAATAGAGCGCGGCCAGCACTGTAGTCGGCTGTTCGCATTCAGCCACCAGCATACGAATCGGCGTGTCGGCATCGATATGGTGCAGGATCTGCGCCATGATCAGGAACTGGCGCACGGCAGTGCTGGTTTCGATGGACAGCGCCGCCATGTTGCTGCGCAGGGGCTTGGCCTCGGCCAGCAATTCGCGCATCCGCAACAGCGCGGCCTGGCTGGAAAGGTCCAGCTTGCCCTCTGGATCAATGCGGCGGCGGATGGCGTTTTGCAGCTGCGAATTGTTGACCCGGAAATGGACCCAGCCCATCCCCATGCCGTCTGCGCGCATGGCCGACAGCACGATGATCAGTGTGCGGGTGAGGGCATCGTCGTCGCTGGCCTGCGCGGTTTTGGCCAGTTCGTCGATCACCGGGGCCAGGCTGGTGAGCTTGTCGGCATGATCGGCGGTGAGCGTGTTGGCGACTTCGGACAGTTCCGCCGGATCGCTCAGATCGCCTGCGAACATTTCCGCCATCTGCGCGGCATAGGCCGATGCGCGGGCGAGGCGGGCGGAAACGTCTGGCGCGGCCTGTGCCAGATCATCGGCAAAGGCGGCAAGGCGCTGGGCCTTTTCCTCAAGCCGGTAACGCAGGCAGGTGGACCACGAAATGTCGGTCCGCCCATCCATGTCATAGCCGACCCAGGTGGCAAAGCGGAACGGCAGCGGTTCCAGCTTGCGCCAGTTGCGCGGCCAGCGGCTGCGCGCGATGTCCAGAATCTGCCCGGTCATTGTCGCCCGTGCGCCGTGGCCGCGCGCCATTGCTTTCAGCGCCTCGGCATGTTCGTAATCCAGCGTGATCGTGTCGCGCGCGTGCGGGGCGATGCAGACTGTGGCCTCGGCAATCTCACCGCTGGAAGCTGCTGCGGCGACGGCGGCGCTCTGCGCGCGGGAGAGCAGAAATGTGGGATGCGCGGTGAACACCACATGCGCCACCGGATGCTGCCAGCGGGCGGCGAAGCTGGCGAAATCGTCGGCCCCGGTCAGCGCATCCAGCGCGGCGTGATTGGCAGCGGGATCGACCGGGGCGATCAGGCGGTTGAGCCGGGTGGCGCGGGCCTGCAGGCTTTCGCATTCCAGTTCGGCGACCATGCTGTCAATCGCATCGAGCGAGAGCGACCCGTCTTCTATGGCGCGCGACAGTTCCAGCCCCAGCTGAAACACCGGGTTGAACAGCGGCGTTTCCGCCGTGCGGACATGCAATACCTGCAAGCGTTCTTCCAGGGCCGTGATATTCATCATCGCACTGCTCCTTGCCCCGGTTGAGGGGTGAAGTGGACTTTCAGAGCCTGTCCCGGATCGTGGGCAATTACTCCACTGCATCCCCCTTATCCCCTCCACCCTGAGCCTGTCGAAAGACTGCTTTTCTTTTGGAATAAGCGCCTGCCTCACAAGAAAAGGACAGCCCTTCGACAAGCTCAGGGTGGGCGAGTTTGTAGGTCTGCCTCGTGAAACTGTTCCCGGTTTTTATTTCAATGCGCTTGCGGCCCGCGCTGCTGCTTCGATGGCGGTAACGTCAGGAGTGCCTTTTCCTATCATCCAACTGCCGCCGACGCAAAGCACTGCGTCCAGCGCCAGCCAATCGGGCGCAGAGGCCAGCGTCACGCCGCCGGTGGGGCAGAATTTGGCCATACCGAACGGCGCGGCAATGGCTTTCAGCGCGGGGATGCCGCCCGATGCCTCTGCCGGGAAAAATTTGAACCGGGTCAGGCCAAGGTCCAGCCCCAGCATGATGTCGGCGGCATTGGCGGTGCCCGGCAGAAACGGCACGCCGCTGGCGATCGCCGCCTTGCCCAGCGCGGGGGTGAGGCCGGGCGAGACGATGAATTCCGCCCCCGCTTCCAGCGCCGCGTCCAGATCGCGCGGGTTCAGCACGGTGCCAGCGCCAACCACCGCGCCGGGTACCTGCTTCATCGCCCGGATCACGTCGAGCGCGGCGGGGGTGCGCAAGGTCACTTCCAGCGCGGTCAGCCCGCCCGCCACCAGCGCCTGTGTAATCGGCACGGCATGGGCGACATCCTCGATCACCAGCACCGGGATCACCGGGGCCAGCAGCATGACCTGTTCAACCGTTCTCAAGACAGATGCTCCTGCGCAAAGGCGGCGGCGGCGCCATAAAGGCCCGGCTGCGGATGGGTGATCAGTTTGACCGGCAGCGCGGCCATCAGCGCCTCGAACCGGCCCTTGGCGGTGAAGCGGCTGGCAAAACCGGACGCCAGCAGGGTGTCGCGGATGCGCAGACCAAGCCCTCCGGCGATGACCACGCCGCTGGCTCCCTGAGCCAGCGCGATGTCTCCCGCGACCGAGCCGAGTGACAGACAGAACCGTTCGATGGCGGCGGCGGCAAGGCTGTCTTCCCCGCTCGCGCCGCGTTCCCAGATGGTTTTGTCGTCCACTTGCTGGAACGGCTTGCCTTCGATGGCGGCGAGCGTTTCGTAGATGTCGACAATGCCCGGTCCGGCGACGACCCGTTCCACCGATACGCGCAAGTGGCGCTGGCGCAGGCGGGCGAGGATCTGGTCTTCTATTCCGTCAAGCGGGGCATAGCCGATGTGCCCGCCTTCGGTCGCCTGCACGCGGTAAGCGCCCGCGCCATCGCGCCAGATGGATGCGACGCCAAGCCCGGTGCCGGGTCCGACGACGCTGATCGTGCCGGCGGCGGGCAGGGCGTCGTCAGGTCCGGCGAGGCGGATGAAATCGCTGTCCGGCGCGCGGGCGACGGCATGGCCGACCGCGCCGAAATCGTTGATCAGGGTCACCGCGTCTACCCCCAGCTGATCGGGCAGCAGCGCGGGTTGCAGGGTCCACGGGTTGTTGGTGAAGCGAATCAGCTCTCCGCCGACCGGCCCGGCCACGGCAATGGCCACTGCGCGGGGCAGGGGGCTGGCGTTCAAACTGGCGAAGTGTTCCCACGCGGTCTGGAAGCTGACGTGGTCTTTCGTGCGCAGGGTGACCGGCTCAGCCAGCGCAATCGTCCCGTCCGCGCCGATCAGGGCCAGAGCAAAGCGCGCGTGCGTGCCGCCAATGTCGATGGTGACGAGATGGGTCATGCTTAAAGCCCCTCCTCTTTAGGGGAGGGGTTGGGGTGGGGTCTGTCCAAAATGCGCATGGTCGCGTCTGTACGATAGACCCCACCCCCGGCCCCTCCCCTGAAGGGGAGGGGGGAAGATGCTCTGCCCCTCACAGCCCGGCTGCCGCGAGCATGGCCGACGCGCCCTGTTCCGCTCCATCCGCGCCCTGGCGGAACATGGCGAACAGTTCGCGGCCGACGCCGTTCATACTCTCGTGCGGTGTAGCCGCCTCCCTGCCGGACAAGTCGGCCAGAACCTCGATAGTGCCGGTCTGCGCGCAGAGCCGCACCACATCGCCGTCCTGCACATAGGCCAGCGGGCCACCGCCCAATGCCTCGGGCGTGACGTGGATCGCGGCGGGGACTTTGCCCGATGCGCCTGACATGCGCCCGTCCGTCACCAGCGCGACGTGAAAGCCCCGGTCCTGCAGCACGCCCAGCGGCGGGGTCAGCTTGTGCAGTTCGGGCATCCCATTGGCGCGCGGGCCTTGAAAGCGCACGACGACGATCACATCGCGGTCCAGCTCGCCTGCCTTGAACGCTTCCTGCACCCCCTCTTGCGTATCGAACACGCGGGCCGGGGCCTCTATCGTCCAGCGCGACTGGTCGACGGCGCTGGTCTTGAACGTGCCGCGCCCTAGATTGCCCTGCACCAGCCGCATCCCGCCATCGGGGGTGAACGGGTTGGAAACCGGGCGCAGCATGGTGTCGTCACCGCTCTGCGCGGGTGATGGGTGCCAGACGAGCGTGTCGTTCTCCAGCGCCGGTTCGCTGGCATAGTCCTGCATTCCGCCGGGCGCGATGGTCAGGATGTCGCCGTGGATTAGCCCGGCACCCAGCAGTTCGCGCGTGACATAGCCGATGCCGCCCGCTGCGTGGAAATGGTTCACGTCGCCAGAGCCGTTGGGATAGACCCGAGCCAGCATCGGCACGGCGGCGGACAGCTCGTCAAGATCCTGCCAGTCGATCGTGATCCCGGCGGCACGCGCCATTGCGGGGATGTGGATCGCGTGGTTGGTCGATCCCCCGGTGGCAAGCAGACCGACGGCGGCGTTCACAATGGCCTTTTCATCCACCACGCGGGCCATCGGGCGCGGATCGGGGCTGTCCTTGCCGATTTCCGCCAGCCGGTGCACCGCCGCCCGTGTCAGCGCAGAGCGGAGCGGCGTGTTGGGCGGCACGAACGAAGCGGCGGGAATGTGCAGGCCCATCAGTTCCATCATCATCTGGTTGGAATTGGCGGTGCCATAGAACGTGCAGGTGCCCGGCGAGTGATAGCTGGCGCTTTCGCTGGCCAGCAGATCATCGCGCGTCGCCTTGCCCTCGGCGTAAAGCTGGCGGATTTTCTGCTTTTCCTTGTTGGCAAGGCCAGAGGGCATCGGCCCGCCGGGAACGAAGATCGCGGGCAAGTGGCCAAACCGCAGCGCGCCGATGACCAGACCGGGCACGATCTTGTCGCAGATGCCCAGCAGGGCCATGCCATCGAACATCGCATGGCTCATCGCCACCACAGTGGACAGCGCGATGGTGTCGCGGCTGAACAGCGACAGCTCCATGCCGTCCTGGCCTTGCGTTACCCCGTCGCACATGGCGGGCACGCCGCCCGCGACTTGCGCCGTCGCGCCCACTTCGCGGGCATAGATCTTCATCGCCTCGGGATAGCGGCCATAGGGCTGATGGGCGGAAAGCATGTCGTTATAGGCGGTGACGATGGCCAGATTGGGCCGCCGCCCGGCAGCAATCGCGGGCTTGTCACCCTCTGCCGCCGCGAAACCGTGCGCCAGATTGGAACATGACAGCGCGGTGCGGCTGCCGTGCCGGTCACCCTCACGCTCCATCAGGTCAAGATAGAGCGTGCGCCCCGGCTTTGATCGCTCGATGATCCGGGCGGTGACGCGCTCGATTGCCGGGTGCAGGGTCATCTGTGGGTGTCCATGATTGGGTGGATATATACGGAAACAGGCCCACCCCCAGCCCCTCCCGCAGGCGGTAGGGGAGCAAGGCTGCCTTCGGGCGCAAGCCAGTCCCCCGCCCGCTTGCGGGAGGGGTTAGGGGTGGGCCTGAGGCGGGCCTCATTCATGCCAGGTCACCCCGTCGCGCTCAGCCAAGGCAATCGCCGCCGATGGACCCCAGCTTCCGGCTGTATAAGTTCTGGGGCTGAGGCCGTGATCGGCCCAGCTGGCGCGGATGGCGTCGATCCAGTCCCACTGCGCCTCTACCTCGTCACGGCGGACGAACAGCGTCTGGTCGCCCTCGATCAGGTCGAGCAGCAGGCGTTCATAGGCAATGCGCCGGGTCGGCCCGGCAAAGGCATCGTCCATCGCGATGTCCAGCGGCACCGGGCGCAGGCGGATGCCGCCCCGGTCAAGCCCCGGCACCTTGGTCATCAGCGAAAGCGTGAGGTTTTCTTCTGGCTGGATACCGATGACCAGCCGGTTCGGCTCGGTCTTGGCGGCCTTGCTGGCGAAGATCGAATGGGGCACACGGCGGAAATTGATGATGATTTCGGTCACGCGCTCAGGCAGGCGCTTGCCGGTGCGCAAATAGAACGGCACGCCCTTCCAGCGCCAGTTATCGACGTGCGCCTTGATCGCGACGAAGGTTTCGGTTTCCGAATCCTTGCCCAGTTCATCGTCATAGCCGGGCACGGCAACACCGTTGATCGCCCCGGCCCGGTATTGGCCGGTGACAGTTTCTTCCGGGCCGACCAATCGCAGGCTGCGCAGCACCTTGACCTTTTCGTCGCGGATCGCGGTGGCATCATAATTGGACGGCGGCTCCATCGCCACCAATGCGAGCAGTTGCAGCATATGGTTCTGCACCATGTCGCGCAGCGCCCCCGCGCCGTCATAGAAACCGACGCGCCCTTCCAGCCCGACCGTTTCGGCAACGGTGATCTGGACATGATGGATATGCGCCGCATTCCACAGCGGTTCGAACATGATATTGGCAAAGCGCAGCGCCAGCAGATTCTGCACCGTTTCCTTGCCAAGGTAGTGGTCGATGCGGAAAATCCGGTCCTCGGGAAAAGCGCGGGACACGGCATCGTTGATGTGGCGGCTGGTTTCAAGGCTGGTGCCGAGCGGCTTTTCCAGCCCGATCCGCACTTTCTCACCCGTAAGCCCGCTGGCCAGCAGGCCCGCAATCGTCGGCTCGAACAGGCCCGGCGCGGTGGAGAGGAAGATCGCCAATCCCTGGCCAATCGGGCCGACTTTGGCTGCAAGTGCATGAAAATGATCAGTATGGGTGGCGTCAAGCGTCTGGTAGCTCAGACGCGGCAGGAAGGCGTCAATCGCCGGCTTGCGATGTTCCGGCAGGTACTTTTCCAGCGCCGCGCGGGCAAAGGCGCGGTAATCCGCGTCGTCATGCTCTGAACGGGCGGTGCAGACGATGCGCAAGT
Source organism: Novosphingobium sp. (assembly GCA_040007615.1). Lineage (GTDB taxonomy): Bacteria > Pseudomonadota > Alphaproteobacteria > Sphingomonadales > Sphingomonadaceae > Novosphingobium. The sequence goes on from JBDTUQ010000006.1 coordinate 61,843, forward strand.
CTTCTGCCACCAGGCCATCGGCGGCCAGCGCACAAAGCGAGGGCAGCAACATCCGCTGCGCAAGATCGCCGGTGGCTCCGAACAGCAGCAGGCAATCGGCAGTAAAGCTCATGGCAATGCGTCCCCGCCGGCAGGAAGGCCGCGCAGCGCGCGGGCGGCACCGGTATGATCGCAGTCTCCAGCCATCGCACTCTGTTAGCAAGCGCAATATTTTTCGGCCAGTAGTGCCGGGAAAGAATACGTTTGCGTCCCGGTCCGGCAACCTTTCACAGCTATTGTGGTGGGCATTGTGGTTTGTCCGCTGCGGAGCCGCTTGCCCTTTGCGCAAGACCTGATTAAGGGCCGCGGCTTGTTATTTTGGCTTCGTCGTGTCGCGGGCGTGGCGGAATTGGTAGACGCGCTGGTTTTAGGTACCAGTATCGTAAGATGTGGGGGTTCGAGTCCCTTCGCCCGCACCATTTCCGAAACGTCTGGAAGTCGGCGAAGCGCGTCAGCGTGTTTGAAAAGGCTGTTGTTGTCATGCAGATTGTCGAAACCACCAATGAAGGCCTGAAGCGGGCCTATACCGTCACCATCGCGGCGAAGCTGATCGCTTCGCGCATCGAAGGCGAAGTGACCAAGATCGCGCCGCAGGTGAAAATGCCCGGCTTCCGCCCCGGCAAGGTGCCCGCCAATCTGGTGCGCAAGATGCACGGGCCGCAGTTGCATCAGGATGCGCTGAACACCGTCATCCGCGAAGCGATGGACAGGCTGGTCAGCGAAAACGGCCTGCGCCCCGCCATGCAGCCCGCCGTCGCGCTGGGTGAAGGCTATGAAGAAGGCAAGGATGCCGAGCTGACCGTCAGCCTTGAAGTGCTGCCGACCATCGCCGCGCCGTCGCTTGATGGCCTGAAGCTGGAAAAGCTGGTCGTGCCGGTCACGGACGAGGAAGTGGCCGAATCGGCCATGCGTATCGCCAGCCAGCAGAAGAGCTTCACCGACGCGAAAAAGGGCAAGAAGGCCGCTGACGGCGATCAGGTGATCGTTGATTTCACCGGCAAGCTTGATGGCGTTGAATTTGAAGGCGGCAAGGCTGAAGACGCGGCCATCGAACTGGGCGCCAAACGCTTCATCCCCGGCTTCGAAGAGCAGCTGGTCGGCGTGAAGGCTGGCGACGAAACCGTCATCAACGTGACCTTCCCCGAAGATTACCCGGCCGAAAACCTCAAGGGCAAGGCCGTGACTTTCGACATCGTCGTCAAGTCGGTGAAGGTTGCCGGTGAGACAGTGCTGAACGACGAATTCGCCAAGAACCTGGGCCTCGAAAGCCTTGAGCAGCTGAACGGCCTGCTGCGCGGCCAGCTTGAGCAGGAAACTGCCGGACTGACCCGCACTCAGATGAAGCGCCAGTTGCTTGATACGCTGGCCACCGCGCACGATTTTGACGTGCCGCCATCGATGGTCGAAGCGGAATTTGACCAGATCTGGCAGCAGCTGGTGCAGGAAACCCAGGGTGAGGAAGATCCCGCCGCCGCGCTGGCCGAGATTGAAGGCGAAAAGGACGATTACCGTGCCATCGCCGTGCGCCGCGTGCGCCTTGGGCTGTTGTTGTCGGAAATCGGCCAGCAGAACGGCGTAGAGGTTTCCAATCAGGAAATGTCGATGCTGATGCAGCAGGCCGCGCAGCAGTATCGCGCGGAAGACCGCCAGCGTTTCATGGAATACGTCCAGCAAGACCCGATGGCCGCCGCCCAGCTGCGCGCGCCGCTGTATGAAGACAAGGTCGTCGACTTCCTGTTCGACAAGGCCGAAGTCACCGAACGCACCGTGACCAAGGAAGAGCTGGAAGCCGCGATCGAAGCGGAAGAAGGCGGCCACGTTCACGGCCCCGATTGCGATCACGATCACGGCGCAAAGCCGGCCAAGAAGGCAGCGGCCAAGAAGCCTGCTGCCAAGAAGGCCGAAGCTGAGGCCGAAGCCGCTCCGGCAGAAGAAAAGCCCGCGAAAAAGCCCGCCGCCAAAAAGGCCGCTGCGCCCAAGGCCGATGCTGGCGAAGCTGCTCCTGCTGCCAAGAAGGCCCCGGCCAAAAAGGCTGCTGCCAAGGCTGAATGATTTTCCAGTTCCTGCCCTGACGGGGGCAGGTGTCGTCCTGACTCAGGGCGGCGGCAAGGGCGCAGCGCAAGCTGCGCCCTTTTCCGTTGGGGGGGTTCGCTTGCAAATTTAGTGTTATCCACTACATTATAGCAATGGACCGGGCAATCAGCGCCAGTGAGGCGAACCAGCACTTTTCCGAAATGCTCCGCGAAGTGGCGGACGGGGAAAGCTATACCGTGATGTCGCGAGGGCGAGCGGTGGCGCGGGTGCAACCTGTTGACCGGGCGAGCGAGCAAGGTGCCGTAATGCGTCTGCTGACTTTCGTCGCGACCCTGCCGGTGCGCCACGCGGGCGATTGGTCGCGAGAGAGCCTGTACGAATGATACGCATCGCGCTGGACAGCAATGTGCTGGCCTATCTGGCAGGCGTCTGCCGCGTACCGCAGGATGAAGCCAAGATCGCCACAACGCGAGACCTGATCGGGCGATTGTCTGGGAAGGCCTCGCTGATCGCCCCGACGCAGACGCTGGGCGAGCTGTTCGTTGTGCTGCGACGTGGCGGCGCGTCAGCGGAAGAGGCGCGGGCAATCCTGCTTGTATTCGCCGAAACATTTGGCACCGCCGCTAGCCAGGCCCAAACAACCGTCGCAGCGGCGGACCTTGTGGTTGATCACAAGCTGCAATTTTGGGACGCCCTGATTCTCACCGCATCTGCAGAGGCCGGGTGCAGTGTGCTGCTATCTGAAGACATGCAGCACGGGTTTGTCAGCCGGGGGGTCACGATAGTGAACCCGCTGGCGGACAAGGTTCATGCGCGGTTGCAGGCTGTTCTGGGGTGAGGGTGCGTAGTTCGACAGGCAACAATGCATGTGCAAAAGTCGCTCGCGCTACCAACTTCTGTACCATTGCCCGAACGTCTGCGGGTGTGTCGCCGCTGACCACTTCGACATAGCCAATGCCAGCGCGGCGTAGTGCCTCTTTCTTCACCGCGTCACGCGCGGCGGCAGTGCCTTGGTGGTGGCCACTGCCCTGAAATTCTACCGCGTGGAGCGGTCGGCATTCGGTATCGATAATCAAAAAGTCGACACGCTTGCTGTTAACCGCTCCAAACGCATCCCGGTCATCAGAGGCCAGTATTTCGCCAAGCGAGACTTGCGCCATCGCCCGCCAGCCGGGCGCAAGATCGGCCAAGGCCTTGTCGATGTAGGTCAACAAACGCCGCTCAGACTTGTTGAGCAACGGGCAAGAATTGAACTGAGCTTCCATAACAAGGCGCAACTGTTCGGCTGCATCTTGGGTGGGACGATTGGCCATTGCTTTAAGGGGAACTGCCGACGATTTTTGCCAACCTGAAGTGGAGCCTTTGTTCCCTCTCCCCCGCCATTGTTGGCGGCGTTCCCAATAGGCGCGGCGATCTCTCTTGTTGAAATTTTCGCCCAAGCGTTCGGCTCCGGCACCCAATAGAGCCCCGAAAGTTAGGACAATGGCCAGCAGCACTGGATTGTCGATCAAGGCGACTATTTCTGGCGGCATAAGCTTAAGTATGGAAATTATCGCAGAAAGGTTGTGCGGCAAAGGCAAAATTTCCGGGCAACCCAAATCCCGTTGCCCCATCCCTGGTTCAATGTTATAACCGCTGTATGAACGCTTCGGTAAAAATCACCAGGATCGGCAACTCTGCCGGGATCATCCTGCCCAAGGAACTGCTGGCGCGGTTGCGGGCTGGGGTGGGGGATACGTTGTTCGTCAGTGAAGCGCCGGATGGCGTTCGCATCACTGCCAGCGACCCCGATTTCGCCGCCAAGATGGACCTGGCAGAACAGATCATGCGTGAAGATCGCGATATTCTGCGCGTTCTGGCCAAGTAATCGTCGATCCCGTGACTGATTCCCTTCGACTTGAGCCGGTGTGGCTCGATGCCCAGGTTGCGCTTGCTGTGCATGACCGGCAACTGGCCGAACATGGCGGCATTGCCGGTGTTCGCGATGGCGGCGCGCTGGAATCGACGCTCGCGCGGCCAATCAACCAATGGACTTATGGCGAGGATGATCCTTGCGCGCTGGCCGCCGCGTTCGCGTTTGGAGTGGCGCGCAATCATCCGTTCGCCGATGGCAACAAGCGCACCGCATGGGTACTCGCACGGCTATTTTTGGCCCTCAACGGCATCCGGATCACGTTCAAGGCTGACGACGCCATTCGCACAGTCCTTGCCCTCGCCGCCGGGGAACTCAGCGAAATCGAGCTGGCCGACTGGTTCCGTGACCATCTGTCAGCGTAATAATCGCTCGATTTTCCGCCGTCTGCACGATTGCGCACAGCAAGCACGGTTAATGCCCTTGAACATCCGCCGTCCAGACGCGACATAGGCGCATTCAGTTTAACGAGGATTCTCATGATCGACCTGTTTGGCCACAGCGGTTCGCAAGGCAAATTTACCCACGATCCGATTACCGGCCAGCTGGTGCCGATGGTTGTCGAACAGACCAGCCGGGGTGAGCGCAGCTTTGACATCTATTCGCGCCTGCTGCGTGAACGGATCATCTTCATCACTGGCGAGGTTGAGGATCACATGGCCTCGGTCATCGTGGCGCAGCTGCTGTTTCTGGAAAGCGAGAATCCGTCGAAGGACATCTCGATGTACATCAATTCGCCCGGCGGCGTGGTCACGGCGGGTCTGGCGATCCACGATACCATGCAATACATCCGCCCCCGCGTATCGACCGTGTGCATCGGCCAGGCCGCCTCGATGGGCAGCTTCCTGCTCGCCGCTGGTGAGCCGGGGATGCGGATTGCCCTGCCCAACGCGCGGGTGATGATCCACCAGCCTTCGGGCGGCGCGCGCGGCATGGCTTCGGACATCGAGATTCAGGCGCGCGAAATCCTGCGCATGCGCAAGCGGCTGAACGACCTTTACGTGCAGTATACCGGCAAGACCCTGCCCGAAATCGAAGCCGCGATGGACCGTGACACTTTCCTTGAAGCGGACGAGGCGCTGGCCTTTGGTCTGGTCGACAAGGTCTTTGAAAGCCGCCCCGAAGGCGACTCGATCGAAGCGCCCAAGGAGTAACACAAGCTCGCTGAATCCGCTTTCTGCCCACCGTAGGGGCGGTTTTCAGGCTTGCGCAAGGTTCCTGTGTCATACACTGGGATTGATTATCTGAATTGCCGGGCTAGACTCGGCGGCCCCTGACAAGGGGATCGGACAGGAAAAGGCATGACCAAACTGAGCGGATCAGACGCAAAGAGCACGCTCTATTGCAGTTTCTGCGGGAAATCGCAGCATGAGGTGCGCAAGCTGATTGCCGGGCCGACCGTGTTCATCTGCGATGAATGCGTGGAATTGTGCAACGACATCATCCGCGAGGAAACCAAGGCCGGGATTGCGGGCAAGAAGGACGGCGGCGTCCCCAGCCCGCGCGATATCTTTGCCACGCTGAACGATTACGTCATCGGGCAAGACCGCGCCAAGCGCGTGCTCTCGGTCGCGGTGCACAACCATTACAAGCGGTTAAAGCACAGCGGCAAGGGCGGCGGCGAAGTCGAACTTTCGAAATCGAACATCCTGCTCGTCGGGCCGACCGGCTGCGGCAAGACGCTGCTGGCGCAGACGCTGGCTAAGACGTTCGACGTGCCGTTCACAATGGCCGACGCCACCACGCTGACCGAAGCCGGTTACGTGGGTGAGGATGTGGAAAACATCATCCTGAAACTGCTCCAGGCCAGCGACTACAATGTCGAAAAGGCGCAGCACGGCATCGTCTATATCGACGAGATCGACAAGATCAGCCGCAAGGCGGAAAACCCCAGCATCACCCGCGACGTTTCGGGCGAAGGCGTGCAGCAGGCCCTGCTCAAGCTGATGGAAGGCACCACCGCCTCTGTCCCGCCGCAGGGTGGCCGCAAGCATCCGCAGCAGGAATTCCTGCAGGTTGACACCACGAACATCCTGTTCATCTGCGGCGGCGCGTTTGCCGGGCTGGAAAAGATCATTTCCGACCGTCTGCAAAAACGCTCGATCGGTTTCGGCGCGCATGTTGCCGATCCTGACAAGCGCAAGGTTGGCGAACTGCTGCAAAAGGCAGAGCCGGAAGATCTGTTGAAGTTTGGCCTGATCCCCGAATTCGTCGGCCGCCTGCCGGTGATCGCGACGCTGGAAGACCTTGATATCGAGGCTTTGGTCAAGATCCTGAAAGAGCCGAAGAACGCGCTGATCAAGCAATATGCCAAGCTGTTCGATCTGGAAGACGTGGCGCTGACCTTCACTGACGATGCACTGGAAGCCATCGCCAAAAAGGCAATCGAACGCAAAACCGGCGCGCGCGGGCTGCGCTCGATTGTCGAATCAATGCTGCTCGACACCATGTTCGATCTGCCGACCGAGGATAACATTTCCGAAGTGGTGATCGACAAGGACGTGGTCGAAGGCCGCAAGGAACCGGTGCGGGTACACAAGGGCAAGGAAGAAGCGGCCTGATCCAAATCCTCCCCGGCACGGGGAGGTGGCGGACGCGAAGCGGCTGACGGAGGGGGCCTGCGTCACCACAAATGCTGCGCCCGATAGAGAGGTGGGCCCCCTCCACCCTTTCAGGGCACCTCCCCGTACCGGGGAGGATTTGAATAAGATTTCCGGCAAGGCGCGCTAAACGAACGCCGCCTTACACCACATCCTCAGGATGCAGCGCGCAGGCGGCTTCGGCGCCGGTTTCGACTTGTAAGGTGGAATGGCCGATGCGGAAGTCGTGGGCCAGTTCCTCCGCCAGGTCATGCAGAAATCCGTCGCTGGGGTGTCCGCCGGGCATGTGGAGATGCGCGGTGAGCGCGGTTTCGGTGGTGCTGATCGGCCAGATATGCAGGTCATGCACCGATGAGACGCCGGGCTGCTCCATCAGGAACCCGCGCACGGCGGCATGATCGATGCCGTCGGGAACGCCCAATAGGCCCAGTTTCAACGAATCGCGCGCCAGCCCCCAGGTGCTCCAGGTGATCACCGCCAGAATGGTCAGGCTGGCCACCGGATCGATCCACGTTTTTCCGGTGCGCAGGATCATCAGCCCGGCGACGACAACTCCGGCGGAAACTGCCGCGTCCGCCGCCATGTGCAGGAACGCGCCGCGCAAGTTGATGTCATGCTTGCGCCCGCGCATGAACATCAGCGCGGTCAGGGTGTTGACCGCGATGCCCACCGCAGCCACGACCATGACCACGCCGCCAGCCACTGGCTCGGGATTGTAAAGCCGGTGCAGCGTTTCCACCAGAATCGCGCCGATGGCGATCAGCAGCATCCCGGCATTGGCCAGCGCCGCCAGTATCGACGAACTCTTGAACCCATAAGTAAACCGCGCCGACGGCGGCCGCGCGGCGAGTGTGGTGGCGACCCAGGCGATGACCAGCCCCAGAACGTCTGACAAGTTATGCCCGGCATCCGCCACCAGCGCCATCGAACCGGATGAAAACCCGTAAGCCGCCTCAATCGCGACGAATCCGCCGTTCAGCACTACGCCGATGGCAAAAGCGCGGTCATGCCCGCCAGCGGGGGCGTGGTGGTGGCCATGATGGTGCCCGTGATGATGGGAGTGATTATGATCGGCGCTCAATTTTACTTCCTTATCAACACTATGCCTAATCGCGCCGTTCAATACACGCACTCATCGTAATCCGAATTGCGCACCACGTTGCTGCGCGCGGCGATGGCGTTGCCGTGGCGGCGGGTGGAGCCGGACACGGAAACGACCGCGCGTTTCTTGGGATTGGGCAGCGCGGCGGCGATGCGCGCGGCCTCTACCCGGGTCAGGTGCGCGGCGGAGTGGCGGTAGTACCTCTGCGCCGCCGCCTCTGCGCCGAACGTGCCGATGCCGGTTTCGGCGACGTTGAGGTAGACTTCCATGATCCTGCGCTTGCCCCAGATATTCTCGATCAGGAAGGTGAACCAGGCCTCCATCCCCTTGCGGAAATAGCCGCCGCCTTGCCACAGGAACACGTTCTTGGCGGTCTGCTGGCTGATCGTCGATCCGCCACGGATGCGCCCGCCGCGCTGGTTGCGTTCAAACGCCTTCTGCATGGCATCAGTATCGAAGCCGTTGTGAAGGCAGAATTTTCCATCCTCTCCGGCGATGACTGCGGCGACCATGTTGCGGTCAATCCGTGACAAGGGCGTCCACTGTTTTTCGATGCCGTTGGGGTCCATGATCATGGTCGCGGTGATCGGCACCGGCAGCCATTTGTACGCCAGCGTCAGAGCCAGGCTGAGGCCGAGGAACCACAGGATCGCGCGGCTGATCCACCAGGCTAGCCGATAGAGGAAGCCGCGCTGCGTGGTGGGACGGGTGGCGCGGAAGACGTTTCTCATCGGCAGGGATTAGCGCGTGTTTGCCCCCGCGCCAATTGCCTGTGTTGCGGACGGGGGTAAAATCCCCCTCCTCTGAAAAGGAGGGGGAAACCAATCAACCCGCAGGCAGCAACCGTCGATCCGTCGCAATCTGCAAAATCGCCTTCTGCAGCTTTTCAAACGCGCGCACTTCGATCTGGCGGACCCGTTCGCGGCTGACGTTGTAGACCTGGCTCAGGTCTTCCAGCGTGCGCGGGTCTTCGATCAGGCGGCGGTCGGTCAAGATATGGCGCTCCCGCTCGTTCAGGGTCGACAGCGCCTCAGTCAGCAGAGCATGGCGATAGCCAGTCTCCTCCGCCTCGGCGACGGTTTCGTCCTGAAGCGGCCGTTCGTCGTGCAGCATGTCCTGCCACTGGCCTTCGCCGTCCTCATTGAACGAGACGTTCAGGCTGGCATCGCCGCCCATCATCATGCGGCGGTTCATGTTGACCACTTCGGTCTCAGACACGCCCAGAGTGGTGGCGATCTTGGTCACGTCTTCAGGCTTGAGGTCGCTATCCTCATACGCCTCAAGGTTTTTCTTCATCCGGCGAAGGTTGAAGAACAGCTTTTTCTGGGCGGCAGTCGTGCCGATCTTGACCAGGCTCCAGCTGCGCAGGATGAACTCCTGCATCGAAGCCTTGATCCACCACATGGCATATGTCGCCAGACGGAAACCGCGCTCAGGCTCAAACTTCTTCACGCCCTGCATCAGGCCGATATTGCCTTCGGAAATCAGTTCGGACACCGGCAGGCCATAGCCGCGATAACCCATCGCGATCTTCGCCACCAGGCGCAGGTGGCTGGTGACGAGCTGCGCGGCGGCATCAGGATCCTGATGCTCGGCATAGCGTTTTGCCAGCATGTATTCCTGTTCCGCGGTCAGCAGCGGGTACTTCTTGATCTCGGTCAGATAGCGATTGAGGCTTTGCTCACCGCCCAGGCTAGGCACGGCAGGCAGCTTGCGATCAGTAGCGGACATAATACTCACTCGTCCTTTCATAGTCGGCCTGCGTTTGGGACACCCTGTAGAGGCATGACCCCTTTTGCAGCCACTCGTCCTTATAGACTAACACAAAAACCCGATTTCAGTTCCCTAATTCTATCAGCAGCGCAGCGATATCGGCGGGCGTATCGCTGGCGAAGCGCAGGGGCTGGCCGCTGACGGGGTGAAGGAATCCCAGTACGGCGGCGTGCAGTGCCTGTCGGCGGAACTGCAGCTCGGCAAGAAGGGCGCGCAAGGGCGGGGGTGTTCGGCCATAGACGGGATCCCCCAATAGCGCATGACCGATTGACGCCATATGAACGCGGACCTGGTGGGTTCTGCCTGTTTCCAGCCGGCATTCCACCAGCGCCGCGCGGTCGAATCGCTCCAGCGTCTTGTAATGGGTGACGGCGTGTTTGCCCCTTGTCCGATTGGGACCATCCTCGACCAGCGCCATCTTCTTGCGATCCGCGTTGGAGCGGGCAATCGCCCCGCGCACGGTTCCGGCGGGCGGCATGGGCAGTCCGCCAACAACCGCTAGATAGGCGCGTTCGATGGAATGATCGGCGAACTGGCGCGCCAGCCCTTCATGCGCGGCGTCGTGTTTGGCAACGACCAGCAGCCCGGAAGTATCCTTGTCTATCCGGTGGACGATGCCGGGCCGGGCGATTCCGCCGATGCCGGAAAGTTGCCCCCGGCAATGGTGCAGCAGCGCGTTGACCAGCGTTCCATCCAGATTGCCCGCCGCTGGATGGACGACCAGTCCGGCGGGCTTGTCGATCACGATCAGGTCGTCATCCTCATAGACGACGACCAGCGGAATATCCTGCGCCTGCGCGGTAGCGGGCGCGGCCTTGGGAATGGAAATGGTGAACGGGGTTCCGGCATCCGCCTTCAGCGTCGGCTGGCTGACCGGCTTGCCGCCCAGCGTGATGCGGCCCTCGCCCATCAGCGCCTTGATGCGTTCACGCGATAGCCCGCTGGCAGTCGCGAGCGCCTTGTCCAGCCGCTCTCCCGCAGTGGCGATAACGCCTTGATGTATGGTGCCCCGTTCCCCCATGATGCACGAGATGGGGACGGACCTTGCCGTGACAAGTGGCGCAATTGCCACAGTGCTGAACGAAGCAGCGCGCGCGCACCCGCAAGAGGCTTGCGGGCTGCTGCTGGGGTGCGGCGGCGTGATCGAGCTTGCCTTGCCTGCGGGGAATGTTGCCGCCGACCCGCTCCGTCATTTCGAGATAGACCCGGCGGCGCTGATCGCCGCGCACCGTGCTGCGCGCGGGGGTGGGCGGCAAGTGCTTGGCTATTACCACTCACACCCCAACGGGCTTGACCGGCCTTCGGCAACTGACAGCGAGCAGGCCGGTGGCGATGGGCTGGTCTGGGCAATAGCTGCGGGCGGTAAGGTCAGCTTCTGGCGCGATGTCGCGGGCGGGTTTGCGGCGCTGGATGTGCGGCTGGTGGAATAGGGCGAGGTGGCTGCAATCTGGAACACCGCCAAGCCTCCCCGGCACGGGGAGGATCTGGTTCAGCAGCGCGAACCGCGCGGATCAGGCGGCGACAAGCGCCTTGCGGCGGCGGGCCACCAGCGTTGCGGCAGCTGCACCGAACAGCAGCAACATCGGCGGCGCGGGAACATCATGGCCGCCAGTGCTGGTCGATGTGGACGACGTACTGCCGCCGGTCGAGCCGGAGCTGCTGGTTGACGAAGATGTCGAACTGCTGGTCGACGACGAGGTGGAGCTGCTGGTGCTGCTGGAACCCGAAGTCGAGCCGGATGTGCTGGACGAACTGGTGACGTTGCCTGACGATGTCGAGACGTTGCCCGATGATGTCGAGACATTGCCAGATGAAGTGGACACACCGCCGGTCGAGGTGGAAACACCGCCCGTCGAGCTGGTGACGCCGCCAGTCGAGGTGGAAACATTGCCTGACGAAGTCGAGGTAGAACTGGTGACGCCGCCGGTCGACGTGGAAACGCCGCCGGTGGTCGTGGAACTGGTGATGCCGCCGCTGCTGGTCGAAGTCGATCCGCCAGTCGTCGTCAGACCGCCGGTCGAGCTGGATGTCGATCCACCCGAAGTGGAGGTCGATCCGCCCGAGGTAGAGGTCGATCCGCCGCTGGTGGTTGAGGTGATGACCACGCTGCCGCCGCTCGATCCGCCGCTGCCGCCAAAGAATCCGCCAAAGAAGCCGCCGCCAAAGCCAAAGCCGCCGCTGCCGCCGATGACAATCGGGGTGCCGCCCGAAGAACCGCTTGGCTGCGGGGGCATCGGCGGCATCGGCATGGCCATCATCGCCATCTGCGGCTGCGGGGCGCAGCACGAAATCGTGCGTGTCACCACCCGGCGAACGCGGCGCACGCGGCGCGGTTCTGTGCGGGCGATGTGGCGCGCCGCGCGATGCGGTGCGGGTGCCTTGGCCACTTTGGCGTGCTTGATATATTGCGGGTGCGCGGTCTTGGGTGCTTCGGCGACATGCACTGCGCCGCCGCCCAGCAATGCGCCGCCTGCTGCGCATACCGACAATTTTGCGAGAGCCATACGAACCGACATAATATTCTCACTGTTCCGGGGGGCGGTGTCCGATGGGGCCGTGGCGGCCTTGGCGGGAATTGCCCTGTGGTTTCAGAAGCGCAGAGCCGGGGGCATACGACAATCGCGTTAACCGTCATTTGCCGTCGCATTTACCAATTATTTGGCAAGTGGCAGGCCGCGCCGTGGCAGTTGTCCCGATTTGGAACCGTTCGACGGCGATGTGCGAATGCGTTGGGGTGTGGCAGGCTGCCCGCGCTCAATCCGGGTCCAGGTCAAACAGGGTGCCCGATGTGCCTGCCGGGGGAGCGATTCCCAGGTGCTTCCACCCGCCGTCATTCAGGCAGCGCCCGCGCGCGGTGCGGGCGATCAGGCCAAGCTGGATCAGGTAGGGTTCGATTACTTCCTCCACCGTGTCGCGCGGTTCGGAAAGCCCCGCCGCCAAGGTTTCGATCCCGACCGGGCCGCCTTTATAGATGTCGGCAATCATGGTCAGATAGCGGCGGTCCATCGCGTCCAGCCCCAGCCGGTCAATCTCCAGCCGCGTCAAGGCGTTATCGGCAATCGCGCGGGTCACCACGCCGTCGCCCGCGACATGGGCAAAATCGCGCACCCGGCGCAGCAGGCGACCCGCGACACGCGGCGTTCCGCGTGCCCGCCGGGCGATTTCCCGCGCGCCTTCCGGTTCCATGACGATCCCCAGCAGCGCCGCCCCGCGCGAGACGACCTTTTCCAACTCGTCCACGGTATAGAACATCAGCCGCACCGGAATGCCGAACCGGTCGCGCAGCGGCGTGGTCAGCAGGCCTTGCCGGGTGGTGGCGCCGACAAGCGTGAACGGCGGCAGATCGATGCGGACCGAGCGGGCGGACGGCCCTTCGCCGATAATCAGATCAAGCGCGCGGTCTTCCATCGCCGGATAGAGGATCTCCTCGACCACGGGATTCAGCCGGTGAATCTCGTCAATGAACAGGACGTCGCCTTCTTCCAGATTGGTGAGGAGCGCCGCAAGATCGCCTGATTTGGCAATAACAGGCCCGGAAGTGGCGCGGAAACCCACGCCCAGTTCGCGCGCGACAATCTGCGCCAGCGTGGTCTTGCCAAGGCCGGGAGGGCCGAAAAATAGCACATGATCCATCGCCTCTTTGCGTGAACGCGCGGACTGGATGAATACGCTGAGGTTGTCCTTGGCAGCGGCCTGCCCGACAAATTCGGCGAGCGTTTTCGGACGCAAGGCGGCGTCGTGGTCTTCTGGCGTGCGCATGGGGGTGAGGTGGGGGGAGGGGGTCATTGAGCCAAGTTCCGCAGAACGTCTTGTGCTTGGTGAAGAACACGAACTATCTGCACAATCTCCCCGTCAATAAGGTACAATATCCTATGGCGTCCGTAGTTTAGGCAGCGGATGCCGTCGCCATAAGCAGGCCGAACTTCCGCGCTTCGGGGGAATGAGGCGAGGCGGGTAAATGCCTGATCGAGCCCATTCTTGTAAGCATCAGCCGCCGCATCGCCGAATTGCGCAGCGCTGTATTCGTCGATTTCCGTCAGGTCGGTGAAAGCCGCCCGGCTCAGCCAGATTTCAGCCACGCCGGGCGCGACGTTCACTGGCAATTTCCTCAAGCACTTCGCGGGCATCGCGCTCAATAACACCCGAGGCGAGTCCCTCCTCAACCATAGCGCGCACCCAGGCGGTGTCCTCGACTTCCGCCCGGTCACGCCGAACCAGTTCCCGCAAGTAATCACTCGCATCGAAAAACCGGCCATCAGCCACGCGGGTTGCGATCCAGCTTTCGAGATCAGGCGGAAGTATTTTGCTTAGTTCGGTCATAGCGGGATTATCCTCCAACTTTGCTCAAGCGGCAAGCCGCTTGGCCGGGGGTAAAAAGTCCCTTCTGGGCGCAGGGTCGTGTCTTGGTCTTCTGGGGTGCGAAGTGGGGTGAGGTGGGGAGAGGGAGCGGTAGTAATATATCCAAACCCAACCTTACTTCGTCATCCTGAACTTGTTTCAGGACCCATTTCGCCCCACTCTCTGCCTCATGCGAGACGAGCGCCAGCCTTGCACCTACATCCTTGCCAGCGGGCATTACGGCACGTTGTATATCGGCGTTACGGCTGATCTGCTGGGCCGGATGTGGCAGCACCGGAACGCTGCTCAGCAGGGATTTGCCGCGAAATACCGCGTCCACCGGCTCGTCCGCTTTGAATTGTTCGGCGATATGGATCGCGCGATTGCTCGGGAGAAGCAGCTCAAAAACTGGCACCGGCAGTGGAAGATCAACCTTATCAACGATGGCAATCCGCATTGGGCCGACCTTGCCGTGGGGTTGGGCTTGCCGCCCTTGGCGCCGTGATTGCGGCTCGATGGGTCCTGAAACAAGTTCAGGATGACGATTGGGGAGGGCGTTCCTCATCACCCCGCCGCCCCCTTCAACGCCACGCGCACCAGAGCGTTCAGCCCCGCCCCGTCGCCCAGTTCATCCACCGCCCGCGCAACCGCACTGGCCGCCACCGCCGGTTTGAAACCCAGATTCTGCAACGCCGAAACCGCGTCTGAACTGACCGAGCCAGCAGGCGGCGGCGCAACGCCTACTCCGCCGGGAACAGTCGCCACTCCGCCCGCCTTGTCCTTCAGTTCATTCACAATCCGCGCCGCCAGCTTCGGCCCGACGCCTTGCGCTCTGGCCACGGTGGCGGCGTCACCAGCGGCGCAGGCGCGTTGGACTTCTTCGGTGGAGAGGGCAGACAGGACCGCCAGCGCCATCTTGCTACCCACGCCCTGCACGCCGGTTAGCAGCCGGAACCATTCGCGCTCTGCCCCGCTGGCAAAGCCGATCAGGCGCATGTCGTTTTCGCTCACTTGCAGTTCGGTATGCACCGTCACCACATCGCCGGACACGCCCATCGCGTGCAGCGTTTTGGCGCTGCAATGGACGAGGTAACCGACGCCGGAAACGTCGATCACCGCCCAGTCGGGGCCGAAATCATCGAGGGTGCCGGTCAGCTTGGCGATCATGGTTTGTTCTATGGCACAGGCGGGATTCGGGGGGAAGCGGGAAATGATGTTGCGCGTGTGCTTCGACAAGCTCAGCATGAGCGGGGTGGGGTGTTGTGGAAGGTTTAAGAGATCGCTTTGACCAAATGCGCGTGCGCTATGGCCACGGCCAGCGCGTCCGCTGCGTCCGCTCCGGCCAGTTTTACGCCCGGCAGCAGCACTTTCAGCATCGCCTGCACTTGCGCTTTTTCCGCCGCGCCGGTGCCGACGATCGCTTTCTTGACCAACCGGGTCGAATATTCCGCCACCGGCATTCCGGTGCGGGCGAGGGCCAGCAGGCACACGCCGCGCGCCTGGCCCAGTTTCAGCGTCGATTGCGGGTTGGCGTTGACGAACACTTCCTCCACCGCGCCGCTATCGGGCTGGTAATGCAGGATCACGTCGGTCAGTTCGCGGTCGAGCGTGACGAGGCGCTGCGCCAGCGGGGCGGCGGGGTCGGTTTTTACCTGACCGTTGGCGATGTGGCTCAGCCGGTTGCCCGATTTCGCCACGATGCCCCAGCCGGTCGTGCCCAGGCCTGGGTCGAGGCCGATTATGAGCATTCTTCTAGCCCCTCCTCTTCAGGGGAGGGGTTGGGGTGGGGTTTGTCCGCATTGCGCAAGGCGTCGGATAATTTGCGATAGAGATTGGGATGATAGCGTTTGGAGGAGGGATCGTTGCTGACTGTGGAAATAAACTGATTCTTGGCGGCGATATGAATGTGACCACTGGCCTGATTATACCAGATGCCCACGTCCAATCTTGCCGTTTTCAAACTTTCTGCTTTCGACAAACCCCACCCCCAACCCCTCCCCTGAAGGGGAGGGGAGTTTTCAGCCCAGCTTCTCCATCACTTCGTCGGATACTTCGTAATTGCCCCAGACGGCCTGCACGTCATCATCATCGTCCAGCACGTCGATCAGCTTGAACAGCGTCGCGGCGTCGCTTTCGCCGACTTCGACCTTCAGGCCGGGCCGCCATGCCAGCTTGACCGCCTCAGCCTCGCCCAGTGTTTTTTCCAGTTCGCGGGCGACCGGGTGGAGCGCATCGACGGCGACCCAGATCTGGTGGCTGCCGGGGTTTTCGTCGCCATCGCCCATGTCGCTTTCGACATCGTCTGCACCGGCCTCGATAGCGGCTTCCAGAACGGTGTCTTCGTCGCCTGCCTTGCCGGGGTATTCGATCAGGCCGAGCCGGTCAAAACCGTGGCTCACCGCGCCGCTGGCGCCCAGATTGCCGCCGTTCTTGGCAAAGGCGGTGCGGACGTTGGTGGCGGTGCGGTTGCGATTGTCGGTCAGCGCCTCGACAATCAGCGCGACGCCGCCGGGGCCATAGCCTTCATAGCGCACTTCCTCGTAATTCTCGCCGTCGCCCTTGCTCGCCTTGTCGATGGCGCGCTGGATGTTGTCCTTGGGCACAGATAGCGCTTTCGCCGCGTTGACGGCGGCGCGCAGGCGCGGGTTCATGTCGGGATCGGGCATGCCCATCTTAGCGGCGACGGTGATTTCGCGGCTGAGCTTGCTGAACTGCGCCGAGCGCTTTTTATCCTGCGCGCCCTTGCGGTGCATGATATTCTTGAATTTGGAATGGCCTGCCATAGTCTTCTTATCTACTATCCCGCGATGAGCCGCGCGCTTACCGTAAGCGCATAAAGCAGGCAAGGCCGGGTTGAGTGGGACTTCTGTTCAGGTTTCTGCGCGCAACGCGGCTTCCATAGCGAGTCCGGGCAGAGTATGGGGGCGATGAATTCTCGTTGCGGAACAAGACACTCATGACCATTTCCAGCCTCGATCTTGCCAGCCTGCTGTGTTCGCGGCTGTGCCATGACATGCTCAGCCCGGTGGGCGCGCTGTCCAACGGGTTGGAATTGCTGGCAGAAGAGCGCGATATCGATATGCGCGGGCGGATCATGGAACTGCTGGAACAGAGCGCCAAGACATCGGCTGACAAGCTCAAGTTCTTTCGCCTGGCCTTTGGCGCGGCGGGCGGTTTTGGCGAGATGGTGCCGGTGGCAGAGGCCAAGGCGCTGGTAGAGGCGCTGGCCGCCAATAACAGCCGGGGCATTGCCGTCACCTGGAATCTGGCCGCCGATGCCTTGCCCAAGGCGGGGATCAAGACGCTGCTCAACCTGTCGCTGTTCGCCATCGAATCGCTGGTGCGCGGCGGCACGCTGGAAATCGGCGCGGAGCTGCGCGGCACTACCAGCGAGATCGTGGTCCGGGCGGCGGGCGTCAAAATCGCGTTCGACGTTACCATCGGCCATGCGCTGGAAGGCAAGTTGCCGCTGGCCGACCTTTCCAGCCGCACCGCCCCCGCCCAGATGCTGTACGAACTGGCGCAAAGCGTGGACGGCAAGCTGCAATATGCCCTGACCGACGATGCGCTGGTCATGGGCGCGGTGCTGCCGGGGGGCTGATCCTGATGGCTGGCTCCATGCGCGACTGGCTGGTTCATGCCCACGTTCCATCACCCAACTGGAACGAACGGCAACTGCCCGTCACAATGGTGGTGCTGCACTATACCGGGATGCCAACCGCCGCCGATGCGCTGGAGCGGATGCGCGATCCAAAAGCCGAAGTTTCCGCGCATTACCTGATCGACGAGGCCGGCACCGTTACGCAGATGGTGGACGAGGAAAAACGCGCCTGGCACGCGGGCAAGGCCTATTGGCGCGGGATCACCGATATCAATTCCGCCTCGATCGGCATCGAACTGGCCAATCCGGGGCATGAGTGGGGCTATCAGCCGTTCCCCGACGATCAGATCGGCGCGCTGCTGCCGCTGCTGGCTGACATCGTGAAGCGGAACCGGATTCCCTATGCCAACGTCGTCGGCCATTCCGATGTCGCCCCGGCGCGCAAGGACGATCCGGGCGAGCTGTTCCCGTGGGATTTGCTGGCCCGGCACAAGCTGGCGCTGGCGGTGCCAAAGCCGTCGATCCGGCTGATCTATGACAACGACGGCGCGTTCTTTTTGGCACTGGAGCGGTTCGGCTATGACATCACCGATGGCCGCGCCGCCGTGCGCGCTTTCCAGCGGCGCTGGCGGCCTGCCCTCATCAACGGCGAAGTTGACGGCCAGATCGGGGCGATGTTGTTTGACCTGCTGTTGGAACGTGACCTTGGCCGTGCTAGGTAGGCCTAGTCAGGGGGCCGGGCAGCCGCGTACTTCGTCAAGCTCAGCATGAGCGGGATGTAAGATGCGAGGAAAGTCCGGGCTCCACGAAACAAGGGTGGCGGGTAACGCCCGCCGGATGCGAATCCAGGGAAAGTGCCACAGAGAGCAAACCGCCGATGGGGCGTTTGGGCTTCGGCTCACAGGCCCACAGGTAAGGGTGAAAGGGTGCGGTAAGAGCGCACCGCGCGGCTGGTAACAGGCGCGGCATGGTAAACCCCACCCGGAGCAAGACCGAATAGGGGCGGCACGTCTTGGGCAACCAAGACAGCGTGTTTCGCGCCGATCGCCCGGGTTGGTTGCTGGAGCGGCACGGCAACGTGTCGCCAAGAGGAATGGCTGCCAGTGCGGATACGGTCTCTTCAGGGATACCGTCCACGCTACAAAACCCGGCTTACAGGCCCCCTGACGTTTTTTGAGTTGGATGAGTGATGGCGCAGAGGCGCTGGGACACCGGGGACACGCTATTGCGTGTCCCCGTCCAACGGTGCAGGTTGCGGTTGCGTCAGGAAGCCCCTCGGACAACGTCGCGTCGCTTGGACGGGCAACCAGCCCGCCCTGCGCAACGCTCCTCGCCGATAAGCTTCCTGACGCAATCCCGGCGATGCAATCTAACGTCATCTGGCTCTAAGGCCATGACCTCGATCAACCGGATCGATCAGGCCATGCTTGTCCTCAAGGACAAGCTGCAACAGCTGAATCAGCGCAGCGGCCAGAGCGCCGCCGGTAGCGCCGCCGGTGCCGCGCGGCAAGAGCGCAGCGCGCCCCTTGATCCGCTGGTCTCTCTACGCCAGATGGTTCAGCAGGGCCGGGTGAGCCGGCAAGATCTGCGCAAGGCGCTGGTGCGAACTTTGCTCGTTGAATCATTTGGCGATGAATTGGTTGGCAGTCTGGAGTTTCAGTCGATTTCGGATCGGGTCAGTCAGCTGCTCGAACAAAATGACACTGCGCGTGAATTGCTGGACCGCTCTTTGGCCGAGTTGGGATGATGCTGCCGAAGATGGCAAAATGGTTGTTATAGCGATGGAACGCACCTTCACAAAGCGCAGGCCCGGACGACCAAGCGTATCGTGGATCGCGGCGGCATCGTTGGCGTCGTTCTTCTAGCGTTTGACGAACGGCTTCACATAGGTGGGCGGGATCAGCCGCACCTCATGCCCCAGTGCGATCAGTTCACGCCCCCAGTGATGCGCCGAACTGCAAGCCTCCATGCCCACAAGGCACTTGGGCAGCGAGGCAAAGAACGGCAGAACCTCGCGCCGCCGCAAAGCGCGGGCGACAATCACCTTGCCAAGTGCATCGGTGGCGTGAACCTGAAAAACATGTTTGGCGAGATCGATGGCTACGGTCGTGACAGACGACAGATCGGTTGCTAACTTGCTCATGGACGGTGTTCCTTTGGTGGACCTTCGACAGTCACACCGTGGAGATCGGATCACTCCGAATCAAACCCGCAACAGAGCGCCGTCCACACCATCACCGTAATTCTAGGGTGCGGACTCATTTGAGCCACCAGATGACGGTAGCGGCAATGGCGATG